>DBMR01000025.1 GCA_002298785.1 Verrucomicrobia subdivision 3 bacterium UBA693
CCTCAGGACTGACGAACTTGGGGTAGCGGGCGCCAGGCTTGGGTCTCGGCCACGGGGCTACTCAGCAAGCTGAACGACCTGAACAACGAATACCCAGGGCACGTTTACCTGCTCGCCCACAGCATGGGCAACATCGTGGCCGGAGAAGCCTTGCGGCTAGCGGGGGCCAATCAGATGGTGAACACCTATGTGGCCAGCCAGGCCGCGCTCACGGCCCACGCCTACGACCCAACTGTCCCCAACTACTCGTTCATCTACCCTGAATTCCTGATCTTTTCCGCTCACACACCCAACATCTACGGCAACTGGTTCGCGACCAACAACGCTGGTGGCGCCGGTCGCATAATCAACTTTTTCAATGCCAACGACTTCGCGCTCCGGCGTTCCGCTTGGCAATTGGACCAACTGACGAAGCCCGACCAAGGCGTTGCCGAGAGCGATGGGCGCTGGTGGTACGCCTACAATGGCAGCACGGGCGACCCGTCGCCTTGGAATAATTTCTACAAGTATTACACGTTGACGAACACGTTCACTAACACGGTGACCCTCGACATCGTTAACACGCTCTCCAATCGTTACGAAGTCATGGCTTTCGCCGCGCAATCGTGGACCACTGCTCTGGGTGCTACCCCCGGAGTCAATCACGTGGCAAGAAACGTCGATTTGGGCAACCAGGCCAATGGTATCTGGCCACCAGATCAAAACAATTACACCGCACATTTTTGGCACAGCGGCGAATTTCGCGGCCCGTACTGGCAACAGCAGGGCTACTGGCAGACACTGCTCTTCCAGCAAAACGGCTTCAATCTGCACTCGCCATGAGAATCCGGCCCTCAGTCGCGCTGTTTGTTGCCCTTGCCGCCGCGTTAATCGTGCTGATCATCTGGTTTGGCCGGAAGCGGACCGAGACGCCTTTGGCATCCCCTGAACCGACCAACGCGGTGGCGGCAGCGGAGCATACGACCACCCAGCCAAGACAGCCGAGCCAACCGCGCCAGCCCATCAGCCGGCCCGTTCAGGCGAGCGTGCCGCCAAGGGATGTGCCCGTCGGCACAAACGCCTCCAGCGTTTTTCCAGACAGCCAAGCAGAGCAGATGCTCAACATCCTCTCGAATTACAATGACGAGCCTATTGTCTTCTATGGCAAGCTAGAAGATCAGTTCCATACCCCAGTGGCGGGTGCGACTGTCTGCTTTGACGTTCGAGTCCATAACGGCTATGAGTCCACGGTAAACCGAGGCCAGGTGAGCACAGACGCTAATGGTCTTTTCACCCTATCCGGCTACAAAGGGGAGAGCCTGAGTCTTGTGCCGAAGAAAGCGGGCTACGCGATGGCTTCCACAAATCGCTTCGCCAACTACTCTCGCCTGTTTCCCGACGAGGAGAGGGCGCATCCCGACCCGAGTAATCCGGCGGTCATCAAAATGTGGAAACTCCAGGGGGCGGAACCGCTGACCGGGATCAGCAAGCAGTACAAACTCCACTACACCGACGCCCCGGTATACTTTGACCTGCTCGCTGGTCAAATCGTTCCGGGTGGTGGCGACCTCAAAATCACGGTAAGCCGAGCGCCGGGCATCATGTCAGGGCGCAACCCATTAGATTGGAGCCTGAGAATCGAGGCTGTTGATGGCGGGCTCATGGATTCCTCGGGGCGCGAACTCGTCACATACGAAGCTCCGGAGACCGGTTACCAACCCAGCGAGATCTTTACGTTTTCAACCAATGCCCCCAACAAGTGGTTTGAAGGGTTTGACCAAGGGTTCTTTGTGATGAGCCGGAGCAGGCAAGTGTTCACGAAGCTTGGCTTTTCCTTCACCATCAACTACGACCCGGAAGATTACATGTATCTTTCCTTCCGAGGCCTGGCTAGTACCAACGGTTCACGGAATTGGGAGGGCGACCCGAACACGCTGAAACCACGATGAAACCTCACACCAAGATAAGCGTTTTTCGGATGCACCTCCACGGCCTGATTGTCGCCATTGCCCTGACTGCTCAAGCATCCGTCGTCCGTTCATCTGCGGAGCCGCAGGGCGGTGACCACGGTTCCGAACCAACGACCGACCCGGCCCTCGCCAAGCTCTTGGTCGGCATCTGGAAGTGGCCGTGGCCCGGGGGCGGAAATGACACGCGAATTGAGCTTCGCACAGTGCTCAGTTCGCTCGGCCAATCCAGACTACGCTGCCGTACTACCGACAAGTGTTGAGCAGCTTTGAAATCTTCCCATGAAAACGAGAAGAACTTTCATTCTTATTCTGCTGGTTATCGCCGCGTGTGTCCTGAGCTGGCACTACCTGCCAAAACCGTCAAGTGAGCCAGCAGAGCAACCAAGCGAACAACCCCTTGCAAGTAGGACAAAGCAACCGGCTCCCTCGCCCGCCACGGACCGACAAAGTCAGATGAAGGAGGCGGGTGAAAGCACCAACAACCAATCGAAAGATCTGGGGATAAAATTTCTGCCTTCTGGAGAAATTGATTGGAAGCACGAGGAGGAGAAGCGTCGTCGAGCGACTGAGGAAGGACTAAGCGAATGGCGAACCCCCATCGTGTTTTATGGAAAGGTAATTGATGAAAATACAAATTCGGTGGCTGGCGCACACGTTGATTTCGACTGCAACGATACGTCGCCGAGCGGCACATCGTTTTATCATACTGAGACCGACTCCAGCGGGCTGTTTTCAATTAGGGATATAAGAGGAAAACTACTGGGAGTCACGGTATCCAAGGCAGGTTATTATACTCCTCGGCAAAAGAACTTCGAGTATGGTGACCGGTACGCCCGTTTCTTTGCCGACGCGGCTAACCCCCTCGTATTTCGCCTGAAGAAGAAAGGGGCGGCTGAGCCGTTGGTTCACGTCCAAGCGCCTATGGGGGGGCCGAAAGGTTTTCAAGTTGCGAAAGACGGCACCGCCGTCGAAGTCTCACTTGCGACGGGCAAAGTAGTTCCCCCAGGGCAAGGAGATTTACGGGTGCAGTGTTGGACAGATGACCAAGGCACATCTCGTGGTAAAAAGTATGACTGGAAGTGCCAAATCACCGTTCCTAACGGGGGCATCGTTCAATACGATGAAGAATTTCCTTTTCAAGCTCCCCTCGCCGGGTATCAGCCTTCAAGTGAAATAGACGTGCCGGCCAACTTGGAAACGGGCTGGAGCCGAAGTGCTAAACGGAACTATTTTTTGAAGCTGGCGAACGGAAATTACGCCCGGATGAACTTTGAAATGGTGGCGGGTGGCGACCACTTTTTTCAGTTGGAATCCTTCCTGAATCCGTCTGGTGCGAGTAATTTGGAGTTTGACCCTCAAATCGCAATCAACCCGTAACTCACCATTAAGGCGCTAAGACTCTGTTTGCCGACAGGTGCCCTTACCTGAGCGACGAGGATCGGTTTTTGCGGGCCAAAAGATGCCATTTCTACCAAGCACGGCCCACAGCGACTTTCGAACAGGCGAAACTCAATTCCTGGAGGAGAGCATTGGTTAGGGTTTGCACCTAATTATTCGCCGGGAAATGTTCGAGGCGCGCCTTATCCTGCTGAAACGCTTTGAAGTATTCGCGCCGGAAATCATGACCCGCTTGCGCGGTCAACCTGCATGCGTCCCAATCCAGGTCCGGGCGCGAGGTCAGGCGCGGCGCGGACAACTTCTTTCCCTGGTAAAACCGGGCCAATCGGCTGAACTCGGTGCCCCAAGCCTTCAGGTTCCCGTCTGCGGTGAACAAACCGATCAGTTCAGTGCAGTCACCCGCACCGGGATGGTCGTACATGCCCCAATTCAGCCAGCCGCAAACGAAGCCCGCGGAAGCTTGCACGACGCGCCGGCAATAGCGGGCGTGTTGCTCCTGGGTGGCCGCGGGCAGGTTGCCCCCGCCGAAGGTCGGTTTCCCGCCGCCATACCAGCCAAATTCCGCGAACACCACCGGTTTGCCCGGCTTGGCCACTTCCCGCAACACCGCTTCCAAATACGCCAGGTTCGCCAGTTCCTCGGTTCCATCGCGGTAACCGAAAACCCCTCGTTCCAGTGGGTAAAAATGAATCTCGAGAAAGTCCAGCCAGGCCGCCTGGCGCTGCGGATGAAACCCCGAATAATGTCGCGGACCGGCGGGCAGCAGGGCGGGCACCGACCACTGGATCAACCCGACCGTCACCAGCGCTTTGGGGTCGGCGGCTTTGATGGCGGCCGATTGGCGCCGGGTCCATTCATCCGCCAGGTGCTCCCGGTAATCCTGGTAGGCGCGAATGGCCGTTTGCCCCAGACCTGGTTCCTGGGCCGGGGTGGGAATTTCACCCCGCTTAAGTTCGTTGGTGCAGCCCCATTTCTGCTTCCATCGGGCAGGATCATCGTCTTGCTTTTGCAGCCACGCGTTCCAGCCCGCTCGCAACGTGGCATTGTCCCAGCCGACCTCCGGCTCGTTCTTCAAATCGTAGCCTAGAATCACCGGGCGTCCGCGGTAGGTGCCCGCAAAGATCTTCCAAAAACGTTCCAAGGCCACGAGGTTGGCCTCTTCTTCAACTCCGGCCGGCCATTGGGGCGAGCCCTCCCAGTGATCCAGGCCGGTCGGATGCACATAGATGCCGGCTTGCTCGGCCGCCGCCAGGAAACGGTCAAATTTCTCCAGGCCCGCAGGTTTCACCAGACCGCTTTCCGTGCAGAAAGAGCCGTAACTGAGAAAGACCCGGACGCAATTGAACCCCAGCTCCTTCAGTTTCTTGAAATCCCGTGCGGTGGCGTCCGCGTCAAATTGTTTCCACACCTGCGGCGCCCAGCCGGTATGCGGACGAAAGTAATTCACGCCCACCGGGATGAACGGGGCGCCCGCTTCCGTCACCAACCCTTTATGGTCGGCGGCGACCTTGATTCGAGGAAGATCTCCGGCCACCGCCAGCGTTGGGGCGGCGAGCAAAACGAGCAGCAGCAACGCGCGCATGGGCGCAGGATGAGCGCTTTGGGGCGGGGGAACAAGCCGTGTTTTCCCTTGCCACCCACGGGGGTGTTCGGGCATTTTCTGACATGGCACCGACCAAAGATTCCGAGAGTCTAGATTCCCGATTTTATAAATCGGCGGATGAATTTTTCACGGGCTACAGCTCGATGGGGCTGACGTTTGACGATCTCACGTTGGCGACATTGTATTCGGAGGTTTTGCCCAAAGACACCCAGTTGGAAACGACGCTGGCGGACGGGCTGCAACTGAGCATCCCGGTGATTTCGGCGGACATGGATACCGTCACGGAATCGCGCATGGCGATCGCCATGGCATTGAACGGGGGCCTGGGGTTGATTCACTACAACATGGCCGAGAAGGAGCAACTCTCGGAAGTAAGCCGGGTGAAGAACCACGTGCACGGCCTGATCCAGGAGCCGATCAAGGCCGCGCCGGAACAGTTGATCGGAGACGTGCTGGCGTTGATGGAGAAGAAGCGCTATGCCTTCAGCACTTTCCCGGTGGTGGACGCCCAGGGCCGGCTGGTCGGCCTGCTGCCCAGCCATGTGGTCAAGCTGCGCTACGCCAAACGTAAAGTGGTCGAGGCCCTGACGCCCCGCAACCAGGTGCATACGATTCTCAAACGGGAGCTCGGACGCGACCCCATCGCGCGGGCGGACCGGTTCTTTAATGATAATCCAGGGATCCACAAGCTGCTGGTGGTGGATGACCAGGACCGGCTGCACGGCTTGTTTACCATGAGCGACGTCGAGCGGATCACCCTCGAGCGCAACGCCCAGTTCAAGCCCGCGCGCGACACGCAATTCCGCCTGATTTGCGGCGCGGCGGTATCCGCAACCCGCAACGCTTTCGGCGAATTGGACCGCGAGCGCATTCTCACGCACGTGGGCGGCCTGGTGGAACGCGGCGTGGATGCGGTGGCGGTTTCCACCGCGCACGGCCACAGCCGCGGCGTCGGCGACGCCGTGCGCATGTTGCGGGAGAGCTTTCCCCGGCTGCCGATCATCGCGGGCAACGTGACCAGCGGTGCGGCGGTCGAGTTCCTGGCCGAATGCGGGGCCAACATTATCAAGGTCGGCCAGGGCCCCGGCTCGATCTGCACCACGCGCATTGTGGCGGGAGTGGGGATACCCCAAATGACCGCGCTTTATGTGGCCGCTCGCGCCGCGGCCAAAAAGAAAGTCGCCGTGCTGGCCGACGGCGGAATCACCAAATCCGGTGATATCGTCAAGGCCTTGACCCTGGCGCACGCGGTGATTTGCGGCGGCCTGTTCGCGGGCTGCGCGGAAGCGCCGGGCGAGGTGATGGAGATCAGCGGCAAGCTTTACAAACAATACCGCGGCATGGGCAGCATGGCGGCGATGAAACGCGGCTCGGCGGCCCGCTACGGGCACACCGCCGACACCACCCGCAAGATGGCCGCCGAAGGCGTGGAGGCCCTCAAGGAAGTATCCGGGACCATCGACAAAGTCCTCGCGCAGTTGATCGGCGGGATCCAGTCGGGCATGGGATATTTGGGCGCGGCCAATCTCGCGCAGCTCCGCGAGAAAGCGCGGTTCATTCGGGTGAGCCCCGCGGGCCAGCGCGAAGCCGGTCCGCACGATGTCGTGGAACTAAAGACCGGCACTTGACTCACGCCCGGATGGGCGGTGGGTCAGAAGACAATCGCGTCATTGGTCTGCCCGCATTGCGAGCAGCGCGAGCGATCTACATCCGGGTCGTCGGTGTAGACATAGCCGCATTTGCGGCAGCGAAAGATGCGGTCCGCGCTGGCGGCCGGGTCAAATCGGCGCCGGCGCAATTCGGTGTAGGTTCCCAAGCCGGCCAGGGCGGCCAGCAGCACGACAACGTAAGTGAGGATAAGCGAGGGAACAGACATAGCCAGAGTTCGGTTTTACCTTGGCGTCTTCATGGGATGGTGGCGCTCGCGCCGTTGGTGACGGCCAGTGGCAAGGTGGCCCATTCAAAAATCATCTCCCCCCAGGTCAACGAGGACAATCTCTGGGCCAGGTTCGATTCCGCCGGCGCCGGCTCGGGGGCGAACCGCACGGCCCGCGCCTGGTTCAATGCGAACTGGTCCGCTTCACGCGAGCCGCTGCTGGCCACGAGGGTGAGGGACACCGGTTGGCCACCGGGAGCCACCACCAGTCGCACGATCGAGTTGGTTAGCAATTCCGAAGCTGGAAACGGCCGCAGCTCGGGCCGGGTCAGCAAGGTGCGGCTCAGCAAACCGCCCGTCAGCCGCAACGAGCTTTGAGCCGGTGGTCCTTCGATGCCGCCGCCGCCGGGCGGTGTCAACGGTGGTTCCGAGCGTCCACCCCACGGGGTTTGCGCGGCACTGGTCGTGACGATGAACTCCCGGTAGGAAGCCCCAAGCTGACCCGCCGCCAACGGCAGGAACTGGTAGTCCTCGGTCCACTCAAACGGGCGGTTGATGGACTGAACCGGCTTCAGCCAGGCCAGGCCCGAGAAGCCTTCCGGTCGAGGCACGGCAAAAAGCGTGGGATCCTCGAGGGCCAGCAACGGATGGCTGCGCGCGGGCAGCAACACCAGGCCAGGGACTTTGGCGGCAACTCGCTGTGTTCGCGGAGTGCGGTCACTGAGCCAGAAAATGAGGGCAAGCTGGGTGATGAAAATCAGCAAGACCACAGCCATCAAATGGCGCGCGCTCCAGGGGCCCGGTTCGGTCAGGGCAGCGTTCATGGGGCGGGGCGCCGGGCCGGTCCCGGGGCGCCAAAGGGCTGGGGAAGCGTGGCGAGCCACGCCTGGGCTACGCCCGCATTGCGCGCCAACAGGGTCAGGTGGATCAATCTTTCGTAGCTGACGGTC
The DNA here is from genome assembly GCA_002298785.1 of Verrucomicrobia subdivision 3 bacterium UBA693. Classification (GTDB taxonomy): domain Bacteria; phylum Verrucomicrobiota; class Verrucomicrobiia; order Limisphaerales; family UBA8199; genus UBA693. The sequence continues at coordinate 7,777 of DBMR01000025.1, forward strand.
TTATCGGCCTGCACGACCATCGTCAGCGGTTCCACCGCGTCTTTGACCGCCGCGCGCAGGCTGCTCTCCAGGGTGGGTTCGTCGATCACCTGGTTGCGGTAGAACAGGCGTCCACTGCTGTCGATCGCCACGGCCACCATCGGGCGGTCCAGGCCCGGGAAATCGTTGGCCACCGGCAATTCCAGCCGCACCCCGGGTGTGTAAATCAGCGTGGCCAGCATCAGGAAGATCACCAGCAGGAAGAACACTCCGGCAAAGGGAGCCAGGTCCAACTGATTGCGGAGAATCCGGGCGTTTCGGGGGAGTTTCATGTCTCCTTCGAGGGAGCTCCTTCGGTCACAATATTCACCACCTCGGTGGCGGCCCGTTCCATGTCGAGCACGATGGAATTGATGCGGCTGACCAGGTAGTTATACCCGGCGTGCGCGGGAATGGCCACGGCCAGGCCGGCAGCCGTGCAGATCAAAGCCTGCCAAACACCGTTGGAGAGCTGGCCGACGTGCGCGTGCAGGCCATCGTTCTGCATCTGCATGAACGTGCGAATGAACCCCAGCACCGTCCCGAGCAAACCCATCAACGGCGCGAGTTGAGCAATCGTGGCCAGCAGGTTGAGCCGGCGTTCGAGCTGCGGCACCTCCGCCAGCCCGGCCTCTTCCAAGGCTTCCCGTACCCGTTCCCGGCCATGGTCACGGTTCAAAATCGCCGTCTTCACGAGCCGCGCCACGGGGCCGTGGGTGGCGTCGCAAATCGACAACGCTTCCACGACATTATTGCGCTTCAATACGGTGCGCACCCCGTTGAGGAACTCCGTTGAGTTGATCTGGGACCGGTGACAGTGCAGCACACGCTCGATAAACACCGCCACGCTCACCGCGCTGCACAGCAGAATCAGCCACAGCATCAACCCCCCGCCGCTCAGTAATTCTGGCAAAGACATGCCTTGTGTTATACCGCTTTAAGCAAAGGGGTTCAAAGGCCAAAGTTGCGCCTCAACCCCCCGGACCACCCCGCAGAGCTTGAGTACAGGGCCAGACTACCCTGAGGGTGCCGGAGGACGGTTGGCGGGGTTTGCGAGGTGTGTATTTTGCGCAAGTTGTTTAAGATTAGTTGCTTATCCGCGCCGAGCCTGCAAACCCGGCAGTGGCAACGGTTCTATATCACCTTCGATTCTTTAAAACATAAGTTGACTGATTCTCCCCCATGGCGTATTCCAGAGTCTAATTTATGCAAATCGAAAGCCTGAAGGTGTATTGCGATTTGGTGGAGACCCAAAGCTTCACCAAAGCGGCGCAGGTCAATGGGGTGACGCAATCGGCGGTCAGCCAGCAGATCAGCGCCCTGGAGCGGACTTTCAAATCGATTCTGATCGAACGCAGCAAGAAGAACTTCCGGCTAACTCGCGAAGGCGAAGTGCTTTACGAGCACAGCAAGCAGGTGATGCAGACCTATGACGCGCTGCATGCCCGGCTCCAGGCGGTCAAGGAAGTGGTCTCCGGCAACATTCGGGTCGCCACGATCTACAGCATCGGCCTCCATGACTTGCCGGCGCATATCAAAGAATTTCTCAAGCAGTATCCGACAGTCAATGTCCACGTGGAATACCGCAGGGCAAACCAGGTTTACGAAGACGTTATCGGTAACGTCGTCGACATCGGATTGGTAGCCTATCCGAATCGGGACAGTAAGCTCGAAGTTTACCCGCTGCGTAAGGATCCGCTGGTGCTGATTTGCCATCCGGAACATGAGTTTGCGAAGAACAAGTCCGTAAAGCTCAAAGCTCTATCCGGTCAGAAATTCATCGGCTTCGAACCCGACATCCCCACCCGGCGTGCCTTGGACCGAATTTTGAAAGACCACTCGGTCGAGATCCATCACGTTATGGAATTCGACAATATCGAAACCGTGAAACGTGCGGTGGAGATTGACGCCGGGGTGGCGATCATTCCGATGAGCACTGTGGTGCAGGAAGTCGCGAAGCACACGCTGACGCAGGTGGCTTTGGCCGACGGCGAATTCTTCCGTCCGCTCGCGGCGATTTACAAGCGCACCAAGGTGCTCTCGCCCGCCATGAAGGAATTCCTGGCGCTGCTGCGCAAGGGCGTGTAGCCCGACCGCTATTTCAGATTCGCCGGGTTCAACGGCTTCAGGTCTTTCGGCAGGAACAGCCCGTCTTTCCGGATCAGTTCCCCGTCGAACCAGATTTCACCGCCGCCCCATTCCGGGCGTTGGATCAGCACCATGTCCCAGTGCACGGCGGAGCGGTTTCCGTTGTCGCAATCCTCGTAAGCCTGCCCGGGGGTCAGGTGCAGCGACCCGGCGATCTTCTCGTCAAAGAGAATGTCGCACATCGGGTTGAGGATATAAGGATTGAAGCCGAGGGAGAATTCGCCGGTGTACCGGGCGCCGGCATCGGTATCTAAAATTTCGTTGAGCCGGGACGTATTGTTGGAGGTGGCCTTGACCACTTTGCCGTCCTTGAATTCCAAGCGCACGTTTTCGAATTTCGTGCCGGCGTAGAGGGTGGGAGTGTTGAACTGGATAAAGCCGTTGATCGAAGTTTTAACCGGGCAGGAATAGACTTCGCCATCCGGGATGTTGCGGTCGCCTTGGCAGGTTTTGGCCCCGATGCCTTTAATGCTGAATTCCAGATCCGTGCCCGGGCCCTTGATCTGGACGCGATCGGCGGCTTTCATGCGCCGTTGCAGCGGCACCATGGCGCGGGCCATCTTGAGATAATCCATGGTGCAGACGTCGAAATAGAGATTCTCGAACGCTTCGGTGCTCATGCCGGCGTTCTGGGCCATGCTCGGCGATGGCCAGCGCAGCACGCACCACCGCGTCTGGTTTACCCGGTAATTCAGCACCGGGCGATTGATCCGTGAGTATAATCCCATCAATTCGCTCGGCACATCCGAAGTCTCATTGGCGTTGGCACTGCCGCGGATGGCGATGTACGCCTGCACCTTCTTCATGCGGAACAACTCCAGGTCGCGCACCAGCGTCGCGTGCTCCTCATCGGTCCCGCGCAGCATTTCCCGGGTCACCCGGGTGTGCCGCATCTCCACGATGGGGACCGCGCCCGCCTCGCGCGCGCTCCGCATCAGTTCCACCACGAATTCGTCGGGCACCTCGACCATGTCCAGCAGCACCCGGTCGCCCTTCTTCAGTTTGGTGGAATAATTTACGAGCAAAGAAGCCAGTTTCTTGTATCGCGGATCAGTCATAACACTGGAAGCAGGCTAGACAACTCCGGGCTTTTGTCGAGCGGCAAGCGCGGCCCCGGGCGGTCGCGGCAAACGGCGCCACCTCTGTAAAAGCCCGGCTCCGGCCCTATGGGCTGGGGAACGAGGCTTCGAGCCGTTGACCTCTGCGTAGCATGGCTTCGTAATTGTCCCCGCTCCGTTTCACTCCAGACCGGTTCCACACTGGGACCCGGCCGCCGAAATTATCCCGGATCCTGACGATGCCGTCCGAGCCCGCGACCACGCGCAACCAGGTGGTAGCGCCATGCTCCCGCCGCGCAGAGACTTTGTGACCGCCTTCCGCGCGGAGATCTTTGAACTCGGCCTGGGCCCAGCTATTCGGGGTGGCCGGGAAGATGCGGATGATGCCGGGGGTTGGTTTGCCAGTGAGCGGCGCCCACGATTGCAGCAGCATCTCATGCACCGCTTCCATTGCCAGGAAATTGCCTTCCAGCGTAAATGGCCGATAGGTGAAGGTGCTGTAGCCGGATTTGGTTTGGTCTCCGTTGGCGTGGAAACCATTCCGCAGAATGAACGCGCGAGTATAGATGTCCAGGTTACGCCAGGCCGCCTCGGCATCACCGACGCGGGCCCGCAGGCAAGCCATCCAGGAGAAGGAGTAGCCACACCAGGCTTTGGTGCCCGCCCGGTCCCAATCCGCCAAGCTGGCCTCGATGACCCGGCGTTCTCCAGTCCCGCCATCCGTCGTGATCAGGTTGAAGGGATGGAGCGGCATGAGGTTGGAGAGGTGCCGATGGCTTCCGGGCAAGGGGGTGGTTTCATCCAACAGCAAGGTACCTTGTGAGTTCAGGTGAAAAGGTTCGAGCTTCCGGGCGGTGGCCGACCAATCGGCGGCGGCACGTGTGTCTCCCAGCGCCTGTGCCATCTCCTCCAGGGCGAGAAACAGCACCTTCATGCTGGCCAGGTCGTAATTGCTGTTGGGAATGAGAAACGCCCGCCGGGTATTATCAAAAATCTCGGGTGAGCTCGATAACGGCAGTTTTAAGTATCCACGGGCGTCCGGGGTCAGCAGCGCCTGGAGGCAGAGGCCAATTTCGCGGCAGAAAGGAAATGCGCGGGTCTTGAGAAACTCCCGGTCTGCGGTATGCCGCCAGTGGAGGTAGAACAAGTGCGCGTTCCAAGCCCCCATGGTCGGGGAAAGGCTGTATTGACCCCAGCCGCCCAACGGTTGCCCCGCCAGGCTCATCACGCCCGGCACCGCCGCACCCGGGGCCCCGTAGAAATCCTTGGCGAAGTTTTTAAACGTCGGCAGCAGCGCCCAGAGGTAGTCGAGAAAGCAGGCGCCTTCATCAAAATCGCCCGAAGCCCGGTAGGCGAGGTAGGTCATCTGGGTGTTGAGGTCGTTGTGATAATCCCCCTTCCACGGAGGCAACGTGCCGGCATCCGCGCTCCACACGCCTTGCAGCGGCATGGGTGGCGCCTCGCGCCGGGAAGCCGCGCCGTAAAAATAGCGCACGAGATAATAGTGCTGGAGCACTTTCGCCTCCGGAAGGTTGACGCTGGAGCGGTCCCAGAAACCGGCCCACCATTTTGCATGCGGTTTGAGGCGTCTTGCAAAGCCAGCATTGAGCGCGCGGCTCACGCGGGCCTGGGCCACCGCGAGCGGACTCTTGCCTTCCTTGCTCGTGGCGACGGTCACCGCGAGCAGCGTGTGGTCACCCACGCGTTTCCAGGCCGCGCAGACCGCGTATTCGAATCCCTCGGCCCCGGGTTGCTCGAACCAGGTCCAGCCCTCCTTGCTTCCCGCCCGTGCCGGAGGGTAGTTCAATTTCTTCACCGATTCCGGGCTGCGCAGGCGGACCTGCCGGAGCTGCGCGCCGGGGATTTCTGCCAGGAGCACTGGTTCCCGCACGTTCGCCGCGTCGACGAACGCCTGGATTTCCGACCCATCCTCGAGCCGGACGTGGCCGGTGGCGTCCGCGAGGTGCAAGGCGAAATCCTGCACGTGCCGGCCCTGGTCGAGTTCAATTTCCAGGCGGCCCGCGGGCAGCTTTGTCGGCGGCCCGTCGTAGTCGTAATTGGAATCGAACACCTCGTTGAACTCCTGCATCCGGTCTTCGGCCACCATGCGTTGCATGGCCTTCCAGGTAAACCGTTCGCGCACCTTCAGAAAGGCCTGCGAGGGGCGCTCGTCCCAGAGATCCCCGCGGTCCAGCGAGAGTCGCACCAGGTTGGTTTCGCCCCACAGCAGGGCGCCCATCAACCCGTTGCCGAGCGGCACCGCCTCGTCCCACGTGCGAATCGGAGCGGCCAATTTGAGATCCAGAGCGGGATCGGGGCCGGTTGGAGCGGCCGGAGTCGCCAGACGGCTGACCCCGAGCACGGCGCAGCAGGCCAGAGTGGTCAGGATCCGCGAAAGATGGAACTCGTTCGCTCCCGCACAAAATGGGTGTGTTTTCACCCGGCAGTGGTTACCACAGCTTCATTTCACCCGCAACGGCAGGCTTTCAGAATGCGAGTTGAACTCGGGCGCGTACATGCACTGGATTTCCGCCACCCCGGTTTGATAATCACCGCGCAACTGTACGCGGGTGGAATACTCAAACACGTAAACGCCCTTGGGCAGGTAATCGATGAAGAAATGGCTGGCGGTGTCCCGTGTGGATTCGTAATACGCCAGGCCGTCCTGATATTTGTAATGCGAAAGGACGTTCACCGGTTCCGTGCCGCTGCCGCGCTGGTCTTTGAGGTGGACATACTCCATGTCGCGATCCGAGCGCAGCTCGATGCGCACTACCAACTCATCCCCGACCTGGACCGGGCCGGTGACCGGAGTGAGCACCGGACCGCGATTGCTGTTGGATTTTACATACAGGCTTTTGCGCAACTTCAGCGGAGTCCCCGCATACGGCGTAATCTTGCCGAGCTCCTCGAGGTATTGCCAATGCGCGCTGCCCCAGGCCACTCCGGTGTCCGTCTTCTTCACGGTGATTTCACCAAACCCGGGTTTCACTTCCGGACCGGAGAACCGGACTTCATAAAATCCGGTGCCGGGTTCGACCTGGCTGCGGGTGCCGGCCTGCGGCTTCTTCCCGCTGGACGTCGTCGCCGCGGCGCCCACCCGGGGCGTGAGATCGAGGCCGCCCGCCCGCAATTGCACCAGCGCCTGGCTCGACAGCAGATCACGTCCGCGCAGCAGCAAGGCGTAAACGGCGTCCGCGGTGGCCCGGGTGGTTTTCCAATCCTGCGTTTGCTTTTGTTTAAGGAGCCAGACCTGCAACTCCTCCACCGCCGCCGCATCTTTCGCAACTTCGGCGAAGGCCTCGATCATGAGGGCCTGCGTTTCGATCGGCGCTCGATACCACCACCAGCTCAGCTCGGTGTCACGCCAGAACCTGCCCATCTCTTCGCTGGTGACGCTGCGTTCACGCAACGAGGCCAGGATCGCCGCGGGGACGGTGTCGGTGGTCTTCGCGAAATCGGCGAAGCGTTTCAAGGCAATGGCCAGGTGTCCCTGGGTCTGGCGCGAGCCGGTCTTCAGCCAATGCTTGCGGGACTGCGCCAGGAAGAACTCCACCGCCTTGAGATGTTCGGCGGCGACCGGCATATCCTTCAGGAAGAAGCTGCGGCCATAAAGATAGAGGGCGTCGGTGGCGCTGGGAACGTACTTCCCTGGTTCCGGCCGGCTGAGAATCCGTTGGTGGGATTCAGTCATCCATTGGTCGAGCCGCTGCAAGGAGCGGATGGCCGGGCTGACATCGATATCCACCCCGAGGTGGCGCAAGCGGCCGAAGCCGGTGGTGATATATAACGTGATATAGTCATTTCCCAGCCCGCCCGGAAACCAGGGCCAGGAACCGTCCTGAAGTTGCATCTGCTGGAGTTTCTCCAGCACGCGCGCAGTCTCCGACTCGAGCCGATTGTCATCAAAGAGAATGCCGACGTTGCGTCGGGCCTGGCTTTCCGCCCGCGCCTGTCGCAGCCACGGGGTTTCTTCGAGCGTCACGCTCTTGAGATCCTGGTTCTTTTCGAGCGGACTATCGAGTGCGGGCGTGTTGCGCCATTGCTCGAAGACGCGATGAATCTTCGGATCGGAATTCGCGATCGAACGTGCCAGGGCGTTCGCATAAAGCCGATTGAAAGTCTGCTCCGAGCATTCGTAGGGATATTCCATCAGGTACGGCAACGCCAGCACGGCATACCAGGCCGGCTGCGACACCATCTGGAAGGTGAGGCTTTGGTGACGGAGCGTTTTTGAGGCGCCCGATTTACTAAGCCGCGTGAAATCGAAGGTCTTGGTCGCCGGACCGCGGATCGGTAATGGCAGCGATTCCGTGACCAGCACCCGGCGGGAAAGGACCGGCACCGCTCCTTCTTCACCATCCGAGAGTTTCTCGGTGGCGGCGACCGCCTTGTAGCTCAGGAATCCGCAACCGTCCGGCACCATAATGCGCCAGGACAAAGTCTTGGATTCGCGCGCCGGGATCGTGAAATTCTGCTCGGGCTGAGTATTGCCGAGCAACCGATCCGCCGCGCTTTCATCGATGATTTGCTGGAACGTCAGGCGCGCCTTCCCCGACTGTGGTTGATCGGATTGATTGGATATCTTGATGGTGAACTCCACGGCGTCCCCTTCGCGCAGGAACCGTGGCGCATTGGGTTGCACCATTAAGTCTTTGGCGGTGACGGTTTCACCGGAGATCCCGCCCGCGCGCATCGCTGGGTCATGGGCGAATCCGAGGAAGCGCCATTTGGTCAGGGCTTCGGGCATGGTGAATTCGATGCGCACCACGCCGTTGGAATCCGACCGGAGCTGAGGATAAAAGAAGGCCGTTTCGTTAAGGTTTTTGCGGGCGGTCACGGAGCCGAGGTCGGGAGCCGGCGCCGCTGCTTTATCCTTTGCCAGCCCAAAGCTTGGCATTTCTTTTGCCTCCGGAATCGCGCTACCCGTCGCCGTGACAGGAGCGGCCGCGCGGGATGCGGGCATGGCGAGGTTGACCTCCTCCCGGAGCATCGCCATCGGAGCTGCGGCATCCAGCTTATAATCTCGGCCGGCCATACCGCCTAGTGCGCGTCGATTCATCATTTCGCCGCGCCTGAGAAAGCCTCCCATCCGACCAGCCAACTCCGGCGGGAAAGCGCGGTAGGTGATGGCGACAGATTCAAATCGCGGCCGCCAATTGCCCGTTACCGGATTGAAGCCCTGGACCATATTCGCGAATTGCGATTGGAACCAGGAGTTATCACGGCGAAACATCCAAAACTGTTGGGGCCAGTTATGACCGATAAAGGCATCGAGCGAAGCGTCGTAAAGGGTGGCGGCAAATTCGGCGCTCGGCTTCTCCGCCGCCGCGCTGCCATCCGGACTCTCGATGCGCAAGGTCCACGTGCTTTTCTGCCCCGGTTCCAGCTTCGAGACGAAGTGTTCCCAGCTCAGTTTCAGTTCTTTGTTCTTCCAGGGGACTTCGACCATCCGGGCCACGAGGTAGCTGCGATTTTCCCGCACCTGGGTCACGTGCAGCAAGAACCCGCCGCGCATATCCTCGGTAACTTTGACCCGGATTTGACGCTGGGTGCGTCCCGGCTCGGTCCAGAATTTCTGAATCACCTGGCCGCGATGCACGACCTCAACGCACGCGCGTCCGGTGTCATACCCGGTGCCCCACAGCGCGACAAACTCGTCACCCGGTTGGACCTCCCAATTGGGAGCGTCGAAAATCTGCGGCAATCTAATCCCCAGCCGCTGGGCCTCGGGTTCCACCACCCGCAACGGCATTCGGCCCGAGACCTTTTTGCCGTAGCGATCCTGGGTCTCCACTACCGCGCGATAGGCTCCTTCCGGCAGGTTAAAATCCAGCTTGCTGATGCCGTTGGTGTCCGTGGTGAAGCCCTTCTCGGCAACCAGTTTTCCCAGCGGCCAGTTGTTGGGCTCGGAGAGGTCACCATCGATGCGGCCATCGTGATCTTCGTCCTCACCATCCAGCAGGGGACGATGCACCTTAGCCGGCTGTTCCAGCGCATAGACTTTAAGACTGCCTTCCGCAACTTGCGGCTCCGCATCGAGGCTGCGAGTCGAGACGGTGACCGTCGCGGGTTGACCCGCCGTCAGCCAGGCGGCGGCCGAGATACTGGCTTCCAGGGCGGTGTAACCTACGCGTACCCCGCGATCCGCTGAGCGGGTTTCGCCCGCGGTATCCGTGACGTCCGCCGTAACTTCGAACACAAAAGAGGGATCGTCCTTTTCCGGCACTTTGGGATCCGGTTTTGCGGTAAACTCGATGACGAAGCTGCCGTCCGGGTTAGTGACGGCGGTTCCATGCAGAATTTCCTGGCTGTCGCTGTGGAAGCTGCCACGCCCCCACCAACCCCACCACCACGGCATGCGCACTTCGCGGACCACGCGGTATTTCACGGTGGCGCCATCCACCGCGGCGCCAGTGTAGCCCATGGCCTGGCCGCTGAGCTTCACCACGTCGTTCAGTCGTGCCGGGGTCCTGGGCGCCGCCAGCGTCACCACGAATTTCGGCCGTTTATACTCCTCGACGCGGAAGGCGGTGGTCCCGGCCGCCCGGCTATCCACCACCATCAGCGACATGGAGCCCATGACGCGGTCGCGCGGCGTGGTGAAACTGCCGGAAAAGGAGCCGTAATCGTTAGCCTGCTGCTTTTGCCGGGCGATTTCCTTGCCGTTGGGGTCCTGGAAAACCACGGTCAAGGACTCCCCTTTTAGCACCTGGTAATCGTTCTTCGCCTGGTCCACTGACAGGCAGATGCCTTTGTAATGCACCGTTTGTCCCGGCCGATAAATGGAGCGGTCGGTGAAGAAAATGGTCTGCGGCGGCATCGGCTGCTCTTCGCCGCGCCACCAGGCCCAGAGTTCACCGGGCAAAGCCAGGCGCTGTTCACCGTGCTGGGCCAGCAACAAGTGGCGCTGCTGAGGCTGAGTCGTGAATTTGAAATAGCCGTCGTTGTCCGCCGTCTGATCGGGCGCGGTCGAGCGATTGTTGTTGTTATCCGCCCGCCAGAGCTTCAATTGGGCACCCGGAATCGGTTCGCCGGAGAGGGCATCCAGCACATAACCCTCGAGGTTTCCTTCGCGCTGACGCGTTACCAAAGCCAGGGAGCTAACCCAGACCTGGCAGCAGGACAATGGATTGTCAATTTGTGTGAACTTCTCGTCGTAACTCGCAAATAGCAGGTAGAACCCGGGCGGCAGTTTATCCGGTGCCGGCAAGGCTTTGGCGTGTTCCTTGAAATCTTCCGTTGGCGGCAAGGCTTCGCTCCATTCCAGGGCCGGGGTGCCGCGCAAGATCTCGAGTTGTTCGGCTACGTTCAGGTAACCAGGGTTTCGGCGTTGGCCGAGCCAGATCTTGGTCCAATCGTAGGCTATGGCCCGAAAATAAACCTTGGTCAGGTTGCGGTAATGAACGGTGATCTTAGGTCCGGCCGAATTCCAGACGCGTTCGGTCGTGATCCGGGATGATTTGGATTCGATCTCAGCCGCGAGGTTGCGGCACAGCTTCGCGCCCATGGATTCCGGGAACATCTCGGCGGCGCGTAATGCCAGTTTTCGCGCCTCGACCCAGTCGCCTTCAGTTTGCAGCAACCGCGCGTTCCGCTCCATGGCCAGGGTGGTGATTTCAGAATCCGCATTATCGCGGATGAAACGTGCGAGGGCCGCTTTGTACCGCGCCGCGCGGTCTTCCCCGGAGGCGGCATTGTATCCCCAGTTGAGCCGTTCCAAGTCTGCGGCGGCGAAAGCGTCGCGCGGCGCGGGGTCGGATTGATGAAATCGCAAGAGCCTCTGATAAGTGGAGATCGCCTTGAGCGCCGCCACCTCTTTGTCTGCGGATTCAGGTTTCCAGGCGAGGAACGCCGCTGACGGGTCCAGAACCGGATCACTCGCCGACAACTCGAACGCTTCCTGTGGCCGGGCTGCGGCCTGTTCGCCTGAGGTGTAAAACGACAGGGCTTCGTAGGCGATAAAATCGTAGAGCGTAGGCCGGTAGGAATCGGGCATGGTGCCCTTGGTCAGGAGGATGGACCAATCGGCGATCGGCATCGCCTTGAGGATCGTTTCGGCGGCCATCGCTGATTGGAACCGGGCGTCAATTTCAGCAAAAAGCCGGGGTAAATCCCAGGTGGTAAAATCCTTGCCGGGAGCAGTGGAGGTGGCGGTGCGTTGCAGGAAGCGCCAGCGATTCTGTTCAAAGTAATTCCAATACCAATGCGCGAGCAGGGTGTCGAAAATCGGAACCATCTCCTTGGCCGCAGTGGCTTTCGCCTGTTCCAGGCGCGTGATCCGTTCCTCCGGCTTATCTCCCTGGATGAGGCCTTCGAGCGCCACTTTGGTGGCCACCGCTTTAACGGCTTCCGGCCAGGCTTTCTCCTTCAGCGCTCCTTGCAGGATGGGCTCGAGATTCGTGATGGCAGAGCGAGGCAGTCCTTTTTGCTGGGCCTCCTCCACCTGCTTCCACAATGCGTCCCGCGTTCCACCCATGAGCGAATGCTGCCACGAAATCCCCAGCAGCACCATGCCAATCAGTAATCGTTTCATGATTCTTCCTCTCCCAATCCTCTCCCGGGCCGGACGCGGCCCGGATAAATTTCGAACCAATTCCGTTTACGGCGGGGATTGCTCGGCGTCGGCCTGCGGCCGGGGCCGATAGAGCAACGCGACGTTGCCGACCAGCATCACGAGGCGGCTGCCGGATTGCTCGGCCATTTGCGGCGCGAGCTCATGCTTTTGTTCCTTCAAATCGTCGAACTTCACCTTGAGCAGCTCATGGTGATTAAGCGCCTGGTCCAGGGCGGCCAGGAAACCGGCGCTCAGGCCTTCCTTGCCCACTTTTAAAGTGGCTTTGAGGCGTTGGCCTCGGGCTTTCAAATCCCGCACTTGCGCGTTCGTCAGTGAAATCATGTTCTAATGTGGCCGCATTTGCGGAACGCTGTCAACGGCACTGGCCCTGGCCTTTGCCCCTGCCGGCTCGTGAACCGTGGCCGCGCTCATTCCATTAGACGTGGTCTGCGGGAAAATGCTCCCGGCGCCTCCGGTTTAGTTGGCCAACCGCAGCCAGACGGTTTTCAAGTAACCGGGTTCGGCTTTGGACATGGGGAAGTCGGGCGGCTGCGGGACGTAATGTTCCTGGGCCAGGCGCCGTTTGGCGGCGTCGCAGGCACCCCGCAGCATTTCCAGGAATTGGGAAGGCTGCCAGTCCGCGGTGTTGTTCGAGGCAAATACCACGCCACCGGGCTGCAACACACTCAGCGCGGCCTCGAGCAAAATGCCATAGTCCCGTTTGGCCTGGAACACTCCCGTCTCCCGGGATTGCGAAAAAGTGGGCGGATCGAGCAGGACCATATCAAAAAGTTGCTGGCGCTTGTGAAATCGCCGCAACCAATCAAACACATCGCCAAAAATGAACTCGTGGCCGGTTGCCGGCAGCTCATTGAGGGCGAAATTTCGCTTTCCCCAATCCAGGTATTTCCGCGAGAGATCGAGGCTCACGGTCGCCGCGCCGGTTTTGGCGGCGCAGACCGAGAACCCGCAGGTGTAAGCGAACGTGTTGAGGACGCGTTTGCCGGCGAGGTTTAGGGGCGGGAACGCCGGGCCGACCCAACCATTCAAGAGCCGGCGCCGATTGTCGCGTTGATCCAGGAACAACCCCACGGAATAGCCTTCATTGAAGCTTAGCTCAAACTGGAGGGCATTTTCCCGAATCACGAAGGTCTCCGGAGCCGGCTCCCCACCAGCGTGCCGCGGGCAGGTCTTCTCGACGCTGGTTTGGCGCACGCGCCGCAGCAAGGTCTTCTCATACCACCCGCGCGTCGCGCCGTCGCGTGCGAGCCGGGTGGCAAGTTCAAGGCGAATAGGCTGCTCGCTTTGCGCGAGAAGAAAATCTCCCAGGCGATCCACGTAAACCGCAGGGCAGCCGTCGCTCGCTCCATGGATGGTGCGGAAAGCGTTGGTCTCCGCCGGATCGATCAAAGCCGAGCGCAGCGCCTGGCGCGGATCGCCCGCAAAGTCGGGTGGGACCGAAAAGCATAACGGTTCTTTGGTGGCGGGATGGGTCAGGCGGAGCTCGGCGGCGTGGAGGCACAGGCGAGGAATGGCTGGAGCGGACGTGTCCCCGTAGAGCGGATCGCCGGCAATGGCGAGGCCGTGTTCCGCGGCGTGGACGCGAATCTGGTGGGTGCGACCGGTGCGCGGTTCGGCCCACCAGGCTTGCAGGCCGGGGGGTATAGTCGCCGGGCCAATTTCAGCCAGGTTTTCCACCGGAGCGAAGACCGTTTCCGCCAGGTCGCCGGGAGCCTGCGGTGCGCTGAGGTATTTTTCTCCCGCGCGCCGGATGAAGTTGCGCGCGGTAAAGTTCTGGGTCGGACGCCGGTTGCGTGTGAGAAAGACGTACCGCTTTCTCGCCTGTCGGCGGGCGAATTGATCGGTGAGCGAGCGATTGGCTAGTGGTGTTTTGGCGAAGACCATCACCCCGGAGGTTTCTTTGTCCAGGCGATGGATAATGGCGAGCGAGGCCCAGCGCGGTTCGCGGTTCCGCAGCCAATCATAAAGGCCCTCACCCGCATGCGGTGCGGGTGCATGGGTGTTGATGCCCGCCGGCTTGTTTACGGCCAGCAGGTGCTCGTCTTCAAATATCACGCAGGGAATCACGCGCCACTGAAGAGGAATTTCGCGTAGAAATATCCAAGCAGTTCGCCGATGACATTTCGCACCCCGGCGCTGGTTCGCCACCACCGGGCGGGATCATAATCCAGGGCGGGGACGGAAATGACCCCGACCTCGATGGAGTTCCCGAGCGCTTGTTGAAACAACAGGCGCGAGCGTCGGGCGTGGGGACCTTCGGTGAGCACATTGATGCGGGTGGCGGGCGTCGGTTGCAGATCGAGCCAGCGCTTCAGGGATACTGCGGAGACGTAGGTGCGATCAGCGCGCACCCGCGGTGCCGGAACCGCGCGCACCACGTTGCTCTGCAGGCCGAGAGCCAGGGCAATCGCCATGCCGCGCTCGGCGTAAGTGTGGTATTCCGCCAGGGGCGCTCCCGCGTCGATCGGCCCGCCGGTAATGCAAAAGGCCGTGTACTCGTGGGTTTGGTACTCCTGAATCGCCGCTTTGTAAGCCTCATCCGGTGCCCAGCCCTCGACGATCAGCAAGCCGCCCGGTTTCGAGTCCGTGACTGCCAAAAAAGGATGCAACTGTCGGCAACCGACTACCAGCAACGGCACGGCCACGAGGAGGATCAATAACCAGCCTCGCCAGGTTGGCAACGGAATCTGACGCCACCGCCAAAGGCGGTGGCTGGGTTTAATCGAGGGGCTGTCCGTCATCGCGGCACAGCTTATAGCACAAGCGCCCAAATAGGGCGAGGGCGGCGTTCAATCGAGTGTCCGGCCTTGCTATGGTGACACCACCTGGGTCGGACGCTAACAACTCTTCCCAAGGAATCCTGGCTGGCGACGGCCAGCCACGTTTCCCGAGGGATTTATTGCGCTTTTGGCAACTCGCCGTTCTTGAATTGCTCCAGGTTTTTCTGGAACCGTTCTTTCCCGTCGGCTTCAGAGACATCGACTGCTTTCTGGGCCAGTTCCACCGCCTTGTCTTTATTGCCTTTCATGAAATACACGCGCGCGGCGGTATCCAGGATATTGGCGTTCTTGTTCTCGGAACCTTTCAGTCCCGTTTCAACGATCTTCGCCGCCAGGTCCAGGTCCGGCTTGGTGTTTTCCTTGTCGTTAATGATGGTCCAGGCCAGGGCGTTTTGCAGCAGCGGCGTGTCCTGGTGTGCTTCGCTCAGGGTCCCGGCCAGCTTATAGGCGGCCGCGGTATCCTTCTTCATCAACAGGATATTGAAGCGGGTGAACTGCATGGAAAGGGGGTTCTCCTCGGGGACTTCCTTTTCCATTTCATCAACTTTGCCCAGCGCTTCATCCCATTTCTTTGCCTGCATGGCCTGACGCAATTCCGTGCTCAGCTTCTTAAGTTTCCCCTGGGCGGCTTCGGCTTTGGCGGCATCGTCCGCCGCTTTCTTGATGTCGAATTTTCCGGCCAACACTTCTTCAATCGTGTTTTCCTTCAATTCCATGGGATGTCCAATCCACGCAATGATGCCTTTGGTGTCCACCAGGAAGGCGGACGGAATGCCATTGCGCCCGGCCGCCTCCATCCACGTCACTGCCATGGCGCCTTTTTCCTCCTTGGTCTTGTTGTCCAGCGGAACTAGGTAGGTCATCGAGTCACCCATCTTCTTGATAAACGGCTCGACCAACGACTCGTCGCGCTCCCAGCAATCCTGGCCGATGACGACCAGGCCTTTGTCTTTGAACTTTTTGTAAAGCTCGTTCACGTGCGGAATGGAGGTGCGGCACGGTCCGCACCAGGTGGCCCAAAACTCCACGATATAGGCCTTGCCCTTTTCCAGCTCGGTCACCGGTCCACCCTGGACCCACTTGCCGACGTCCAGTTTGGGCGCCGGATCACCGATCTTTAGCGTGTTTTCAGCGATAGCGAGTTGACCCGCGGTGGTAAGAAAGCCCAGGACCACCGCCCATAGTTTGAATGCTGACTTCATAATCAGACATCACGAATGGTCCTCAAATCGAGGTTTGGCAAGCATCTTCCGCATAAATCTGTCCGGTCCAGGACGAAAAAGGTTGCCGCAACGATGTCGCTCTGAGCGTCCTCAGAGGGGCTCAATAAGTTGCTGATTGGCTTTTGTGGCCTTTTTCAGTAGTTCTGTTGTCAATGAAACTTGGTTGGCATCGGACGAATTTGAACCTGACCCACACCTGGACCATTGCCCGCGGTAGCGGCACCAATCTGGCCCACTCGGTAGTGGTGGAATTGACCGGAGCAGATGGCACGATCGGACGCGGCGAAGCGGCCCCGATCGCTCGCTATAAGGAGTCGGTTGATACCGTAGAGGCGTTTTTGAAGCAAGTAGACGCCCGGGGGTTATCCTTTAACGATATTGAAGGCAGCATGGCCTATCTGGAGACCATTTCCTCCCATGATATGTCCGCTAAATGCGCCTTAAACCTGGCTCTGCTGGATGGTGCCGGTAAACGTGGCCGTCAGGCGGTTTATGACCTTCTTGGGTTGGGTTTCCGGGAAAACCAACACCTGACGTCCTTCACGATTGGCATGGATAAGCCAGAGATGATCAAAAAGAAAGTCATTGAAGCCGAGGCATTTCCGATTCTGAAAGTGAAAGTGGGAGTTTCCAGCGACAAGGAGAATGTGCAAGCGTTGCGCGAGGTCGCTCCGACCAAGCTTATCCGGGTTGACGCCAATGAGGGTTGGAAAACCAAAGAGCACGCCCTGGAGATGATCGAATGGCTGGCTCAGGATGGCAACGTGCAATATGTCGAGCAACCGATGCCCGCCGCCACCCCGATCAAGGATTGGGTCTGGCTTAAAGCCCGCTCGCCTCTGCCGGTTTTTGCAGATGAATCCTATCATTCGGCCAAGGACGTCGAAACGGTGGTCGAGTGTTTTCACGGCGCAAACGTTAAACTCGTCAAGACCGGTGGTATCAGTGGCGGGTATGAGGCGCTCAAGGCCGCTCGCAAAGCCGGCCTCAAGACCATGATCGGGTGCATGATTGAAACCAGCATTTTGATCAACGCCGCCGCTCACCTTGCTGAACTCTGCGATTACATGGATGTCGACGGGAACATCCTCATCAACAACGACCCTTATGCCGGGATCACGGCCAAGGGCGGGATGGTCTCGTTTGAGTCGGCGCCAGAAAAGTACGGGCTGCGGGTTAGTCCGCGTGGGTGAAGCAGCCGGCCTATGCGCAGAGACGCGGTAAAATTCGCGGCTTGCGGAAGGGGAGGAATTGGTAGATCAAGAGGTTATGATAATTAGCCTGCGCGCCGTAATATGCGCCTTGGCGGTTCTAGGGGGGTGCATCATGACGGCGCCCGCCTCGGCCTCCCCGGCGAAAGGGTCTCCCGAATTCCGCTCGGCGGTGGATGCCGCCATCGCCAAAGTCCGCCCAGCCTTGGTCCGGATCCTGGTAGTTTCCACCGAATATCGCGAGGGGCGTGAAATCAAAAACCAGGCGGTGGGCAGTGGCGCCATCATTTCCAAGGACGGATTCCTGGTAACCAATCACCACGTCGCGGGGCATGCCGAACGCATTGTTTGCACCTTGTGGGATCGGGAAGAAATCGAAGCGGACCTGGTCGGGACCGATCCGCTCACGGACATTTCGGTGCTCAAGCTGCGCCCGGAAAAACCTCGCACCTTTGTCCCGGCGGCCTTTGGCGATTCCGCGCATCTGAAGGTGGGTGACCCGGTGCTCGCGATGGGCAGTCCCATGGCGCTTTCGCAGTCCGTAACTCTTGGTATTTTGAGCAACCTCGAGATGATGATGCCGCGCTTTTTTGGACCGGGCGGCCGGATGCGGCTGGATGGCGAGGATGTGGGGGCGCTGGTGCGCTGGTTGGGGCATGACGCGGCAATTTATGGGGGCAACTCCGGCGGTCCATTGGTCAATTTGAAGGGGGAGATTATCGGAATCAATGAGCTGCAGTTCGGCCTGAGCGGGGCGATCCCCGGCAACCTGGCGCAGAGCGTGGCCCGGGAGCTGATCGCCCACGGCAAGATCCGGCGCGGTTGGATCGGCATCGATGTCCAGCCGTTGTTCAAGGAATCGAATGCCCGGCGCGGGGTCGTGGTGAGTGGGGTCGTCAGCGAAGCCCCGGCGGATGAAGCCGGGCTGCGGAGCGGCGACTTGCTCCTCAGCCTGAATGGCAAGGAAACCAACGCGCGTTACGAGGAGGAAATGCCGGATTTCATGCAGTTGATCGCCAGCCTGCCGATTGGCAAGGAGGTTCCGGTGGTGATTCAGCGTGAGGGGAAGGAAATGAAGCTCAAGATGACCCCGATTGAACGGGGCGAGCTAAACCCGCCCCAACGGGAATTTAAACAGTGGGGAATGACGGGCCGTAATTTGTCCTACCTCGCCGCGCGCGAGATGAAGCGCACCAACACCGCCGGGGTGCTCATCACTTCGGTCCGGCAGGGTGGACCCGCGGGCGAAGCCAAGCCGGCGCTTAGTCCACGCGACGTGTTGGTCGAAGTGAACTCGGAACCGATTCGCGATCTGGCCGAGCTCGCCGCGTTCACCGAGAAACTGACCAAAGGCCAGGCAGCGCCCGTGCCGGTCATCGCCACCTTCGAGCGCGAATCGCGCCGTTACCTGACGGTTATCAAGGTGGGCATCCAGGAACTGCGCGATCCGGGGTTGGAAGTCACCAAGGCCTGGTTGCCGGTCGAGACGCAGGTGATCAGCCGGGATATCGCCCGGCAGCTTGGCAAGCCGGACCTGACCGGCTTTTATATCACGCAGGTTTACCCGCACACCACGGCGGAGCAGGCGGGGCTTAAACCCGGGGACTTTATTCTGGCGGTCGACAATGAAAAGATGCGGGCCTCGGGCCCCGAGCACGAGGAAGAGTTGGCGACGTTGATCCGGCAATACGACATCGGCACCAAAGTGGAGCTCAAGATTCTGCGCGGGCAAACCGAGAGCAAAGTATCGGTGGAACTGGTCCGCTCGCCCCGGCTCCGGCGCGAGATGAAGAAGTACCGCAACGATGACTTCGAGTTCACGGTGCGGGATATCGCCTTCTTCGACACCGCCGAAGAACAATGGCGAGCGGATCAAAAAGGCGCGCTGGTGGAAGAGGTAAAATCCGGCGGCTGGGCCGATCTCGGCTCGTTGCTGGTGGAAGATCTCATTATCCAGGTGGATGGCCGGCCGGTGGAGAGCATCGAATCGCTGCGAAAATCACTGGACGAAGTCGCCCGGCAACGGAAGAGTTTCGTGATCCTCAAGGTCCTGCGGGGGATTCACACGGCGTATCTCGAATTGGAGCCAACCTGGAAACGATGAATCGGAGCAAAAGCGAATTATGAAAAGAACAGCAATTTGGTTAAGCGCCGTGGCCCTGGGCCTCAGCGCCTCAATGATGCAACTCGCCGCCGGCGAACTGGCCGACAAAGGCCGCGCCATCTTCAAGCAGCATCAAAAAGCGGTGGTGACCGTTCAGATCGTGCTCAAGACCCGCTTCACCATGCAGGGTTCCGCCGGGCAGTCGGGCGAAACCCGCCAGGATATCACCGGCACGGTGATCGATCCGTCCGGCCTGGTGGTGCTTTCGCTAACCGCCACCGACCCGAGCCAGATCGTGCAGAACGCCGCCGGTGACGATGCCCGGTTCAAAATCGAGACCGAACTTAGCGACGTGAAAATTCTGCTGGAAGATGGAAACGAGATTCCCGCCGAAGTCGTGCTGCGCGACAAAGACCTCGACCTGGCATTCGCGCGGCCCAAAACCCCGTTAACCACTCCCATGCCGGCGATTGACTTTTCCGACGCCGGGAAAGCCGACATTCTGGACGACCTGATTTCGATCAATCGTCTGGGCAACGCCGCGGGGCGGGCGTACGCGGCGAACGTCGAGCGGATCTCGGCCATCGTGCAACGCCCGCGGATGTTTTACGTGCCGGAATCCAGCTTTACCACCACGACTCTCGGCGCGCCGGCGTTCAACACAGATGGCAAGGTGCTCGGGTTGTTTGTCATGCGCAGCACCAAGGGCCGTTCCGGCGGCACGCCCGGCATCTCGCCGGATGTCGTGGCGGGCATCATCGTGCCGGCGGACGCGGTGTTGAAGGCGGCCAAACAAGTGCCTGCTCGCGGAGAAGGCAAGGCGGATGAAGCCAAAAGCGCGGACGCCAAGCCCGCTGGCGACAGCCCGGCCGGCGAGCCCGCAAAAAAGCCCGACGATAAGAAATAGAGCGGTCAGCCCGAGGCATCCACCGCGTGGCCCAGTTCGCGGTAACGCTGTAATTTGTAGAGTAACGCCCGGCGGCTGATGCCGAGCGCCCGGGCCGTTTCCGTGCGGTTAAAGTCGTGCTTGCGCAAGGTCTGAATGATGGCTTGCCGCTCCACGTCGTCCAATTGTTCGGGCGACACCGCCCCTTCCGCCGACTGGGTGGGAACGGCGCCCGCGCGCACCCGGGCGGGCAAATGCTCCGGTAAAATCAAATCGCCCTGGGAAAGCAGCGCTGCACGTTCCATGGCATTTCGCAATTCCCGGATGTTTCCCGGCCACGAATATTTCAGGAGACACTCGGTCACCCCGGAGGAGAATCGCGCTTTGCCCCGAGTGAACTCCGCAATGAACGCATTGGCCAGTGGCAGGATGTCTTCCGGCCGCTCGCGCAGCGCGGGCAGGTTCAACTCGACCACGTTGAGGCGATAGAAGAGATCTTCGCGGAAGCGGCCGGCTTTGACCTCCTCCTCGAGGTGGCGATTGGTCGCGGCCAGGATGCGGGCGTTCGTGCGCAACTCGAGGCTGGAGCCCACCCGGTTGAAGCGTCCTTCCTGAGTCACCCGCAGGAGTTTCGCCTGGAGTGAAGGCGCCATGTCGGCGACTTCATCCAGAAAAATGGTGCCGCCGTCCGCGATTTCAAATCGGCCGATCCGCTGCGCGGTCGCGCCCGTGAATGCTCCCTTTTCATGGCCGAACAGTTCGCTTTCCAGCAGGCTTTCAGGAATGGCGGCGCAGTTGACTTTGACCAGCGGGCCATTGGCCCGGGCGCTCCAGGCGTGAATGACGTCCGCGAGCACCTCTTTGCCGACGCCGCTCTCGCCGGTGATCAGGATGCGGCTCTCGGAAGGCGCGATCAGCGAGGCGTCCTGCAGCACT
The DNA here is from genome assembly GCA_002298785.1 of Verrucomicrobia subdivision 3 bacterium UBA693. Classification (GTDB taxonomy): domain Bacteria; phylum Verrucomicrobiota; class Verrucomicrobiia; order Limisphaerales; family UBA8199; genus UBA693. The sequence continues at coordinate 28,719 of DBMR01000025.1, forward strand.
GCCTGCATCAGCGGACTCACCGCAATGACCCGGGCGGGCAATTCGCGTCCGGGTCCGAACCGCACCGCGGGACGTGGAGCCACCCCGGTGGCGTGCTGGACAATCGCCAGCAGTTCATCCAGATCGATCGGTTTGGCGAGGTAATTCACGGCGCCATCCCGCATGGCGCCCACGGCCTCGCGAATATCGGCGTAAGCGGTGACCAGCAGGACGGGCAGTTGCAGATGGCGCTCGCGGGCCTGGCGAAGCGTATCGAGGCCCGACAACCCCGGCATGCGCACGTCCGAGATCATCATTTGGACCGATTCCGCCTCCAGCAGGCGTAACGCGGCTTCCCCGTTCTCCGCCAGCACGGTGGAGAATCCCTGGCCTGAAAGGAATGAATTCAGCAGGCTGCGCTGGCCCGGATCGTCGTCCACGATCAGGATCCGCGGTTGAATGGAACCCGGCTTGCGGGAATCTGTAGCCATGATTTTTGCCGGCCTGGGACCAGACCATCAGGCTGACAGAATGAAGGTAACTTCCTCCCGTGATTCGATAAAGCGAAAAGGACTCCGACCCTCCGGTTGCACTGTGCGGAAGACCAAATCAGGAAACGACCATCTTTTCAGCCACGGCTGAAGGCACCTCAAGATCCACCTCTTCGGGCTCGCTCGGCCGGGGTGTCATGCCTTCCCAGATCGACGGATCCGGCTCCAGGCTGTCCTCCAAACTCGAGCACGAGGCGCACAAATTCGGGTTACGCGAATTGCCGCTTCCCGTCGCAGCCATCGGTTCCCCGCAACAAACACAAATTTTCGGTTTCATTATCTCCCAACACCCAGCCGCCAGGGTCCTCCTTTTCGACGCGAAACCACCGAATCCGACCCCGGGAGCTTTGGTCCCTTATGTAAACCACCTTCTCCGATTTGGCAAATTAGTCAACTTCATTTTATTCACAATTTTCGCACTCTCTGCTGTTGACCTGCGCGGAATTTTCCTATTTAATCCACTTATGCAAATTGAAAGTCTAAAAGTTTTCTGCGACCTGACTGAGACCCAAAGCTTTACGAAGGCGGCCCAAATCAACGGTGTGACCCAGTCCGCCGTGAGCCAGACCATTAGCTCGCTCGAACGGCAGTTTAAGAGCCTGTTGATCGAGCGCAGCAAAAAGAACTTCCGCCTGACGGCCGAGGGCGAGGTGCTCTACGATTACGCCAAACAAATCCTGCAAACCTACGAGGCGCTGCACAGCAAGCTCCAGGAAATCAAGGATATCATCTCCGGCAACATCCGTGTCGCCACCATTTACAGCATCGGGCTGCACGTCCTGCCGCCGTATCTCAAGAAGTACCTCAAGGGCTTCCCGACGGTGAACGTGCACGTCGAGTATCGCCGTCATGACCAGGTGTACGAGGACGTCCTCGGCAACGTGGTGGACCTCGGCCTCATTGCCTACCCGGTGCGCGACGCCAAGCTCGAGATCATCCAGATGCGCAAGGATCCCCTGGTGCTGATCTGCAACCCGCAGCATCCGCTCGCCAAAACCAAGGTGCTGAAATACAAAGCCCTCAACGGCGCCAAGTTCGTCAGCTTCGAAAAGGACATCCCGACCCGCCGCGCGCTGGACAAGATGCTCAAAGACCACGGCGCCACCGTCGAGCACGTGATGGAGTTCGACAATGTGGAAACCGTGAAACGCGCCGTGGAAATCGACTCGGGCGTCGCCATTGTGCCGCAGGAAACCGTGCGCCAGGAAGTGGTCAACCAGACCCTGGTCGCCGTCAAACTGGAAGACCCGGAAGCCTTCCGGCCGCTGGCCATCATCTACAAGAAGAACAAAGTGCTCTCTCCGGCCATTAAGCAGTTCATCGCCTTGCTGAAGGAAAACGCCTAAGCCGGATCCTGCTAATTCACCGCGGCGCGAATCTTTCGGGGTTCGCGCCGTTTGCATTTTTCCGGACCAACCTCCCCGGTGCGACGCTTTTTTGCTTTCGCCATCCTTAATTCCGGGCAGAATTCGACCTCGTTACGCTTATGTTGCTCGCGCCATGAGACTAATTCGCCATCCCGGCAATCCCATTCTCTCCCCCAACCCGGACCATCCCTGGGAAGACCTGGCGGTCTTCAACCCCGCGGCCTGGTACGACGAAGCAAAGCGCGAGGTGTTGTTGCTCTATCGGGCCGCCGAGTCGCAACCGGATTATAAGTGCTGGTTTGGATTGGCCCGGAGCACGGACGGCTACCATTTCGAGCGGGTCTCGAAGGAACCGGCCCTGAGCCCCAGCATTGAAGGCTTTGACGGCGCGACGATTCAGGATCCGCGCATTATCAAGATGGGCGAGTGGTATTACGTCACGTACGCTTGTCGCCATTATCCTTTCGGACAGTTCTGGGTGCCGGGCGGGCGTGACCGTTATCTCCGGCCCGATTGCCCTCCGGAATTTCCGCGCTACCTGCGGATCAACGCGACGCTGACCGGCCTGGCCATGACCCGCGATTTCAAAACCTGGGTGCGGGCCGGATGGCTGACCGATCCGCTGCTCGATGACCGCGACGTGATTCTCTTTCCCGAGAAAGTCCACGGTAAATTCGTCATGATGCACCGGCCACTGGAATGGGTCGGGCCGTCTTACGGCACCGAGCACGCCTGCGCCTGGATCAAAACTTCCGAGGACCTGCTGGGCTTCCCGGCGGCGCCGAGCAAACTGCTGATCAAAAACAAATACCCGTGGGAAACCGCCAAGCTGGGCATCAACACGCCTCCGATCAAAACTCCGCACGGCTGGTTTACGCTGTACCACGCCCTGGGCCCGGATAAGTTCTACCGGCTCGGGGCCCTGCTCCTGGATTTGGACGATCCCTCCGTGGTGCGGCACCGCACGCCGGATTGGCTGCTGCAACCGGAAATGGATTACGAGATCGAAGGATTTTACCGCGGCGTCTGTTTCCCCTGTGGCACCGTGGTGATCGACGGCACGCTGTTCGTCTATTACGGTGGCGGGGACAAGTATTGCGCGCTGGCCACTTGTAATTTTGAGCAATTAATCGCGCACCTGCGCGGCTGCCCGCCATGAACCGCCGGGCCGCAACCGGTTTTGCCGAGGAAATCCGTCGCGTTCAGAACCAAACCCATTAAACCGATGAACGGCATGCACCCCGTGGACCTCAGCATCATCGTGGTTTATCTCGTCCTGATGGGGCTGGTCGGTTGGTGGGTGGCGAAGAAGGCTTCCCGGAGTGCGGAATCCTACTTCCTGGCCGGGAAGAGCCTGCCCTGGTGGGTGATTGGTGTGGCCCACGGTTCGAGCGGCGTGGATATCACGGGCACGATGTGGTTCGTGATGATGCTGTATATTTACGGCCTCAAAGCGGTTTGGCTGTTGTGGGTTTGGCCGCTCTTCAGTGTCATTTTTCGCATGATGTACCTCGGCACCTGGGTGCGGCGTTCGAACGTGCTCACGGGTGCGGAGTGGATGCGCACCCGTTTTGGCGACAGCCCAGGCGCCCGGCTCGCTTATGCCAGCGTCGTGATTTACGCCCTCGTCCACGTCGTGGGCTTTCTCGGCTACGCCTTCCGCGGCATCGGGGAGTTCACCCGGCCGTTTTTTCCCTGGGATTTGCCGGATGAGGTTTACGGGACCGGCATGCTGCTCATCACCGGGGCCTACTGTGTGGTCGGTGGGATGTACAGCGTGGTGGTCAATGACCTGATCCAGTTCGTGCTGAAAGTAATCGCCGCAGTCGGCATCGCGATCATTGCGGTGGTGCTGGTCGCTCCAGACCAGATCGCGGCCGCGGTGCCAGCCGGCTGGGACCACCTCTTCTTCGGGACCCGGCTGGAGCTGGATTGGAGCCGGCTGATGCCGGAACTGGACAAGCGCATTTACGGCCCGGTTTCCCAAGGGGGCGATGGCTATTCGATGTTCCTGTTTTTCACCGGGATGTTGTTCCTCAAGGGCGTTTTGGTGAGCATGGCCGGGCCCACCCCCAATTACGCCATCCAGCATATTCTTTCCACCCGCAGCCCGCGCGAGGCGGCCCTCGAGAACATGGTCATGGCCCTGGTTTCACTCGCCCCGCGGTTCCTGCTCATCGCGGGCATCGCCGTGCTGGGGATCGTGTTCTTCAGCCCGGACCTCGCCGCCATGGGCGCGAAGGTGAACTTCGAGAAAATCCTGCCGCACGTCCTCAACACCTACGTCCCGGTGGGGCTCAAGGGCGTCCTGATCGCCGCACTGATCGCCTCGTTCATGAGCACCTTCGTTTCCACCGTGAACTCCGGCGCCGCCTACGTGGTGAACGACATCTACAAACGGTACGTCAACCCCAACGCGCCGCCGCGCCGTTATGTCGTCACCGCCTGGATCACCTCCTCAGGCGTGATCCTGCTCGGCATCCTCTTTGGCTTCGCCACGAAGAACATTCATTCGGTTACCGAGTGGATTGTCTCGGCCCTGGTGCCGGCGTTCGTGGCTCCCAATGTGCTGAAATGGCATTGGTGGCGGTTCAACGGCTACGGGTTCTGCGCCGGGATGGCCGCGGGCACGCTGGCGGCGGTGGCGAAAATCTACCTCAGCATCCCACCCGTTTACGCGTTTCTGCTGATCCTGGGCGTCAGCTTCGCCGCCTCGATCCTGGTGTGCCTGGCCACGGCGCCGGAAAGCGACGAAATCCTCCAGCGCTTCTATCGCCAGGTGCGGCCCTGGGGCTTTTGGGGTCCGGTGCTGCAAAAGTGCCGCGCCGAAAATCCCGCGTTCAGAGCCAACGAAGATTTTTGGCGGGATATGTTTAATATCGCCGTCGGTTTGGTCTGGCAGACCAGCCTGGTCACCTCCCCGATCTACCTGGTGATCCAGCATTGGCGCGAGCTCTGGATCTCTCTGGCCGTCTGCGCGGTCACCTCCTTGATCCTGAAATTCAGTTGGTACGACAAGCTCGGCCCCGGCGAGATGTACCTCGAAAACGAGGACGCAACCCCTGCCCCGGCGCGGCACAGTGAAGTCAAAGCAACGCCTTGATCACCAATGGCCCGGTCCCGAGCCAGCTACCGGGAGCGAGCAATATTGGGTGACAAATTAACAGGAAATGGTGAGCACAACTCCTGGTTAAATGGGAATATACTTGCACGATGAGGTTTAAGAAATTCCCCGTTAACACAATTTCGCTGGCGCTCCTGACAGTGTGATGGTGCCTGCTTTGTCAAGAGACCGGCGCGCAAATGATATCGCCGCCAACTGCCGGCCTCCAGGCCTTGCCGTCCGAGGAAATCCCGGCTTTTGGCACCTTCTGGTCCTGGCAGTTTCCGGACCAGCCACCCCTGCCGATGCTCACCGATCCGGAGTTGGACGTGTACAACCTGGGCAACGGGTGGTATACGGTGGATGATCGCAGAGTGGACTACCAGGCCCTCCAAGAGCAGCAAGCCATCGATGCCAGCCTGCGGGCGGCCGAGGCGCAATTGGGGATCGTGTCGCCGCCACCCCCGCCCGGTGGCGGTGGAGGCCTGGATCCCGGCGCCGGACCGGCCCTCCCGGCTTACCAGCATCCCGCCGGGGCCTTGTGGCTGGAACTATTGGGAGTCACGAACGGGGTTGTGAATGTGAGTTTGCATGGTACGGTGCCGGAGATGGTGTATGAGGTCCTGAGCACGGAGAGTTTGACCAACGGCGGGTGGACGGTGGAAACACTCGCGGTGCTGGGCGCTCCCGGTCAGGACTGGACCATGGTCCAGATACCGGTCGGCACGAGAACCAACAGCCTTTTTCTCTCGGCCCGCTCGTGGCTGGATAGCGATGGGAGCGGTTTGCCGGATTGGTGGCAACTGCAATGGTTTGGTCAGCTGGGCGTGGGCCCTTACGGAGATGATGACGGGGATGGGTTGGTGAACCTAACCGAATACGCGACGGGCCAGAATCCAAAGCACTTCGACACACCCCCGGCGCCAGTACCGCTTAGGGCTGATTTGAACGCTGGTGGAACCAGCGTGGCCGTGACTTGGGGCGCAGTGCCGGGGCCGGTGTCTTATTATGTTATCGAGCGGTCCGACTTCGATTGGGAGACTTTCACTTACCTTGATTATCAGCCGATTGCCACGCCCAGTGGTTCTGCCACCACGTACCAGGATTCCGGGCTCTTCCATGTCGATGACCCGCAGGGCTCTTGGTGGCCGTCGAGGGATTACCAATTGGTTAATTCCAAGTATCGGGTGCATGCGGTGTATGCCAACGGCAGTTCAGCCGGTGCCGAGGCGATGATTGCCTCGGGCGATCCCGCCCTTGCGGTGGAGGCGCGCCTCGTGCTCAATTCCAGTGGCCGCTGGCAATTGGTTTGTCCCAACATCCCGCCACGAGTGACGGCCCTTCGGCTTGAATGGTTTGACTTGTATTCCACCTATGGATTTCAAGCATTTAAGTCTTTAGAGGAGATAGCCGTCTCAAACCTGGTGTCGGGTCGATACACATTTCCGGATGCTCAGATCATCAACCATGTGCATTTTGGGGCCGGGGAGGTTACCATACTCGGAGAGGAACTTTGGGTGCGCGGGATGGATGCTGCCGGCCGTCCGGGTTCGCCGGTAAAGGCCGGCCAGGTGTATCAGGATAACGCGCCTTATTTTGTCGATGGTCGAGAGCACCTGAGGCAAAATCTGGAATTTGAACTTCGCGCCGCGACCGCTTCCCAGAATGTCGCTCTCTGGGACAGCTCCTATTGGATAGTTCAGCACACCGCCTACCAGCTTCCATCCGATGTTCATTATGTGGAGAGCGGGTTTTTGCATTGGGCGCGTGAATGGAAGAATTATGGTGATCCAGGCGGAGGCGCATATTTCATCAGGAGAGATAATCTATGGCCGTTCTACTTGAATTATCAATTGCATGACCTGATGTACGAGACCAACGACACGCCTGCTTTCCGCTGGACGCCAAATTATTCCCCGGTGCCGGCGCCGGCCGTGTTGTCCGCCCCGGGCGCGCTGTGGATTGCCCAAGATCTGGCGAATCCTTCCGACCTGGCGGTGAGCCTAACCGACAATGCGATCTCTTTGCGTGGGGGTGCGTCTAATTTGTTTGGCCTGCCCATTCAAACGGCCCTGGTTGGGATTGGTTGGAATCCCACCTTTTTGCCACCCGGGAGTTCGGTGGGCTTTACGAATCCACCCGATTATTTTTACAGCCAGACGGCGGCCCCGCAATTGCAGAACTGCGGGTATTACTTCGCCCCGGTCGCCTGCCCCGGGGCCAATATCATGGGATTCTCCCCAGCGGCTACCAGCCAATTATTTCCCCTGCCGGTGAACGCGGGTTTTTCCGTGCCCACCCAGCCGCCGTTGCTCCTCGCGGCCGTCGGTCAACCCGTGCTCATCGGGGGCTGGTCAAAGGAGAGCCTTGCCAACGGCGATCCCACGAAGTTTGGATACCTGGGCCAATATTTCGAGTGGGCCTTTCGTTTCGACACCAACGGCGCGCCGGTGCGGGATGAGGTGGACATTTTGTCACCCTATGGAGATCTCTTTGCGACCGAGCCCGGCCCGGTGGCGTTGGTGACGATGACCAACTGGGGAGAGTCTGTGCGGGGCACGGGAGTCGTTCAGGTCATTTCGCTCAATGTTGATGCCAACCACGACGGCCTCATGAACCTGAGCTTTTACGGCCCGGATCAAACCACCCCGCACCATCCCTTCCAATTCTGGATCAATAATGACTATGATCGGGGGCACGCTGTGGACTGCAATGTTGCAGGATATGATTGCGACTGGGAGGAGGACGACCTCAAACAAGCAAGCATTCCTGACTATCCAACATTGATCATCCCTGATTGCGCCTATGCGACTTACGCCCCCTTCCAGCAACCGACACCCCGGATTCCATCCATGCGCGACTTGGAGGATTACACCCGGCTCTGGATGCCAGGCCTGTCGAACCTCACGGCCGTGATGCCGACCAACTACACGGCGAAGTTGACACTCAACGGAGGCGGGGCCATTCGACTTTTCCGAGCCGTTGAAGCAGACGGTGGAACCAACTACCTGTTTAATTCAACCACGGCGTCAAACCAAGCCGCTCAATCGGCTTTGTTGTATGTCGGGGTGCTAAATTCCAGTGCAACCATCATTCTCACCAACCGAAGTGAACACTTCATTTGGTGCGGCGTTCAACGTGGCACCGCCGAAGTGCATTTGCAGATTTTGGACGGCGGCCAAAATCTCTTAGCCGACTCGGCAACTTACATCGAGATCAAGGACATCAAGGAAATGTATGAGCGCTGGACAGTTGGCGATGTCGGTTCACAACCGCCGATGACTGTGGCGACGAATGCGGTTGAGGATTTGCCGCAGGGAGTTTCGTCCTTCCAATACAATTTGCCGTCCGATACGAACACACCCTATATCCTGTTTGTTCATGGTTGGAACATGGAACGGTGGGAAAAGGATCGCTTTGCCGAAGCTGCTTACAAGCGGCTTTACTGGCAAGGGTATCAAGGTCGGTTTGGTTCATTCCGTTGGCCGACTTACGACCGTTGGCCTATCAAGGAAACGCTCAACAGTTATGACAAAAGTGAATGGCAGGCGTGGAAGTCAGGAGCGCCGCTGCGGCAATTGCTCTCGCGGTTGAAGGGTGAATACCCTGGCCAGGTGCGACTCATCGCTCACAGTATGGGGAACATTGTGGCTGGTGAGGCTCTGCAAACCAACTCTGCACTGGTGCATACCTATGTCGCGATGCAAGCGGCTGTGCCATCGCACGCCTACGATAGTAATACGCCGGGGCGGACCATTCCCACAACAGTAGACGACGAAACCTTCAATTACTACGCCCATTACTGGCAAAGCAACAGTCTGCCCTATTTTAGTGACGCAACCGGGGCCGTCAGTTACGTGAATTTTTACAACACGAACGACTATGCGTTGGATAAATGGACGCTTGACCAAAATCTGAAACCAGTCGACACACTGACCTACGCGTCTTGGCATTATCTGGGAACCAACTACTTCACCAAAGGATTGCTCCAATTCACCTACTTAAGCTTTGCTGCGGACACATACGAAATTTATTCCTTTTGCGATGAGGCCCGCTGCTTTGCGCTTGGCGCGCAACCAAATGTGGGAGGAGCATTTCAGACCGTTGATGAGGTTGACCTTCGCCTTCCACCTTTCAGTTTCGGCCGGGAGCACAAATATCATAGTGGGCAATTTCGTTCGACGAACATGGAGCGAGCAGTGTTTTGGAATAGATTACTCATCAAGATGGGATTAAAGGAGGAATGATGAAATCGAAGTATTCTCTTTATGCTCTGGCTATTTTGCTAGTGGTTTGGGCTATTGTTTCTTGGCTTCGGCCACTGAACTCCAGCCCACCGTCCGGCGCATTACGCGAAGATGAGAGTGTCCATGAAACCAACACAATAATCGAGAACACGGCCGTTCCCGCAGAGACAGAGTCTTCAGATACTGCTCAAGGGACCGAGCCGAGGAGAGTGAGTCCATGGGCGGCGGCCCAAAATGAACCCGAGAAAAGACAACAAATGTTCGATCAAATGATCGGACAGAAAAACGTTCCGGTTCATTTCTATGGCAAAGCAGTAGATCAAGACGGCAATCCGCTCTCTGAAGTGAAAATCATGCTCGCAGTCCGACAATGGTACGTGCAGTCGTATGTCGGATGGAATGCCGAAGGGAAAATGCTTCGATTTGAAAAAACGACGGGTGCCGATGGAAAATTTGAATTGCGCGATGTAAAAGGAGATGGCGTTGACATCCAAGCCATTGAAAAACAGGGTTATCAGCTTTCTCCAAAAGCCGAGCGCAGCTATGGAGCGGTGACCGACCCCAGCAGCCCGGTCATTTTCAAAATGTGGAAGCAGGGGCCGCAAAAACCGCTTGTCACCGGCCAGAAGGTTTTCGGCATTATTCCTGACGGGCGCGTTTACACGCTGGACTTGCTTCAAGGCAAGAAGGTTGAAGGCGATCAGACGGACGGTGACCTGCGTGTCAGGATCATTCGTCAAGCTGACGCGAAGCCGCGAAGCAAATACCAATGGTCGTTCTCGGTTGAAGCCATACGAGGTGGCCTGCTTCAAACAGAAGATGAATTTATGTATCTGGCTCCTGAATCCGGATATGAGTCCAAAATATCGATGGAACTGATGCCGAGTGATACAAATTGGACATCTTTGGTTAAGAGGCAGCTTTTTCTCCGTTCTCGAGCGGGCCGGGTTTATGGACGACTACAGGTGGAGGTTCATGCAATTTACAACGATAAGAGCGCCTGCGAGGTGAACTATGCTGTCAATCCCGATGGATCGCGCAATCTCCAACCGTAACGACATAGCGCACAGTTTCGTTCAACGAACATGCAGCGTGCGTTATTTTGGAAGCAGTTGTTGATAACCAACGGAATCAAGCAGCCATGAGCCATACTAACAACGGTCTCAGGCCAAAGGTGGTAGCGGTGACAGCATTTACAGTTTGCTTGCTGGCATTGCTTGTCTGGTATTCGCAGAGGGGTTCTAATCCGACGCAAGGTGAGAGCTTTTCCAACGAGCCAACACCCGCAAATCAGCCACAGCAACCTGGCAGCTTGCCGAAGGCCGGAAGCAGGTCGAGAACGAATCTCGCCCGCGAGGCTAAGCATCAGCTTCCCCAACCACCAGGGAACGTGGTTCTCACCGACAAAACGGCGGCGGTTCAGCGGCAGATCGAGGCTTCTGTTGATGCGATGAACGGGGCCATTGCCTTCTGGGGGTGTGTAGTGGATCAGAATGGAAATCCGATAGCGGGGGCCAAGGTGTCGTTAAGCTGCCGGACTTGGCAGGCACAACCGTTGGATGCGAACGCGAGCCAAACAAAGACCGAGTTGGCTACTGACGAAGCTGGTCGTTTTCAGATAGGTGGAATGACCGGCGACCGGTTGACGATTGATGATGTTGTGAAGCCCGGATATTTGCTGTCACCAAGGGCAAAAAAAACATTCGCGTTTGCCAACAGCCCCAAGCCGTTTTTTGCAGACCCGAACGTGCCGGAAATTATTCGGATGTGGAAGCAGGGACAGCACGAACCGACAGTTTCACAGGAGGGTTTTTATGGCTTTCAGCCTGACGGGCGCGCTTATGTGGTTGATCTCTTAACCGGCAAAAGCGTCGAAGGCAACGCTGAGCAAGGTGATTTGCGCGTGCGCATCACGCGCCCCGCTAAAATAAAGCCGCGGGAGAAATATCCGTGGGTATTGGAGATTGCGGCGGTGGACGGCGGCTTGGTCGAGGCCGGAGATGATTATTTGTATCAAGCTCCAGAGGCAGGCTATTTATCCGCCGTGAAAATCGTGATGAATCCGGAGCAGGCTGGGTGGACTTCGGTTTTGAAGAAAGCGTATTACCTCAAATCGCGAGGGGGAAAAGTCTACGGGGCCATCCAAATGACTGTCCGTCCAAACTACGGGAATGGAAGTTCGATGCAAACAGAGTCGGTATTGAACTCCAACGGTTCGCGCAATCTTGAGCCATGAGAATCGTGGTGCGCATTGCCAATGGGCTGGGGGCGGGCTTGTAGCTGATTTTGGCCGCGTTAGCCCTGAGCATCGGTCCGGTGTCCGTTGGCGGCGTTGGCGATAACATGCCCGCTGATTTACCGTTGCCATCTGCTTTTGGCGCTCGTTTGCCCGACGCCAGGAAAAGCGGGTTTTGCGGGCCGGGCCTCGTTAAGTTGTGAGGCTTGCCAGAATGCGCCGGGCAGCTTCCGCAGGCTGTGGGGCGGCATAGATGGGGCGGCCGATCACCAGCCAGTTCGCCCCGGCGTCGATGGCCGCGCGGGCGCTCAGGGTGCGCTTTTGGTCGTCGGCTTTTTCGTCCCCGAGGCGGATGCCGGGAGTGACCAACTGCATCGAGTGCGGCAGCAGTTCGCGCAGGCGCTGAATCTCCAGCGGTGAACAGACCAGTCCGCGCAGGCCGGCCTGGGCCGCCAGGGCGGCGAGCCGCTCCACGTGTTTGCCCACGTCCGATCCGCAGCCCAGTTGTTCGAGGCCCGCGCCGTTCATGCTGGTGAGCACCGTGACCCCGAGCACCAGCGGGGGAGGCCGGTTCAACGCTGCCGAAGTTTCGGCCGCGCTTTGTTCGGCGGCGCGCATCATTTCCAACCCGCCGCCGGTGTGGATGGTCAGCATTTGCACATCCAGCCGCACGGCGGACGCCACGGCTTTGGCGACCGTGTTGGGGATATCATGGAATTTCAGATCCAGAAATACCGGCACGAGCGTCTCCCTCAGGCGGCGTACGAAGTCCGGCCCGGCGGCCGTGAACAACTCGCTGCCCACCTTGAACGCGCCCACGCACGGGGCGACCTGCTGGGCTAATGCCAGCGCGCTCGCCGCGTCGGGCAGGTCCAGTGCCAAAATGATCGGATTCTGCATGCGCCGCATTCAAGCCCAAGGTTGGGGTGGCGACAATTCAATTCGCTTCAACACTCGATCCCCCCCGAGTCAGTCGAGTTTGAACCGGAGAGAGCAGAGGGAACGCAGAATAAAACCCTCTGCTCTCCACCGCCTCGGGTTACTCGCTCCGTCCCGGCCCAAGGGCAAGGCGCGCTCGCTACGACTCGGCCAGGCGCGCGACGCGTTTGAGCATCGGTGGCGGCGATAAAAGGCCTGTGATATTCGCCGCGGCCAGCAGGCCCAGGCCGCCGCACAGGCTCCAAAGCAGGGTCGGGCTTTGCGAAAACAAAGCCAACCCGACGCTCGGTCCGGCGATAAAGGCCACCGCCCAGACCAACCCGTAGGCGCCCATGTAAAGACCGCGCTGATGCGCCGGAGCCAGGTCCGCCACGTACGCTCCCGACAACGGCAGGCTGATCATTTCCCCGAGGGTGAAAAGCACCACCGTGAGCACCAGCAACGGCAGCGAACGCGCCAGCAGGTTCGAGGCGAAACCGGCCCCGATCAGCAGGTAGCCCAGGGCCATCATTTTACGCGGCTCGAACCGGCGGGTCACCGTGGTCAACGGCAGCTCGCCGAGCACCACCAGCACTCCATTGAGCGAAATGATCAGGCCATAGACCGAAGGCGAAAAGCCGCTATGGGTGATTTGCAGGCTCATGGTGGAGAAGACCTGCACGAAAACCAGGCCAATGGCCAGGGAGGAAAGCAGCACGCGCCGAAAACGGTGATCCGTTTTCAGCACGCGCCACGTTTCGCGCAGACCTTGTTTATCCGAATGTGAGTTGGTATGCGCCGGCAGCGCGGCCCAGGCCACCAGGCCGAACAGAATCGACGTCGCGGCGTCTCCGATGAACAGCCAGAGGAAGGAACTCTTGGCCAGAAGGCCGGCCGTGGTGGGGCCGAACGCCCAACCGGCATTCAGAAACATGCGATAGGCCGCGAAAGCAGTCACCCGCTGCCCTTCCGGGACCAGGTCGGCCAGGAGGGCGCTGCTGGCGGGGCGGTAAAGCTCCCCGGTCAGGCCTGCCAGTCCCGACCAGACGATGATCAGCGGCAGGCTGTGCGCCTGCGAGAGGCAAAGCATGGTGATCGCCACGGAAAACATCGACAGCACGATGGTTTTGCGTCGGCCGATCAGGTCCGCCAGGTATCCCCCCAGCAAGGAGGCGCCCAGGGTTCCGACGCCGTAAGCGCCGATCGCCAGCCCGGCCTGAGACGCGGTGTAGCCCAGGCCCGTCATGTAAATCGCCAGAAACGGCAGCACAAACGTGCCGAACTTGTTCAAAAAGGTGCCCAGGAAAAGAATCCAGGCGCCGCGCGGCAAAGCTCGCAGGTTCTCTCTCAGACTATTCGTGGTTGGGTTCATAATCGCCTCCCAACGTTTTGAGCCGCAGGTTTTCAACAAAAAACCCACCGGCTTTCGACGGTGGGTTTTAGGTAAAATCTCGTTTTCTGATCTAAGGTAACCATTCAACCCAGCCGCCGTTCGGGGCCATCGGCAGCCCCGTGACGCGATAAATCGCACGCATGGCCCCGGCGTTGCCGTCGGACCATTTCACCGTGCGCTGTGGGTTGGTGTGGCTCATTACTGGAGCAACCATACGCCAAAGCCGGCATTTCTCAACGGAAATCTGTGAATGGATGAATGACGGTTTCGTGGCGGGGTGGTCGGTTCGTCGCTGGCTGGCCCCTTGATTATTCGCGCCGCGGGCTTACTGTGCCATATCCATTAGGGAAAGGAGAACCTATGCCAGTCAGGAAACTAAAACAGTTCCTTGACGCAAACGGCGTCAAGTATGTCAGTATCATCCACTCCCCCGCCTACACCGCCCAGGAAGTCGCCGCCTCAGTGCATATTCCGGGTCGCGCCATGGCCAAAACCGTGATCGTCGATCTCGATGGCGAACTGGCCATGGCCGTGTTGCCGGCCAACCGCAGAGTCGTGCTGCAGGATTTGCGCGACCTCACCGGTTCCGACCGCGTTCGGTTCGCCTCCGAGGAAGCCTTCAAATCGCGCTTCCCGGATTGCGAAGTCGGCGCGATGCCGCCTTTCGGCAATCTTTACGACATGGAAGTCTATGCCGCCGAATCGCTGAGTCAGAGCCGGGAAATCGCCTTCAACGCCGGCTCCCATGAGGAAGTCATCAAGCTGGCTTACGCAGACTTCGAGCGATTGGCGAATCCGAAGGTGATGAGTTTCACCAACTGACCGAACGGCCTCCGCTGCTGTTCGGCCGCAAAGGCAGGGGTTTGGCACCATTCCCCGGGAAGATCCCGGCGAAGACGCAGGCGTTGCGCTTTGGCATGTCGCCCGCCGGGGCGCTCGGACGTTGGGTGGCGCTTGATGTTGAGGAATCCCTTTCATAACCTCCCTTCATTGCCCATATCTTATGAAGGGAAAACCTCATGCCCACGGTGTCGTCCTGGCCTTCGCTTTCTTTGCGTGCACGCTCCTAGCGGGCGCCGGGACGGCCAGGCCCACCACGCCCCTGTTGCTCGCCGATTTTGAAAAGGCCGGCTCGGAGGCGCTCTGGCGGGGCGTGGCCGCCGAGCGCACCGCGACGCGGGCGGCTGAGGGTCAGTATGGGTTGAGCTTCGAGATTTCCCGATGGGAGGAAGGCCGGGAACCGCGGCCCGGAGTACGGCTGGCCTTTGCCGGTGGACGGGGTTTTCCCACGCAGGATTTCTCCCGTTACGCGGCGTTAGCGTTGGACGTGTGGGTGGAAGGCGACGCTCCGGCGCGGCTGGGGCTGAAACTCCTGGATGAAAAGGGAGAGGACAGTTGGACGCAGCACACGGAACTGCAGCCGGGAAAATGGAACCAGATCGTGCTGGAGATGGCTGAGGCGGGCGCGGATTGCGACGTTCACCACGTGGCCGAGGTCGTGCTTTATGCGTTGCGATCCACCAATCGTTTCACGGCGGTGATCGATAATCTTCGACTCCTGCCCAAAGCCGCGCCGGCTATCGCTCGCTTTGAATTGCGCTACCCCAACTACCGAAACTGGATCTTCCCCGGCGAACGACCAGTGGAAGTGACCTGCGAGGTTGAAGCCCAAGAGTATCATCTCGAACCGCGCAAGCTGACCCTGGAACTGGTGCTGAACTCAAGCGCCGGGTCACGCACCGTGCGCGCCGGGTTCCGCCAAACGCTGGCCCGGGCGATCCTGAAGCTGGATGGGCTGTTGCCCGGCGACGTGACCCTGGAAGCCCGGCTGACAGGTCCGGGCGGCCGCGAGTTGGCGAAGGAACAATGGCCGGCACGAATGCTGACCGCGAAGGAGGTTGCCGGACTAAAGGCATACGTCGATGGACAGAATCGATTTCATCTGGATGGGGCGCCATTCTTCCCAATCGGATGGTATGGAAGCGTGAACACTCAGCACCTGGCCGAATTGGCTTCCGGCCCCTTCAATTGCCTGCTGGCCTATGGGACCGACAATGTGCCGAAGAAGGAAATGCTCTCGTTCCTGGATGCCATGCAGGCGAGGAAATTGAAGCTCATTTATTGCCTGAATGATGTCTATCCGACGGCGACCTATTTTGAAGGTAAAACCTGGGAGGGAATCTCCGGTAACGACGCCATTGCGGAGGCGATCGTCGCCGCTTACCGGGACCATCCGGCTATCATCGCCTGGTATCTTAATGATGAACTTCCGCATCGGTTGGTGCCGAGGCTCACCGAGTATTACACGCGCGTGAAACAGGTTGACCCTGGCCGGCCCAATTTCATCGTGCTCTGCAACCGTTCGGAGCTGCCCTATTTCCCGGGCACCACCGACATCTTTGGCGTGGACCCTTACCCGATCCCCCACGATCCCATCACCCGGGTCAGTGACTTTATGGAGGCGGCGCGGGCTGCGGTGCGGGACCGTCAATGCGTCTGGTTGGTGCCGCAGGCCTTCGCCTGGTACCAGTATAATTCAAAAAATCCCGATCGTGGTCATGCGCCGACGCCAGACGAATTGCGCACCGGCCGTGCGCCCACGCGCGAGGAAGAGCGATGCATGACGTACCTCGGCTTGATCCATGGTGCCAAAGGGCTGATCTACTATTGCTATTACGATTTCCGGGTCCTGCCGCAGTATGCTGAAATGTGGGCGTGGATGAAATCCATCGCGGGCGAGGTGCGAGAATTGACACCGGCGTTGCTTTCCGCCGAAACCACCGGCTCGCTGTCCGTCAGCGCACCCAATTTGCATACGAGCCTGAAACGCCACGAAGGACGGTACTATTTGATGGCGGCCAATCCGGGATCCGCGGCCTGTACCGCGGAGTTCGCGGTAAAAGGCGGAGGTTCCGGCGAAGTGTCGGTGCGATTCGAAGGCCGGAAGCTCAAGCTTAGGCGCGGTCGGTTTCACGATAATTTCGCACCGTTGGCAGTGCATGTTTACGAGTGGACCCCTTGAAGCGGGGGCTTCGAACCGCGGCGTCTCCGATCTAGTGGAACCTCCTTCACTGCAGTGGCCGACGGGCCGTCCCCTGCCTTGGCTTCCCCGGCGGTGAACCGGCGGTGGCTTTTTCCAAGTGCCCGCGCAGGCAGTCGATTAGTTCCGGGATGTCGACCGGCTTGGCCAGGAACGGCATGCCGCCCACATAACCGCCGTGCGAGTTGACCTCGTCCCGGGTCACGGCCGCGGTCAGGAAGACGATTGGCACCTCGCGAAACTGGGGTGTCGCTTGAAACTCGCTTGCGAGCTGGCCGCCGTCAAGGCCTGGCATTAGCACGTCCAACAGGATCAGGTGCGGCGAAAAATCCCGCGCCGCTTGCACGGCGTGGCTGGCACGATTTTCTTCGCGCACCTCGTATTCGCCGGTTTGTTCCAGGTTGAGGCGGATGAGCCGTGTGATCTTCGGTTCATCGTCTACGACTAGTATCCGTTTCTTTGAACTGTTCATGGCTCCCTCGTTGGGTCTGGTATGAGTGTCGATTTCATGCGCTTGCAGTGCCGGTTAGTCCGCTTTTAACGCGATCGTGGCCAGCACCCCGCCGCCGGACGCGTTCCGGATGTCAATGACGCCTTCATGCCGGTCGATGATCATCTTGGCCATCGACAACCCGAGCCCGGTCCCGATCCCGACAGGTTTGGTAGTGAAAAAGGGGTCAAAAACTCGAGGCAGGTCCGCCTCCTTGATCCCGGTGCCGGTGTCGCGGACTTCCGCCAGCAGTAATCGCTGGGTGGGTTTGAAGGCGCGATACATCGGCATATTGGCGATCGTGGTTTCGTTCAACTCCAGAACCCGGGTGGTCACGGTCAGCGTGCCACCGCCGGGCATCGCATGGATTGAGTTGAGAAACAGGTTCAGGAAAACTTGTTCGATGCGGCTTTCATCCAGTTTGGCCTGAGGCAAATCCGGGTCCAGCCGTAATGCTACGAGCACCTGTGCGGCCTCGAGCGGATTGCGCACCAGGCGCAGGCAGTTCTGAATGATCCGATTAAGGCTCCCGAGCTGCATTTGAAACAGCGTGGCCTTCGACAACGTCAGCAAATCACCAATGATGGTATTGGCGTGGGTGACGGACTCCCGCATATCGCTCAAGGTCAGCGCAAGGTCCCCGTCCAGGTTTCCCAGCTTTTGGGACAGGTAATGCAGTCCCATGAGAATCGTTTGCAGCGGATTCTTTACTTCGTGAGCGACGCCGGCGGCCAGAGTGCCCATGGACTCAAAGCGCGCGGCCTGGATTAAATGGGCCTGGGTTTCCTTGAGCTCGATGTTGGCGTGCTGCAAGCGGTCGGCCGCGCTCTTGAGTTCGGTGAGGTCCATATGCGAGCCCGCCAGTCGGACCGGTGTTCCCGTCTGATCGCGCAGCACAACGCCGCGGGCCAGAATCCATCGATACGAGCCGGTCTTGTGTCGCAGTCGATGCTCGAGCTCATACGTCGGCAAATCCCCCGCGAGATAAGCCTGGACGCGTTGCCGCGCGAGCTCGCGATCGTCGGGATGGATCAGCTCTTCCCAGGCGCTGAAGCGGTTCTCAATTTCGTGATCTTCATAACCGAGCATGTTTTTCCAGCGGGGGGAAAAATAGGCCTCGTTGGTCAGGATGTTCCAATCCCAAATGCCGTCGTTGCTGCCGCGGATGACCAGGGACAGCCGCTCCTGGCTCTCGCGCAGCGCCTGTTCTGCCCGTTTCAACCCGGTGATCTCGTGGCCGATGCCCACCAACCCCACAATTTTCCCCTGCAAATCCTTCAACGGCACGCGGGTCGTGGAAAACCACCGGCGAGCTCCCGTGGCGTCAACCGACGATTCCTCGGCGTTAAATTGGGCGCGGCCCGAGCGGAACACGCATTCCTCCTCGGCCCGGTGCAGGGCCGCCTCCTCTTCGGGCAGGAAGTCCCCTTCCGTTTTGCCTAGTACCGCCTCGGCATCAGTGGCCCCCAGGGCGCGCGAATGCGGCAGGTTATCCATGATGAACCGGCTTTGGGTGTCCTTGACGAAAATGTAGTCCGGAAGGTTGTCCACCAGGGTGCGGAGCAGGTTGCGCTCGGCTTTCAGGGTTTCTTCCCAACGCTTGCGTTCCGTGATGTCCGTGATCAAGCCGTCATAAGCCACCAGCCGGCCACTCTCGCTGCGATGTGGGATGGTCGTGTTACGGATCCAGCGCAAAGTGCCGTCCCGGTGGGTGATGCGGTGCTCGATAGGAGGCGGCAGTTCGCCATGCAGAATGAGATCCACCTGGTTCAGCACCGCCGGGCGATCGGCCTCATGGATAATCCGATACCAAAGGTAGGGGTCGCTTGCGAAATCCGACGGAGAATATCCGGTCACCGCTTCGCAGCCCGGCCCGTGCGAGGTTTGGTGCTCCAGGTCGCGCTCCAGATCCACGGTGTAAATATAGTCGGTGGTGGCGGCCAGAAGGCGTTTGTACCGCTGCTCGCTTTCTCTGAGGGCGGCATTCGCCCGGTCTCGCTCCGATAGAAGAAACTCCGTTTTCATCGATCCCCTGTGCGAGTCCTGGGGGTGGAGTGAAAAACCCGGCACCCACCACCGCTGGCCATCGGCGGCTTTGAGTGTCCACGCCCTAATGCCTAATGTAGTGCTGCCACTGCGTCAGCCGAAAGGGTGGACCCCAAACGGCGTTTTTCACACAGGCTCGTTGCGGTAACATACACCGGATTTGCATTCCGGCAACGCGGCGGCGCGGCTATGGGCTATTCACGAAAGGTGCCGTGCGTCGAAATACCCTCTTCCAACGTGACCTTAAAAGTCTGTGTCACCTTGGTATCCTTGAGGGTGAGCTCCGCGGTGTATTCCCCGGCGGGCACAAACCGATTCGCCGCGTCGCCTCCATAGGAGGAGCGATAATCCTTGCCCACGCGCAAATCCCAGTTAAGCCGGGTCAGCCCTGGGGTGGCAAGCTGGGTGAATTTGGCCACCGTCTGGCGGCGGGAGTTGGTGATGGTGACGTTTATTTTCTCGCCCGAAAACTCGCGACACCAAACGGTTAGCAATGCACCTTCGGGCGGGTTTTCGCCTTTGAACCAATCCTTACCCGCGCTGTCTTCCCAGCCGGGCAGCAGGTATCGTCCATGCACCGGCCGAATGTTGAACAGGTGCGCGGCTTTGGCGGCGATCTCGGGCGTTAGTTCCCGCAGTGGCCGCAGGTCATCGAAGATGTAGAGGCTTCGGCCATGTGTGCCAATGACCAGGTCGCCTTCGCGCTGCTGGACTTTCAGATCGTCCACCCGAACGGCCGGCAACCCTCCAAATTCCACCCAGTTCGTCCCGCCATTTAGCGACACGAACAATCCAAATTCCGTTCCGGCATACAGCAGGTTACGATTCACCGGATCTTCACGAACCACGATGGCCGGGTTGTTGGCCGGTAAATCGCCGCTGAGCCGCTGCCAAGCCTGGCCCAACCCATTCAGGCGATAAATGTAGGGCGTGTCATCGCCGGACCGGTAATCGGTAAAAACCACGTAAGCTGTGCCGGCGTCGAAACGGCTTGGCTCGATGCGTCCGACCCATTTGCCACGCGCTTCGGGCGGGATCGTCTCAGTGATCTCCGTCCATTTGCCGCCTTCATCCTCGGTGTACCACAATCGGCCATCATCCGTCCCCGCGAACAGCAAATCCGGCTTCAAGGGAGATTCGGCGAGCGCATACACCACGGCGTAATTTTCGGCGGTGCTGCCCACCGCGGTGGTTTTGTCCGGGTGATTGCGAGACAGGTCGGGGCTGATGATGGTGAACTGTTCTCCGTGATCGGTGAGTTTAAAGACCCGGTTACCACCCAGGTAAAGCACACCCCGATGGTGCTGACTTCCGATCAAGGGCGAATTCCATTGAAAACGAAACGCCGGCTGGCCCTCGGACGGTTTCGGCGCCGTATCGCGCATTTCACCGGTGCGCGCATTGAACCGATGCACAGCGCCTCCCTGGGATTCCGCATAAATGATGTTCGGGTCTTCGGGGTCGAAGACGCAGTGGAACCCGTCCCCGCCTCCGATCATGATCCAGTCCGCGTTGCGGATGCCATCTTTGGTGTAGGTGCGGTTGGGTCCGACCCAGTTCGAGTTATCCTGCATGCCCCCGGCGATGCGGTAGGGGGTGCTGTTATCCACGTCGATACGGTAGTACTGCGCCGCGGGAATGGTATTGAGAAACGCCCAGTTCGCACCCGCATCGAAGCTCTGGTAGACCCCGCCATCGGTGCCTATGATCATTCGTTGGCAGATCGGCGCCCGAGCCTTCGCGTCTTTGTCGCCCTGCGGCGTTGCTTTCTCGGGGGGCGTACTGCCGGGTTGAATTGCCAGCGCGTGTACGTCCGGGTGGACTTTGCCAAACAAGTCCTCACGAAAGGTTCTTCCGCCATCATCGGACACAAACAGCAGCCATCCCATTACATACACCCGCTGATCGTTGGCCGGATCGATCTCCAGCCGACTAAAATAAAACGGACGCGGATTCAGCGAATTCACGCGCGTCCAGGTAGCACCGCCGTCTTCGGAACGCAGAATGCCACCTTTGTGGCTGTGGTTCTGGTCAATGTCACTGGTGCCGCCTTCGTCGCTTTGCACCACGGCCATGACGACGCCGGGTTTTGAACGCGAGGCGGCCAAACCAATACGGCCCGTGAGTGCCGGCACACCATTGGTGAGTTTCGTCCACGTTTCACCGCCATTCGTGCTCTTGAAAATTCCACCGGTATCCGCGCCGCCCTCGGTGACGTTTGTTCCGTAGTAGAAGCCCCAGGGTTTGCGTTGCCGCGCGTACAATGCCGCGTAAAGCACGGCCGGGTTTTGCGGATCCATCACCACGTCCGAGCAGCCGGTAAAAGCGTCGTGCGGTTTCGCTGCAGCGAGCCGTAGCTGCCAGGTCAGGCCACCGTCGCTGGTTTGATAAAGTCCCCGCTCTCCGCCGGGCGCCCAGAGCGAACCTGCCGCCGCCACGTAGGCGATGTTGGCGTTGGTCGGATTTATCACGATGTCGCGAATGGCGCGGCTGTTGGTGAGGCCGGCCAGACGCCACGTGCCGCCACCGTTGGTGGATACATAAACGCCATTGCCCCAACCCGACGAGTTACGATCATTGCCCTCGCCGGTGCCGACCCACACGACCTCGGTATCCGAAGGAGCCACCGCCACCGCGCCAATGGATTGCGCCGGTTGGTCGTCAAAAATGGGCTCGAACGTTTCGCCGTTATTCGATGTTTTCCAGACGCCGCTGGTGGCGAGGCCGAGGTAGAAGGTGCTGGGGTTTTTGGGATCAATCGCGATATCGGAGACGCGGCCACCCATCATGGCTGGCCCCAGCGACCGGGCCGCCAACCCTTTAAAAGTCGTTTTGGTGATGGGCGATTCTGCGGCGAGGCTCAATCCGCAGCCGAGCGTCACGAGACCAAGCGCGCAGCGTAGCGCTGAAACCAGGTATTGATTCATAAAGTCAGGGCGGCCGCAGAGGCGCCGGTTTTCAACGTCAATGCGGGCATGCCGCCATTCTAAAGGCTTCCCGGCGCCTGTCAAAGCCGCGTGGTTTTCGGAAAAGTGAACCACGCCAGCAACGCCCCAAGACCCAACGCCCCCGCAATGACGTAGAGCGGGGCGGACGGATCGGAGGAGAACCGCTTGACCCACACTGGCAAGTTTGGTCCGACATAACCGCCGAGGTTCCCGACGGAGTTCACGATCCCGATGCCGGCGGCAGCGGCGGTCTCCGCCAGGAACAGCGAAGGAACCGGCCAAAAGAGGGGCATCGAACCGATGGTCCCGAGCGTGCCGAGTGAAAGGAACATTATGGCCAATACCGGTTGGTCCGCATAGATGCCGCTCAGCACCAGGCCGGCAGCTCCAACTATCGTGTTGCCCACATAGTGGAGCCGTCGTTCGCCCGTGCGATCCGAACTCCGGCTAAGAAAGACCATCCCCACCACCGCTACCGCGTAAGGGATCGCTGAAATCAAACCGACGCCGAGGTAGCCCTTTACCCCGAGGGCTTTAACAATTGTCGGCAGCCAGAAAGAAATGCCGTAGAGACCGATCATCAGCGTGAAGTAAACTCCGCAGAACGCATAGACCCGCGGATTTTGAAATGCATCCAGCCAGCGGACCGCATGTTTGTTTTGGTTTTCGTATTGGAGATTCCGGGCGAGCAACGCTTTTTCCTCGGGGCTGAGCCATTGCGCCTCGGCGATGCTGCTGTCGAGATAGCGAAACACCCAAATCCCCACCAGGATCGAAGGGACGCCCTCCACCAGGAAGAGCCATTGCCATCCGGCCAGGCCCAGGCAGCCCGAGAGGTTTTCCATAATCACTCCCGAAACCGGATTCCCAATCACACCGGCGAAAGCGATGGCCGAAACGAAACCCGCGGTGCGCGTGGATCGCAGGCGGGAGGGATACCATAAGGTCAGGTAGAAAATGATGCCCGGGAAGAACCCCGCTTCCGCCAGGCCCAAGAGGAAACGCATGGCGTAGAAGGCCCATTCACTTTTGACGAACATCATGCCGGCTGAGAGCAGGCCCCACGAGATCATGATCCGGGCGATCCAGGTGCGCGCGCCGAACTTTTTCAACAGGATGTTGCTCGGCACTTCGAACAGGAAATACCCTACGAAAAAGATCCCGGCGCCCAGGCCGAATGCCGCGTCGCTCAAAGCCAGGTCCTGCAACATCTGCAGCTTGGCAAAGCCCACGTTCACCCGGTCGAGATACGCGAGAATGTAACAAAGGAAGAGAAACGGGATGAGGCGCCAATCCACTTTGGCATAGGTTTGGCGCTCGAATGCTTTGGCATCGTGCACGGGTCCGCAGGCTGAGGGCGGCAACTTCATTCGGATTGACCGGGACAAGGTGGCCGGGCACTGAGGTTCGCGTCGAGCCAAAACCCCCTGGAGCGGCGCGGTTCGGCGTGGCTTACCAGTGCAGATTTACTGAAGCGAGCACCTGGTGCGCGGTGAAATCGACCAGGTGGCCGCTGGTGGGTTCATTGTAGGAGAAGTAAGCGTACTGCAGCCGACCCGTAACGGTCCGATTGAAAGCGTGCCGCAACCCCATCTGGATGCCGTGGCGGTCGAAGTCAGTGCCCAGAGGCAGGCCATCCTGCGTGTTATTCTGGCCGTAGCGCGCCTGGGAAAAAGTATAGCCCGCGAAAAGATCGGTGGAATCATCGATGGTCCAGTTGACGCTGGCGAAAACGGACCATAAATCACCGCGATAGGGCGCCACAGACGCACTGCCGTTATCTGCGGTCGTGGTGTCGCTGTTCAAGTAGGAGAGCGTCGCCGACAAGGAGACCCGGCGAATTGGCGTGAAGGTGGCGTTGGCGCTGACGCCGTGAGTTCGGTAACGGCCGGCCAGCACCTGGCCGCCGGGGGTGGCGTCGGCACCCGCCAGGTCCGCCGAGGTGGCGCCGGTGGTGGTGCGATAATCGCTGTCATTCCAGCGGTAGGTCAGGGTGGCGGTAACCCAATTCGCCGGGCGGAAGGTTGCCCGCGCTTCAATCTCATCCGCGACAATGCCCCGCGCCTGAATGAAACCCGGATAGGCTCCATCGTGTTGTGCCAGCGAGTAATCGTATTGAGTGTGGCGATCGCGATGGCGGTAGTGGCCACCGAAGGAAACGCGCGCCCAGGGTGATGAACTGAACCCCACCAGGTAATCCTGCCAGGTGGCCGCGGCGTCCGAAGCCAGTTGGAAGGCATGCGGGCCGCCGTCCTGATCCGCGGTCCGGCTGTAGTCTTCCTGCTTGAGCCGGGCTTCAGCAAACAGGACCGTGAACGGCAGCCCCGTATAGCGCAACACGATGTTTTCTTCCGCCGTTGTTTGGTTAAGCGCGGATTGTTCCGTGGCGGGATAGCGAAAAATCCCCGAGGTGGGATCCGCCGGATCTACCACTTCATCCATATTCGCATCTCCGAACGTTTCCTGGCGCTTCCATTGGCCCTGGATGCCGATGGTCGCGGTAAATTGCCGGAGCGGTTGGAATTGGGAGGTGGCGTTGGCGACCTGCCAGATCTCGTTTAACAGAAGCTTGTTTGCGGACCACGCGCTGCCGGCCGCTGGTTGACCGGCGGCGTCTTGCGGGTTCAGGTGAAGCGAGGAATCCGCATCGAGCCAGGAATAGCGATAACCCACGCCGGCCAGCCACCAATCGTAAAGCTGCTTTTGAACCCGGGCCGTATTGTCAATTTGCAGGGAATGATGCGCTTCCTGAACCACGGTCAACAGGTCCGGCGCCGCTCCTCCCGCCGAAACATAAAGCGCATCCGTGCGGCGCGTGTTCAGGGAATGAATTTCGGCGCGCAAAGTGTCCTCCAACTGGTAGCCATGGGTATCAAAGGTAACGCCCAGGCGGAAGATATCGGCGGATTCATTGATCTGCTCAAACGCTGGATATATACTGCGAGCATCCAGGAAATCGCCCGTGGGTGAAGCCACCGGTCCCCAGGTGAGCATCGATTTGGCCCCGTCCTTATACTGGTGCTCGTAACCGATCACGAGGCGTGGCCATTGGGGCAGCGTCAACCCCAGCTCCACCCAAACCCGGCCGATGTCGAGGTGCAAATCTTCGCCCAACCGGTAGAACGGCGGCGTGAATCCTCCATAATAGCCGCCGCCATCGTCATAGTATTTTCGATACTGCTCGAACCCCAGTCGCGCGAATCCTAGCTCCGGCTTTTTCAGGTCGAGGGTGAGATGATAATCATCGCGTGAAAGGTGGCCCTCCACGGTAACCGCTCGGCCGTCCGCTCCCTGCTGGCTCAAGCTGAATCGTTCCACCCCGCCGTCCCAGCCGTCCGGACGCCATTCCAACTCGCGAAACTTCGCCTTATCGCCCTGGACCATCGTGCCCATTACCAGCGGCGTGACTTCGATGACCGAGGCCGTCGCGAGTTGATTGCTGCCATCGTTCCAAACCACACCCTGGTCAATCCAGGCCCGGAGGACCGCCACCTGGTTGGTAGATAACGGCGCGCCTTTGCTTTCTGGTGGCATTTCCATTTCTGGAACCAGGCGGGCGACATAATCGATCAGCGGACTCTTCGCGCTGTCGCCTGGAACAATGTCCAAACCGTTGTTGCCACCCTTCAGGGCCAGCGTGCGTTCCGTCAGACGGAAATTGCTTTTCGGGCGCTCGGGACCGTGGCAGCGCAGGCAGTTTTCCTGCAGGATGGGCTTGATGTCGCGTTGAAAATCGATGGGCCGGGATTCGGGCGCGGGCAGCTTCGATTCATCTATGTCCGCCGCCGCCACGCCCAGAGAGGAGAGCAGCCAGAAAGCCAGCCGGGGCGCACGGTGGGCGGTTGGGTTCATTCGGTTCAATAGAGCAGGTGGTGGTTGATGTCGGAGCCGTGAATCGCGGTATGGCAGCCGGAAGTCCAACAAGCGCCCCGGGTGACGAGGGTGCTGTGATTGATGGCGCCGATGACAAACTGGCCGTTCGGCACTCCCGCGCCCTGCACCTGGGCATGGCAACGCAGGCACAGGTTCAGATCGGGTTGGATCAGCATCTTGGCGTTGATGGATCCGTGCGGCTGGTGGCACGCCGTGCAACCTTCGCGCATGGCTTCATGCGCATATACTCTGGGGCGGGTCTGATCCCGATGACATTGGGCGCACGGCTCATCGGCCCGGGCCATGGACATCCCGCCGGCCGGCTTCAGGATCTCGAGACCGTGCGGGTCATGGCATTGGACGCAGTTCATTTTGCCCTCCATTACCGGGTGACGCTGCGGCAGATGAAACTGTGCGCGGGTCTCAAGGTGGCATTGGAAGCAGGCCGACGGATCTTTGCCCGGGTTAACGATGAACTTGCCGCGCCCGCCTCCGGCGGCGATGTGCCTGCTACCGGGGCCGTGGCAGCTCTCGCAACCGGTTTCCCCGACTGGTTTGGCGGCGGGAATCTGCACTCGGGCATGCGGCGTGGAGGCGAACCCCCGGGTATAATTGACGTGACAGTCAGCGCAGGAACGATTGCCGGTAAACGTCGCATCCGGGATTTGTGGGGCGACGACCAAGGTGCGTTCGAGACTGGAACAGGAGATCAGCAATCCGCCAGCCAGCGCGGTGCCCGCGATCATCAGGATGCGCGCGTGCTGGATCCGGGTGGTGCCCATGATTCAGGAATCATTGGTGGAACCGCCCGCGCGGGTCGGGAGGACCCAAACGCGTTGGCGGTTCCAGCGGTTCATGGATTGGGGAGGAGCCGCGCCCGGAAGAATCGGCCACTTGGGTTCGCGGTGGGAGCGGAGAACTGCATCGTGGAATTCGTGGCCACGAAACTGGCGAACAACTGCCAGCTCGCGAAATTGGTGGTGTAGTCAATCGCGTAGCTCAGGTTGGGGGTGAGGCTGAGTCGCAACGACAAGTTGCCGGCCTTTAGTGCCGGAGGATTATCGAAGCGGATCGGTCCGGGTGAAACCACCGTGACTGTGACCACGGATGAAGTCTTGCTCATGCCGAGGTTATCCACGGCCTGCGCGGTGAAATTGTAGACGCCGGTGGAGAGGTTGGTGGCTGTGAAAGCGTAGGGACTGGTAGTGGCGTTACCGAGGGGGACGGCACCGGAGAGAAACTCTACGTTTGTGACCGTTCCATCCGGGTCGCTGGCGTCGGCCCGCAACGTGATGGTGGCCGGCGCTGCCAGCGTGATGCCCGAGGCTGGATTCGTCAAAGTCACCACGGGCGGCTGATTCACCGGCCGCACGTAGATGATACCGGTCATCCCAAAAGTATGGTGCGGTGAGCAGAAGTAGCCGTAGGTCCCGGCGTTCGTGAAAGTCACGGAGAACGTGCCCGGACTGGTAAACAATGGCGAACTGGTCCAGGCCGAATTGCTGCTGACGACATTATGGCTGGTCAGGGTGGTGTTCGTCCAAAGCACGGTGTCCCCGGCATTGTTGGTCAGGATTGGCGGTTGAAAGGCGAAGTTGACCAGGCGCACAAGGTTGGTCGCTGCCGAGGCCGGGAGGACGCAGGCAGCCACAAGCATGGTCAGAATGATTTGGTTTCGGTACGAGGACCACCGCGGCGCGCGGTAGCTGGAAGTTGTGGTCATAGAACTTTCGATT
Organism: Verrucomicrobia subdivision 3 bacterium UBA693; assembly: GCA_002298785.1. Lineage (GTDB taxonomy): Bacteria > Verrucomicrobiota > Verrucomicrobiia > Limisphaerales > UBA8199 > UBA693. The sequence goes on from DBMR01000025.1 coordinate 56,646, forward strand.
TGAGTGGTCAGTGGCGCCGCGATCCGAAGGAACCAGGAGTCGTCCAACTGGTCGCGGCGCTGTGTTTCTTTCAGGTCATACGAGGTGGGATTCAGTGGTGGGTTTTCACTGAACGAATAACCCCCAGCAAACCGTGCTCCTCGTCGCCCGGTCCGGCAGTGAAATAGAGCGCATGACCTTCCGGTCCCGGTCCAAACGTCAAACCCCACAGCCCTTCGATCTTGATGACGGCTCCATTCGAGTCGGCAATTTGGCCGAGGTACGCCCCCGTCGTCGGGTTAAAGGCGTTCACCGTGCCGTCGCCGAAATTCCCGATCAGCAACGCGCCGGAGTACTTGCCGAAGTCATGAGGCGCCATCGCCAAGCCCCAGGGCGCGTTCAAAGTTCCCTGCGAGGCAAATCGCCGAACCAGCTTCCCGTCGAGATCAAATTCATCCACATACCCCAGCCCGGGACCCGCCGTCTCGTCGCCGTCGGTCGGCGCCGCCTTGAAGGCAAAGGTCACGAACAAATGTCCGTTGAGGATGCGCATACCGAACGGCACGTAGCTGGCATTGGCCAGCGTGGGATCGGTGAAGGATTTCACTCGTTGCCATCCGCCGTCATACGCCTCGACCATCCCCTGGCCGAAGTTGGCCGCGAACAGCCGGGAGGCGCCACGACCGACGGCGATCGACATGCTTTTGTAAATCGCTCCGGCGCCCGAGTTGTTCACCGCAATCATGGCGTGATGGGAATCAACCGCGGGATTCCAACCCGCGATGGTTCCGTCTTCGGTCACGAACAGCAACAGGCTCGCCCGGGAGTGCATGCCGGACTTGTCGAGCAGGAAGCTGCGGCCCGATCGATTCATCGCCAGGTCGGTGACGGCTCCGCCGGACTGGCTGCCGGGCGCCGGAATTTGTAGACTAAATGTCCCCAGCCGGCCGTTGTTGCGGTAACTCGTTACCATGCCGGCGTGGTTGTCGGCGACTAGCAAACGGTCGCCGCCCAAATTGATGATCCCCCACGGATTCAGCAGGTTGGGATCGGTGTAAGTCGCCATCCCAGCCAAATCGCCGGTCAGGTTGACTTGTTGATAAACGGAAGAGCTGGACGCCGCCGCGCTCAAAATGCCTCCGGCCATGACCCCGGCGATCACCGTCGCGGTCCCGAGGTTAAGTTTTCGTATCGTCTTCATAACTGTTAGCTTGGTTGTCGTTTGTCGATTGCTCGTCGGGATCACCGATTAAGCAATCATGCTAATAAGATGCATGAGACGAGGTTTGGTTCCCGGAATTCCCGCAGCGGGGTCCGGTGTTCCTGGGTGAAACTTGCGCCCTGTCGGGATTGCGCAATGTTATCCCATGCGCATCAAGCTGCTGAGTGAGAACGAAGAACACCGGACGCGAACCGAGGTGGAGCCGCAGGGGGCGGATCAGGATTACCTCGATGCCTATTCGCGCGCGGTGGTGCGGGCGGTAGCCCAGGCGGGGCCCTCTGTGGTCCATGTGCGCGCGGAGGCCTCAGGCCGGGGCGGCACGGGCTCAGGTTTTTTGATTTCCCCGGATGGCTTTGTGATGACCAACAGCCATGTGGTGCACGGGTCCGACCGGATGTCGGTGCGGACGGCCGAAGGTCGTGAAGGCCGTGCCGAGTTGGTGGGAGATGATCCGGACACCGATCTGGCGGTGCTGCGGGTGAACCTGCCGGAGTTGCGCCATATCGCTTTCGCGAAATCCGGGATGGTGCGCGTGGGACAGATCGCGATCGCGATCGGCAATCCGCTGGGCTACGACCACTCGGTGACCGCGGGTATTGTGAGCGCACTCGGCCGCACCTTCCCTTCGCGGACCGGGCGCCTGATCGACAATGTGATCCAGACCGATGCGCCGCTGAATCCAGGCAACTCGGGCGGCCCGCTCATCAACTCCAACGGCGAGGTCATTGGGGTGAATACCGCCATGATTCCCGCCGCGCAAGGCATCTGTTTTGCCATTGGGAGCAAGACCGCCGAGTTCATTGCGAGCTGGCTGATCAAGGATGGTCGCATTCGGCGGGGATTTCTGGGAGTGGTCGCGCAGGAAGTGACGATTCACGAGCGGGTGGCTCGTTTTCATAAACTGCGGCAGCGCTCCGGGGCTTTGGTGCTTGATCTCGAGGCCGGTTCGGCCGCGGCGGCGGGCGGGGTGCAGCGTGATGATGTGATCGTGTGGTTCAACCATGAGGAAGTCCGGTCGGCGCATGACCTGCATCGATTGCTTGTTGGTGAACACCTCGAGCATCCGGTCCGGCTCACGGTGCTGCGCCGGCACGAGTTGGTCCATCTGTGGGTCACGCCACGCGAAAGGTAATCGCGGTCATGGATTTCCGTGGCCCACCACGGTGGTGATGGGATCCAGGTTTTTTGGCTATTGGCCAAAGTTCCCCAAACCGCCGCTCCCACCCGCGAGGTTTCCGCCGCCGGTACCACCACCCATGCCGGACCCTCGGGTCGAAGAGGAGGAGGAAGTTTGAGTCTGGCTCGAGGCCCGGGTTGTCAAGGCATCGGTTTGAGTGGTGCGATTCCGCTGGCTCGAAGTCGTCGTATCCTTCTGGAAGAGGTCCTGCAGCACGTCCGCGACACTTTGCGCGCCGGCATTTTGCAGCTTAATGACCGTGAGCTTCTGCCGCCGGGCTCCGTCTGCATCGAGGTCCGCTACTACTCTTTCGACCTGGCCGAGGAGTGCCTGGGGTGCGCTGACCACGATCGAGCCGGTACGCTCATCCGCTACTGCCGTCACCTTGGCTCCTTTCTTCAAGCGTTGACTGGTGCTGGACGGAGTGCTGTTTCCATCCGGGCCAGGCATTCCGCCGCCCATACCGGGTGGACCGAAACCGCCCGGCGGCCCACCAAATCCTCCTGGTGATCCACCGATCTGCGTTCCCGTCTGGTTTTGCGACGTGTTTTGGTCCGGAAACAATTCGCTCAATAGATCAACCATCTCCGAGGGTGAGGAATTCCGCAAACGGATCACCCGGACCAGCGTGACATCCTGTGCCCCGGCATCGATTGCTTTTACGATTTCAGCCACCCGACGAATGTTCGCCTGAGTATCGGTGATGACCAGGCTGTTGGCGGATTCATTGGCAGTGATAACCGTCCGGGTCGAAAGTAACGGCTGGAGATCTTTGACGATTTGCGAGACCTCGGTGTAGCGGACCGGGAGGATTTGGGTCACCAATTGGGTGTTGGACGGGATTTGCTCGGGATCGCCGCCAAATTTCACCGGCAGCTCGCGCGTATTGGCGCTGTCCCGGCTGATAATCGTGAGCTTGTTGCCGGCAGTAAGCGCTGCAAAGCCGTTTTTCATCAACACCGAATGCAGCAATTGGAGCGCTTCCTCGCGGGTGAGATTCTGGGCGCTCCAGATATCGGCGGTGCCTTTAGGGGCCGCCTCCCATTCGAGGGTGCAACCTGCGGCTTCAGCCAGGTGATTAAGGACCAATTCCAGTGGCGCCGCGCGGAAAGACACATGCAATTCATTGGTGCCGGTGTCCCGGGTCTCCGTGGCTTCCGTAGCTCGCAGGGGTGTGGTGATTGGCAGCAGGAAAGCCAGCGCGAGCGGGAAAAGCACGAATAGGCGCATAGATCGAGGTGCGAGTGATCCACTGCTGGACCAGATCGAGTCAGGGGCGCAAGGCGGTCAGAATAATGCCAACGGCCGCCACGACACAGCCGCCGGCAAGCAGCCAGAAGTAACACTCGAGCCGGGCGGTGATGCGCCGAATCTCGATGGTTGCAATTTTTACTTCCAACCAATTTGCCGGCGGCTGTTGCATAGTGTGGTGAGTTAAGTTCATCACCTTGTGGGGAGGGCCACCCCTATGAGGCCGCTCCCCACTTGGGTGCGTTCAGGGCTAATTATTGGGGAGGCGGTTGGGTGTCGCCTCCACGGTGGCCGGGACCCCGCCCGCCACCGGCATGGGGCGGACGCAGTTCGTCCGGGGTCAACTGTCCGTCTCCGTTGACGTCAAGTTGCAGGAGTGCTGCCGGGGCGTTGGCAATCTCGGTCGCATCGAGTTCCCCGTCACCATTGGTGTCCAGAACGGCCATTACGGGCGGCACCGGGCGTTTGGCGCCGGCCGGAGGAGCGGGCCGTTGTTCCTTGCCAGCGGCGTCACCCGGAGGTTTCGGCATCAGCTCGTCCGCTGAGAGTTTGCCATCGCCATTGGCGTCGAGGGTTAACAAGGCCTGGGAGGCGTTGGCGATCTCGGTGGCTTCCAGCACCCCATTGGTATTGATGTCGAGCACACGAATGAAGGGAGGGGCGCCGTGCGGTCCGCGTCCCGGAGGCCCGCCGAAACCGTGGGGCCCGCCCGGACCGGGTTGGGCCAGCGCGGTCGCCGCGCTCAAACTCAGGATCACTGCGAATTGGGTCATTAATTTCATATGGCTTTCAGTTTTGATGGCCGGGCGCACGCTGGCGAAAGGCGCTTCAGCCATCGGGATGTGGTGTGACTCGCCAGCTCTCGCCTCCGTGCTGGAAGCGGGTGAGGAACTGATCAGCGCTGATTCATTTTTCATTCTCACGCGCTAACCTTAGCTCGTCGCACCTTAAGAGAACGTGAACGTGAAAATTATTTTGAAATTTCTTTGAAACGCCCGGCCGACGGTGGTTGGAACTCGCTCCGGGATATCGAATCGCTTAATCTTGCCTTAAGGTAGACATTCTATCATGTACTCGCGGCGAGTGATGTCTCGCGGAGCAACCGAAGCCGGAGGCGGAGCCGGCCGGAGTCGAAAGAGCGTTACCTGAATATGAGAGTCCTGGTAGTGGAAGATGAACCGGATTTGCTGGCGAGCCTGCTGCAGGCGGTGCGCGAGGACGGCTACGCGGCCGATGGCGCGGCGGATGGCGAGGAGGGGCTCTACAAGGCCGAGTCTTTCGAGTATGACGCCGTGGTGCTGGATATCATGCTGCCTGGCATCGCCGGATGGGAAGTGCTGCGACGTTTGCGCAAGTCCAAGGCAACGCCGGTGCTGCTCCTGACGGCGCGGGACACGGTGCGCGACCGGGTGCGCGGGCTCGATGGCGGTGCGGATGACTACTTGGTGAAGCCCTTTGACGTCGAGGAGTTGCTGGCCCGCTTGCGGGCGTTGATTCGACGGTCGGCCAGCCAGGCGCAACCCACGCTCCGCATTGGCCCGGTCGAGATTGACACCGCTGCGCGCACCGTGAGCCTCCACGGCCGGGAAGTTGTGCTCACCGCCCGGGAATATTCCCTGGTGGAATATCTCGCTCTGCACCAGGGCAAAGTGGTTACGCGCACCGCTCTTTACGAACATCTGTTCGACGAAAACGAAAGTTCTCTTTCCAACCTCCTCGACGTCCACGTTTCGAATATCAGGAAAAAGCTCGGCCACGAGTTTATCACCACCCGGCGTGGGCATGGGTATTGTGTGGAATCCACGGAATGATTTTTCACTCTATTCGCTGGCGGCTGCAGCTCTGGCACGGGTTGATCCTGGTGACAGTCCTGGCGGGTTTTGGCTTCACCGCCTACCAGGTGGCGCGCGAGAACCAATTGCGGCGCATCGACCAGGAACTGGACCAGCGATTGAACAGTCTGTTTCGGCCCGAACCGCGAGGCGCGCGTGGCCCCGGAAAAGCCGGCGCACCGCCAGATGACGCGCCGCCCGCCGGTCATCCGGAACCGGGCGGTTTTCAAAATCGAGAGCCCTGGGCGGGCAATGAGCGGCCCTTCGATCGAAATGGCCGGTTTCCCCGGCGTTTCGCCGCGGAAATGCACGCCCGCGTGGTGGCCGCCATTCAGCAGTTTGATCGCAGCGAAACGAACGGGCTTTATTTCATCTATTGGCCGGAGACGGGCGATGCGATCCACTCGCCAAATGCTCCGGTGGACGTTGCCGATCCGCGGCCGCCGCGCCCGGTGGAAGCCGGCATGGAGCCGGGCCCGCCGCTGCGGACGGAGGTGCGATTCCGGGGCGAATTCCGCGAGCTCTATCGTTCTATGCCGGGCGGGGATTGCGCCCTGGTCGGCCGGTCGCTGGCTCCGGATTTCGCTGCCATGCGGAGGCTCGCCTTTTGGCTGGCCATGGCTGGCGCCGGCGTGCTGTTGATTGGGCTGACGGGCGGTTGGTGGGTGGCGGCACGCGCCATGAGGCCGATTGAGGACATTAGCGCCACCGCGCAGAAGATCTCCGCCGTGGACCTTTCGCAGCGCATCAATGTCGCTGGTACGGATGACGAACTTAGCCGACTGGCCGAAGTGCTCAATTCCACGTTCGCCCGATTGGAATCGGCGTTCGCGCAGCAGGCCCGTTTCACGGCGGATGCCTCGCATGAATTGCGCACACCCCTGGCGGTGATCCTTACGCAAACGCAATCCGCGCTGTCTCGACCGCGCTCGAGTGCGGAATACACGGTGGCGCTCGAGGCTTGTCAGCGCGCGGCGCAGCGAATGCGCAAGCTGACCGAGGCGCTCCTCACCCTGGCCCGGCTCGAAGGCGCGCGGGAAACCGGCCGGCGCGAGGAATTCGATTTGGCGCGCGTGGCACATGATTGTGTCGAGTTGCTGCGGCCCCTGGCGGATGAACGTTCGGTCACGTTGCACGCTGAATTGGCCGCCGCCCGGCTCCATGGCGATCCGGAACAACTGGCCCAAGTGATCACGAACCTGCTCACCAATGCCATTCAATATAGTCCGGCAGGGAGCGCGGTGCGCGTGGCGACGGCACTCGAGGGCGGGTCGGTGACACTGACCGTGGCTGATAACGGGCAAGGCATCGCGCCGGAGGATCTGCCGCACGTGTTCGAACGCTTTTATCGTGCCGACAAATCCCGATCGCAACCCGCTGGTCGCACGGGTTTGGGCCTGGCGATCTGCCAGGCCATTGTCGAGGCGCATCAAGGCAAGATCACCGCCGCCAGCGAACTTTCAAAAGGCAGCGTGTTTACTGTCCAGCTCCCGACAGCTTAATCGCGGCCTTCAGTTACCTCCACGACCGCTGGATGGAACGGATCAAAATCACTCCGCTGATCACGAACACGGCGAGCAATGCCAGGGCTAGGCCCGTCCGGCCATAGAGGAAGTTCCCGACCATGAACAGCGAAGACCAGATCACTGTGCAACCGGCCGACCAGCCGAGCAGCCCGGCAGGAATGCTCTGCCCGTTCGGCTCGCCACCCGGCGCTACCCCGGCCTCCGCGCGGATCGGTCCCCAACCCGGACCAAAGGGCCGCACTCGGCGGTAGAAAGCCACGAGGGTTTGCCGGTCGGTGGGCGGTCCCCAAAAGGCAGTGGCGACCCAGCAGACGGTCGTGACGCCGATTGTCAGCAGCAAGGCGTAATGAGACGGCATTCCAACGTGGAATTGCTTCTGCAGCACCACCAGGACCAGGGAGATTCCAAAGGAGCTGGCCATGGCCACGACTTCGCACCAAGCGTTGATGCGCCACCAGAACCAGCGCAACAGGTACAGCAAACCGGTGCCGGCGCCCACTTGCAGGATGATGTCAAAAGCGTTCTTGGCGCTGTCGAGGAAATAGACCAGGCCGCTGGCGCAGACGAACAGCAGCACGGTGGCCCAGCGGCCCACGGCCACATAATGCTGGTCCGGCGCTCCCGGCCTAATAAAGCGCCGATAAAAATCGTGCACCAGGTAGGAGGAACCCCAGTTCAGGTGAGTGAGGATCGTCGATGAATTAGCGGCGATTAGCCCGCCCACCATCAAACCCACGAAACCCACCGGCAAAAACTTCAACATCGCGGGGTACGCGATGTCGTGGCCCAGGAGGCTGGGGTCCATGTTGGGAAAGGCGCGCTGGATATCGGCCAACTGCGGATACACCAGGAGAGAGCACAAGCCCACCAGGATCCAGGGCCATGGCCGCAACACGTAATGCGCGACATTGAAGAACAGCACGGCGCCGAGGGCGTCTTTTTCCGTTTTCGACGCGAGCATGCGCTGGGCGATGTAGCTGCCGCCGCCCGGTTCCGCGCCGGGATACCACGTGGCCCACCATTGCACCGCCAGCGGCATAATGAACACCGCCAGCGCCAGGTCCCAGTTGCTGGTGAAGTCCGGCAGAATATTAAGGTAATGCAGCATTTGCCCGTCCGGCCCGGGCAGCGGGCCTGACAGTTTGCTCACCAGCACCTCCAGGCCGCCGACCTGCTGGAGCGCGAAATACGCGGCGGCAATGACCGCAGTCATCTTGATGATGAACTGGATCATGTCGATCACCAGCACGCCCCACAGGCCGGAGTGCGCCGCAAACACGACGTTGAGCAAGCCGCAAATCAGCAGGGTCTGCCAGCGGGGTAGCCCAAACAGGATATTGGCGATCTTGCAGGCCGCGAGGCTGACCGTGGCCATGATGACGCAGTTGAATACGAAGCCCAGGTAGACCGCGCGAAAACCGCGCACGACCCCCGCCGCCTTGCCGGAATATCGGATTTCGTAAAATTCGAGGTCCGTCATGACTTCCGAGCGGCGCCACAGGCGCGCGTAAAAGAACACCGTGGCGACCCCTGTCAGCGTGAAGGCCCACCAGCACCAGTTGCCCGCCACGCCCTGTCTCCGGACGATGTCCGTCACCAGGTTCGGAGTGTCGCTGCTGAAGGTGGTGGCGACCATGGACAGCCCGGCGAGCCACCAGGGCACGGAGCGCCCCGACACGAAGAATTCCGAGGTGCTCTTGGCGGCGCGTTTGCCGAAATACAGCGCGGGCAGGAAGCAAATCGCCAGGCTGGCGAAAACGATTAGCCAATCAATCCATTGCAGTCTCATATAGCAGCATGGTCATTTCGGGCTGACCGGATGATGAGCAAGCGGCGCGACGTGAACAAGCCGCAATTAGGGAAAACTTAGGCGCCTCGGTGACGGCGAGGGCGCGCGGCGCAGTTTTTTCTCGCACAAAATCAGCGCGCCCCTTATAGCCAGACGCATGCTCAATTACATTTGGCTGGGACTCATTCTGCTCGCGGTGGTGATTGGCGGGATGAATGGGAGCCTGGGGACCATGACGGACAAGAGCCTGGACATGGCGCGCGTGGCGGTGATCGACATCGCCTTTCCGCTGATTGGCATCATGGCGTTGTGGTTGGGGATCATGCGGCTGGCGGAGCGCGCCGGGCTCGTCGGGTCGCTGGCGCGTGTATTGCGGCCGGTGCTGCGCCGGTTGTTTCCCGACGTTCCCCCGGACCATCCGGCCATGGGCTCGATGTTGATGAACATGGCGGCCAACATGCTTGGCCTGGGGAACGCGGCCACGCCGCTGGGCTTGCGCGCGATGAAAGACCTGGAGCGTCTCAATCCCCGGCCCGGCACCGCTACCGACGCCATGTGCACGTTTCTGGCCATCAACACCAGTTCCATTCAACTCATTCCGGTTACCGCCATCGCCGTGTTGGCAGCCAAGAACTCCTCCAACCCCACCGCCATCGTGGGCACGTGCATCATCGCCACCGCCTGCGCGGCGACGTCCGGTGTCCTGACCGCACGCTTCCTCTCGCGCTGGCCGGTATTCAAACTCGCCCCGGTCCCCGCGCCGGCTCCCTTGGACTCCGCGGATGCGCCCAGTCCCGGCGGCGCCAAAGCGGTCGTGCAGGAAGCGGCGGCGTTGCATCCGTTACCGATGTGGGGACGCTTCGTTTTGGCGGCCTTCGGCGTGTTCTTCCTCGGCCTGTTTGTGCGCCTGGCCTTCCCGGAGGTATTCTCCGCGGTCGCGCCGGGTAATGGACCCGCCAAAACCGGATTTGTGCGGGTGGTGGACGCCATCTCCACCCTCTCGATTCCATTGCTGCTCTCGATGTTCCCGCTGTATGCCGCGCTGCGCGGCGTGAAGGTGTATGAGGAATTTGTCGAAGGCGCCCGCGAAGGATTCGACGTGGCGCTGCGAATCATCCCTTACCTGGTGGCCATTCTGGTCGCGGTGGGGATGTTCCGGGCCGCCGGCGGCATCACGATGCTCAGCCACGCCCTGGGACCCATCATGGCGAAGCTGGGTTTCCCTCCGGATTTGCTGCCGCTGGTGTTTATGCGGCCGTTGAGCGGCAGCGGCACTCTCGGGATCTTTACCGAACTGGTTATGACCTTCGGCCCGGACAGTTTGATTGCCCGCACTGCCGGGACGATTTTTGGCAGCACGGAAACGACGTTTTACGTCCTGGCCGTTTACTTCGGTTCTGTGGGAATCAAGAAGACGCGTTATGCACTGCTGGCGGGGTTGACCGGCGACCTCGTCGGCGTGATCGCCTCGGTGATCATCTGCCGGATCGTCTTTGGCTGACGCCTGGGAAAGGGGATTAGCCGGTAATTTCCTGGGGACCTTTGCCCCCATTCACCAGGAAAAGGACGGCCATGCGCACCGCCAGGCCATTGGTGACCTGACCGAGGATAACCGAGCGCTTCGAATCCGCGATTTCGCTATCGATTTCCACCCCGCGATTGATCGGGCCCGGATGCATGATGAGGGCATCGGGTTTGGTCATGGCGAGCCGGGCCTGGTTCAGTCCGAAGAGGCTGGTGTATTCGCCCAGGCTCGGGAACATGCTCTTGCGCTGGCGCTCATGCTGAATGCGCAGGAGGTTGATGATATCGGCGTCGCGAATCGCCTCCTCGACGTCGTGGGTGACGCGGCAGCCCATCTTTTCAAATTCACGCGGGACCAGCGTGGTGGGACCGCACAGGGTGACGGAGGCTCCGAGCTTGGTCAGCGCCCATATATCCGAGCGCGCCACGCGGCTATAAAGAATATCTCCCAGAATGGTCACCTTCAGTCCGGCGATATGACCTTTGCGCTCGCGAATCGTGAAGGTGTCGAGCAAGGCCTGGGTGGGATGCTCGTGGGCGCCGTCGCCGGCATTGATGACACTGGCGTTGAGCACGCGTGACAGGAAGTTCGGCGCGCCGGAGGCGCTGTGGCGGATTACGATGAAATCGGCGTTCAGCGCTTCGAGATTGCGCGCCGTGTCCTTCAGCGTCTCGCCTTTCTTAAGCGAAGAGGCTTCTGCGGTGAAGTTGATGATGTCCGCGGAAAGGCGTTGTTCGGAGAGCTCGAAGCTGATGCGCGTGCGGGTGGAAGGTTCGACGAACAAGTTGACCACGGTCTTGCCCCGCAGGGCAGGCACCTTTTTGATCGCGCGCTCGCCCACCGCTTTAAACGCGCGCGCGGTATCGAGCACCGTGGTGATTTCCTCGGCCGTCAGCGATTCGATGTCGATCAGGTGTTTGCGGTTCCAGCTCATGATTGCCTCCGGTCAGGGTCGTTCCAAAAGGACTTCCTCCCCGCTTCCATCCTCGGAAAGACGCACCAGGATGCTCTCTGCGCGGGAAGTGGGCACATTCTTGCCGACAAAATCCGCCTTGATGGGCAGTTCGCGATGTCCGCGGTCCACGAGCACCGCCAACTGGATGCGCCGCGGGCGGCCAAAATCGTTCAAGGCATCCAGGGCCGCCCGGGTGGTGCGCCCGCTGTAGAGCACATCGTCAACCAGCACCACGGTTTTGTCGCTGACATCGAATGGGATGGACGTGGGTTGCAGGTCGGGCGCGACCCGGCCATCCAGGTCGTCGCGGTGCATTGTGACATCCAGGCTGCCGACGGGCACCGGCTGCCCCCAGATCCCAGCCAGGAGCGCGCTCAGCCTCTTGGCCAGCGCCACCCCGCCTCTCTGCACCCCCACCAGCACCACTGGTTGCCCCGACTCGTTGCGTTCCGCTATCTCGTGCGCAATCCGAGTGAGTGCGCGTTGAATCGCGGTGGTATTTAAAATCAGAATGGATTCAGCCATGGCTCAAACTCCCGCGGTCGCCGGCAAAATGAGCGCCCGCAATCGCACCAAGCCCAGCCAAACCTAAAGCCAGGCAAACGTCGAGCCCGAAAAACGGCACGGCCTCGAGGCAGGGAAACGGAGAATCGGAAAGAAGAAGCGGACGAGGGATGAAATGATATCTGTGTTCCATATTTCCTTCGCAACCTCGCTGGGTTGCCTTAAAGGAGCCGCCGAACCACGCAATGCCAAGTATGCTAGGTATGCATGGAGGCCTGACGGCTTTTGCGCCATTTCGATCGGTGCTTAATGATCCAATCGGTTAGCGCTTGCTCGAACCCGATGTCGCAGCCAGCTTTCTCGGACTCGATCCACTTGTGTTTCAGGATTTCCTCACGCTCCGCCTGAAATTCGCGGTATAACGAAGAATTCTTCAGCAACTCACTGGCAGAGAGCTGCTCTCTAATTTGGTCTGACATATTAGCCAACCTGCAACTGCGTTGCGCTTAACTCTTAAACCCGGTTTAACCCAAAGGCAAATTGTAACCTTTCGGTCCGCCATCCCGATGTTCGCAACGGTTTGGTTAAATTTACGTGACGGTCCCGGTCAGGGGAATAAAAAACTGACGGATTTCCAAAGTTATTTGTAAATCTCAACGATTGCCTTAGCAACGGTAAGAAACGCTTTTCCAGGCGCTTCCTCCGGCGCCGAGACCGTTACCGGCACGCCTTTATCACCACCCTCACGGATTTGGGTAAAGATAGGAATCTCGCCCAAGAAAGGGATGTTTTGACGTTTGGATTCCCCTTTCCCGCCACCATGGCCGAAAATCTCGACCCGTTCACCTCCGGGCGTAACGAAATAGCTCATGTTCTCGACGATGCCGGTGATGGGCACATTGACCTTTTGGAACATGGCGATGCCTTTGCGCACCACCCCGAGCGAGGCTTCCTGGGGCGTGGTGACCACGACGCCCCCGTCCAACGGAACTGTCTGGCATAATGTAAGTTGGGCATCTCCGGTGCCGGGAGGCAGGTCCACCAGCAGGAAGTCCAGTTCTCCCCATTCCACCGCGCCGATGAATTGTTGGATGGTCTTAACGATCATCGGTCCGCGCCAAATGACCGGCTGATCACCATCGATGAGAAAGCCGATGCTCATGAGCTTAACCCCGTATTGCATCGGGGGCACCATTTTGTCGGCGGGAGTGACGGTCGGCTTTTCGCGGGTGCCCATCATGAGGGGTATGGAAGGGCCGTAGATATCGCAATCGAGCAAACCCACGCGCAATCCGAGGTGACTCATCGCGCAGGCCAGGTTGACCGAGACCGTGGATTTGCCGACGCCGCCTTTGCCGCTGGCAATGGCGAGCACGCGGCGGATTCCCGGCACGCGATTTTGTTGCGACCACGGGTTGGAGCCAGAAGCGGCCCCGGCCGAGGGTTGGGAAACCTCGACGGCAACTTCGGTAACCCCGGGCAGGGCGCGCAGCGCTTGTTCGGCGTCCGCCTTGATTTGTCGCGCGACGTCCTGGTTTCCGGAGTTGAGCGTCAGGCCGACGCTGACCGCGCCGCCGGTGACGGTGACGCGCTTGACGAGGCCGAAGGAAATAATATCCCGGCTATATCCAGGATATTTAACAGCCTTGAGCGTATTCCGGACCTGTTCTTCAGTGATCATAACCGGTAATGATCGGGATAGACGGTCCTATGTCAACCTTGGGTGATCATTTCCCCTGGGCGGCCGAGGCGTCGCGGTAGTGGTAACGGGCGGCGATAACGCTAAAGGCGATCGCTACCACGAAGGTGAGCCCGGCATACATGAGGAAGCGGGACGCGCTGACCGAGCCGTTGGCGCCGCCTTCGCCGCCGAGCACCTTGGTGATGAGGACCACCACCAGGTTGCCGACGGTAACGGTAAGGTTCCAAAAGCCCATGATGATGCTCTTCATTTCCGGGGCCGCCTCGCGGAAGGCAAATTCCAGGCCGGTGGTGGAAATCAGTACTTCGGCCAGGGTGAGAATGGCATAGGGAGCGGTTTGCCAAAGAATGCTGAGTTGGGCCCCGCTTTCGATGCGGGATTGCAGCATGGCGACGACCACATAGGACAATGCGGCCAGGAACATGCCCAGGCTCATGCGTCGCAGAGGGCTCGCGAGCCGGCCCAGGAGCGGATACAAGCCCCAGGTCATCAGCGGGATCATGAGCATCACCAGCGCGGGGTTGGCGGACTGCATCTCTTCGGCGCCGATGCTCCAACCCAGGAGGTTGAAGGTTTGAAGTCGTTGTCCTTGCATGACCCAGGTCGAATAGGTTTGGTCGAACAGAGCCCAAAACACCGGGATCAAGGCAAACACGGACAAGATGGGCATCACCGAGCGGGCGGCGTCAACGTCCGCCTCGCTGAAACGGGATCGCGCGGCCTCCCAGAAATCTTGCCCGGGCGGGCGTCGGCGCCTTTGGCGCAAGGCTTCCCAGAGCACGCGAAAGAAACCCGCGGATCGAGTCACGCGGGAAGGCGGCGCCATCACATAATGACGGGTCCCAAGCCAGAAAATGAAAGTGGCCGCGGCCATGAAGATGCCGGGGACGCCGAAAGCCCACCCGTACCCCCAGGATTTGCGGATGGCCGGGATTGCCAGAAAGGAGAAGAAGGACCCGAGATTGATGGCCCAATAGAAGGCGGCATAGGCTTTTTGGAGCAAGTGCCGCTCGTCCGACCGGAACTGGTCACCCATAAATGCGGAGACGCAGGGTTTGATGCCACCCGAGCCAAACGCGATGAGGGCCAGGCCGAGATACAGGATCCAGATTTTGCCGGCGGGAGTGGGAAAAAAGTCGCTGGTGGCCAGCACCGCGTGGCCGGCGCAATAGAATAGCGAGATCCAGAGGATGGTTCGATAGCGTCCCCAGTAACGGTCCGCCACCCAGGCTCCGACGAGGGGCATGAAATAATTCACCGCGCTGAACATGGCGATGATGTTGGTGGCGTCATCCTCGGTCTTAAGCAGCACCTGGGTGATGTAGAGGGCGAGGATGCCCTTCATGCCGTAGTAGCTGAAGCGCTCGCAGGCTTCGTTTCCCACAATGAACTTCACCTGGGGCGGCCAGCGTCGCGCGGTTACGGCCGGCGCATCCACGACGGCGGAGGGGTCAATTACTGCTGCCATGATGGGCGGAGATGATGAGGAAAAGCAGTGGCGCTTGTCGAGATTCGTTGGCGATTATGGCGGGATTCAGGCCGCCCGGGTGCGTGGGGCTACGCGGTTCAGAAACTGCGAGAAAGCCTGCCACACCTCATCCGTGGTGCAGCCCCGCAGGCAGAGGGGCTGCGGGAACCGGCAGTAATCCGAGCAGGGTTTATACGGGCACGGCTTGCCTTCGAAACATTCGCCCTGCGGGTGGAGCGGGGCAAACCACTCCAAGAGCTGCGGGCCAAACAGGGTAAAGGTCGGCACACCGCAATAGGCCGCCAGGTGGGCGGGGCCGGAATCATTGCCCAGGAAAACTTGCGCCCGATCCACCAGCTCGAGCAGTTGCGCTACCGAGGTTGGCATCACGACCCCGGTTTCCCCCACGCTTAGCCACCAGTTCAATTGGTCGGCGTCGCAGGCCACCTGCACCTGGTAATTGAGCGCGCGCAGGCGCTGCACGGTTGCACGGTAATTCTCCAGCGGCCAAACCCGCACGGATTGACCCGCGCCGCTGTGCACCAGGATAGTCGTCCGAGCCGCACTGGCCGCGCGAGGCGGGCCGAAGCCGGGGACTTCGAATCCGAGCTGGTGACCCAACACCCGCCAGTTTTCCAGGCGGTGCGCGCTGGGATCAGGTCGGTCCAAAGGGTGGGTCAGGAACACCTGGCTGCGAATGCGAGGAAAGCCGAGGCGTTGCCGGGCGCCGATCAACCACATGAGCGCGTGATCACGCGGATCCCAGCGGGCGGAGAGCGCGACGGCAAAGTCGTCTCCGGTTTCCCGTCGCAACCCCAGCAGCCGTCGCCAGGGCCATCGGTACAGGCTGTATTTGCCGTGAAAAGCCGTCCAGGGGGCGACGAAACTCACCACGCGCACCTGGGGCCAGAGCCTGGGCCGCAGGTCGTTGGCGTACGGTTTGGCCAGCAGCGTGACCTCAAATTTCTCACTGGCCACACGCAGAAACGAGGAGGCGATCACCAGGTCGCCCAGGCCCCACAATTCGATGACCAACAGGCGCGGCTTCACTGGGGGCGAGAGGCGGTGAGGCAGGCGGACCAGCCCAGCCAGTGGACCAGGGCCGTAAATTTCCGGCGGCTGGCCGGGGTGAACATGAGGAGCGGCCAGGCGGCGGCAAACAGCCAGTTGCGCGAGGTCCCGCTGTCCGCCACCCGTAACCCGGCCCCGCTCAATAATTGCGCCAGGGCGCCCATGCCGACGGGCCGGATGTGGGTGGGATCATCGTAAAAATTCAGGGTGAAGGTGCCCGCAGCCCGGCCTTGCGGGCTGGACAACGTCAGGGTTTTGGGGTGGGGGGTTTCGAAGTAGATTCGGCCACCCGGTTTGATGACGCGGGCGAGTTCAGCGACGAGCAGTTGCAGATCTTCGAGGTGCTCGATCAAGTGCATACAGGTCACCGCATCCACCGTGGCCTCTGGCCAGGGCAGCCGGTCCTCTTCCAGGTTTACCCGGCGGAATTCGCAGTTCGGGGGGTATTTCTCCGGCTGACCGGCGATATCGACGGCCAAAAGCCGCAGATCGGGCCGTAACTCGTGGATGTGTCCGAGGGTTTCGCCGTCCGAGGCGCCGACGTCCAGCAAAGTGCCGCCGGGCGGGGTGGCGGCCACAAACCGGGCGCGTGTGTCCAGCCACGAACAGTGTCGCAGGTGCGCCCAGTTCATACGTGCTGTGCTGGTTGGAACAAACGCATATTAACTCGCCGGCAAAATGTGCCCGGCAGCATACGCAGCAGAGGTTCAGGTGTAAAGTTCACGGGTGACTGTGCTTGAGCGTTGGTTGGAAACGGGATGGTCGATGGCTGGCGCGGGAATAGACCACGGAACACTCGAAAAACGCGGAAGGAGATGGTGAATTGGGGCCGGAGGAAACCGCTGATCATCGCTAATTGGACGCTAATGAAGACCCGGAGCGCGGACGTCCATGTCCGCTTACATCGTTCGAAGGACGTCCACGGTTAATCCTTGCGGGTGGGGAGCGGTGCGCATGGACGGAATCGCAAGGCGTTGTTTCTTCTTCAGCTCCGGCAGGAGCGCCAAGTTTATAGTTCGCAAACCATAAACATCAATTTCCCCAGCTCCGGCAGGAGCGGCACGGTCGTTCAAACCGGGGTAGTGGGCCAGGATGTTTCGGGATTGAATTCCGGAATGGGATGCGTCGAGCACCACCCGGGATGCACCGTCGGCTTCCTTCATGCCGCCCCGCTGGGGCTTGGGATGCCATATGGGATGGAATGCTATAAACATGCCGCGCCGCTGGCGCTCAAAGAAAGCCGCAGGAATTGGGGGGGTGAGTGGGGTGCAGTGTTTGCGTCCACTCGGGGGAGCAGTACTCAGTATTTGTCGCCCGCGCCCCCACAAATACATGAAGGACTGACTTCACTCGCTCGACCGCTTAGGTGATGAGTCTTCACTTATTCTGTTGAATTATCTTGACCATATTCAGCCCGGGCCAGGTGTTTGGATCATGCTAGCGCGGCAAGGAATGCCTTCCCGGTTCGATGGCGCTGGTTCTAATTGCCACAAAGCGCCCCTGCTGTCCTTCCATCGAGATGCGTTGAGCTTCCAGGTGTTGGCTGAGGTGCAAGCAAGTCTCCGCCAGCGCCGACGCGCGAGTGTCGGAGTGGCACGGCCGGGAGACGACGCTTGCAATCCAGGCGATGGTCGTCCGGTTGAATCTGGGGAGTTCCAAGCCAGAAGCGGTCCCGTGCACGAGTAATTGGGTGGGCTCGGAGGAGACAGCAGGGAACAAGCAACACCAAAGTTATGACCGATCTAAATCCCAAAAAGAACCGAAGGTATGGGTTGCCCTTTGATAGGGCTTGTTCAACTAGGGGTGTAGTTGCTGGCTCCGCGCGCGAGTTCATCCGCAACCGTTGTCCCTGGGCAGTGGGGCGCGTTCCGCAGCAATACACCCTTCAAGGTTAGCGTGTATATGCTGACGCAGCCACTGAGCCACGAGCTGAGCGACCTCCCTCGGGCCTATCTCGCTCGTCTCAATGACATAACTACTCCACGGCGGCTGGATTGCAGCGATCTCAACCCAACGATCCCAACGCATTTGCGGCCACGCATTTTGGGTAATGACCTCCGGCCGATGCCGGTGGTCAATGACATGGTGGCGCATCCAGTTCGCGAACGCCACATGGTGACGGATGAAGCTCAAATTGTCTCCTCCTTCCAAAACACGGGTCGTCTGCGCTTGTTCTCCTGCGTCGAGGAGGCAAACGACAAGACGATCCAAATGCTCCGCCGACGGAGCCGCCCAGACCTCTCCGGGCGGAACCGGATCGCCGCACAACAGAAAGTGCTTTCCCTTACGCCGGGCCTCGAGAGCACGCAGCACCGTTCGCTCCACCATTCTATGTCGCCATTCAATCTCCCATTTCGGAGTGCTCCCAAGCATCCCCAACTCGGCTACTTCCAGGTCGTCAGTGAACTCCGGCTCGATCAACTTGCGGACGGTGGACTTGCCTACCCCGCTAGCACCTGTGACGAGAAAAAACATGTATCAAGCTTGGAATTCTGGATCGGGCCGATTCCGCCCCAGATCAGCGACCCGGAGCCGCTGACCCTCGATTGTCAACCGGCGTGTCATCGCCGGGTTCGCCGTATCTGGCTTGATAGGCCGTGTGCTCATCTCAAATACCAATAGTAAATACCGTGCATCACCACTCTGCGAATCTCATCTCGCGAAATGCCTGGGAACTCTACCGAAAAATCCTCAATCATCCTATCTGTGTCAAAATCTTTGAAGTCGGCAAACTGGCCATGAGACCGCGTGTAATATTTGGGCTTCTGCTTACTGTGTCCAGCTATCGCAATCTGCTTGATCTGCTGCTCAAGCTGCTGAATCGGTTCGCATGCGATGCTCATGGCGTAAAGTTCGGCTGTGCCGTCTTCATCCCTACGGAACTTGTACCGCGCTGTAAAAACGAACCGGGTTGCCGACAGCGTTCGTATCTGTGAACGAAAACGAGCCGGTGCCTGCGTTGTTCGTGGCAAGCCTCACCCAACCACTTCGCGGGGTGGCGACGCTGGGGCTGCCAAGAATGGCATAGTTCTGTCCAGGCACGCCTACGAGCCGCATGGAGGCGGGCCGAGTGATAATATCGAGTCGCGCAGGGGCCATGCTAGAAGGAATGAACATGCCATAGACATCGGAGACATCAGGACCGCCGTTGCTGAAATTCCATATCTGGAGATTCCCAAGTACGAAATACCATGAGCCGTTATAGAGCAGGCCGCTGAAGAGGGGAACCTGGCTGCCGATAGAGGAGAACAGTGCGAATTCGCCGCCGAGAGGCAAACCCGTGGGCTGGAGGTACCGATAGTTGACGCCAGCAAAATTGGCGTTCCAGCCAAGAAGGTAATTTGCCCCGTCGAAGGCCAGGAAAGGACCGAACGGATTTGCATTGGTAGTGATGCGAAACGTTTGTGCGAGGGCTGTCCCGGTTCTTGAGATCAGCCGCCCGTAGAGGTCTGAACCCTGTGCTGCGGACAGAGCCCATACAACAAGGAAATTGGTGCGGTCCACGGCAGCGGCTGCGTAGCCGTTTTGGAGCGAGGCGGACTGGCTAATCTGAAAAGCGGTCGACAGGGCGCCGTTAGTCTTAACCAACCGCCCCCAAACGTCCCACCCTGTTCCATCCGAGCGTCGCACATTGGCGGTTACCAGGAAATGATTGCTTGAAAATGTGACGGAGGGAAATTCGGCGGACAGTCCGAGGTTACAGACTGTGAATTCTGAGCCCCGGAACGCCCCGTTCGTTTCGATGAGGCGTCCGTACACCGCGGTCGGACTGCTGCGCGCGTCTTGCCAAACCGCGAGAAAAACGTTGCTGCCAAAGGCAAGACGTGGATCCTGCTGTTGCCCTGAGGCTGAACAAATGGCAAAGGCTCCGCCTACCAAGCCGCCAGATCGGTTGATGAATTGGCCGTATATGTCGCTGTAAGAACCTCCATCCTGGTTACCGGCAAAGTCCTCCCACACCAGGAGGAAGTTCGTACCACCAAATGCAGCGAACGGAATGTTGCCTTCTCGGTTGATGAGAATCTTAGAGCCTGCCGGGCCCCCTGTGGAAGAGATGCGCTGAGCGCAGATGGCCGACCGGTCGCCGGCGTCCCCGCGCACAGCCGCCAGGTAGCTCGCCCCATCGCAAGCTGCGGAAACGGACTGCTCAATGACGCCGTTTGTGGCGACGGGGAAATTGTCATACGCCCTGACAGCTAGATTTGTTGCCAGCAGTAGGGGCAGGCTTGCCCTCAGGATACATCGGCTGCTTGATACCTGTTGTTTCATGTTGGTTGTCCCTGCATTCTCGTTGTTAGTTGGGTTGGTGCTACAGCGGCCTGCAAGCGCGGCCGAACGATCAGCATCAGCGGTGGGAGCCAGCCGCCACCCATGCTCGAATCGCCACTGAGGTGAACGGCTGGCTCCCATCCGCTGAATGCTTGATAGGGGTTGGGCACCGCGTTCATGTCATGGCTTTTGCCTGTCGAACCGCTCTGACTCTCCGCAGACCAGGCTAACCTGACCTGCGAACTTCTCAACCTGCAAACACCAGACGCCGGTCTTAACAGTAGACGCCAAGCGGCCCCAACCGTCATCAAAGATCAGTGCATCATATAGGAACAGCGAAGGATCTCCTGCACTGAGCTTCCATCGGCCAACATTCGTGCGTGAAACCGAGGCTGAGGTGAACACCTGTTCATAGGTGCCCTGTGGTCGCAAATGCAGCATCTCGACCCCGTATGCTCGGTTCGCTCTGTAATTCCCTGGGACGTCACTCGACTGCGGTTTGCTGCACGAAACCACGAGCGCCACGAGAGATATGCTCATGAATGTTTGGAATATGCTCATGCGGCCCAACGCTAGATATAGGTTATCCGAAGTTATTCACCGGCGGGGCGGTGGGCCGCAGGGATTCCCCCGCCGCTCCGCCGGTGAATAACTTCGTGGCGGCGAAAACCGCCCCGTGTTTGGGATGGCCTGAATGGTTCATTTGGGTTTATCCCTTCACTTGGTTCTCCCGCCCCGGCGGGCCAGGTCTGCTAACGACCAGTCGCGTCAACGACTCTGAGTTTATGGACCGGCCCGTCGGGCGGGACTTGTCCCTCTAACGACTACTCAAGAGGGCGTCTCTGTTTCACAGAAGGACTCTTCTATATTGGCGTCGCCGGGTCAAGTCTGCGGGAGGCCGAAAAGGAAAACAAAAACATGAATGCACATCCCTATGACCTGGTCATCGGCCTCGACCGCTCCGACAAAAAGGCCGACCTCTGCCTCATCGTCACCGCCACCGGCCAACGCCGCAGCGTTGTCATCGACACCGCGCCCGAAGCCCTGTGGGAATGGCTGGCCCAACTCCGCCAGCAACATCCCGGCGCCCACGTCGGGCTCTGCCTCGAACAACCCGCCGTCCACCTCATCCCATTCCTGGAGGCCTACGCCTGGATCGCGCTGCATCCCATCAACCCCATCACGCTCCAGAAGTATCGCGAGGCGTTCGTCACGAGCCGCGCCAAGGATGACACGAAGGACGCGGAGTATCTGGCCGACCTCCTCCTGACCCACCACGGCAAGCTGCCCGTGTGGGCACCGGAGGACAGCGCCACGCGCGGCGTGCAACAGCTCGTGCTCCATCGCCGCGCCGTGGTGGATGAACGCACCGGCCTCTCCAACCGCCTCATTGCCCTGTTAAAACAGTATTTTCCGCAGGCGCTGGTGCTGGCGGGCGAGGAACTGTGGCGGCCGCTGGCCACGGCGTTCCTGCTGAAATGGCCCAGCTTGCCGGCCGTGCAAAAGGCCAAGCCCGCGACGTTGAAACAGTTCTATCACCGGCACGGCAGCCGCAGCACCCAGCTCCAGGACGAACGCCTGGCCCTGGTAGCCAAAGCCGTGGCGGTCACGGACGAAACCGCCATGATCGGCAGTTTTGTGCTGCGGGTGCAGTTGGTCTGCCGGCAGCTCCAACTGGTGCAGCGGAGCATCACGGAATTTGACCGGCAGATCGCGGCGGCGTATGCGGCGCATCCGGACCGGGCAATCTTCGCCAGCCTGCCGGGGGCGGGACCGGTGCTGGGGCCGCGCCTGCTGGCGAGCCTGGGCGCCAACCGGGAGCGCTTCGCCGACGGGGCGACGCAACTGCAGCGCTACACGGGGGTGGCGCCGGTGACGAAGCGCAGCGGCGGCAGTTGTTACATTCACCGGCGCTACTGCTGTCCGAAGTTTCACCGGCAAAGCTTCCACGAGTATGCCAAGGAGAGCGTGCTCTGGAGCCGGTGGGCGGGCGCCTATTATCTGCAACAACGGACCAAGGGCTGACCTCACCACACAGCGGTGCGGGCGCTCGCGTTCAAATGGCAGCGGATCATCTGGCGCTGCTGGCACGACCGCAAACCGTATGCGGACGCGAAATATGAAGCCGCCCTGCGCAAGGCCAAGAGTCCATTGGTGGCACTGTTCGATCAGGTGGAACTGGGCAAAAGCCCCTACAAAAATCCCGCGAAGAAAAATTAAAATTCCGCTTGTCGGATTACCTCAGAGGTGAACTGAGCGATGCAGGCGGCCAAGGGCGTCCGAATTGCCAACTGACGTGGCCCGCCCGCATTCGCTCCAGTGATTTTGTTAGCTCGAGGAACCATCATGGCCTCCGGATATCCGCGGACTTGATGTAGCGATTGGCCTCCACTGTTACCAACTCTCCGCCCCTGAAGACCAGCGCAGTGCTGCCAGCCGACATATCGTAAACCATCAGGCAATCATAACGAACTGCGCGATTGGTCTGGTTCAGAAAAGGGTCTGGCGCAATGCTCCGTAGAGAGGGCTCCCCAAATACTCGGAGGCATTCTTCAGCTTTCGGCCGGGCGGAAGCCCTGTTGCCAATCTGAGGAAAGGTCACTGTGATGGCCATGACGCTGTTGCTAGTTGATTCGAAATCTACTGCTATGTCACTGGAAGTGACATCGGAATACTCTAAGCGCGGACCTGCCTCGCGATTGGTAGCGATCAACCAGCACCTGTACATCGGTAAAACAATGGCCCGTGGCTTTCCCCAAACGCCCACCACGTCATCCATTTTCATTCCCAGCCGCACGCCCGCGACCTCAAATTCTGGAGCGATCTTGATCCGCTCCACTTTTGACGGGTTCAAAATCGGTTTTACGTTATTGGTATCAACCAGTGAGGGGTCCTCCCAAATCACGACCGCACCAGGCGCTGCCCGTATACGGTCCGCAACGTGCCGGTAGAAGACCTCATCGGAGGCCCTGACGCCGGAATGCCAAACAAGAAGACACATGGCCCAGTATGGCAGAAAGGTTTTCACGAGCTAACAGTGTTGTTGGGGCAAATAGATTGGGCCAAGGATATGAAATGGACTTCCCTTTGTTTTCACGGGTCGAGTTTGAGCCCATACCGGTTGTCTGGCAATTAGAATATAGCACAAAGAATTGGGATTAAGCAGCATGGC
>DBMR01000085.1 GCA_002298785.1 Verrucomicrobia subdivision 3 bacterium UBA693
TTTTAATTTGAGTCAACTCGTAGTGGCAGCATCCGTGGATCAGGGCTTGACCTCCGCCCGCGTACCGTGAAAGCTGACGCCCAGGTTGGCGGAGCATGTTTGGGCGCCTGGCAACAAACATGGAGAGGCTGAAGCACAACCAGCTTCGCGGACCACTCAAGATCATGCCTGAAGTTACAGCTCCGAACATCACCAGCCCGACCAATCGCAACGAAGCGCCGGAAGGCAAAATGGGCAACTACCGGTGGGTCATTTGCGCGCTGCTATTCTTCGCCACCACCATCAATTACATCGACCGCCAGATCCTGGCGCTGATCAAACCGATCCTGGACGATCAGCTTAAGTGGACCAATGAACAATACGGCGATGTGCAGGCGGCCTTTCAGGGCGCCTACGCCATTGGCCTGTTGGGCTTTGGCTGGTTTATCGACCGTTACGGGACTAAGATCGGATATGCGGTCTCGATTGCGGCTTGGAGTGTCGCTGCGGTGGCGCACGCCGCTGTCGGATCGGTGAGCGGCTTTTTCAATGCGCGCCTGGCCCTGGGCCTGGGTGAGGGTGGTAATTTCCCTTCGGCGATCAAGGCCACCGCGCTGTGGTTTCCCAAAAAGGAGCGCGCGCTGGCCACCAGCATTTTCAATTCCGGCACAAACGTTGGCGCGATCATCGCTCCGGCCGTGGTGCCGTTTATCGCGTTGACCTGGGGTTGGCAGGCAGCCTTTGTCGCCGCCGGTTTGGCGGGGTTCATTTGGCTGCTGTTTTGGATTCCATTTTATGATGTCCCCGCCAAAATCAAACGCCTGAGCGCGGCGGAGAACGCATTCATCCATAGCGACGTTGACGAACGCGGTGATCAAGAGTCGGGCAAAGTTGGCTGGTTCCGCTTGCTGGGTTATCGCCAAACCTGGTCCTTTGTCCTGGGTAAATTCTTAACTGATCCCGTCTGGTGGTTTTTCCTGAGCTGGCTGCCGGACTACTTCAAAAAGACCCGGGGATTGGATATCAAGAACAGTGCCGTGTTGTTGGTCTCGATTTACACGATCATAACGGTTTTAAGCATTATCGGGGGTTGGTTGACGGGCTATCTGACGAAGCAGGGATGGAGTGTGACCCGCGCTCGTAAGACGGGCATGTTCCTTTTTGCCTGTCTGGTGGTTCCCATCCTGGCGGTTACCCAAGTGAGCGATTGGCCGGCGGTCTTCTTGATCGGGTTGGCTGGTTCGGCCCATCAAGCCTGGTCCGCGAATCTGTATACGACCGTTTCGGACATGTTCCCGAAGCATTACGTGGCCTCAGTCATCGGGCTTGGCGGCATGGCGGGTGCCATTGGCGGGATGATCTTTCAGAAATTTACCGGCAAATTGCTCGATCATTTCACGGCCTTGAACAACGTCACCCGCGGTTACATGGTGCTGTTTTCTATCTGCGCGTTTGCTTACCTCGTGACTTTTCTCCTGCACCACCTGCTGGCACCCCGATTTGAGACCTTTCGCATGAAAGGCGAAGCCGCGGCGTAACCTCGCCACTGACCATTAGGCTTGAACTCCGGCCCGGGCTCGGCTAAACCGTCAAGCATCTTTATTTATGAATGATAATCTTGGGTTGCCTCTCGTGACGCCTCGCGTCACTCCAGTGCTTCACCCGGCGTTTCGTCCGGCGGTGTTGGCCAATCGCGCTTACCGCGCTGAACTCAACACCGTGGCTAACGCCGTTCCTGTCCTGCTCGCGCTCGAGCAGAGCGACGGTATCGTTTCCCATTTCCAGACCAGGATCTTTCCGGAAAGCGACACGCGTGCCGCGGGTAATTTCAACTACCTGGAAAGGATCGTGAAGTACCTGCTTTGGTCGCGTGGCGGGTGGAGGCTGCATTTTGTGGGACCGCAGGAATTGGCGGCACGCCTGGCGGGACACTATCGGGGGACTGTCACGGGCCGCTTCGACTCCAACATGGTTGGGGAACGCATGTTCGATCACCCTCTGGAGGTGGTGCATACCAGCTCTCCTCCCCCCGAGCAACGCACGGCCGCCGCCCTGGGCCGTAATCTGGACGGTTGCCGAATCGGATTTGACCTGGGAGGCAGCGATCGCAAGGTGGCTGCGGTCATTGAGGGGAAGGTCGTTTTCAGCGAGGAGACGGTGTGGGATCCGTATTTTCAGCCCGATCCGCAGTATCACTTCGATGGGATCATGGATTCCTTGAAGAAAGCGGCTGCCCATCTGCCACGAGTCGATGCCATCGGGGGCAGCGCTGCTGGGGTTTATGTGAACAATAGGGTCAAGGTGGCGTCCTTATTCCGAGGGGTGCCGCCCGAGGTGTTCAACGCCCGGGTAAAGGACCTGTTCCTGGAGATTCGAAAAGCCTGGAATAACGTGCCATTGGAGGTAGTGAATGACGGTGAAGTGACGGCTTTAGCCGGCTCGATGGCTCTGGGGAAAAATCGAATCCTGGGCATCTCCCTGGGCACGAGCACCGCCGGCGGCTACGTGAATGCCGAGGGCAACATCACGTCCTGGCTCAACGAATTGGCGTTTGTGCCGCTGGATTACAATGCGAAAGCGCCGACGGATGAATGGTCGGGCGACTATGGCTGTGGCGTGCAGTATTTCTCGCAGCAATGCGTGGGCCGGCTGATTCCCACCGCGGGAATCGAAGTCGAGCCGAGCCTGCCGTTGCCCGAAAAGCTCAAGCACGTGCAGAAGTTAATGGACGCCGGGGATTACCGGGCGCGGAAAATCTACGAGACGATCGGCACCTACCTGGGTTATGGCGTGGCGCATGCGACCGTTTTTTATGATTTGGAAAATGTGTTGATCCTGGGACGCGTCACGTCCGGACCTGGCGGCGACCTGATCATCGAAGGCGCCAAGACGGTGCTCAAGACCGAATTCCCTGAACTCGCGGACAAAATCTCCTTCCACATCCCGGACGAGAAAGAAAAGCGGCATGGGCAGGCGGTGGCGGCGGCAAGTTTGCCCAAGGCCAATGGAAAATAATTTATGAATCCCTATCAAGAATACGTAAACAATATCGCGAACGCGGTAAAGCAGGCAAAATCCTATCCACTGGGGGGCTTTCCGCCCGCAGCCCGGCCGCAGATTTCCCCTACGGCTCCCAAGGCGTTGTTTTTCGCGCCGCATCCCGATGATGAGTGCATTGTTGGGGGAGTGGCGGTGCGCATCTTGCGCGAGGCCGGCATGCGTTTGATCAACGTGGCGGTGACGCAAGGCAGCAAGAAGGACCGGCAGGCGGCGCGTTATGTTGAGTTGCGCAATGCCTGTGATTATCTGGGTTTCGAGCTGGTGCCGACCGGACCGACGGGCCTGGAAAAGGTCAACCCCAAAACCCGCCAACAGGACCCGAATCATTGGGCGGCCTCCGTAAACGTGATCCTGGGTATCCTCAAGGAACACCAGCCCAAAGTTATCATGTTTCCTCACGACCAGGATTGGAACAGCACCCACATCGGCACGCACCACCTGGTGATGGATGCGCTGCGGTTGATGCCAGCCGCGTTCAGTTGCTACACGGTGGAAACCGAATTTTGGGGACAAATGGACGATCCGAACCTAATGGTGGAATTGAGCGCGCAGGATTTGGCGGACATGATTACCGCCACGACGTTCCACGTCGGTGAAGTAGAGCGCAATCCGTACCATTTGTCGCTGCCGGCGTTCGCCATGGACAACGTCCGCCGGGGAACCGAGTTGGTGGGCGGTCAGGGTGGAGCAGCTCCGGAATACGCGTTTGCGACGCTTTACCGCTTGCGCAAATGGGCGAATGGAGCCATGCAAAATGTGCAGCAAGGCGGAAGGCAGATTCCGCAATCTGTGAATATCGGGACACTCTTCCCATGAACGACACTTCCGGACGGATTCGTCCGGTGCCGGAATTTCAATGGAGTGGGAGCCTTTATGGGCTTCCACGTCGGGCTCACTCCCCGCATTTCGCCCCTTTTAGGCGGCCCTTTAGATGAAACTCGAATTCATGCGGGAAGCTATCCGGATTTCCCTGGAAAAGATGCAATCCGGCGCCGGGGGTCCTTTTGGGGCGGTGGTGGTTCGTGGCAATCGGGTGGTGGGTCGGGGGTGGAACCGCGTCACCTCGCTGAACGATCCCACTGCGCATGCCGAGATTGTTGCGATCCGTGAGGCCTGTCGCCGGCTGCGGACGTTTAAGCTGGACGACTGCGAGCTCTACACCAGCTGCGAACCGTGCCCGATGTGCCTTTCGGCAATCTACTGGGCGCGTGTGCCCCGGGTCTATTACGGCAATACCCGCCGGGACGCGGCACGTATCCAGTTTGACGACGAGTGGATGTATCGGGAGGTCGCCTTGCCGATTCGTGCGCGTCAGTTGGTGATGCGGCCCTTACTGCGTGCCGAAGCTCTGACCGCCTTTCGCGCCTGGCGCGACAAAGCCGACAAGATCCCGTATTAAGCCTGCTTTGACATTCCGGCCTCTCGTAGCATCATTGGGGGTAGGGATCTCACAAGGATTCTAAACCTTTATGCCGGTGCAATATAAAGATTACTACAAAGTTCTGGGAGTGTCTCGCGGCGCTTCAGAGGCCGAGATTAAAAAGGCCTTTCGCAAGCTGGCCCGGGAATTCCATCCGGATGTCGCGAAGAACAAAAGACAGGCGGAGGAGCGGTTCAAAGAGATCAACGAGGCGTATGAAGTGCTGGGAGATCCTGCCAAACGCAAGCGCTACGACGAGTTAGGGGAGAATTGGAGCGCGGGTGCCGAGTTCCGGCCGCCGCCAGGGTTTGAATCGCGTCGGGCCCGGACCGGCGGGAGAGCCGGGGGACGGGAATTTGAATTCGAGTTTGGCGGAACCGGGTTCAGCGACTTTTTTGAGCAACTTTTCGGCGGACGCCAAAAAGGAGGTTTTGGTCGTGGTAGTGGCGTTACCGAGGAGGATTTTATGGAGAGCGCCGGCAGAGACGTCGAGGGCGACATCATGGTCACCCTCGAGGAAGCGCAGCGGGGATCGGTGCGTTCGGTGTCCGTGCGCCATACCCAGGCTTGCACCGCCTGTGGCGGCTCCGGGCATCAAGGCAGGCAAATCTGTTCCGTTTGCGCTGGGTCCGGTCAAATCACTCGCACCGAGAGTTGCCAGGTCAAGATCCCGCCAGGCGTTTCCGAGGGCCAGAGGTTACGCATTCCCGGCAAAGGCGAGGCCGGCGTGGGCGGTCACGCCGGAGATCTATATTTGCGAGTTCGATACGCAAAGCATCCCGATTTTGAAGTGTCCGGCTCCAACCTCGTGTATGAGCTTGACCTCATGCCTTGGGATGCGGTCCTGGGCGTCAGCCTCGCTGTGCCAACTTTGGATGGCCGGGTGAATATCAAGATTCCTCCCGGCACAAAATCCGGCCAGAAACTCCGGGTGCGTGGTCGGGGGTTGCCGGTTCGTGGAGGCGAGAAGGGGGATCTGATCGTGCAAGTCGAAATAGATATACCGGTTCACGTATCTGACGACGAGAAGGCCCTCTGGGAGCAACTCGCACGAAGGGCTCGCGAACGGTAAGAGTCGGCGAGGGCGCCTCGATTCGGACAGCCTTTCGCCTCGCCAGTTTTGCCGAGGACCAAATTTCGCTCATTTTGGGCGGGATTAAGCGAGATTTGCATTGCGCCAAAGCATGATTATATGGAGGATAATGCCACGCACAGCACATTATGCCTGGCAAGCTTGTACTCATCACAGGCGTCACGCGCGGTCTCGGTCGAGCCATGACTGAGGAATTCGCGCGTTTAGGGCATACTGTGTTGGGATGTAGCCGGACCCGGGAAGGGATCGATCAACTCCGTCGGCAATTGGGCCCGCCACACGATTTCTACATGGTAGACGTGACCATGGATGAGGCGGTCAAGTCCTGGGCCAGCCTGCTTCTTAATTCCCACGGTCCACCCGATATCGTTATCAACAACGCCGGTGTCATTAATAAGAACGCCCGGCTGTGGGAGATTCCAGATCGCGAATTTAGCGAAGTGCAGGAAGTGAATGTTCGTGGTACCGCCAATGTGATTCGGTGGTTTGCCCCGGAAATGGTGCGCCGAAAACGCGGGGTTTTCATCAACATGAGTTCTGGTTGGGGCCGATCCACGGATGCCGAGGTTGCCCCCTACTGTTGCAGTAAGTGGGCCGTTGAAGGCCTGACTCAGGCTTTCGCCCAGGAGCTCCCTTCCTCGATGGCTGCCGTAGCGCTGAACCCTGGTGCCATCAACACCGATATGCTTCGCAGTTGCTTCGGCGCCTCGGCGGACAATTACATCTCACCCGATCAGTGGGCTCGCCGCGCCGTTCCGCTGATTCTCAAAATCGGTCCCGGCGACAGCGGTAAACCGTTCGACATTCCCGGGGTTTGAGTTTGTGTCCGGGCACCGTCTTCCTTAGGCGAAGTCCATTTTCGGCAAACGACCTTCGTTGAGCGATGGCCTCCGCGCAGGATTCCTGGCTACTGCATGCAGCCGGTCAATTTGGGCGCTTTGCCGGGGGCTGATAATCCTTATGCCAGTAATACTCCCAGAGTTTTTCCAGCCGCACGACCTCGACGTGTCCGTCCGATAATTGCACGCTAATCGAACCGGGCAACGGTGCTCCTGACGCCACCGCTCTGGGGGCGGCTTTTGCGCTGATCACATTGCCGTGGCGGGCGATACAGGCGCGTTGCATGCTCGCGTTGTTGCCGCCTTCATAGAGATTGCGGGCGGGCGGGTCGGTAGCCCTGGGCCAGGCGTCCACCCACACGGAATCGAAAAGCACTGGAGTTTTGGAGGGGAATTGGATCGCGCCTTCGGTGCGAAATTCTTTCGTGGGATCGTCGTTAGCATAGAACCAGCCATTGAGAGCGTAGCTGCCCTGGTAATTGGTGGTGCCATAAACCCATTGCCAGGCCCGGTCCACCATTCCGAATCCGCCCAGTAAAGAGTTTCTTTGCTGCCAGGGTATCTGCTCCGGTGCCACCGGGCAGATGCGCACCTTGTTCACCGCCGCATAATAGTTGATGAGCTTCTTCATCCACAAATCGTACGTCTCGCCCGGCGATTGATAAGGCATGGTCTTGCCGGTGTCGTTGACGTACATGAAGTGTGCCATGCCCAGTTGTTTGAGATTGCTGACGCATTGGATGCCCTGGGCTTTGAACTTCGCCCGGCTAAGTGCGGGGAGCAGCATAGCCGCCAGGATCGCGATGATCGCGATCACCACCAGCAACTCAATCAAAGTGAAGGCCGCCGCTATAGCCACTGGCGCCTCCCTCAATTCGCGGGTTGCCGGGTGGACCTTCAGCGAGGTTGGCTTATAGCAGTCTGGTCTCATCGTCATAGGTACGCTTGGTAGTGATAACTATCTATATCATGGAATTCGTACGGCAAGACTCTAATTGCTAACTGCCAAGCTGAAATCATGGCGTGTTGGTCCCCTACCACCGGTTGCGCCGCTTAGTTTCGAAATGCTAACCGTGAAGCAAGGTTCTGGAGGCAAGCGGGTGAAGTCAAGATGACCGCCGCAATGGGTGGTAACCAGAAATTACTTTGCTTCAAAAAGTTAATCAATTGGCAGTTCATACGCCCCGAATGCTCAATTCAATCGGCCTGATTTTGTATTATAGAGCGTTTAAGAACAATGCTTTAAGAAAATAAAAAGCCTAAGCAATATTTTGAACGAAAAGCAAAGGTTCTGGTCTTAACTTTGTAATACAAAGTAAATGCTAAAAAGTTAGCCCTGAACCTATGAGACTTTTGCTCTTAAACCCGCCTCATCCCGCTATCGGCAGCCGTATTCCCCGTGAACACCTGCCTCCCCTGGGTTTGCTTTCAATCGGCGGACCGCTGATCGACGCCGGGCACCAGGTAAAACTTCTGGACGTCGATTTTGAACCTTTGGAGGTGGGAGAAATCGTCGAGGAAGTAATCCGATTCCGGCCACAAGCCATTTTGCTGGGGCATTCCGGTTCGACATCCGGGCATCCGGACGCGGCCGCGATTATGCGGGCGCTAAGGCGGGCGATGCCTGCGGCGTGGATCGTCTATGGTGGAGTGTTCCCCTCGTATCATTGGCCGGAAATTATGGAACAAGAACCAGCAATCGATTTCATCGTTCGTGGGGAAGGGGAGCAGACGATCGCTCGGCTGATCGACACTCTCGAAGCGGCCGGAGATTTGCGCCGGGTGCGAGGGATTGTTTATCGCGAGGGCGTCGTCTCTGGTGCCTGGAGACCGGCAACTGGTCGCGAGTGCGCTGGTTCTGCCAGGAGCACCGAACCCGCACCGATTATCGCGGATCTGGACACGTGCCGCGTGGCTTGGGAACTGATCGATCATCGGCGCTATACCTATTGGGGCAACCGCCGGGCAGTCGTGGTTCAGTTTTCACGTGGGTGCCCGCATCGGTGCAGTTATTGTGGGCAACGCTACTTCTGGCGGAGTTGGCGGCACCGGGATCCCGTGAAGTTCGCTGCCGAACTGGCCCGGTTGCATCGGGAGCAGGGGGTGGAAGTCATCAACTTTGCGGACGAGAATCCCACGGCATCGCGCCCGGTTTGGGAGCGGTTTTTGCGGGCGTTGGTTGCGGAGCAGGTGCCGT
This sequence comes from Verrucomicrobia subdivision 3 bacterium UBA693, assembly GCA_002298785.1. GTDB lineage: Bacteria > Verrucomicrobiota > Verrucomicrobiia > Limisphaerales > UBA8199 > UBA693. The sequence continues at coordinate 8,589 of DBMR01000085.1, forward strand.
TGATCCTGGTCGGTTCGACCAGGGCAGGGGACATCGTGCGCGACGCGGACATCCTGCACCTATATCGGCGCGCCGGGGTGGCTCGGTTTCTGATGGGGATTGAAAGCATGGATGAGGGGACATTGCAGCGGATTCGCAAGGGCAGTACCATCGCCATCGATCGTGAGGCAATCCGGTTGTTGCGGGAGAACGGCATCATTTCGATGGCGGCGTGGGTTTCTGGTTTCGCCGAGGAGACGGATGCGGACTACTGGCGAACCCTGCTGCGAATTCTGGCGTACGACCCGGATCAAATTCAGGGATTGTATGCGAATCCGCATCGGTGGACTGCGTTTGGCGCGCAGGAAGCCGGGCGGCGCGTCATCCAGACCGATCTGCGTCGGTGGGATTACAAACACCAGGTGTTGGAGAGCCGGTTTGTGCCAAACTGGCGGGTGCTCTGCTGGATGAAACTGATTGAAGCCGTGGCGCAACTACGGCCCAAATCAGTATGGCGCCTGCTGGCGCACCCGGACCCGGGGTATCGGTCTGCGATGCGATGGTATTATAGCATCGGGCGCCGCGTCTGGCCTTATGAACTCTGGCACTGGCTCTTTACCGATCGTCGGAACAGCCATGGGCCGATTCTCGCCCAGTTTTGGGGCCCAGCTTTGGCTGCTGAAACCAAGCTTCCGGACCCGGCGGCGGAACGCGTCGCATCTGCGTCGTGTTGAACCTGAACCCAGGCGAAGACGGTTTCGCTACGGTCAGGCTGGATAGCTGAACGCCCGGCAATAGGGAGCAAGCCGGGATTGGATGGGTTCCAGGGCCCGGGCATAACGTTCCCATCGACCCACCGCACGTTTATAAACTGGTTGGGTTACATCGTGGTAAGTCGGGGCGAACAGCACCCTGCGTCGGGCGGTTTCAAAATAGCGTTCCTGGTTTGGATGCCACGCCAGTCCCAGAAACTGTGTGAGCTTGCGCCCTTCTGATTCCAGATTCTCCACCACATCCTCGTAACGGGTTTCGATCCAGTCGAACCCACCCAACTCCCGCATTCTTAACCACACGTCCATGAGATCCGTATAGTGTTTCGCGGTGCGTTCGAGGCTAAGGAAGTTCACGTTGGTGGCGTTGAGCATGATGTTCAGAAAGAAGCAACTGATCACCACATCCCGCGGATCACGCAGGGCAATGATGACCTTCAGCTCTGGAAAGACCCGCAACCAAACGTTTAGCGACATGGTCGGTGAAGGGTTTTTGTCCAGTAGCACGCGCGCTGTTGGCGCATTGGGAATCTCTCGCAGGAGGCTCTTGATATAGCGATGGCGTATTTCGGCCCGACGTGAGGTCGGCAGCGCGTCCAGCGTGCGCAAGGACGGCGCCGCCAGCGCGGAAGACAAATCGATGCGCCCCGCGATTTCCTGGTTGAAGGCGACAGGCTCATCAAATGCCAGCACCTCGGGATGGGCATCCAGGATTTGCTCGATCAGGGTGGTGCCGCTGCGGGGGTGGCCGCCGAGGAAAGCGACCTGGAAACCCTCGGCAGAGGCAGGTGGTTCCTGCCTCCAGCGTTGCAGCATCGCCGGCGTCAATCCGGCGAGCAGTTCGCGCCGTCGCCGGTCATTTTCATCATACGCTTTCTCCAGCAGCGTGGTGTTGGTAATGGTGCGGACCTGGGCCTTGGCCTCGAGTAGCCAATGCAAGGCCTCATCGTATTGTTCCTGCTGATCGAGCACCACGCCCAGCAGGTGGGGCGCGGCGTATTTTACGTAGGGATATCGTGGGCCGTCTTTGATCAAGTCTCTCAACTCCGATTCCGCCTGGGAGTTGAGCTTTCGTCGGTGTAGCAGGAAAGCTCGGAAATACCTGACCTGGTCGTCGCGAGGGTGGTTTGCACGGCAGGCCTCGACACATTCCCACGCTTCCTTGAGCCGCCGTTCCTTCTCGAACCAAACCGCGAGGTTGATGCAGGCGTCCACGAGTTTCGGGTCCACGGCGACGGCGCGCTCGAAGCAGGTGCGAGCATCATCGAGTTGTCGCAAGGTTTGGTATTGGTGGCCGATCATGCCCAGCAAGGAAGCATTTTTCGGCGCCAGTTCCAGCGCACGCCGGTAAGCCTGGTTAGCCAGGGTAAAATCCAAGTCACCCGACGCCGCATTACCCAATTCGAACCAGAGCTCGGCGATCGCCGGGTGGCGGCGTACCAGTTCGTGATAGGCGGAGAGCGCCGGGGCGTATCGGCCCCCCAGCAGTTGTGCCTGCGCCTTTTCCCAGCGCGCCATTTCACGGGGCGAGCTCTGTAGTTTGGCCAGGTCGTTCTGCATGCGCGGCAGGATAACCGACAAACCACTTACCGGTGCAAGAGAAACTGTGGCCGGCACCTTGCCTCGCTGATTAATACCTTGGAGGAATAGAGGAAATCATGGTATTCGATGCTGCCAGCAACCAGAACCGGCATGAATCATCTTGATCAACTGGAAAGCCAGAGTGTGTATGTGCTGCGCGAGGCTTTCAACAAATTCAGCCGTCCGGCCATGCTCTGGAGCATTGGCAAGGATTCCACGGTCCTGCTTTGGCTGGCCCGCAAGGCGTTCCTGGGGCATGTGCCGTTTCCACTGATTCATATCGATACCAGCTTCAAAATCCCGGCCATGCTCGAACACCGCGACCAATTGTGTCGCGAGTGGGGGCTGAAACTGATCGTGAGCCGCAACGAGGCCGCCTTGGCCCAGGGACAGACGTATCCCAACGGGCGGGCCACGCGCGTTGAGTGTTGCGGGCTATTGAAGCGAGAGGCCCTGAAGATGGTGGTGGTTGAGCACCAGTTCAACGGGCTCATCGTCGGCGTTCGTCGCGATGAAGAACCGACCCGGGCCAAAGAGCGTTACTTCAGCCCGCGCGATCAGCACATGGAATGGCGTGTCGAGGACCAGCCACCTGAGTTCTGGGGCCAGTTCAAGACCGATTGCGAGCCGGGTGGCCATATGCGCGTGCATCCACTCCTGCATTGGACGGAACTCGACATTTGGGAGTATATCGGGCGCGAGCAAATCCCGGTGTCCCCGCTCTATTTCGCCAATGACCAGGGCGAACGGCATCGATCTCTCGGGTGCTACCCGTGCATGTCCACCATCAAGTCCAGTGCCCGCTCGGTCCCCGAGATTATTGCCGAACTTCGCCAGGTTCGAACGGCGGAACGCGCCGGGCGAGCGCAGGACCAGGAAAGCGAAGACGCTTTTGAGAAGCTGCGACGGGATGGATATATGTGAGCATGCAAACCGCCTCGGCATGGCGACTGGACGCCCAATGAAGGATCTAGATCAGATGAAAATTGTGATCGTGGGCCATGTGGACCACGGCAAGTCCACCCTCGTGGGGCGGTTGCTTAATGACCTGGGCGGGTTGCCGGAGGGAAAGTTGGAACAATTGCAGCGCGCCGCTGAGCGCCGCGGCGCCCCGTTTGAATGGGCCAATCTCATGGACGCCTTGCAGGCGGAGCGCGATCAGAACATCACGATTGATACGGCCCAAATCTGGTTTCGCAGCGCCCGGCGCTCGTATGTCTTGATTGATGCTCCCGGGCATATCGAGTTCCTCAAGAACATGGTCACCGGCGCCGCCCAGGCCGACGCGGCACTGCTGGTTGTCGATGCTCACGAAGGGGTGCGGGAAAACTCGCGTCGCCACGGGTTCCTGCTTCACCTGTTGGGTATCCGCCAGGTGCTGGTGCTCGTGAACAAAATGGATCTCGAAGCGTTTTCCGAGGCTCGGTTCCATCAAATCGTGGACGAGTTTCGCCCCTGGCTTGGCAATATTGGCCTCGAACCAAAGTCGTTCATACCGATCGCCGCCCGGTCGGGAGACAACCTCGTCACGCGAGGTGCGACCCTGTCGTGGTGGAGTGGGCCTACGCTGCTCGAAGCGCTCGAGGATCTGGAACTCGCGTCCCTTCCCCTGCAGCAACCCTTGCGATTTCCGATCCAGGATGTTTACCGGTTCGATGACCGCCGCATCCTGGTTGGACGCATTGAAAGCGGACGGTTGAATGTGGGGGATCGCTTGTTGTTCTCGCCCGGCAATAAGGTGAGCGTCGTGAAGTCTATCGAACGATGGCGGGCACCAGAGGTTTCCGAGGCCGTCGCTGGCGAAAGCATCGGGATCACCCTCGCTGAGCAGATTTTCGTCGAACGTGGCGCCCTGGCCACGCTCGAATGCGCACCACCTTACGCCCTCGCGCGCTTTCGTGCCCGGCTCTTTTGGCTGGGAAAACAACCGCTACGGAAAAGCGCAAAATACCAGCTCAGGCTCGGCACTCAGGAGTCGGAATGCCAAATCGAGGGCCTCGTGAAGGTCATTGATCCTGCTACACTGGTCCTGGTCAAGCGTCCGGAAGGCGAAGCATTGGTAAACCGCCACGAGGTGGCTGAACTTATCATCAAAACCAAACGCCCCGTGGCGTTCGACGCCGTCACCGAGATTCCCGCGACGGGTCGGTTCGTGCTTTTGGAAGGCGGTGACATCGCCGGTGGCGGGATCATCCTGGCGGACAATTATCCCCGACGCACCTCGGACGCGCTTCACAAAAGCCAGAACATTTTCTGGACCTCGTCCAAAGTCACGGCCGCCCAGCGGACCGCGCGGGACGGTCACGCCGGGTGTGTCCTCTGGCTGACGGGACTTTCCGGTTCCGGCAAAAGCACCATCGCACGCGAGTTGGAAGGGGAGTTGTTTAACCTGGGCAAGCGGGCATACGTTCTGGACGGCGACAACGTCCGGCACGGGCTGTGTTCTGACCTGGGCTTCTCGCCGGAAGACCGCCGTGAGCACATCCGGCGGATTGGCGAAGTGGCGAAGCTGTTCGCCGACGCGGGTGTCATCTGCATCACTGCCTTCATTTCTCCCTATCGCTCGGATCGGGATGGAGTGCGCCAGGGAATGGAACCTGGGGGATTCATTGAGGTGTTTATTAACGCTCCGCTCGAGGTTTGCGAATCGCGCGATGCGAAGGGCCTGTACGCCCGCGCGCGCGCCGGGGAAATTCCTGCTTTCACGGGTGTCTCCGCGCCGTACGAGGCGCCAGTGCAACCGGAGATCGAGTTACGCACCGACCAGTTCACGGTGAACGAGTGCGTCGCGCGCATCCTCGAGTATCTACAACAGCGGTGACAGGCGGATCCTGGGGGGACCGTGCTACCCGCAAATAAGAGCGGCCGGGGATGGCCCCGGCCGCGTGCTCAAAACTGGTTACTTGTCTTTCGGGCGATCAGAAACTGACCCGATAAAACAATGTGGTTCCTGTTGGAATCACTGGCGGTGGCGGCAGGAACGGGAACGGTGACAGTGCGCCAGTAACCGGAGTCCAGACGGCGCTCGGGCCCAGCGTCGGCGAGCTTTGCAGCGCGCCCGCAGACCAGACCAGGCTGGTGCCGACGCCGGCAGTGTCGAAGTTGTAGCGGACCTTCAGGGCGCTATTATCCACCAACGCATCGCTATTAATGATGCTGTTGATTTCTGTGCTGGTCAGCACCCGGTTGTAGATGCGGAAGTCATCCATTTGGCCGTTGAGTCGCTTCCAATAACTGTCGTGCGACTTGCCCAGCTCGATTTGCTGAGTGACCGGCCAGGACCAACCATTGGTCACCACTGTGGAGGCCGAAAGCACGCCGTCGATGTAGATCTCGATCGGGTCATCAATTGCCTGGCCGTAAGTTACCGCGATATGGTGCCAGAGGCTGTCGGGCACATAACCGCCAGAGAACTCATTGCGAGCTCCGCCGGGGCCTTGCCAGGCGATGGCGCCGGCGTCGTTCAACACGATGACCGGGCCGTTGGTGGTGCGGCGATCAAACAGCATGGCGGCGCTGGATCCCGGTCCGGGGATCGGGGCGGTGGCCTGCAACCAGAAGCAGATGGTGCCTTTGGCGGAGTCGAAGTCCACATTGGCCGGGATTACGACCTGGGAATTGCCGGTGAAGGACGCGACGCCGGTGCGGGTCCGGGTTCCGTCAGCAACCGAGGCTTGCCAGTTCACGCCACGGTTTTCACCCGGGTGCAGCACGCCGGTTGGTTTCGTGTCGGCGACATAGCCGCCGGGGACCTGGCTCAGGACAATCGGGGAATTACCAAGCAGTCCGTGATACGCATGAATCCCGATGCGGGAGTTGGAAAGCGCAAAGGGGTAGATCGCGACGTCCGAGATGGAGCCGTTGAAGTAATTGCCTTTGTCGCGCATGTCCGCCCCGATATAGGTGATGAACGTCTTGTCGAGCGGCGCGATGGTGGCGTTGACTTGAGTGGCCACGGGGTTGCCGTCGATGTAGAGGACGCCGTTGGTGCCGTTGCGGCGCGTGGCGGCAAGGTGATGCCAGGCGCCGTCATTCACGGTGTTGGGGGAAGTCAGATTGAATTGGTAATCCCCGCCGCCGAAAAGGACGAAATTGACGGTACCGTTGGCGTTAACGCCGAGGAAGTATTCGCCATTGTAACCATTGACGTAGCGCTGCTGGATCACCCGGCCCGCCGTGGAGGCGGAGGTGTTGATCCAGGCTTCGATGGTGAAATCGGTGCCGCCACCGAGGGAAGCGCCGGTGCCGCAGTCGATGTAACTTGAGGCGCCGTCGAATTGATAAGCCGTCTTGCCGGCATTGAAGCCTTGCTGGGCGGGCGGGCGCGGTCCGACAGCGCCCAGGGTTACCCCGTTGTAAATGGCGCCGGGATGGCCCAAACCGGAATAGTCGTTCGCATTCGTGCCGGTGGTCTCGCCCAAAGGCCAGTAGGCGCCTGGACCATCCATGGCCACGTCGGTGGTGTAGAGGTTCGGCGCTGGCACCACCGTTAGGTTATTGGTGGCGCTCTTGACGGAGCCGTAAGAATTGGTGACGGTGACGGAATAGTAACCACTGTCGGTGGCTGTGAGATTGAGCAGCGTCAAAGTCGGGCTGTCGGTCCCCACCGGAGTGGTGCCGTTCTTATACCAGGTGTAATGCAGCGGCAAACCACCGGCCGCGACCACACTCCATTGAGAGAAGTTGGCCCCGGCATAGAGAGTGCCGGAAGTCCCCGCCAGGTTCACGGTGAGGGAAGGCACGGCGATAACGCTTACGGTGGCGACGGCGCTGGTGGTAGCGCCGTAGAGGTTCGTAACCACCAGGTCATAATTGCCCGCGTTCGCCGCAGTGACGCTGGGCACGGTGTAGGTCGCGTCCGTAGCGCCGGCGATGGCAACGCCACCCAACCGCCACTGGTAGGAGAGTGTTCCCACCCCAATGGCGCCCGCGGTCAAATTCAACGATGACCCCTGGTTGACGCTCTGGTTCGCCGGGTCCCGGCTGACCACCGGTTGGTCGGTGATCACAAAGCCCGCCAGCGCGCAATTCAGCGTGCCGCTGACCGCGCGATCCGGGCTGCTCATCGTGATCGCGTTGTAGTTGAGCGTCGGGGTTACCTGCAAGCCCACCGGGCCGGAGCTGATCGCGGTGCCGGCAGTGTAGATCGGGTTGAACCCGAGCGAATTCGTGAAAGTGACCCCGTCGGTGATCGCCACGCGAGAATTGGCGGTCACTTTCAGTGCCGCGATATTCAGGATGACGTATCCGTTGGGGAAGGTGGCGGTCAACCCGGAGAGGCCGACACTCCAGCCGGTATTATCCAGGATGCCCCAGGTGACTTCATCGTTGCCGGGGGTGACCGCCTGGGGAACCCAGTCGCCCTTGGTCGGGTCCGGGTCGAAGTTCAGCTCACCGATGCCGCTCTGCCAGGGATTCTTGGCTTCCAGGTTGGCGGTGATCGATCCGATCACGACATTCGAGGAGACGGCGCTGTAGGCGTAGAAGGGGGCTGGGCTAATCCAACGGGCGGCATCCACACCAAATGCCCGGGCGGTGACGGGAAAGCCGGTGGTCTGGTAACCGGCGCCGCCATCAGCGTAGGTCCAGGTTTGTACGTTGAGGCCGATGGTAGTTCCGGCTTGAGCCGCGCCCAACATTAGGGCGGCGGCCGGCACGGCCAGCAGGCCTCACTTGAAGGATTTCTGGAACAATTTTCGTTTCATGCGTTTGCGAGGTATGGATGGCTTCAGCGGTCGTTTATAGTCGATCGCTTCTGGTTGCCTTCGCCCGGGCGCCTTGGCTCTGGTACACTTTGGCAGCGCTTATTTCGGGTCATTACAATGACCTTTGCTTACGAGCGCCGGTGCGATTGCTAATTGGAATTGAGACAGAAATCCAACTGTCGGACAATACCACAAACGGGGGATTGGCCGCCGATCAGGTTGTTAGTGAGCGCTTACGGCAGTCGGAAAGAGAATGCTCGGAAAGAAGCGCCGTGATGCTGGTCATTGCCAGAGATTTCCCCCGACTCCCCCTTTTTGGGGATAGTTTTTCCTTCAACCACCCATTAGAATTTTGCCGGACCTTCCCCGTGCCTTAACGGTCTGGGATGGTCTGATTAAAACTTGAGTCAATAATCTAAACTGCGCCCTGGAAAGAGGCAAATAAAAACCGAGACAACCCAAATGAAGAAGAAGCTAATGTTGACCTCATTGCTGAACGCGACAGTGCTTGCCGGCACGCTGGCGATCAGCATGGTCGCCGCCAGTGGTGCGGACTATGCCACGACGCTGAAGAATCTCAATCCTATTGGCTATTGGCGACTGAATGAGCCGACACAGCCGGTCGTGCCCACCTATCCAATGACCAATTTCGGCACGGCAGGCGCTGTGGCAAACGGCACGTACTACGGTGTGCCGAGCCTGGGGCAACCCGGCGCGCTCGCTTCGGATGCCGACACCGCCGCCCAATTTGGCACGATCAGCAGTTACGCGGAAGTGCCTTACAGCACCGCTTTGAATCCGGCCACGTCGTTCACGGTCGAGTTCTGGGCCAAGCGGACTAACAGTGCCACGGCGACCGCCTCGGTGCTCTGCAATTTTGGCCCGAGCCGCAGCAATGGTTACCTGGTTTTTGCCGGCAACGCCGACTTGAAATGGACGTTCCGAACCTACAGCAACACTACTCGTGGCAGCTTGATCTCCACAGCGGCGATTGTGCAGGACCAATGGACGCATGTCGTTTGCGTCCATGACGGCACTGGCACCGGCGCCAACTCGATTTACCTTGACGGCGTGCTTGACAGCACGCTCTCCCCCGCTCCCTATGTGCCGCAGGCCATCAGCAATATGCGCATTGGTATTGGGCCGAACAACGAAACACCGGCCTGGCCGTTCCCCGGGTTGCTCGATGATATTGCGATTTATTCATCCGCACTGACCCCGACCCAAATTGCGGCGCATTATGAAGCCGCCACAAACGCGGCTCCTGCCACGCCTTACAAGACGTTGGTGCAGACCGATGGGGCGGTGACTTATTGGCGGTTGAATGAGCCGACCCTGCCGCTCTACGTGCCGTATGCCGCGACGAATTCTGGCACCCTCGGCAGCGCGCAGGATGGAAAATATTCCATGGTTGGGTCGACCACCGGTGGAACCGGTCCGGTCCGCCAGCAGTTCGCCGGTTTCGAATCCGACAACAAATCGGTGGCCTTGAATGGGACCAGTGGCCAGATCTCCATCCCCGGCTTCGCGAAGACCACGGATACCTGTACGATCACTGGCTGGATTAAACGTAACGGCACCCAGGTTGGCACTTCACCTTTCCTCTTCCAGCGTGCGACGGGTTCTCCGGCCACCGGATTGGTTGTGAATTTTACTGACCGTGTAGCCTATTCCTGGAACGACGATGCCGGCAGCTATAACTACAATCCCGGCGCCGATTTCTACATTCCTGACGGCGTCTGGACCTTTGCCGCATTAACAGTGACTTCTACCAACGCCACCATTTACATCGGTAGCACCAACGGCTTGAAATCCGCTACCCGCACCGCCGCCCATCAACCCCACGATTTCAGTGGCGGCCCCCTGGCCATCGGACAGGACACTGGCAGCACCACGCGCTTTGTCAAAGGCAACCTTGATGAAATAGCCATCTTCGATCAGGCTCTCGATTATTCTGCGATCTCGAACCTCTTCTACGCGGCTACGCCCGCCATCCCCTTGGTGACCCGGACCTTGGATCCGCTGTATGAAGGCATGACCGTCACGTTCTCTGCCTTCGGAGTCGGCGGCACCCCAGTGACTTACCAATGGCGCAAGGACGGCAGCAACCTTTCCGGGAAGACCTCCAGCACGCTGGTCCTGAATAGTGTGACTGTCGCCTCCTCTGGCAATTACGACGTCGTGGTGACAGGCGGTGCCCTCTCGGTTACCAGTGCCGTGTCCGCCATCACTATTGTGGCTGGTCCCCCGGTCATCGTCCAACAACCGGTCTCTATCACCCGCTTTGAAGGCGCCGTTGCGACGTTCTCAGTGGCTAACCAGGGTAGCACGCCCTGGAGTTTTCAATGGAAAAAGGGAGGCACCGCCATTACTGGTGCTACGGCGTCCAGTTATACGATTCCGGTGGTGCATACTGCGGATGCCGGCAGTTACACGGTTACCATCACCAATCCTTTAGGCTCTACTAACAGCGCGGCCGCAACGCTAACCATCCTGCCAGGGGACAATTATGCAACCCAAATGGCGTATAGCGGTGCGGGTGCTTATTGGCAGCTAAATGAAAAGAGCGGCACTGTCGCTTACGACTACATTGGTGGTCTCAACTGCACCATTGCCGGCGTGATCACGAACAACGTGGTTTCAGTGCGACCCCCGACCTACGCCGGTTACAGTGCCACCAATACGTGTTTTGCCTTCGCGGGGGGCAACACCAGTGACGGTCTCTCGACCCCGACTCTGCTCAACTTCACCAATACCTCGATAACGATGGCCGCTTGGGTCATGCCCTACAGCGGACTCCTGGCCGTGACCTCAGACGTCAATTTCGTCGCCAATGCCGGTGGTATGGGCATTAACTCAGCGGGTACCGACGGCAAGGTCCGCGCCCACCCGCTCTGGGGTAGCGACACCGGGTTGACGTTCTCCTTTGACACTTGGAACTACGTTGTAGTGATCTGGACCCCGAACGGGCAGACTTTCTACCTGGACAACGGCGATGGCAGTGGTCTGCGCACTAGCACCGTTGGTGGAACCATCGACCCGAACACCTGGAAAGGAACCCCGTTCTACATCGGTCGGCAAGCCGGCCGGACGGATCGCGGCTGGCCAGGCCAAATCGATGAACTGGCGCTGTTTGACCGGGCGCTGACACCGTCGGAAGTTACGAATCTGTATGTTAACGCGATCAAGGGGCCAACTGCGCCGAGCATCATTGCCCAGCCGCAGTCGCAGACGGTTCTGGCCGGCACGCCGGTTTCATTCACGGTTGGTGTACTCGGTTCTTTGCCGATGAGCTTCCAGTGGCGTCATGCGGGCGTCAATCTGCCCGGCGCTACCGCGAATTCGTTGACGATCGCGAGCCCGAGTTACACCGACGCGGGCACTTATGACGTTGTTGTTTCTAACGGCATCGGAAGTCCGGCGACCAGTGCTGCCGCTATCCTGACCGTGCAGGCGCCGGCAACCTATGCCTATCTGACCAATGACTTGGTGCTGCATCTCCGATTCGACGGCGATTACCTGGACACCTCTGGGCGCACTAATGATGCAATGGCCCCGTACCTTCCTCCGGCATTCCTCGGCGGCAAGATCGGGCAAGGTGTCCACATCGCCTCCACGACTGGCAATGACAACCAATATCTTCAAGTCACAGACGTAGCCGGTGATCTCGTGTTCAACGAATCTGCCAGCTTCAGTGTGGGATATTGGGTCCGTTACACGGCCGGTTTCAACGACACTCCGATCATTGGTAATGCGATCAATTCAACGTACCAGCTCGGGTGGGTGTTTACCGATAGCGACCCCGCCGGAAAGGTTGAGTACTCTTTGGTAAGCCCCCCCAGTGGCGGCCTCTACGTCCGGAACCCGGTGCCGGGCTGCCCGGTTATCAACAATGGCGCTTGGCATCACGTCCTTGGTGTGGTTGATCGGGCCAGCGGCATGGCTTCCGTTTATGTAGATGGCGCCATTGCCGGTTCCTGGTCCATCGCCGGCTTGGGTAGCCTCGATTCCGGTAATGCAGTGACGATCGGGCAGGATCCGCTTGGTAACTACGGCAGCGCCACGTTTGATATGGACGACCTCGGGATCTGGCGTCGCGCCCTCACGCCGGGTGAGGCGTCGGGTATCTATGCTGCCGGTCAAATCGGTCAGAGCTTTGACGTCAAGGGGCCGATGCGCTTGACTCTCCAGACCTCTGGGAGCGGACTGGAACTCATCTGGTCGTCTGGCACGTTGGAATCCGCCGACAATGTGGGCGGTCCTTACAACACGGTAGTCGGAGCGGCGGCGCCTTACTACAAAGTGCCTGCCGGAGCCGACAAGAAGTTCTATCGCGTCAAGCTCTAAGGCTCAGTCCAGGCGAAGGCAACTTCAGGTTGCCTTGGACCTGACGGGTTAAGCAGTCTACACACGCGGCCGGGAAGCAATTTCCGGCCGCGTGCTTCGTTTTGGCCAGAATCAAAGAACGCATTCGGTGGGCGGTTTGGGCGGTGGCATTTTGTAGAGTGCAAAAATCTCTCGGCGTCGTATAGTGCCGCGGTGCGAGTGTTAACCAGGAAAAGAATCGCTGTAGCGTTCGCCGTGGCCTTGGTAGCTGACGCGGTGCAGATTGGTTTAGGACCGTTGGGATGGGCATTGCCGGACGAAGTGATCGATGTCATCGCCATGGTGGCCGCCACCTTGACCCTGGGTTTTCACCCGCTCTTTCTGCCTACTTTTGTGCTGGAGATGTTCCCGGTTGCGGACATGTTGCCCACTTGGACTGCTTGTGTGGCAGCGGTTGTCTTCTTGCGCCGGCGCAGTCAACCCGCTCCGGTGCCCCCGGTCACGACCGATCCAGGCGGCCCCGTCTATTCAGAAAGCGGCGAGCGTCTCCCACCCCCGGCAAAGGAACCCAAGCGCGTTGACGTGCCTTGATTGCGGAAGGATGTCTTCACTGTAGCTTCTGTCGAGAGCGGAGGCATGACGACAAACTCACGTGGTCAGCGCTCGGCGAGCTGCCGACATTACATTGGACCCAGACGTGGGGCGGACCGTGTCCGTCTTATACGACTTACCAGGACGTTTCTGAATCCTGGTATTTTTTGGCCGCGTTATTGAGGCCCTTGACGATCTGGCGTGCTTCCTCTTCCGAGGCGTCCGGGGTGAAGATCAGCAGGCCGTCTTTGATGGGCTGCCCGATTTTTGGGGCGGCTAGCCAGCGTTCCTCATTCGGTTCGACTGCCGGGGGAGCGACGAACTGGGAAAAGATGACCACGCGCCGACCGCGGTTCGCGGTGGTGTATTCCTCCAACAGCCACGAGCCTTTGCGGTCAAATTGGATCTGGATCGCAAAACCGCCCATGACTTCCACCATCTTGGCCTCTTTCACGTGGTATTCGGTCAGAAGCGGATTACGGTCAATTTGCACTTTGATGGGGTTAGCGCGGAAGACCGTGGCGCTGGTGCTGCGGTCGGAGGCGTCCTTTTTGGTTTCACCGTGAACGCGCAGGGAAGTGAGCGCGCTGTCGCGCTTGCCTTCCGGCGACTTGCAGCCGGCGGACAGGACCACCGCCAAAACGAGCGGGAAATAGATATTGAATCGGTTCGCCCAAATCTTCATAGTGATTAAACAATCGCAACGAATTGCCAAAGTAAAGATCGATATGAGCAAGCAATATAATAAAGCAGAAAAGCGCAGCCGTCGTAAGAGCTACATCAAGCGCAAACAGGCAGCCGTCAAGACCAAGGCGGCCTCCAAGACTGCCGCTAAAGCGCAGGCCGCTTAGCGCGCGCTGGTGCCTGGCTGCGACCCCGGTTGGCCGGGGTCTTCGAGAAAACCACCCGTTCAGGTGGTTTTTTTGTTTTTAGGGTGGAACGCAAAAAATTTGGCCGCGCAAGATATTCACCACCGGGGATTTGAGACTGGCTCGGTCGGTGAATAACTTTCCCGAGGACTGGTAAAATTGCTTGATTTCCTAGCAAAATCGCAAGTGCTGGCGTCGGTGATGGATGGGCCAGCGGTGAACAACTGTGTGTATAAGTTTTTGTTGTTGGAATGGTTGCTTGTGTTATTATGTTAGCAGTTCATTGAAAGAACCGAGGTGGGTGACGGCGGTCAACAGGTTGCCGTTGCGCGCTTCAGGGATAATCCCAGGCGACTGGGGAAAGGCTGAGCCAGGCTGGTTGGTTTAGCCCCTCCGGGCCGGTTCCGAAAGGAGCGGGCGCAGAGGCAGGATTCACCAGTTCCTCTGGCGATGTTCGCGCATCGTCAGTAATCGCGAAAAAGGGACTGAGCGGCCCAGGAACGATGAGAAACCGTTCCGAGCCGAGTCAAGTAGTCCGGGCGGGTTTCGAGCCCGGGCGAATCGCAGTTACCAGAGGGTAAAGGTTGCTACTGTGTATCAGCACGGGCGCGAGGCTCTGGCGGTCCTGAGAGGGATCAGCCAAAACCAAAGACGCTGAAAGGCGGGACAAAAAGAGCGTGCGTTCCGGGGAGGACAGGTGGTCCGGGCAAGACCCTTGAAAACCTTCCGGCAGTCGGCGATGTGAAAAAACAGCACCGCTGACCTGTGAGTGAAAAGGCGACCTGAGAGTTAAGAGGCGAGACCCGTGGCGCGGGGCTAACGCGCGGCTAAACGCCGTGGCCGACCCTGAGCTAAATGGTGAAGACGCGGGATAGCAGTCACAGACGTGTCTTTACCTGGTTTGCAAGCCGGTGGCGCAACCACCAGTCGAAGCGAGCTGAAAAGCCTCACTCAAAATCCAGTGGTCGAAAGGCGCTGGACGGCCCTGCTACGAGGCCGGTGACTCCGCTTGCCGTGGAGAATAGCGTCGGGAAGCTGGCAGCCAATGCGGCGCCTAATGCCAGCACGGGAAAGAGAGCATGGCGAACTCCCATCCCCCATTTAGTCCCTGTCGGGCCCTAAAAAGCCTGGCAGGGACTTTATGTTATTAGGTTTGCATTTCGCCTTTCCTTATCGTGCGAATCCCCATAGCCTCGTTACGGTGAGCAAGTTTTTCTGTCGCGCCGGAAGCAAATTGAACTCTTCAAAGTGGCGTTGGCAGGATTGGTGCTCTTTTCTCCGCTTTTTATGAGTCGTACTCTCTTTTGCAGACGCATTTGCCTGGCGCTCGTCCTTGGTTTTTCTGGTTTCTCGAATGGTGCCAAAGCCGCGGTGGTGATCAACGAAATCATGTATCATCCACCCCCGGCGGTTCCCGAAGCGCCGGCTAAAGAGTGGCTGGAACTTTATAATACCGGTGCCCAATCCCAAAACCTCTCCAATTGGAGCCTGAGGGGTGTCTCCTACCTCTTTACCAACGCCGTCATACCGGCCAACGGCTGGCTGGTGGTGGCAGCCAATCCCGAGGTGTTTAAGACCAATTATCCGGGAGTAACAAATGTGGTGGGAGGATGGGTGGGGAAGTTGCGCAACAGTGGTGAGACTGTGGAGTTGGTGGACAATTCTGGTCAGAAAGTGGACAGCGTAACTTTTTCCAGCGAGGGTGATTGGGCGGTGCGCCGAGTTGGGGAGCCGTACGCAGGCCAACCGTCCTGGTGGTCGGGATGGGAATGGACCACACCGGCAGACGGAGGCGGGTGTTCCCTGGAATTAATCCACTCCGGCGTTTCCACGAAGTACGGACAGAACTGGGCTGCGAGTGCGATTCTGGGAGGCACCCCCGGCCAAGCTAATTCTATCGCCACCAACCATCTGGCGCCGATCATCACCGAAGTACACCATTTTCCGCTCATTCCGCGCGCCACCAACAGTTTAACCATTACGGCACGCCTGATCCCCGAGCCCGGCGCCACCGCGTCCGCGCAGCTCTTTTACCGGGTGGATGGAGCGGCCGGCTTTTCCGCGACCGCCATGCTCGACGACGGTTTGCACGGGGACGGAGTCGCCGGGGATGGCATGTTTGGGGCGTTTTTACCCGCCCAACCGGACAAGACCATCGTGGAATTCTACGTGAGGGCCGTGGATGGTGGCGGGCGCTCGCGCACCTGGCCTGGGCCGACGGACGATGCCGGCACCCAGGGAGCCAACGCGTTGTACCAAGTGGATGAACTCGCCTATTCCGGTTCACAACCCCTTTATCGCTTGATCATCAAGGCGGCGGAGTGGAGTGCCTGGGTGAACCTCATGGATAATGTCAGCAATGGCCGCTACAGCGACGCGGCCATGAACGCCACGGTCGTTCGCATTGATGGCACGGGAACCGAGGCGCGTTATTTGGCGTCGGTGCGGAATCGTGGCGCTGGGACACGCGCCGCCCATCCGCATAATCTTCACCTGGCGATCCCGAGGGACAACCCGCTGCAAAATGTCACCCGGCTCGATTTCAACACGCGCACGGTCCATGCCCAGGTTGCCGGGAACGCGCTCTTCAATGCCGCTAGTATGTTGAATGCCTTCGGAACTCCGGCGCAAGTCAGGGTCAATGGCAGAAACCTGGCCAATGCCACTCCAACCGGCGACCTGGATTCGTATCAGTTCGGCTCCTATTATTGCTTCGAGCCGTACGACTCCGATTGGTCGGCGCGGCATGTGCCTCTAGACGGCGGCGGGAACGTCTACAAAGGCACTTGGTACCTGGATAATGTTCAACTCCTCAACGGTGCCACGCTTGCATACCTGGGCACGAACCCGGTGGCTTACAAGCAGGAGTATTCGATCACGGGCCCGACCTCCGCTACCGGGCCGTATTCCAAACAGAGCAATACTTCCGAAGATGATTGGTCGGACCTGATTCAACTCACTTTGGCGCTTTCCACCAATACACCCGATTCCAACTACCTGGCTGCGGTGCAGTCGGTCGTGAACCTCGACCAGTGGCTGCCGCACCTCGCGATGCACTCTCTTTTGATTAACATGGAGACCACGCTTGCGACGGGGGTGGGGGACGATTATTCCATGTATCGCGGAGTCGCTGATCCGCGTTTCAACCTTTTGCCACACGATTCGGACACGGTGCTTGGGCAGGGCGATTCCGCCCCGGATTATGCCCGCTCGGTCTTTAAGGCCTGTGATTTGCCGGTGTTCGAGCGCTTGCTAAAGCATCCGCAAGTGGCGCCCCGGTATTACCGTGCGCTTTATGTTTTGGCGCAGGGATTGATGCACCCCACCAATTCCGCGAAGGTTCTTGACCAGACACTGAGCGGTTGGGTTCCGAGTTCTTACATCCAGAACATGAAGGACGCTGCCGCCCAGCGCTGGACGAATTTGCTTAACCAAATCCCGCTGGCCTTGACGGCACAATCGACGTTGCCGGTGACGAGTGGTTATCCGCGCAGCACGGTGCCCACCGCGAGCCTCTCTGGCAAAGCCAACGTCCTGCGCACCGCCGAGGTGTGGGTGAACGGCCAGAAAGCCGGTTACACGCCCTGGCAAGGGGCGTGGAGCGCTTCCGCAGTCGCGCTTACCCCTGGGATCAACCGCGTCTTGGTGCAATCTCTGGATACCAACGGCGTGGAATTCGCCCGTGCTTTCCTGGACGTCTGGTTTGATGACGGCACGACGACCACGGTCGGCGGTACTTTGGCTGCAAGCGCCACCTGGTCTGCCGCGAATGGTCCGTACCTGGTGTCCAGCAGCCTCACCATTCCGTCTGGGATGACGCTCACAATCGAGCCCGGCACCACGGTTTATCTCGGTTCCGGCGTCAACCTCTCGGTGGCTGACGGCGGTCGGTTGCTGGCCGAAGGCACGCCTAATCAACCTATTCGTTTTACTGTCGCGCCCGGCAGCGGGGTTGCCTGGGGCGGACTCACGGTCAACGGTTCCGTCGGATCGCCGGAAACCATCATTCGAAACGCGTTCTTCGATGGCAACGGGGCCACCTGCATTGAGGCTGCCGGTGGGACGATTTGGCTGGAGCACGTGAGTTTTGGCACCACGACGCAGCAGTATGTGTCGTTGGATGGCGCTTCATTCCTGATCGATGGTTGCGTGTTTCCCAGCGCCACCACTCAATTCGAATTGCTTCATGGCACCCAGGGCATCAAGACCGGCGGTCGGGGCATCGTCCAAAATTCCCTGCTCGGCACCACTATTGGCTACAACGATGTCATGGACTTCACGGGGGGGAATCGGGATCTAAACCAGCCCATCATCCAGTTCCTGAACAATGTTTTCCTGGGCGGCTCGGATGACGGATTAGACCTGGACGGGACGGATGCGTGGATCGAAGGCAACATCTTCCTCCATATGCATCGAAACGGTTCGCCGGACAGTTCGAGCGCGATCTCCGGTGGTGACTATGACTTTGGCGGTACCGTCGGGGTTCGCACCTCCGAAATCACCATCATCCGCAATTTGTTTTTCGATTGCGACCAGGTGGCGACGGCCAAGCAGGGGAATTTTTTCACGCTGTTAAATAACACCATCGTTCACATCACCAAAGCCGGCGGTACCGACTCCGCCTCGGGAGTGGTGAACGTGCAGGACCGTGATCCCAGTCCAACAACCTTCGGCGCCGGGTTCTATTTGGAGGGAAATGTGGTGGTCGACGCGGAACAGCTCGCGCGGAATTATGACCCGGCGCAGACGTTGGTGATATACTCGAATAATTTTCTGCCGATGGCCTGGACCGGTCCGGGCGGCGGCAATTCCACCGTCGATCCGCATTTGAATTTTATCCCTTCGATCAACCAGACACTTTTCAGCACCTGGCAGGAGGCGCAGGTGATGTGGGATTGGCTGCGATTATTGCCAGGATCGCCGGCGCGTGGCGCCCTGCCAAATGGCTACGATGCCGGCGCGGGAGTCCCACCAGGCATCATGCTGGGCGGACAGCCGCAGGCATTGACCGCCAACCGGTCCGCGCAACTCTTCCCCGGACCTTTGCGTTCGGGCGGTGGCATTCCGTCGGCGGGTTTTCCGCTCGGCTCTGGATATACCCATTACCGCTGGCGATTGGATGGCGGCGCTTGGAGCGCGGAGACGCCTACGACCAACCCAATCGTCCTCGCGGGCTTAACCGATGGCCAACACCAAGTGGAAGCCGTTGGTAAGCGCGATTCTGGTTCCTGGCAGGACGATGCTGTTTTTGCTCCGGCCAATTCCGTATCGGCCACCCGGGTCTGGACCGTCGATGGCGCGCTGCGCCGCCTGGTGATCAACGAAGTGTTGGCGGATAACCGGAACTCGGCACCGATCGGTGACACTTCCCCGGACTTGATCGAGTTGTTTAACGCCGGTGCTGGGAGCATTGATCTCTCGGGCGTCAGCCTGACGGATGATCCGGCTAACCCGGCCCGATTTGTATTCCCCGCCGGGAGCAGCCTGGGCGTGGGCGAGTATCGGGTGGTGATCGCGGACACTTTGACCTCGAGCAATCATATCGGCTTCGCGTTAAGCAAGAGCGGCGGTGGACTCTGGCTCTATGACGCGCCGGCGCGCGGGCAGGCGTTATTGGATTCAGTGGTTTACGGCGTGCAGCTCACCGACTTTTCCATTGGACGCAATTTCCAGGGTGAGTGGAGCCTCGGGACTCCATCATTGGGAGGGCCGAATCGGGCCTTGCCCACGGGGGATCGGCGCCGGGTGCGCATCAATGAATGGCTGGCGGCTTCGGCCCTGAGGGATGATTTCATTGAGCTATTTAATCCCGATACCCTGCCGGTGGACGTGGGGGGGTGCTTCATTACGGATGCCCCGGCGGGCTGGCCTCAACGCAGTCCTCTACCGCCGCTGACTTTTATTGCAACCAATGATTTTGCGGTGTTCAGTGCGGATGGGCAGACTGGTAAAGGCGCGGATCATCTATCGTTCAAGCTCGCGGCGGATTGGGGATCGTTGGCCATTTTTGCACCAGACGGGGTGTTGATCGATCGCGTTACCTACGGGCCGCAGACCAGCGAGGTCTCGATGGGCCGCAGCCCTAACGGCCAGGACCAACTCGCCTATTTCCCAACCCCAACGCCTGGCTCGGGGAATCCGGGGAGCCTGGGTTCATGCACCATCAGCAATTACACAATCAACCTCATGAGCTACACCCAGTCCTGGCGCTATAACCAGACTTCGAAGCTCGATCTGGTCAACTGGACCGCTCCCAATTACAGCGATAACGCCTGGCCTGCCGGACCGGGGTTGTTGGCGTTTGAAAACAACGCGGCGATCACCCCGCTCATTAAAACCACACTCGCCGACCCGCGCATTACGCCCGCCGGTTTGACGGCCGGTCATGCCTATTATTTCCGCACCTACCTGAAGGTGACGAATGACCTCTCGGCCTTCACGGTCACGGCGAAGTTTCGGCTGGACGACGGCGCCGTTTTCTACTTGAACGGCCAGGAGTTGCGGCGCGTGCGGGTGGCGGATGGCACCGTTACCAACGCGACGCTCGCGAGCGGGTTCCCGCCCGCTCCGGATAATTCGAATGACGCCGTCATGGATGAAACGTTCACGTTCCCGGGCGCCGCGTTGAGTGTGGGGACCAATGTTTTCGCGGTGTCCGTGCACCAGCAGAACACCAGCAGCAGCGATATCGTCTTCGGCCTCGCCCTCGACGCCGTGCAGACCATCACCAACTGCCTGCAAAGCGTGGTGCTGATCAACGAAGTGCTGGCTGACAACGGCTCGCTCACCAACGGCGATGGTACGATCACGGATTGGGTCGAGCTCTACAATCCCGGGACCACGGCGGTGAGCCTCAATGGTTACAGCCTGACGGATGACGTTGGGGTGGCGCGCCGTTGGCTATTCCCTCCGGGCGTGACCCTGGCGCCGCAGGCCTTTCTGATCGTGCGCTGCGACCCGGCGAGCGCTCCGACTACGGTTAATGGTCCGGTGCTGAACACCGGGTTCGGATTAAAAGCCAGCGGCGGCGGCGTCTTTCTTTTTGACGGCACCGCGTCGTTATCGGATTCGGTGGTGTACGGTGCGCAAGCGACGGATTTTTCCATCACCCGGCATCCCGACGGGGCGGCCACCTGGGATCTGGCCCTGCCAACTCCGGGCGGCGCGGCTATTCCTGCCACCCTGGGCGACCTCCGCCGCGTGTGCATCAACGAATGGGCGGCGGCGGTGGCGAACGGTCCGGACTGGTTCGAGCTTTATAATCCCGAGCCTCAGCCGGTGGCGCTGCAAGGCTCGTTCCTGACCGACAAACTCTCCAACCGCGGCAAACACGCGATTGCTCCGCTTACGTTCATCGGCGTCAGCACCAACGCCTACCTGAAATTCGTCGCCGACAGCGACACCGCGCAAGGCCCGACCCACGTTAACTTTTCCCTGGATGGTAATGGGGAAGCGATCGGGTTTTTCCCCGCTGGAGTGGACCCGGCCATCGATACGGTAGCATTTGGCGTGCAGACCAACGGGATTTCGCAGGGCCGTCTGCCCGACGGTGCGACGAACATCGTCTATTTCCGGCAGCCCACTCCGGGAGATTCCAACTGGTTGCCACTCGGAAACGTCTTCATCAACGAGGTCCTTTCCCACACCGATTTGCCGCTGGAAGATGCAGTGGAATTGGTCAACGACTCGGCCGCTCCGGTGGATGTCAGCGGATGGTATCTGAGCGATGCAGCCAGGAACCTCCGCAAATACCGCATCCCCAATGGCACAATTCTGCCGCCTCACGGCTTCGCGGTCTTTTACGAATACCAGTTGAATCCGGCTCCGCTTGCCGCTGGCAGCTTCTCCTTCAGTTCCGCGAAGGGGGATCAAGCCTGGCTCGTCGCCGCCAATCCGGATGGTTCATTGACGGGTTACCGCGATTTGGCGAACTTTGGACCCCAATTCAATGGCGTTTCGTTCGGTCGCGTACCCACCAGCATCGGATCGGCTTTCGTCGCGCTGAGCACGCTCTCCTTCGGGAGCAGTGTCACCGCTCAAAGTCCCACCAACCAGATCGACCTGTTTCGTCTGGGCGGGGGCGCCGCAAACCCCGCTCCCCGAGTGGGACCGTTGGTGTTCTCCGAAATCATGTATCGCCCGCCTCCGATTGGCACCAACGAGGACACGGCGGGAGAATTCATCGAATTGCATAATCTGAGCGGCTCGCCAGTCCCGTTATTTGACGCGCTGCATCGCACCAATGGCTGGCGCTTGCGGGGCGGTGTGCACTTCGATTTCAACACCAATTACGTGATTCCAGCCGGCGGCTTTCTCGTGCTGGTGAGTTTCGATCCCGCGGTCGACCTGGCGGCGCGCTCCACCTTCCAAACCAGGTATGGACAAAACGCAACCCTCGCGGGGCCGTGGACCGGCAAATTGTCCAATACCGGCGAAACTCTCGAACTGTTCGCGCCGGACAAACCCGAGACCAGCGGACCGGATATTGGCCTCGTGCCTTATGTCTCGGTTGAACGCGTGAGCTACCAGAACGCGGCTCCGTGGCCCGTAGGGGCGGATGGTACCGGTTGGACTTTGCAAAAAGTGGCCCTGGGTTCGTTCAGTGACGATCCGGCGCACTGGACAGCCGCCGCGCCAACCTGCGGTGGCGATGGCATTGCGGACTCCGATGGGGACGGCATGCCCGACGCCTGGGAGACGCTCTACGGTTTATCAACCAGTACGGATGATTCGGCCCAGGATCCTGACCATGACGGCTTCACCAATCTGCAGGAGTATCTGGCCAATACGAATCCGAATGATCCCGGCAGCCATTTGCAAATTGAGAATGTGCGTCCGGTTGGCGGTGCCGTGGAAATCCGCTTCCAGGCCGCCCCGCAGCGTTCGTATTCCGTGCTGTTCGCTCATCCTACGGCTCCGCTGGTGTGGGTGAAGCTGGCCGATATCCCGGCTGAACCGACCGCGCGCACGATTGTTTTGTCGGATTCGATGGACGTGGTCCCCAGTGGGCGGCTCTATCGATTGGTGACGCCTGCTGTGCCGTAACGGGTCAGGGGATGCGCTTGGTTGCACCGACTCTGGCGGCAGCGTCCGCTCCCTGTCGGCGGCGTCCACGACCTGGAGGGCTCTCAGGGACTGGCGTCAGCGGGAGCTTTGATATTCCCGTTGTTTTTGAGGGCGGCGAGTTTTGTCATGGGGAGAGACTTGCGCCAATCGAGCAATTCTTCCTTCAACCGTTCCACCACCGCCGGATGCTGGGCGGCCAGATTTTGGGTCTCTCCCGGATCTTTGGCCAGGTCATACAACTGTGCCCGGCCGCCGTCTTCCATTAACAAAAGCTTCCAGTCGCCTTCGCGCATGGAAAGGTCAGGCCACGGTTCTTTCGGTGGTCCCGGGCGATCGGGAGGGCGGGTCCAGAACAGCGGCTTCGAACGCTTTTGCCGTGCTTTGCCGAGGAAGGAATCGCTCAAATCCTCGCCGTCGAACTGCACTCCTGCTGGAAGTTGTCCGCCGCCCAGCTTCGCCAAAGTTGGGAGCAGGTCCACGGCAGCTACGACCGTAGTGTCATTTGCTGTGCCTTTGGCTGTTTCCATCAACAAACCTGGCCCCCAGACGATGAATGGTTCCCGCACGCCGCCTTCATACAAATTGCCCTTGTGACCACGAAAACTCCCAGCGGAGCCCGCACCCGGCTCCGGGCCGTTGTCGCTCGCGACCAGGATCAGCGTGTTGGTTCGGAGCGTGGCGGAGTTTCGCACATAATCCAGGATCGGCGCCAGTTGGTCATCCGTCGCTTTAACCACTCCGAGGTAAAGTTGCTTTTTGCTGCCGTCACCACGTTGTGCTTTTGGCGGGAAAAAGGGGGAGTGAACATCGTCGGGCCAGAGATTGACGTAAAATGGCTTTCCGTCTTGTTCCGCTTTTTGGATGAACTGGAGTGCGTGCTCCGCGAATGCTCCCGTGCTTTTGGATCGATCCACCCAGGTGATCCGGCCTCGGCCGAGTTTGTCGCTGCCCAACGCATATTTTCGGGGTGTAGTTCCGTCGAACGCGTCGCAAATCGGCAGCAGGCGGTCGCCCAATCCCTCAAACTGCGTCAGCGACTCGTCGAAGCCGTATTCCGTGATGAGCGGGGCGTCTCCGACATCCCGCTGGCCGCCCAGGTGCCATTTCCCGAAGTGTCCCGTGGCATAGCCGGCGTCGTGCAACACCCGCGCCAGCGTTGGCGCCTTTGGGTCCAGCCACTGGGCCATGCCGCGTTGTTCGTTTTCCTGGCGCGCCGCCAGGTACGACGTTATGCGCCACCGTGCCGGTTCCTGGCCCGTGGTGAGGGCCGTCCGCGAGGGTGAGCAGATCGGCGCGTTCACATAGAACTGGGTGAACCGTATGCCTTCCTTCGCCAACCGGTCGAGATTCGGCGTCTCGATGGCTTTCTGGCCATAGCACGAAAGGTCCGCGTAGCCCATGTCGTCGATGAGGATGAACAGGAAATTGGGGCGCGTTGCCGCTCGTCCAGTGCCCGGCAGCAGGCTGACGCAGGCAAGTAGGACCAGGAACTTTGCTAAAATCTTAAAGCTCATGCGGTCAAACTCCATTTGCCCGGCAGTGTAAACGGCCGCGGGAGCCAAACAAGACCGATCGCGTTCTGGGTCTTGGGGGATTTCCGACCGTAGATTCCGCTTCTCAATTGGGTCGCCGGCAGGCATTTTAGAGCCGCCGCCGCTCCAGAGCTATGTACCGAGGCAAGAAGACAGTGGTGGTGATGCCCGCGTATAACGCGGCGCGCACCCTCAAACAAACTTACGATGAGGTCCGCGATCAGGCGATCGTGGATCACATTATTTTAGTGGACGACCGCAGCCGGGACGACACCGTGGCGATTGCGCGGCAGTTGGAGGGGGTGCAGGTCTGGGTGCATGACGTCAATCGGGGTTACGGGGGCAACCAGAAAACCTGCTACCGGCTAGCGCTCGAGGCCAACGCCGATATCGTGATCATGATCCACCCGGATTACCAGTACACGCCCAAACTGATCCCGGCCATGGTCTCGCTCATCGCCAACGAGGTGCATCCCTGCGTGCTGGGCAGTCGCATTCTGGGCGGATATGCCATGCGCGGGGGTATGCCCTCATGGAAATATGTGGCCAATCGCTGTTTGACCCTGGCGGAGAATCTCCTGCTGAGCGCGAAGCTATCCGAATATCACACGGGTTATCGTGCTTTTTCGCGGGAAATCCTCGAGACCTTGCCCCTGGAGGCGAATTCCGACGACTTCGTTTTTGACAACCAGATGCTGGCTCAAATTCTCTGGTGCGGCTTCACCATCGGTGAAGTCAGTTGTCCCACGAAATACTTTGCGGAAGCTTCCTCGATCAATTTCCGCCGCAGCCTCGAGTACGGCATTGGCTGCATGAGTACCGCGCTGCGCTTTCGCCTGGCCCGGTGGGGATTGGCTGGGAGCCGGCTCTTTCCGGCGGCGCTCCGAGGCGTGGCCGGGGCGCCGATCCAAATGAACACAGCCGGCGCGCGCGCGGGGGGCGGCGGGGCCGGCTGCTGAAAACGCGGGGAAAAACGACTTATTTCGTGCGGGCCAACTGCAGTGCCAGGCGCGATTTCTTTCGGCTGGCGGTGGATTTATGGATCACCCCGGTCTTGGCGGCCTTATCGAAAGCGGAGCTGAGCTGGCGCAGGGACTGCGCGGCTTCCTCTTTCTTGCCGGCCTTGAGGACTTCCTGGTAATTACGTTCCAGCGTGTGCAGGCGGGACTTGCTGCTGCGGTTCCGCAGTTGCTTGCGCGCGCTGTTGCGCATCCGGCGTTCGGCTGATTTGGTATTCGGCATATTATAGTCTGGTCAAAATCTGTAAATCAGAGCCCGAAACGGTATCGTAACCGTCTTTATTGTCAACGTTGAAGAACACTTGGGGATTGACAATAATTTATGGCGGTCGCCACGATGGCCGGATGAAGATTGATTCTCCCCGTCAGACCTCCCGCCGTGAGTTCATCAAAAAGACCAGCCAGGTGGCCGCCGTGTCGGCGCTGGCCGGTGTGGCGCTGCCGCATGTGCATGCGGCGGAAGACAATACCATTCGTCTGGCACTGATCGGTTGCGGCGGTCGCGGCAGCGGTGCCGTGGCTAACGCCATGTCCGCTGGCGGGTTGGTGTTGGGGGACGATTCCGGCACCAAGCGCGAAGTGGGTGCGGGCGGAGGACCCGTTAAGCTTATTGCCATGGCGGATTTGCGCCAGGATCGGCTGGATCAGTCGCACGAAGCCCTGCATGGCATGTTGGGTGATCATATTGATTGCCCCCCTGAGCGGCGCTTCCTTGGATTTGATGCGTACAAACGCGCGATCGATTGTCTGCGGCCGGGCGATGTGGCCCTGTTGACCACGCACGCCGGCTTCCGGGCTCCTCATCTCGAATATGCCGTAGCCAAAGGGGTGAATGTTTTCATGGAAAAAGACTTCGCGGCCGATCCAGCCGGCGTGAAGCGCATCCTGCGCGCGGCCGAAGCGGCCGAGAAGAAGAACCTCAAAATCGCGGCTGGCTTGATGTGCCGACATTCCTCGGCGCGACAGGCGCTGATTCAAAAAATTCGCGATGGCGCCATGGGCGAGGTGCAACTGATCCGGGCCTATCGCATGGATCCAGGATATTTCATGGGACCATTCCCGCGCGGCGAGAACGAGCTGCTCTGGCAGCTCAGTCCGGGCCATCCCTTTCAGTTCCTCTGGGCTTCGGGCGGGATCTTCATTGAATTGATGATCCACCAGATTGATGAATGTTTCTGGATCAAGGATAGCTGGCCGGTCTCGGCCCACGGCGTGGGCGGGCGCTTCGCCGGCAGCAAGGACTGCAGCCAAAACCTCGATAGCTATTCCATTGAATACACCTTCGCCGACGGCACCAAAGCGATGGTCACCGGCCGCTACATTCCCAATTGCGAAAATGATTTTGCCACCTACGTGCATGGCACCAAATGCGCCGCAAAATTCTCAGGCAACATCCATGCGCCGACTTCCTGGCTTTACAAAGACCAACACATCAACAATTCGAACATCGCCTGGCGCGTGCCGAAAGAGACCATTAATCCCTGGCAAGCGGAGTGGGATGTCCTGCTGGCGGCCATTCGCCAGGATCGACCGCACAACGAAGCCCGCCGCGCTGCACTCTCGAATTTGGGCGCCATCATGGGACGGGCCGCCGTGCACTCGGGCAAGATCATTACTTGGGATGAAGCGATGGCCTCAGATTTCCATTTCTGCCCGAATGTGGATGAGTTGACGGTGAATAGCCCGGCGCCCGTTCAGGCGGATGCCGAGGGACGCTATCCCGCCCCGATCCCAGGGAAAACCGTCGAGATCTGATCTGCGGGCTACCGAATCACCAGGCTTCAACCCATCCCCCCGTCAGGGGAAGGGAACTGCTTGCATTGGGTGAATCGATCGAATAACAATCGGGCGCAGGCGTTCTACCCCAAAATGAGACAGAATGGCACTGTTGCTGTCACAAAAACCGCGGGCCGTGGGACTTCGTGTGGGTCACTGTGGCTCATTGTGGAATCACATGCAAATGGGTGCAAATCTACAAATTTCTTTCATGTAGTGATTTATAAAAATGCCAATCGGATGGCATGCCTAAAGCTATCCATCTCAGTTGGAAACAATCTAAAAATGAAAGGATTGCTAAATATGAACGGACTAATACGTTGGCAGAGACCTGAAATGGCTGGCTGGGCTGGCTTTGGACGATTGACTGATCTCCGTCATGAGATTGATCGGTTATTCGAAGCGCCGCTGGCAGAGTTATCCCGGAGTTCCAACCTGCTGAGTGGATGGACACCCGCCATGGATATTTATGAAGACAAGGATTCCCTGGTGGTGCGGGTGGAGTTGCCGGGCATGAAGAAGGAGGACATTGAGGTGTCATTGCACGACGGCAGCCTAAGCATCTCCGGAGAGCGCAAGGGTGCGGAACATTCCAGCAGCGCGGAGATTTATCGTTCGGAGCGCTTCTTTGGGCGCTTCCAGCGGACCGTGACGCTGCCCACGCTGGTGAAAGCTGACAAGATCAAGGCGCAATACACTGACGGCGTACTGACGGTCACGCTTCCCAAAGCGGAAGAGGTTAAACCCAAGCATATCGACGTGCAGGTGAGCTGAATTATGAACCCGCCGGGTGCCTTGGCATCCGGCCCATTTCAAGGAAACGAGATACAAATATGAAAGCGACATTGCAGAAAGAGGGACAGCCAGCGGCGGCCACGGTGGAATACCTGGCGCCCGAAGTGGATATCTATGAGACCAACGAAGGTTACTTGATCGAAGCGGAAATGCCCGGAGTTTCCAAGGACGGCTTGGAAGTCACTCTGGAGGGGACGCAAATCACCCTGTTGGGTCATCGGCGTCAGGAAACGGTTCCCGGACAGGCACTATTCCGCGAATCGCGACCCGCCGATTTCCGCCGCGTGTTCGAATTGGATCCGGCGATTGATACCGCGAAGATCGTCGCTCGGATGGATCAAGGTGTGCTCAAAATGACCTTGCCTAAATCCGAGGAGGTCAAACCGCGCCGGATCACGGTTGAATAATCTGTTTAGTGCAGTGGTAAACCACACCCCGGGCTTGATCGCTCGGGGTTTTTGTTTGGTCGCTGCAGACGGGGGTGGGTCCTAATTCTGGACCTGGTCTTTTCGAATCCAGCCGGAGTGCCGGTCGTCGGTGGCGACCTGCAACCAGTCACCTTTGGAGTCGGTGACCAGCAATTCTGCTCCGTCCTGCACCGTGAAGGCCTTCTGGGATTCCTCGAGCGGGCCATGGCGAACGGCAACTTCTTTGACGGCGGCCGTTACGATCTTTGGGGCGTAAACACTGGTCCATGCGGAAAGCAGGCCGGCCAACCCCAGGCAGGCAAGCGCGGAACTCAGCCACAACCAGGAGCGCAGGGCAGGGCGCCATTCCGGGCGCCACTGACCGGTGGCGAGGAGGAGGAAGAGTGCCCAAAGCGGAATCATCGCTAGCACCGACCATTCATTGAGCGAGAGGCGACCCAGCCAGGCCGTCCATCGGCTGGGTTGCCACTTGGGATTTTGCACCTGTTCCCGAGCGAAGCGGAGGTTGGCGCGAATGTCCGGGTCGCGAGGAGCCAATCGCTCCGCCGCGCGGTAGCAGGCAATGGCGCGGCCAAGCTGGCCGGATTTGAAAAAAGCGTTGCCCTGGTTGAACCAGACTTCAGGCGACGCCTGGCCGGCACCCAGGATCTTGCCATATTGCGCCGCGGCCTCCGCGAAGTTGCCTTGTTCGTACAATTTGTTGCCGGTTTCGAAGCTCTCCGAAGGAGCTTGCGCCGGCAGCGCAACGGCACTCACCAGCCAGAAGGCCAGGCATAATCCGACCGCCCTGAGCCGGCCGGGAATCGGCGGAGTTATCGCAGTATGGATCAGTTGACGGAGCATTAGATCTTGATTTGTTGCAATTCTCGCAGAGTCGATTCCAGCCGGGGAATCAGCGCGGCGAGTTCCTGTTGATCCCGCACCGGGGCGTAGCGAGCCAGGTTGCAGGCCTGGAAAAGGTCGTGGAGCGAGCTCAGCAACGGTGGGGGCATGGTGGTGGAAGCCGGCTTTTCTTCCAATACCGCTTCGGTGATGGCCGCCGCCGGGACGTCCAATCTCTCGCCCAGTTGCTCCTGGAGCAGGCGAAAAACGGTGGCAAAGAAGGATTCCGAATCGTTGCTGCCAGCCTGGGCACGCAATTGTTGGAGGCCCTCGGCGACGACCCGTTCCACCTGCCGCCGCCGGCGCAGTCGGGGATTATTGGCGAGGGCGTCCGAGCGCCGGCGTCGGACGAGCGCCGTCAGGAAGACCAGAGCGGGCACGACTTGAAGCGTCAGGAACCAGGGTTGGAAGATCCACGGACCTACGGCCGGTTGCAGATGTCCGGGACGCGGTTTGATATGGACAATATCCCGCGTGGGCGGAGGTTCGCCTCTAGCATTGGCATTGCTCAAATTCAAGGAGGGGGCGGCGAAGACGGAAGAAGGGCGAACCACCAGGGGAATGGTTGGTGCGGTCAGTGTGCGAAACGCTTTTTGATCCGAATCAAAATAGGTGAAATGAACCGCGGGAATTCCGGTGATGTCCGCCTTCTGAGGGACGACAACTTGCTCGAAGGTTCTGGCTCCTTCGAGGCCGAGTTGATCGGTGGTATCGGTCTTGGATGTGGGCGGGTAGGTCTTGAAATTTTGCAGGTCGAGGTTGGGCAGGACGAGGCTGTCGAGGGCGCCGCGTCCGGAGATTTGAATTCGCAAAGTGACCGGGTCACCGACCGCTACATTTGTTGGGGCCGCACTGGTGGTGAGAGTGTAAGTGCCAACGGCCCCGGCGTAACCGGGCGGCGCCTTATCCTGAGGAACCGGCAGAATGTTGATCGTTTGCGGGTCGGCAGTCATCGTGATTCGTTGTTCCCGGTATCGTTGGAACATCCCGAACGGATCGCCGAACGGATCACGGGAACGTTGGTTCAAGGGGATTTGAAGCACCAATTCCGGCTCAAAGGTGCTGATGGCCTGTTTCCCGGTTTTCACCGGCACGACGGAAGTTACAATGGTGGCGAGCAAAAAGCTGGCGTTGCCGACGCGGGCCCGGCGATGCGGTCCATGCGCCACCTTGACCACGGTGAAGCCGTCCGCTTTCAGCGGAGAATTGTTGAAGGCATCGAAACCCTGGAGGATGTTCTCCGCGTTGGCTACGCCTTCGCGAATGAAAGCCTGGCATTCTATGGTCAGGGCTTCACCCACGAAAGCCTCGGGCTTGGGCAGGACCACCCGCATGAAAGCCAGGGCGTTGGTCGCCGGGCCGTCTCCGGCGTTACCTGCAGCCACGGCGGTTAACGTAACGGCTTTGCTGGTGTAGACCTGGCCGTCGATTTTGGCTTGCAGCGCCGGTATGACATACGCGCCGGGTTTCAGGGGAGTCAGGCCGAAGCTCTGGCTGATGGTCGTGGTGACCTGTCCGTTGACGATGCTGATGTTGCGGGCGTTCCCTTCATTGGAAATGTGGAGATTGGGCAAAGTCGGTGGGGTGGGAATGCTTTCCGGGGTCCCGCCTTCAAAGCGCATGGTCAACGAAGCGCTTTCGCCAACGATGACGCTGTCGCGATCCAGGCTGACTTCGAAACTGGCGGCGAGCACCTGGAGCGGAAGCGCCAGGCACAGGAGGAACAAAAACCCAAACGCCCAGCCGGAACTGGGCGCCAATCGCTGCCATACCTGTCGATTTTCCCGCATGTCTATCCGCTTATCTTTGTCTGGGCCGCTTTCACGCGCAAGTTTTCGCTGGCCCGGCTGTAGTATCGACAACTAACGCCTGGTTTTGTTCGCCCAAAATTCGCTGGCCAAAGAGGTTGCGCGGTTTACATTCGCGGCGTGTCAGGCCTGACCATTTTTTCCGCCGTGCTGCCGGTGTTTGGGATCATCGGCATCGGGTGGGTGTTGCGCCGATTGAATTGGCTCAGCGAAGAGGCGGATCACAGCCTGTTGCGGGTCAACATCAACCTGCTCTTCCCCTGCCTGGTCCTGGATTCAACCCTGGGCAACAAGGCTTTGGAGCGCTGGGACAACCTGTTGCTGGCCCCGGCGGTAGGATTTTTCACCCTCGTGGCTGGCATCGTGGTGGCCTATGTTTTTGCCGCTCCATTTGGCATTCGCGATTCCCGGAATCGCCGCACGTTTGCCGTGACCACCGGCATCTACAACTACAGTTACATCCCACTGCCTTTGGCCTTGCTGCTTTTTCCGGGTGGCGACACCGCCGGGGTGCTGTTTGTCCACAACGTCGGGGTGGAAGTGGCCATGTGGACCCTGGGGGTGGTCATGTTATCGGGCGGTGTGGCCGGCAAGGACTGGTGGAAGTTTCTCAACGCACCGTTATTCGCGATCCTGGTGGCGCTGCTATTGAACCTCGTGGGGGCCGGCAGCCGGATGCCCACGCCGTTGGTCACGGCGGTCCACTGGCTGGGGCAATGCGCGATCCCGATGTCGCTGATCCTGATCGGGGCCGTGGTTTCGGATCAGCAAAAGGAGTTCTATTCGCGATCGGCCTGGTCCGTTTTTGTCGGGTCAGCCCTCCTGCGCATGGCGCTCTTGCCGATCCCCTTTTTGTTGCTGGCCAAAGCGCTGCCGGCTTCGCTCGAGCTAAAACGGGTCATGGTGTTGGAAGCGGCGATGCCGGCGGCCGTGTTTCCCATCGTCATGGCGCGGCATTATGGCGCCAATCCGGCTATCGCCCTCCAGGTGGTCCTCGCCACCTCGCTGGTCGGAATGTTCACCATCCCGTTATGGATTCGGCTCGGCATGCGCTGGGTTGGGCTTGGTTGACTCGCTTCGCCGCGCGCGTCCACGATAAGTTTTCGCTTGCGGCCGGGCACGGCTTGTTAAAGCATCGCATGAAATGAGAGGTTTGCTGGCATTGGTGTTCCTGTGCTTGCCTCTGACCGGACTCGCGGACGGAAAACTCTTCTCGCCGCTCGCGTTCGCCGACCAGGTAACCATCCCGGATCAGCGCGCGCTCATTTGCTGGTCGAATGGCGTCGAACGCCTCGTCATCGAGACGCGGTTCACCGGGTCTGGAACAAATTTTGCCTGGGTGGTGCCGGTGCCGGCCCAGCCCCGAATCGAGGCGGCGCCTTCCGGATTTTTCTCCACCCTGGAATACCTGTTTCGGCCGAAGCTCATTCACACCTTACCCCGGTGGTACTTGGGAGTCGTGGGGGCGCTCGCGCTTGGCTACTTGATGGTGGCGGGCACGCGGGAACGAAAGGACTGGCCCGGCGTGATCGCCGCCGGAGTGGTGGTCTGCGCTGCCGCCTGCGCCGCCGATATCGCTATTGGCGTCTGGGTCAGTGCGCTGCTGTTGACGGGCATGGTCATGGTTTTCAAGGAGCGAGAACCCGTTTATATTCTGCTGATTCTAACCCTGCTGGGCATGGTGCTGGGGGCCCTGATGCTGCCGGGTCTCGCTCCCGCTCGTTCCAAGGGAGGCGGTCCGAGTGAATTGGTGGAGGTTCTGGAACGGAAAACCGTAGGCGTTTTCGAGACGGTTACTGTGGCGTCCAAGGTGCCAACCGCCCTGGACGCGTGGTTGCGTGAGAATGGCTACGCGGTCGCTACCAATGCGGCGCCGGTGATCGCGGCTTACGTGAAGGAAGGCTGGGTCTTCGTTGCCGCCAGGTTGCGTCGTGCGCAAACCGGTGCGGAGACTAACGCCTCGCCGGCGTTGAGTTTTGTCTTCCCCACCAAAACGCCCGTTTATCCGATGCGCTTGACCGGGGTCGACAACGGACCGGTGTCGCTGGAATTGTACGTGTTCGGGCCGAGCCAGGCCAGCGCCCCAGGGTTCAAGGTCGAGCGGTGTGGTCCTCCGATTTTTCCCGCGCCGCCGAAGGCCCACTCTTGGGCTTATCGTAAGCCGGCAGGGCTCGAAATTCACTCATCGCCCTTAAGAGAGTGGGTTTGGAACACGCCCGCAGCCACAAAGTTAATCGCCCGACTCTCGCCTGCCGAGATGGCCAGCGATGTGCGCCTGGGGTGGATTGGAATGGAGGAGCGCGAGAACCGCGTTTACAGCCGGTCGGGGGCGATCACTTACGCCACCAACGCTTCCAGCGTGGCCTTCGTCCTGGGGTTGGGTGTCGTCGGGGTAATCCGGATCTCACGTCATCGTCACGTTGGGCCAAGGCCGATCCCGGTGTGGCCACTTGTCCCTCTGGCGGCGCTTTTGGGTGTCACGCTCTATTTGAGCCTGCCGCAAGTGCCTGTGCGCCTCGTAACTACGGGGTCCGCCATTCGCAGTCAGATGTCGGCGCTGTATCACTTGGCGAACACGCTTTCCCCTGACGGCGAAACCATCGAGCAGGCTCGTGCCAATCTCGCGCTCTTTATGGAATCCATGGAGCCGGCCAGGATGTGGGATAATCCCTATTTGGGCGGAACCATCCGCGAGGAATGTTCACCCGGCAACTATCTCTTGCGCGAGCAGGGTGAAGAACTGGTATTTGTGGGGTTTGACGCCGCCGGTGCGCCGCATGAGTTGCAAAAGACCCGGCTCAAGCGCCCAACGAATTGAAATTACCTCCATCGTAAAATCGATTGAACCATGGCGAAGGCCGTTGCCTAATCGGGTGGTGGACGCTCCGCGAACGCGTGGCTTATTTGGGCCTGGAGCTATGGTCCTGCAACCATCCGACGTCCACGTTTCCTGGCGAGGCCGTTGACATGACGGCCAATGGATTGCCCCATGGTCTCATGGCGGGCGTCGTGCGCGGGTCGAGCCAGTGATGTGTCTCCGCGTGGCCGTCCGCAAAAGTGAATCCGCAGCCACGGCTGTGATAAAACCCTGGGAGATCGCTGGTGAATGAATAAAGTTCCGGATGATCGGGGTAGCCGGTCATGTCGATCATGAAGTTGCTCCAGTTCACCACATCCTCGCGCATGTCCAGGAACACAAAAATCTTGGTGGGGGAGGACGCGCCGCTGAGTTGATTCATGGTGGAGTAAACCTGGTAGGGAGCCGCCCACGGCCAATGTCCGTCAGTGCCGTTCGGCACGGGATCACCCCAGGCTGGCGCCGGGGCGAATCCTCCGACGAACAGGTTCATGGACATGGTGAGGATGCGTGGTTTCAACTCGCCATTCACATTCACCATGGATCGATCGGAAGGGCATTTGTAAATACGATGATTTTTTGCATAGGGCCAGAGCGGGCGCTTTTGCATGTCGAACCCCGGGTCCCAATTCGCCCGGTTGGCGCCGTCGAAATCCATGTGCGCCCCGGACCACGCGAATTGGTCGGGGTAGTTGTCCGGTAAACCGCTGGTGCTGGCGTATACCAGGATTTCGTGGCTGTCGAGGGTATACATCTGCCAGGCGATCCCCAACTGCCGATGGTTACTCATGCACGTGATGCCCTGGCCTTTTTCTTTCGCTTTCGAGAGCGCGGGCAGCAGGAGGGCGGCCAGGATGGCGATAATGGCGATCACCACCAGCAGTTCAATCAGGGTGAATCCGTGCCTGCCGCGGCCGAAGTCTGGCCGTGTTGAACTGGCATCTTTCGAGCCGGCGCTGTGCATAGCTTTTCTGCTTTAAACAATAAGGGATCTCCCTGCCGGATGCAAATCTACCTTGGAGACCGGCTCAGCAGCAGGGGAGGGTTGGATGTCTGAGTTGCGTAACTCGCTGTTTCTAGAAGTGGTTGCTCCGTCGGAGCGCGGACTTCCAAGTCCGCTTTTGCAGGCCCGCACGGGAGACCACGGAGCACAAACTTCCAGAACCGCTTTTGCCGGCCCGAACGGAGGGAGACTGCGGATCGCGAACTTCCGGGTACGTTTTTGCCGCTCCGAACAGGGGAACTGGGGAGCGTGGACTTCCAAGTCCGCTTTTGTCGGTCCGAACGGAGGGATCGAACATCGCACGAATTCCCTCCTCCGCGGCAGCCACTTCAGAAGGTTGGCGTTTCTTCCTCCCCGCCGCCGCGGAATTGTCTTCAACATCCCGCACGGGTTTGCTCACCCGCCCCTTACCGTTTATTCGATCCTACGGTGCTGATGCTGCCCAGGGCCAGCGTGTTCCAAGTGGTATTCCCGATCCAGGTGATTTGGTCAAGATAGGCTCCAGCAGCTCCTTCAAACCGCCCCGTTCCGCCTTCAATCGCCACCGCCAGTCCACCTGAAATGAACCACATCGTCCCGTACAGATGGTCTCCGTTTGCAGCCGTGATATCGACCTGCCAGGTCGATACCGGATCGATAGCGATGAGCACGGCGTCCAGCACAAACGCACCGAGGTGCTGCGCGATCCCCGTCTCGGTCACCGCCGCAGTCGCGGGATCGAACTCCCCAGTGCCGGCTGAACTCCATCCCACCATTGGGGTGCTCGTCGTGACCTTGATGTTGTCCACTGTCACCACGTACTGCCCGAGCTCGGCCAGCTCACCCCCGTTGACCTGAAGCCAGATTTGATACGTCTTCCCGCTGGGATCGAAGGGCTCGGGAAATGTCGCATCCTGCTCCCAGAGTGGATCGTTCACCCGGACCGATATGGTCTGGAATTTGCCGGGCGTGTAGTCGCCCAGTGGAATGGTTCCGATTGACGAGGTTCCCGGTGACGGAACGAGCCAGCCCCAGACGAATCCAGGCCAGCTTTGCAGCGCCACCGACACGGCCTTCAGCCCGGGTCGATCCACCTTGATGTCGAAGGTCAGTGTGGTGCTCTTGAGTGTGGCGCGGCCGCTTGCGGTGACCGCCGGGTTCTGGTACAGCATTGTGCCTACGTAACCCCACGACTCCACAAAATTGGCGGAGATTTGCGCCGCCGTCGATCCCTTGACGCCCTCCGCCACATACTGCCGCGTGACGTTGTCCACACCCCCTTCCCAGCCGAAGAGGCTTAGCGTCATCGATTCGAAGGTTTCATTGACGATTAATCCCACCTGCCCGCTGGCGCTGGACCCGAGCAGCAGAAGGACGAGTGAACTGACCACCCCGAGCTTGCGCCCGGCATGCGTTGTTGCTTTTGTGATGCTCATAACCTGCCTTTCCTGGTTAATGCGTCGCTTACCCTGCCTGACGATAACGGCCCCCAGGGCACGGCTTTCCCTCGAGAGTCCGTCCGGATTTTGGTTTTGGGAAACCGCCAGTGCCGTTGCTGGCGGCTAAACTCCAGAAACTGGAGCAAGTGAAAGCAAGAGGTGCGAGTTTCGGGAGGCGCGCCTGGACCATGCCCTGGGGCGTTGGCATAAAAGCGCAGCAAATCTCCCTGATACAGCGGCGGACACATCCTCTCTTCCCCCTGCGCCTCGTTTCAAATTCCGCTAACACCCTCATCCTCACACCCCTGCGCCCAATGCCTGAAAGCTGGTGTTCCCCAGGCACGTTTATCGGGAACAAAAAATCATTTCACCAATCTTTACATTTGTCAAGAACTAAATAAGGCCAACTAAGGCTGCGGCGGCCCGCAAGACATCCATTTGTCATGTCACCCTTTATGGCGTGACACAGGCTGTCCTTGGCGCGACAAAACGTGTGCAAGATGGCTGGAACCCGATGGGTGACCCCGTTGGAAAGGACGGATCTCGAAACCAGAACACCCCGGTCAGGCACGGCGGGAAGGGGGCACACCCTGAAAAAGCCGTCCCACCGTCCCAAGGCCGTAAACACTGGGCGATCTTGATGTTTTACCCGTCCCAGAACCGCTTCAGACTGCATCTCCAGCCATGCGTCCACGATTATCCTGAGAAGATAAAACCCCGGAGCGCGGACGTCCGCGTCCGCTTACATCGTTCGGAGGACGGCCACGGTTAACCCCCGCTGGGGCGTGGAGGCGAATTCATGGGTGCGTTGGCCTCGCGTTCGTACCTGCAAAAGCGAGCTTGGAACCTCGCGGTCCGCCCGTGAACTGAGTTTGGACAGGATGACCAGGATTTGCAGGATCGGACGAAAGCAGTCGGAGGCCGGCAAAGCGGGTATTTCACCCGGAACCAGCACCGCCCGCTTTTTGTCCAACCGCTTGGGTTATGGGGTAGATATCACCGAACTCGCCACCTATGCCTACAACGCCGCCGCTAATAAAGTCCCGGAGCGCGGACGTCCGCGTCCGCTTACATCGTTCGGAGGATGGCCACGGTTAACCCCCGCTGGGGCTTGGAGGCGAATTCATGGGTGCGTTGGCCTCGCGTTCGTACCTGCAAAAGCGAGCTTGGAACCTCGCGGTCCGCCCGTGAACTGAGTTTGGACAGGATGACCAGGATTTGCAGGATCGGACGAAAGCAGCCGAAGCCGGCAAAGCGGGTATTTCACCCGGAACCAGCACCGCCCGCTTCTTGTCCAACCGCTTGGGTTATGGGGTAGGGATCACCGAACCCACCACCTATGCCTACAACGCCGCCGCTAATAAAGTCCCGGAGCGCGGACGTCCACGTCCGCTTACATCGTTCGGAGGACCGCCACGGTTAACCCTCGCGGGGGGGCTTGGCGGCGAATTCATGGGTGCGTTGGCCTCGCGTTCGTACCTGCAAAAGCGAGCTTGGAACCTCGCGGTCCGACCGTGAACTGAGTTTGGACAGGATGACCAGGATTTGCAGGATCGGGCGAAAGCAGTTGGAGGCCGGCAATGCGGGTATTTCACCCGGAACCAGCACCGCCCGCTTCTTGTCCAACCGCTTGGGTTATGGGGTAGGGATCACCGAACCCACCACCTATGCCTACAACGCCGCCGCTAATAAAGCCCCGGAGCGCGGACGTCCACGTCCGCTTACATCGTTCGGAGGATGGCCACGGTTAACCCTCGCGACGTGGCGGCGAATTCATGGGTG
>DBMR01000062.1 GCA_002298785.1 Verrucomicrobia subdivision 3 bacterium UBA693
GTTTCCTGTTGGACTAACCCAACGAAGCAGCGGTGTCACTATAATATGCGGGTGTCAATAGTGACTGTCCTATAGGGCAGCGGAGAGGCTGAAAAGCCATGGCGATATCCACTCAAACAATTACTATTCATATATTTCCATAAACAAATGCACCCACTATCGCCCACTGCGTGCAGGCGGATTTTGCCTTTACAGACCAAGCATTCGCCTGCAACCTATGCATTCGTGGAAGTCCTATCGTCCCAAGTAAGAATGCAGGTAACGAAGCCACATCCGCCAGCAGTTGACCCTGCGATTCCCGCTGGGTTCAAGGCCGCCTTGGCGCGCTCCCAAACGTACCTCCTGAGCGTTCAGAAACCGGAAGGTTATTGGATTGGGGAGTTAATGGTGGATTCGACGCTCAACTCGGACATGATCGCCTACCATCATTGGAACGGTAAGGTCGATTTGGACTGGCAGCGCAAGGCGGTGAATCACATCTTTTCACTGCAACTGGCGGATGGTGGTTGGAATATCTACCATGGCGGCCCCTCGGAAGTTAATGCGACCATTAAAGCCTACCTGGCGTTGAAATTGGCCGGGGTGCCGGTAACCGACCCCCGCATGCTCAAAGCGCGCGAGGTCGCACTCAGCCACGGCGGTGTGCCGCGGATGAACACCTTTTCCAAGCTCTACCTGGCTCTGCTTGGACTCTTCCCCTGGGAATATGTCCCCACGATTCCCTGTGAGGTGATCCTGATCGGCAAATGGTTCTATGTGAACTTCAACGAAATGAGTTCCTGGAGCCGCTCGATGCTGGTGCCCCTGGCCATCATCAACCATTTCAAACCGACCCGACAGCTCGACATCGACCTGGACGAACTCTACCCGGAAGGCGTACACGAGCGCGACCTGGCGCTGGCCCCCGATCCCGAGCGCATCACCTGGCGCAACTTTTTCCTCTGGCTGGATCGCGTGCACAAATTTGCCGAATGGTTTGCGCAAAACGGAATTCACCCGTTCCGCAAGCAAGCGCTCAAACGAGCCGAGGAATGGATGCTGGAGCGCTTCGAAGGCTCGGACGGTCTCGCGGCCATTTTCCCGGCGATTCTGAATTCGCTGATCGCGCTGAAGGCCCTCGGCTATTGTGATACGCATCCCCACGTGTTGCGCGCGGAACGCGAGCTCAAGAAACTCGAACACGAAACCACGCATTCTGTCCGCATCGAGCCCTGCCTTTCCCCAGTGTGGGACACGGCGATCGTGGCGATCTGCTTAAGAGAATCCGGCGTGCCCGCCGATCACCCGGCCCTGAAGAAAAGCTGCGAATGGTTAATGACCAAGGAAATCCGCTTCCGCGGCGACTGGCAGCACAAAAACGCGACTTACGTGGAGCCCAGCGGCTGGGTGTTCGAATTCGAAAACAAGTGGAACCCGGACGTCGACGACACCGCGATGGTGCTGCTGGCGTTGCGACAGGTGCCGACGGGTAATCCGGCGACCCGCGATGAATGTTTTCTGCGCGGGCTCAAATGGATGCTCACTTTTCAATGCAAGGACGGCGGCTGGGCGGCCTTTGACAAGGATTGCACCAAAGGTGTATTGGAGAAGGTGCCGTTTGCCGATCACAACGCGATGCTGGATCCCGAGTGCGCCGATATCACGGCGCGCATCCTCGAGTTGCTGGGATACGAGGGGTATCCTTTGGACCATCCCCAGGTTCAGAAAGCCCTGGCATATCTGCGCGAAGAACAGGAAGCCGACGGTTCCTGGTACGGCCGTTGGGGCGTTAACTATATTTATGGCACGTGGCAGGTGCTGCGCGGGTTGCGGGCCATGAACCTCGACATGCGCCAGCCCTGGATTCTCAAAGCGCGCGACTGGCTCGAGAGCGTGCAGCATGAGGATGGTGGCTGGGGCGAGCGCTGTAACACCTATGATGACCCGGTCTTTAAAGGCCAGGGTCCCAGCACCGCGTCGCAAACCGCCTGGGCCATCATGGGCATGTGCGCCTTTGACGATCCGCACTTGCCCAGCATCCGGCGCGGGATTGAATACCTCATCCGCACTCAAAATCCCGACGGTTCCTGGACCGAAGCCGAAACTACGGGCACCGGCTTCCCGAAAGTGTTCTACCTGAAATACGACATGTATCGCAATGCCTGGCCCCTCCTCGCATTAGCCACTTACCAGCGCTTGCTGGAAGGCCGGCAACCAGGCCAGATCGATAATACCGGGCAACCCGCCCCAGTCGCAGCCAAAGTTTACCCCCGGTGAACTGGCTGTATCGGAACTGCCTTCGTCCCCTGCTCTTCCGCCAGGACGCGGAGCGAGTGCACAACCGCACTATGCGCGCCCTGGGCTGGATCGGGCGACATCCGTCCGCGACGCAGCTCCTTGGAAAATTTTGCGGGGCACCTTCTCTACCGACCTCGGTTTTTGGACTGAATTTTCCCAACCCTATTGGGCTGGCCGCCGGCATGGATAAGCACGCGGAAGCCTTGCCCGCCTGGCCCGCGCTAGGCTTTGGTTTCGCCGAACTGGGCGCGGTCACCTGGCATGCTCAACCAGGCAACCCGGCTCCGCGGGTGTTCCGTGCCATTCCGGAGCAAGCCATCGTCAACCGCATGGGCTTCAATAATCCCGGAGCTGAAGCCGTGGCGCAAACCCTCGCCCGCTGGCGCACTTCCGGGCTCTGGCCCGCTCACCCGGTAGGCATGAACCTGGGTAAATCAAAAATCACCCCGCTCGAAAAAGCCCCGGAAGACTACGCCCGCTCGTTCGAGGTATTGCGCGAATTTCTCGACTTTTTTGTGGTGAACGTGAGTTCCCCCAACACCCCCAACCTGCGCCAACTTCAGGATCGGGCAGCGCTGGGCCAGATCTTCTCCGCCTTGCACGAAGCGGCCGCCAAACCCGGCAAACGCCCTCCCATCCTGGTCAAAGTGGCTCCCGACCTCACGTTTGAAGCGCTGGATGATATTGTCGCCCTGGTGCAAGAACGCCAGGTGGCTGGAATTGTCGCCACCAACACCACCATCTCCCGGCCTGCCGCCACGGATCCTCATGTGCAGCGGGTATATGGTGAGCAAGGCGGGTTGAGTGGCAAACCGTTGCGTCAGCGCAGCACGGAGGTCATTCGGCACCTCTACCGCCAG
Source organism: Verrucomicrobia subdivision 3 bacterium UBA693 (assembly GCA_002298785.1). Lineage (GTDB taxonomy): Bacteria > Verrucomicrobiota > Verrucomicrobiia > Limisphaerales > UBA8199 > UBA693. The sequence continues at coordinate 3,138 of DBMR01000062.1, forward strand.
ACCAGCGGACGCGTGCCTATCATTGGGGTGGGCGGTATCTTCACCGTGGACGATGCCTGGGAGAAAATTTCGGCAGGCGCCTCATTACTGCAGGTTTACACCGGTTTAGTCTACGAGGGCCCCGGCTTGAACCGGGTTTTGGTTTCCGGCCTCAATGAAAAACTTAAGCTGTTTAATTTTAACAACTTACAAATCGCAGTCGGATGCAATCGGGCCGGTTAGGACCGGTGCCGCCCCCTTTTCAACCTCAGCTAATTAATCTTGTCGTCGGTTTAATCTCCGCGCTTGACCGCTGGCCTAAAACAGCTTATAAAAAGTAAAACACGTAACAATACAAACCTGACCCCCAACTATGACATTGACTAAAAGGGATTTGGTTGTTCGCATCAGCGAGGACACGGGCATGATCCAGCAGCAAGTGCTGGACGTCGTCCAGAAGACCCTTGATTACATCGCCGACGCGCTCGCCAAGGGAGACAAGGTCGAGCTACGCAATTTTGGGGTGTTTGAAGTAAAAACCCGCAAAGCGAGGATCGGCCGCAACCCCAACGCTCCGGAAACGGACGTGCCCATTCCGCAGCGCTGCGTGGTGAAATTCAAACCCGGAAAAGAAATGCGCGCCGAGGTCTTGAAGATTCAGGCGACGCCGCCGAGCGACACGCCGCCACCACCGGCTGCCCCCACCGCTTAGCCAGACCGCCAGGACTTTTCAGCACGGGCGGCGCCCTCTTGGGCGCGTGCCCGTTTTTCTTTGGATTTCCCGCCAGCCATGGCCTAATCTGGCCCGCTGATTATGGAACGTTTGCCTGGATTTCGTGATTTCTATCCCGAACCGCTGCCGCCGTCCGAACCCTGGAGCGCGGATCTGCGCCAGTATATTTTTGATAAATGGCGCACGGTCTCGCGGCGGTATGGATTTCGCGAATACGACGGCCCGCCGCTCGAAACCCTCGAACTTTTCACCACCAAGAGCGGAGCGGAAATTGTCGGCCAACTCTACAACTTCACCGACAAAGGGGACCGTGCAATCTCGCTGCGCCCCGAGATGACCCCTACGCTGGCGCGCATGGTCGCCGCCCGCGAGCGCAGCTACAAAAAGCCCATTAAGTGGTTCGCCCTCCCCCAGCTCTTTCGCTACGAACGCCAGCAAAAAGGCCGCCTGCGCGAGCATTTCCAGTTCAACGCTGACATCGTGGGGGAAACCGACCCGTCCGCCGACGCGGAATTGGCCGCCCTCCTCATTGATTCCCTGCGCGCCTTCGGCCTGACCGCCGCGGATTTTGTCCTGCGCCTGAGCAGCCGGAATGCCTGGCACGACTTCTTTGTGGCCCGGCAAGGCGCGCCGGAAGCGGAATACGAGTTTTACCAGGCCATCGACAAACTGGAGCGCGAAGAGCCCGCCAAAACCGAAGAAAAGTTGCGTCGCATCGGCTTTTCATTAGAGGAGGTGCGCGCCTTTATCGAGCAAGGCACGCCGACGCGCGAGTTGGCGGGCGTCATGGAAAACCTGGCCGCCCGTGGACTAGGAGAGTTCGTAAAGATCGACTACCGCGTGATTCGCGGTCTGGCATACTACACTGGGATTGTGTTTGAAGCCTTCGACCGCAAAGGCGAATTCCGAGCGATCGCCGGCGGCGGCCGTTACGACAACCTGCTGAAACTTATCAGCGGCGGGCGGGTTGACTTGCCCGCCCTGGGCTTCGGAATGGGCGATGTCGTCCTGGGCGAATTGTTGAAGGCTCGCGGTTTGGTGCCGTCATTTACAACCGGCCTCGATGTTTTTTGTCTTATCGAAGCCGAGGAATTGCGCGCGGACTCGCTGCGTCTAATTCAGTCTTTGCGCGAGGCCGGATTTGCCACCGACTTCTCCCTGATGCCGGCCAAAGCCGACAAACAGTTCAAGCGCGCCCAGGAACTGGGAGTTTCCTGGATCGTCCGACTCGTGCCTAACACTGAGGGAACTCTGGAAGCGCGGGTAAAGAATCTCCAAAGTCGCGAGGAGAAAATATACCCTCCCCAGGAAGTGGCTTCGCTGCTCCGTAACGGGGTGAAATAGCCGCCGACTGTAGCGGGTAATCGGATCCGCTAAATGCCAAAAAGGCGAGGCTTGCGCCTCGCCTGTGAAATTCTAAACCGCCCGGGGCGCTCAGGCCTTGGGCTTGGCAGCCGCGACTTTGCTCTCCTTTTCCTTCACGAGCGTCGCACCCTTGCCGAGGCGTTTGCGGAGGTAGGTCAGTTTCGCGCGTCGCACCGCGCCTTTGCGCTCGACTTCCACTCGCTCGACGCGGGGCGAATGAACCGGGAACACACGTTCCACCCCTTCGCCGTAGCTGATGCGGCGCACGGTGAACATTTCGTTCAAACCATGGCCACGACGGCCAATAACCACTCCGGAAAAGACCTGGATACGTTCCTTGTCGCCTTCCACCACTTTGGTATGGACGCGCACGGAATCACCAACGCCAAAATCCACCGCTTCTTTGCGGTACTGCTCCGATTCAATTTTATCAAGTAATGCCTGGTTCATAAATTTTCTTTCTTCTCGAGCAAATCTGGTCGCCGCTCTTCGGTGCGCTGGCGGGCTTGCTCGGCCCGCCATTTGGCAATCAGCGCGTGGTTTCCGGAAACCAATACTTCCGGCACCCGCCATCCGCGAAATTCCGCTGGCCGGGTGTATTGCGGATATTCCAGCAAATCCTGGCTGAACGACTCGTCCCGCGAACTGTCATCATCACCCAGCGCTCCCGGCAACAAACGGACCACCGCATCGATGATTACCATCACCGGCAAGGCGCCGTTCGTAAGAACATAATCGCCAATCGACAACTCGTCATCGGCCAATTGTTCCCGAATGCGTTCGTCGAATCCTTCGTAATGGCCGCACACCATCAGCAAATGCTCCTGGCCGGCCAACTCGCGCGCAATCGCCTGGTTAAACCTCCGTCCGGAGGGCGATACGAGGATTACCCGCGTATTTTCGCGCGTTAACGCTTCGACTGCTTCAAAGATCGGTTCGGGCTTCAACAACATGCCCGGGCCACCCCCAAACGGGCGGTCATCGACCGTCCGATGACGGTCGTGCGCGTAATCGCGCAAATTATGCATCCCCAAATCCAGCAATCCCGCTTCCCGGGCGCGCTTTATGATGCTCTCATCCAACGGCCCGGCAAACATCCCGGGGAAAAGGGTGATGACATCCACTTTCATCGCCTGAGCGGGACGCTAATCCCAGCCGGCCAACCGCCTTAGGCGGCTGGCTTTTCTTCTACAATTTCGAGCGTGCAACGCAGCCCCTTTTTCGCGCTGCTCGCGAGCATGAGCGACCGGATGGCGTTGATCGTCATGCCTTGCCGCCCAATGACCTTGCCCACATCCTGCGGGTGCAACCGCAACTCGTAGACCGTGGTGCCCTCACGCTCAACAGGGGTCACCGTCACGGCCTCGGGATACTGCACCAGCCCTTTAACGACATACTCGAGAAAGGCTTGCATAGGGCCATTCCCGCGGTTAAGCCGCAGCGCGACTGGCCTTGCGAATGAAGCTGGCCACGGTCTCGCTGGGCTGCGCGCCCTTGCTAACCCAATACTTGGCCCGCTCCAGGTCCATGGTCACGTTATCGCCCTTCTTCAGCGGCTGATACGTCCCCAGTTCCTCGATAAACTTGCCGTCCCGCGGACTGCGGCTGTCGGCCACCACTATGCGGAAGACCGGGGAGTTTTTAGCTCCCACGCGCTTCATGCGAATTCTTACTGCCATAAAATTGTTGTCTGCTCGCCAGTACGCCTCATGACGCCGGCCTTGGGTTTCGCCCAAAAATGAGGGGAGAGACTAGTCTCGCAGTTAGCGATTGGCAAGCCCTGTTTTGAAAATTATCGTGCTCGGAAGGCTTTCCCCATCCCGGTTTCCACCGCCACCCTTTAAAGCCTTGCTGTCAACACCCAAACCGCGGTCCAAATTAGCCCGGCCAACAGCCCCAGCGATCCTACGATAAACAACACAAGTTGGCCCCCCCCCAACTCGGAACGACCCCTGGTCCGCACTCCCGCCTCGCCATCCTCCGATGAAAGCGAATAGTTACAGAACGGGCAGCGCTCTACCTCGAGCACTATTTCGCGTCCGCAATCTTTGCACATCCGGGCCATCTTTTTAACCACTCCCAACCACAAACCACACCCCGCACCAACTTGTTTATGCCTTGATTCTGCTCAGGGCCATCAGTGGAAGTCAAGGTTTAATTAGCCTCGGCAATCGTGCCCTCCGCCAGCGCTATCCTCTTTAACCCACCAGCCTCCCTCCGTGGTGAATTGCTTTCCCGTCCCGGCGAATGCGCCTATCTTCTTTGTCGTGACGAATTTCGGCTCAGAGTTGGCAGCCTTGACCACCCTGCAACAGGTAACCGTGCCGGACCTGTGGCAGCAGCAGGCTATTAGCGCGCTGCGCTCCGGGCAGGACGTGGTGGTACAGGCTCCCACGGGCGCCGGCAAAACCCTGATCTTCGAGCTGTGGTCCAACCAGGGCAAAAACCGGGGTCAAGCCATTTACACCGTACCCACCCGAGCTTTGGCAAATGACAAATTGGCGGAATGGCGCGGGCGCGGATGGAACGTTGGCATCGCCACCGGCGATTTGGCAGAGAACCTGGACGCCCCAGTCCTCGTCGCCACCCTCGAGACCCAGAAGAACCGCCTAATCCGAGGCGATGGCCCTGCCCTGCTCGTAGTGGATGAATATCAAATGCTCAGCGATCCCGATCGGGGCCTGAATTATGAATTGGCGATCGCGCTGGCGCCGGCTCACACCCAATTGCTGTTGCTCAGTGGCAGCGTGGCCAATCCACAGGATGTGGTGCGCTGGCTGCAACGACTCGGCCGCTCCGCGGTGTTGATCCGTCACGACCTGCGACCGGTGCCTCTCGAGGAGGTGCATGCGCAGTCCCTGAGTTTTCACCTGCCTCCCGAAATCCGGGGATACTGGCCTCGCTTGGTCGCCAAAGCCCTCGCGGAAGATCTGGGACCGATCCTGATTTTTGCCCCCCGCCGCCAGGCTGCCGAAGCCATGGCCGGCGAATTGTCCCGCCAATTGCCCAACCCTAATCCGCTGCAACTCACGCCGGAACAGCGATTGATCGCGGGGGAAAACCTGACCCGGCTCCTCAAGACGCGAGTGACGTATCATCACAGCGGCCTGAGTTACGGCGCTCGAGCCGGGGTCATTGAGCCGTTGGCCAAGGCCGGTCAATTGCGCGTGGTGGTCGCTACCATGGGCCTGGCGGCGGGGATCAATTTCTCCCTGCGCAGCGTGGCCCTGGCCGGGGAATCCTACCGGCGCGAAGAAACCGAACAACTGCTCCGGGCGGATGAGCTGCTGCAAATGTTTGGCCGTGCCGGCCGACGGGGTCTCGATGAAACGGGCTTCGTGCTGATAACCGCCAACGAATTGCGGTTGATGGATGGACATCCCGGACACTTATCACGGAGCCGTGCGGTGGATTGGGCTGCTTTATTGGGAATCATGGCCGCAGCCGCCGAAAATCGGCGCGATCCGTTTCGCGATGCCGTCCAGGCCCAGGAACGACTGTTCACCACCAAAACCATCGTGCTCGGCGTCGAGGAATCCCTCCGCCACCCCGAAGTTCCCTGCGGCTTGCACACCGATTCGGAGCGAGCTCGACACGTGCGAAAACGCTTCCGCGAAATGCTGAATAGCCAGGGGGAATGGGAACCCATCCGGGAAACTCACTCGCGGCCTCTCCGAGAAATCCTGACACCGCAACCCCCGACAACTTCACCCCCCACTCCGGCAGTCGATCCCGGTCGTGAAGCTGCATCGGCAACAACACCGGGTGGAACGGCCTCGCCTCAGCCGCCCCGATTGTTCCCCGCGCTGGCCTGCGCCGCTGCAGTGGAAAAAGCCGGTCAAGGTGCCCTCTGTATCGTGGCCGAGGAAAACGGTCTTCCCGTTTACGGCCGAGCCTCGACTGTGGCCGACCGATTGGAGGGTGGAAAAGTATTGCTGGCGAAGTGGGCGCGACGTCTCACGAACTGGAACGGACGCCAGGTCAGCGACCAGGTTTGGCTGGAGCAACTGCGCCCGCTCCTGGGAGAAAAGCTCGCGCTGCAGAAAACCCCGGTGCTGCGCTATGTCGATGACGGCCTCCGCATTTTGGCCATCACGAGTGTTGCCGATTTGACCCAACGGGTGCCGGTAGACCGGCATGGAGTGGCCATCTGGAAACCTCTCGAACGCGAGGTGCTTCCCTCGGATTGCGCGGCGTGCCCGCTGGTTTCGATTTGCGCCGAACTCCCTACCTCCACCGGGGTGGCTCTAGTCTGGCGCCGACTGGGCCTGATCAACGTCAGCGGTGTGCCTACTCGACGCGGTCGCGTGGTCAGCTTCTTCTCCCAGGGCGACGGACTGGCCCTGGCCGCAGCGCTCGAAGACGAATCCTACCTCCTCACGGATTTGGTCTATGACCTCGCAAACCTCGACGGTGGATTTCGCTTCTGCGGGGATGAAAACCGTTGGGGCGGACGCCTCGCTGAGGTGTGCCGCCGATGCTACGGGCTCCAAAGCGTTCCGGGCTATCTCGAAAATGGGATGCCCACGAAATACGGCGCGGGAGCCGAGCAAATCGTCGCCGCCGTGCACAAAGATCCGGGCGCGAGGCACGCGTGGGTTTCCGACTTGCTGGGCATCGGGGATATCGATCGGGCCATTATCGAATGGCGAAGTCTCCTTCGGCAGATTGCCCATGCGCCGCCGCTGCCTTGGGAACGCTGGCTGGCATTGCAGCAGCTCGCCAAAAACCTCCTGAACGAAACTGAGTCCCCCACTCTCTCCGCCCTCCCACCGCTTGATTTCAGTCAGACTCGCCGGGTGGACCATCGCCTGATCCTGCGCCGGCATTGAGTCCCGGCGCCACGCTGATTCCGCTGCGTGCGGACAATCGCAGTAATAAGACATGATACTGCATCCAATTATTAGGCCTAAATCTCCCGTTGACGCCGCGATTTCCCTCGGCTAGTATATCGGTGTTATCCCAAGAACGAGATCAAGGACTCTATTGCGTATGAAAACACGTTGCTTATCAATGGCTAGCGCGCTGGTCTTATTAGGGGACGTGGCTGGCGCACAAACCACCTTCGAAGCGTTCCTCACTGGTTTGGGAGAAAACCCGCCGAATGCCTCGCCGGGCTCCGGCATAGGGACCGTGGTATTGAATGCGGCGCAGAATCAAATCACGGTTGATGAAAGTTGGTCGGGCTTGACCGCCCCCGCCACCGCCTCCCACATCCACGGACCAGGTGGCGCAGGCACCAACGCTGCGGTGCTCTTCCCGTTCGGCAGCGTGCCGTCGGTCACCGCTGGCGCCATCCCCGAGCAGACCTTTGCGATTACGCCAACGCAGGTTAGCTACCTCTTCTCCGGGTACCTGTACTTTAACGTCCACTCGTCCACTTTCCCGGGCGGAGAAATTCGCGGGCAGATTCTTCTCGTTCCCGAGCCGACTACTGCCTCGTTGCTGGGCCTCGGGCTCATCGCCGCAGCCTGGCGCTTCCGTAAGGGCCGCGACCCAGGCCCCTGACCGCAGCGGATCCAGGGCGACACGAACCCTGGTGGCCATTGATCGCGAGCGTTGTAGGCTTTATAGCAAAAAGGCGGGCCTACCTGGCCCGCCTATTCTTGATTGATTGGCTTTTTACCGGGGAGGACGCGAATCCCGACGTCGGTCGCCCCCGCGGTCACCACCACGGTCGCCGCCGCGTTCGCGGCGCTCGGGGCGTTCCCGAGGCGGTCGATCGCCACGGTCGCCACCCGACTGCTGATCCTGGGGTTGACCCTCGGCGCTCGGAGCGCCTTCGCTGCCTTCAGGCCGCGGGGCGCCGGCTTCGCCGCCACCCATTTCCGCGTCGCGCTCAGCCATGGCCGCCTTGCGGGACAGGCGCACCCGACCTTTTTCGTCGACTCCGAGGCACTTGACCCAGATTTCGTCTCCCATTTTGACGATGTCCTCGGTCTGCTTGACCCGGAAGTTCGCCAATTCGGAGATATGCACCAGGCCATCCTTGCCCGGCAGGAATTCGACAAACGCGCCGAAATCCTTGATCGTGACCACACGCCCACGATAAATCTTGCCCACTTCGGCTTCGGCAGTCATACCCATGATGGCGTCGCGGGCGATCTTCATGCCCTCTTCGCTCACCGAGTAAACGTTCACCGTGCCGTCGTCTTCGATGTTAATTTCGCAGCCGGATTCCTCGACGAGCTTCTTGATGTTCTTGCCGCCAGGCCCGATCAGCGCACCAATCTTCTCCGGGTTGATCTTGAGCGTTTCAATGCGCGGCGCGTATTTGCTCAGTTCCTTGCGCGGTTCGGCCAGGGTCTTGGCCATCTCCGCCAGCACGTGCAGGCGGGCCACGCGCGCTTTCTCCACCGTCTCCGTCATGATCTTGAGCGGGAGCCCGGGCAATTTGAGATCAAGCTGGAAACCGGTAATGCCTTTTTCGGTCCCTGCGATCTTGCAGTCCATGTCGCAGAAAGCGTCTTCCCACCCGATGATATCGGTGAGCAGCTTGTAGTTGGTGATCGCATGCGTCGCATCGTGCTCGGTGCAGATGCCGATGCTGATGCCGCCCACTGGACGGATCATCGGCACCCCGGCGTCCATCATCGCCAGGCAACCGCCGCAGACCGTCGCCATCGAACTGGAGCCGTTGGACTCCGTAATCTCGCTGGTCACACGGATCGAGTAAGGGTAGGAAGCGGTCGGCACCATCGGTTCGAGCGAACGCTCGGCCAAGGCCCCGTGCCCGATTTCGCGGCGGCCCGGGCCGCTGATGCGTCCGGTCTCACCGACGGAATAATTCGGGAAGCTGTAATGCAGGATGAACTTCTTCTCGCTGGCGCCACCGGTGTAGGAGTCAAATTCCTGGGCGTCTTCGCCAGTGCCGAGAGTGCAAAGCGCCAGCGCCTGGGTTTCACCGCGTTGGAACAATGAGGAACCATGGGCGCGCGGCAGCAGGCTCACTTCGCTGCTGATGGGGCGCACGGATTCAAAATCGCGGCCATCGAGGCGCTTGCCCTGATTCATGATCAGGCCACGCACGGTTTCCTTTTGAATGTAGTAAAAGGCATCCTTCAGCACGAACTCCGTTACCTTTTCCGGGCCGAACTTCTCCACCAACTTCTTGCCGACTTCCTCGGAGATGGCGGCCACGGCGGCTTCGCGGGCGAGTTTGCCGGGCGTCAGCAGCGCGGCGACCATGCGGTCTCCGGCCAGGCTCTTGGCTTCCTTGAGGATTTCCTCGGGAACGATTGTCAGCGTGATCTGGCGCTTGGGTTTATTGACGCGGGCGGCGAGATCCTTCTGCGCGGCGATAATGGGCTGGATGGCTTCCTGGCCGAATTGCAGCGAGGCATTGAAATCGGCTTCCGGCAATTCCTTGGCGGAGCCTTCAAACATGATCAAATCGCGCTCGTTGCCGACGTAAACCAGGTCGAGATCGCTTTCAGCCATCTCGGAGTGGGTCGGGTTGGCGATGAACTTACCGTTTACCCGGCCGACGCGGACCGCGCCGATTGGCCCGGCCCAGGGAATGTCTGAGACCATGAGGGCAGCCGACGCGCCCACAAGGGAGAGCATATCGGGATCGTTTTCGCCGTCAGCGCTGAGCACGACGCTCTGCACCTGCACTTCGTTATACCAACCCCGCGGGAACAGCGGGCGAATGGGACGATCGATCAGGCGCGAGGTCAGGATTTCCTTTTCCGTCGGACGCCCTTCGCGCTTGAAATAGCCACCGGGGAACTTGCCCGCAGCGGCGGCTTTTTCGCGGTAGTCGACCGTGAGCGGGAAGAAATCCTGCCCGGCCTTGGCTTTGGTGGCGCCGACAGCGGCCACAATAACAATAGTTTCGCCCATCTGGACGGTTACCGCACCGTCAGCTTGTTTGGCGAGTTTCCCGGTTTCGATCGTGAGTTGTTTGTCCCCGAGTGAGACGCTTATTTTTTCTGGCATATAGTAGTCCGACCGCTGCCTCCGAGGAACTTCCCTCAGCCTCGAAAGAACTCGAGGTTGAACGAAATTACCCAGGGGCAGCGGAGCATTTGGTTACGCGAGTTAAAGAAAGACTGCCGAACCGCTCGCGATGGACGGTCCGGCTCAATAGAATACGAACGAGCCTGCCACAGGTTCCTGATGGAACAGGCTCATTCCAAATTACTTGCGCAGCTTGAGCTTCTTGGTGATCGCCTGGTAGCGATTCGCGTCCACGGTGTGCAGGTAATCCAGCAAACGACGGCGCTGCCCGACCATCATCAGCAAACCACGGCGTGAGCTATGGTCTTTTACGTTCTTTTGCAGATGATCCGTCAAATGATTAATCCGCTGTGTCAACAGCGCTACCTGAACATCCGCTGAACCGGTGTCCCGCTCGTGCAACTTAAAATCGCTAATCGTCTTCGTTTTGGCTTCCATACTTTCTCTGCGTCTTGTCAATTCCTCGTCAATATAGGCGGGGGATAGTAGTTTTCCTGTGGAAAACTGTAAAGTCTTTTGTTTTGCCGTTTACGGCACCCGAAAATTTCGATGCCAAGCTCCTTTGAGCGCATAGCCCCCCTGGTGGTTGACCGAACCCAGATCCCTAAACCCTTCAAACCAGGTTTCGCCCCACCCCAAACACCACCAGGACCACCAGCAGAATCCACCACCAGGCCGGCCGAACCTCAGGCAACTGCCGATGCCGCACCCAACCCCAAATCATCCACCCGACCCAGACCAAAAAGAACGGTCCAACCAGCGGCACTATCGGGTTGAGACGAAACGACTCCCCTACCCGGCAATGCAGCAACTCGTGGGCGGCACGCAAGCCCCCGCATCCCGGACAGGCCCATCCGGTTAATTTCCGAAAGTAGCATTGGGGATAAAAGCCGTGGCGGGCAGGATCAAAAACAAAAAGCACCATCGTACCGACCAGAATCGCCAATGCGCAAGCCCACATCCATCGCGGTAGGCGACGGGCAGGCGGCGACAGACGCGGCGGATTGCAGGTCATGTGAAATCAGCGGCCCCTCCAGGATAATCCCCGGTCCCGGAATTATCCCAACCGGGCCTGGGCAGTTTAAGCAGTAGCACCCAAACGCTGCACCACTTCCCGGCAAATTTGCCGGGCGGCATCCGGTCGTCCCAGAGCCTTCGCGGCCTTGCTCAACCCGGCCAGGTGCGGTCCCTGCAACACTTCTTCGAGTTTGTAGGGGATGTCCACGACACGGTTCACTTTTGCGGCGGCGCCGCGTTCCAGCAGAAAATCACTGTTGGCGGCCTCCTGCCCGGGAATGGGATTCACGATCAGCAATGGACGTCCCACGGCCAGGGCTTCCGAACTCGTCAACCCTCCGGGTTTGGTGACCACTAAACTCGCCAGGTTCATCAACTCGTGCATGTTGTCTGCAAACCCGAGCACTTTCACCGGGTGCCGGTAATCCCGAGTCGCTAAATCGGCCCGCAACTCGGTATTGCGCCCGCTCACCACCACGATTTGAAACTCGGCATTGACCTTGTCCATTTCCACCAAAATCTCCGCCACCGGCCCCATGCCGAAGCCGCCGCTCAGCACCAGCAGGATTGGCAAATCATCCCGCAACCCCATCCGGCGGCGCACTTCCCCGGCGTTGATGGTCGCAGAAAATCGTCCACCGATCGGGATGCCGGTTGGCACGATCGTTTCCTTCCGGGCGCCACGCGCCTGCAACCGTGCCCCCGTCGCCTCGTGCGCCACGCAATACAAGTCCACGCAGGGATCCATCCACAAAGCGTGCGCTTCAAAATCCGTAACTACACTGGCCACAAACGGACGCCGGGCCGCGTTGCGTTCTGCTTCGTCTGCACGGATCAGGCCCAGGGTCTCCAAGGGCAGGTAGTGCGTGCACAGCACGGCGTCGAAATTGCCCTTCTCCAACTGCCGCCGGAACTTGGAGCGGGATTGACTCGGGAAGAGTCGTCGCACCTTGGCGAGTTTCCTCGCCAGCGACGGGTCGTCGGTAACCTTGAACACCATCCCCCACAGTTCCGGAGCGCGGTCGGCGAACCGGATATACCCTTCGGAGTAAACCCGCCGGTGCATCGCGGTGAAAAACTGGAGCAAATCCCACTTCTGCACTTGGTCACCGGGACGCTCGGCTTTCCAGGCCTCTTCAAGAGCGGCAGCGGCAGCCAGGTGCCCACCGCCCGCAGTCACTGTGGCAATCAGGATACGCATGTGTGCGAAGCCTAAAACCCGCGTTTGGTTTGTCCAGCAGAATGCTCCAGGACACAAGTCTCGCGGCGCCCGCCAACCGGGGATTCGACCCGGGCGATTTCAGGGCACGCCGGCCCGGGGCCGGCAATCCGGTCCTTGAACCCATGATCTAATGAATATTCAGGCCTATTTCGCGTCCAGAGGATTCAATGATTCAATGCCGCCCCTTGACGAGCTCGCTCCTGATAATCGCGGGTCGTCTGGGATCACCTTGGGAACCGTAAGTTCCGCAGACGTTCAAACGTCAGGCCACGAAGGCCGGTAGCTGTCCGTCGATGCTGCCCGAAAACAGCTCAGCCTTGGTGCTGACTCGCTCCAACGTCAACCACCGGCGCGAGGAGTAAAAGTAGACGTTCATCTGGCCGCCTTTGCTCGGGATCACGTGGACGTTGTCGAAGTCAAAGTCCGGCGGTATCAATCGTGGATAATTGTAGTCGTCTTTGGTGTTGCCGATAAAAAACACCTTGGTGATGGGCCGGTGGGCGGCCGCCACGAATTGATCCATCTTCTGTTTCACGCGGAGGCCGTTGACCTCCGGTTGCAAGTTGGCCCCGTAGCCGATATGCCCGCCCACGAGGTAATTGCCTTCCAGCAGATAGGTTATCGAGAGACAGCTATCTACGTTGGGATAGAACAGGGTATTATACGGCCCCACATCGACCGCTTCGAAATACTCGCTTTTGTTGGGTGCCGCGACTTTCTCTGCACACGTAATGATCATGTTGATTCCTTTCTCTCAGCACGGAGAACGCCAGCCATGGAGTCACGCCCCCAATGTAGCTCTACACTGGGCCTTTTTTCAAGTCGCACTATAGTAATATTGTCTTATTTAAATAATGCAGGGAAGTTGGCGATTTGGGCATTGCCGGGCGGAGCGGCTTCTGCTTGCATTGGCCATTATGACACCGGGTCTGCTTTGCTGGATGCGACGGCTTATGCTCCTGGCGTTTTGCAGCCTGCCGCTACCGGCATTTGCCCTACTCCAACCGGATCAGCCGAATGAAATCACCTTCGCGCCGGCATCCGCGCGCTGTGTGAGATTGGTGCTGCTGCACAGCGGATCCGGAGAGCCTTGTATTGATGAACTGGAGATTTATGGGCCGGGATCGGGCACCAATCTCGCGTCCGCCAGCCTGGGGTCGAAGGCCTCGGCTTCGTCGCTGTTGCCCGGCTACGCCATCCACCGGGTGTCCCACCTCAACGATGGCCAGTATGGCAACGCCCATAGTTGGATCGCCGCCGGAACGCGCGGGGAATGGGTCCAAATCGAATTTCAACAACCCCAAGTTGTCGACCGCCTGATTTTCTCACGCGATCGGGAGGGTCGCTTCCGTGACCGGGTGCCGACCGCGGTCGAAGTTCGCATTTCACTCGACGGCGCGAACTGGACGACGGTGGCTTCCGCGCGCGACGTTAACGTGTTGCCGGAGGGGCCGCTCAACGAAGAGACGCTGCTCCGATATGCCTACAGTTGCGAGGATGAGAGCTTCCAGACGGTGGATCGGACTAACCCGGCACGGCGGGTCCTGCGGCAGCTCGAACAGATGATCACACGATTCGAGAACCGCGGATTGGAGGTCAGCCGTGCGCGCGCGCAATTAGCGGACCTGTCGTGGCGCGAGCAGTCCCTGACCGACGCCAAAGCCACCTCCAGGGAGCGTGTTGAACTGGCCTTCCAGGCGCATGTGGCCAAGCGGGAGCTGATGCTGCGCGACCCGGAACTCGCGAGATTGGAGCATGTCCTCTTCGTCAAACGGCAGCCCTACGAACCCTCTCATAACTACAGCGACCTTTTTGACTCCCAGGGCGACCCCGGCGGCGCGATCTGCGCGCTGGACATCCCTCGAGTCGCCGGACGCCTCGATCCGAACCAGGCCCGCCTCCGGACCTTATTCGACTCGCGCAATGGCATTGCCCGCGATGCCGTCCTGAGTTTCGATGCCCGCACCATCTGGTTCGGCTACCGCCCGGAAAAGAAGGACTACTACCACCTCTGGCGCATGAACGCCGACGGCACGGACGCCCGCCAGGTGACCGACGGACCTTTCCATGATTATTACCCCTGCCCTTTGCCCGATGGCGGGCTGGCCTTCGTTTCGACCCGCTGCAAAGCGCGTTTCCTGTGCTGGCGCCCGCAAGCCTTTGTCATGTTTCGCATGGAACAGGACGGCTCCAGCATCCGGCCACTCTCCTTTGCCAACTTGAGCGAATGGACCCCCACGGTGATGCGTGACGGGCGGTTGATGTGGATGCGCTCCGAATATCTCGATAAAGGCGCCAACTTCGGACATACCCTCTGGGCCATTCGACCCGACGGCTCGCTGCCCGAACTGATCTTCGGCAATGACACCGATAATTGTTATGCCAACGGCCGCGAAGTGCCCGGCAGCCGTGAACTGGTCTGCACCCTGGTATCGCATGGGGGCGATCTCAATGGTCCCATCGCCTTGATCAATCCCGACCGGGGCCGGTTCAACGCCCAGGCCGTGACCAGCATCACGCCCGACGTCCCGCCGCAGTACGACATGAATTGGCTCCGTCAACGATGTTTCCGGGATCCAACCCCCATCAGCCACGACTACTTTCTGTGCAGCCACGCGCCGGCCGACTTGTTCGGCCTGTTCGTGATCGACCGCTGGGGCAACCGTGAACTGCTCTACCTCGATCCCAAAATGGGGAGCATGTGCCCTCAGCTCTTTGAACCAACACCATGTCCGCCCGTCTTGAGCCCGACCGTCGCCTCGGACACTTCGCCCGTTGCCGATGGCCAATTCCTGGTGGTGGACGTCTACCAGGGGCTCGAACCGGCGGTAAAGAGAGGCAGCATCAAATACCTGCGCATTTGCCAGGAAGTCCGAGCCGAACTCATCCGCCTGCCCAATGGTGAATTCCAACAGGATCACGATCCTTTTATGGACTGGTATGCGACCCCGGTGCATAAAGTAAGTGGACCGCACGGCTGGCCGAGCTACGTGGCCAAAGGCGACCTCGGCCTGGCCCCAGTCGAAGCCGATGGCTCGGCCAACTTCCTCGCGCCCGCCGGCAAAGTTCTTTATTTCCAGGCGCTCGACGAGAATTACAACGAAATCCAGCGCATGCGCAGCGTGGTGCAGCTTCAACCGGGCGAAAAGCGCGGATGCATCGGCTGCCACGAAAATCGTGGCCTGGTGGCGGACACCCGCCCGGGAATTCCTCTCGCGCAACGCCGCCCACCCAGCCGGCTCGAACCTCCGCCCTGGGGTGCCGGCCCGTTCGCGTATGAAACCGTCGTCCAACCCGTTTGGGACGCAAAATGTGTCACCTGCCATGATGCCAAAGACAAGCAGCATTTGAACTTTACCGCGACGCTCGATGCTGACGGGGTGCCCGCTTCCTATCGCACCCTGATTGAACAGGGCTGGGTGCATCACTTTAATTGGGGTTACGCGGAGCGGCACCGCAAAGCCGACCCGCTCACTTTCGGCACGGTGCGGAGCCGGCTCTGGAAGGTATTGGACGCGGGGCATTACGACGTCAAGCTGACCCGCGAAGAAACCCGGCGCGTCAAAACCTGGATCGATTTAAACTGCCCGCTCTGGCCGGACTACCAAAACCGGACGAACCGGCCTGGAGTCATCGCCGTATCCGCCGCGCCCCCACCCTGATGCCGGCGACTGCTTGAATTGTCTCCGGTGAAATCGCCGCCCTGTGGTCATCAAAAACTTCAAACCAGCTTGATAAAAGCGAAAAAGTTCGCATCTTAGCCGCGTCATGAATAATTCCGGAAAACAACCAAACACCCAGGCTTTGCACGCCGGGCAAGTCCCCGACCCTACCACCGGCGCCCGCGCGGTTCCGCTGTATCAGACTACCTCTTATGTGTTCAAGAGCACGGAACACGCCGCGAACCTGTTTGCCTTGAAGGAATTTGGCAACATCTACACGCGGTTGATGAACCCCACCACGGACGTGTTCGAGCAGCGCATGGCGGCCCTGGAAGGGGGCACCGGCGCGTTGGCGGTGGCTTCCGGCCAGAGCGCGGCCACTTACGCCCTCCTGGCGATCACCCAGCTCGGCGACGAGATCGTGGCGGCCAATAACCTTTACGGCGGCACCTATCAACTCCTGCATTACACCCTGCCGAAGCTCGGGCGCCATACCGTATTCGTCGATTCCACCAAGCCCGAGGCTTTCCGGAATGCGATCACCACGCGGACGCGCGCGATCTACGCCGAGTCCATCGGCAATCCCAAGCTGGACGTACCGGATTTCGAGGCCCTGGCCAAAATTGCGCACGAAGCGGGCATCCCCTTGATCGTGGATAACACGGTGGGTGTGGGATTGGTTCGTCCTTTTGACCACGGCGCCGACATCATCGTCGCCTCGGCCACCAAATACATCGGCGGCCACGGCACGTCCATCGGCGGCGTGATCATCGATTCCGGCAAATTCAAATGGAACAACGGCAAGTTCCCGGAGTTTACCGAGCCCGACCCGAGCTACCATGGGCTGGTGTATTGGGATGCACTGGGCAATGTGCCGGGAATGGGCAACGTGGCCTTTATCCTCAAAATTCGGGTCACGCTGCTGCGCGACATGGGCGCGGCGGTCAGCCCTTTCAATTCGTGGTTGTTCATCCAGGGGTTGGAAACACTCTTCCTGCGCCAGCGGCAACACTCCGCCAACGCGTTGGAAGTGGCCAAATTCCTCCAAAACCATCCGCTGGTGACCTGGATTACCTACCCGGGGCTGCCGAACGATCCCAACTACGCCAACGCCGCGAAATATTTCAAACACGGCTTCGGCGGGTTGATCGGCTTTGGCATCAAGGGCGGCGCGGCGGCTGGGGCGAAATTCATCAATTCCGTCAAATTGCTGTCGCACCTGGCGAACATCGGCGATGCCAAAAGCCTGGTGATTCACCCCGCCTCCACCACGCACCAGCAACTCACGCCCGAAGAACAAGCCGCCACCGGTGTTAAACCGGACTATATCCGGCTCTCGATCGGGCTGGAGGATGTGGCCGATATCAAGGCCGACATCGAACAAGCGCTGCAAGCCTCCCAGGCTTAAGCTCACCGGTTTCGAAAGGTGGCCGTTCTCGCCCGCGCTCGAGGACGGCCACCCGGTACCGAATCTCCAGAAAGCGCGCCTCCACTAATCCCGCCTAATAATGCTGGCGCGCGATTTTTATTTTACTTGTCTTTAGCGGCGGCGGACGCTTAGCCTCCGCTCCATGCTGTTCTTCCTGCTGCCAGTCGGCGTGGATTACAGGACCGAGCGGTTGCCCATCGTGACCTTCTCGTTGATGGGAAGTTGTGTCCTCATCCACCTCTGGTCCATGATTCTGTGGTTTACCAGTATGGACAGCTACGAATGGTGGCTGCATACGTTTTGGTTGGCCCCGGCCACACTGAAACCTTACCAGTTTGTGACCACGTTGTTCGTCCACGCGGATATTTTCCATCTGCTGGGCAACATGATTTACCTCTTTCTTTTCGGAGCGTGTGTCGAGGACCTGCTCGGCCGCGGCCGGTTCCTGTTCCTTTATTTGCTGGGCGGTTTTCTGGCGTCTTTCGCGCATATCCTGATGTCTCCCGGCCATTTCAACTCGCCCATTCCCCTGGGCGGCGCTTCCGGAGCGATCTCGACCTGCATGGGTGCGTTTCTCGTCCTGATGCCCAAAAGCCGGATTGAGTTCAAGTATTTCGGCCTGGTCTTCCTGCGACCTTTTGGCGGCGAGTTCTATATGCCCGGCTGGGTGGTAATGTCCTTTTGGTTCCTGAAAGACCTCTTCTGGGCCATCTTAGGCATGTTCGAAAGCCGGCCCTCGGGCGGGACGGCTTTCGCCGCACATACCGGCGGATTTTTGTTCGGACTCGCCGCCGTAGCGACGGTACGCGCGTTGATCAAATCGCCCGGACCAACTCCCGAGCCGGAAGTGGTCGCGCCGGTAGCCGTGAAACCCGGCCCCATGCGGGTCGCGGTGGCCCCCAGGGCCGAGGCCTCCGCCGCCCCGGATACCCGCAGCATCATGGTGGCCCAGGACAACCAGGAATTCGGCCCTTACACCCGGGAAGAAGTGCGCCGTTACCTGGCTGACGGGTCCATTGCCGCCGAAGCCTTTTTCTGGCGCGAAGGCATGCCGGAATGGCGTCCGGTCAACGAACTTTGACCCGCCCAACCGCCGGGTTGCGCCCACCATCTAACTTGCAAAAGCGGTATGCGGCTTGTTTAATTCCGCAGTGCTACAACAGCAAACTCTAAATCGACCTGCCAGTTACTCCGGGGTCGGATTGCACAGCGGCAATCGCGTGACGATGACCTTTCTGCCGGCGCCCGCCGGCACGGGCGTGCGTTTTCGCCGTGTGGATCTTGAAGGGAAGCCCGAGATTGAGGCGCGGGTCGAGAATGTGGCCGAGACCACCCGCTCGACCACCCTGGCCAAAGGCAACACGCGCGTGCATACGGTCGAGCACGTGCTGGCGACCTTCGCCGGGTACCAGATCGATAATGCCATCGTGGAGCTCGATGCCAACGAACCGCCCATCGCCGACGGCAGCGCCCGGGAATACTGCAAGATGATCGCCGAAGCGGGCATCGTGCCGCAGGACGAACGCCGCGAGGTCTACAAGGTTACCGCCCCGGTGGAGCTCGAGATGGGCGAAACGGTCATGACTTTGTTCCCGGGAGACGGATTCAAGATCAGTTGCACCAGCGCGGACAAGAAAGGCCGGTTCACCCAGTTTTACAGCGTGGATTTGACGCCCAAAACCTGGGAGCAAGAACTGGCGCATGCGCGGACCTTCTGCTTTTACGAGGAAATTGAATACCTCATCACTCACGGCCTGATCCGTGGCGGCAGCCTGGAAAATGCCGTGGTGATCCGCGACGACGCGGTTTTGACCACCGAACCGCTGCGTTACGCCGAGGAGTTCGTCCGGCACAAAATGCTGGATATCGTGGGGGATTTTTCACTGCTGGGTCGCCCGATTGAAGGCCACCTGGTGGCGGTGAAAACCAGCCACTCCGCCAACTGTGAGATGGTGCGGCGTGTCGCCGCGCAAATGAACAAACCGGCCAACGCCGTCCGCGCCTTCTCCCCGCCTCCAACCTCTGCTGAGGCCGCCCCGGAAACCACCGGCAAAGGCGCCGCCATGGGCGCCATGGACATCCACGAGGTGATGAAGTATCTCCCGCACCGCTATCCGCTCCTGATGGTCGACCGGGTGATCAGCATCGACGGCAACCGCATCGTCGGCGTCAAAAATGTGACGATCAACGAGCCCCATTTCCTGGGCCATTTTCCCGGACATCCGATCATGCCCGGGGTGCTGCAACTCGAGGCCATCGCCCAGGTGGCCGGCATTGCCATGCTCAAAAAAGCCGAGAATATGCGGCAGATCGCTTATTTCATGTCCGCCGAAAATGTGAAATGGCGCAAGCCGGTCCTGCCGGGAGATGTCCTGACCATCGAAGTGGAATTGACCAAGTCCCGCGGTAAAATCGGAAAGGCCAAAGGGGTGTGCAAAGTCCAAGGCGACGTGGTGAGCGAGGCTGACGTCACCTTCATGCTGATGGAGCCTTGAACCGCGCCATGATCCACCCCACCGCAATTATTGACTCGCGCGCCCAGATCGGCGCCGACTGCGAAATCGGACCTTATTGTGTCATCGGGCCGGACGTCGTGCTGGGCGCCCGTTGCCGGCTGATTTCTCACGTCGTCATCGACGGGCACACCACCATCGGGGAGGAGAATCAGTTCTATCCCTTTTGCAGCATCGGGCTCAAGACCCAGGATTTGAAATGGGCGGGAGGCACCACCTACACCCGCATCGGCAATCGCAATACCATCCGCGAATGCGTCACCCTGCACAGCGGCACCGGGGACGGCGAAGCGACGGTGATCGGTTCGGATAACAGCATCCTGGCCGGCAGCCATATCGGCCATAACGTGGTGATGGGGAACCGGGTGATTGTTTCCATGGCGGCGCTGGCCGGCCACGTGCTGGTCGAAGATTATGCGATCGTTGGCGGGCTCTCCGCTATTCACCAATTCTGCCGCATCGGCACCATGGGCATGACCGCCGGCTGCGCCAAAGTCACTCAGGACGTGCCGCCTTACATGATCGTGGACGGCAACCCCGCCGAGACCCGCATGATCAACAAGATCGGGCTGGAACGTAACGGCGTGCCGGATGCCGTGCAAACCGCGTTGCGCAGCGCGCATCGTATCCTGTTCCGCGAAGGGCTCACGATCCCCAACGCCCTGGCCAGGATCGAGGCCGAGTTACCCGACTCTCCCGAGGTTCGGCACCTGGTCCAGTTCATGCGCACCAGCCAGCGCGGCGTCACCAAGTAGCGCCTCCATTATGCAAGACAGCCCGCCTCCGCTGCGACCGGGCACGCTGTACCTGGTGGCCACCCCCATCGGCAACCTGGAGGATCTAACCCTCCGCTCCATCCGCGTGTTGCGCGAATGCGATCTCGTGGCCGCCGAGGATACACGTCGCACCGGGCAACTCCTGAAACACCTGGAAATCTCCAAACCGATGCTGAGCTATTTCCAGTTCAACGAAGCCCGGCGCAGCGAGCAAATCCTGGAGCGATTGGCGCAAGGCGAAAAGGTCGCCCTGGTATCCGACGCGGGCAGCCCGGGGATTAGCGATCCGGGTGAACGCGTCGTGCGCGCGGCCCTGGCCGCCGGTTTTCGGGTGGAAGCCGTGCCCGGTGCCTGCGCCCTGGTGCCCGCGCTCACGGCCAGCGGCTTGCCGACGGATGAATTCCATTTCATCGGTTTCCTTCCACACAAATCGGGTCAACGCCGCAATCGGCTCGAGGCGCTGCGTCCGGTTCCCGGCACCTTGGTCATTTACGAATCGCCGTTTCGCATTGAAAAACTCCTCGAAGAACTGCGCGATCTTTACCCGGATTCCCAAGTGGTGCTCGCGCGCGAATTGACCAAGAAGTTCGAAGAATTCCTCCGCGGCACTCCCGCCCGGCTCCTGGAGATCGTCCAAAAACGGGCGCTTAAAGGTGAATTCGTGGTTCTGGTCAACCGCGACCTCGCGGCGACACCGACCGCCACGTCCCCACTACCACCCGCCCAACCAGACCAATCGGATTAGAACTGCGGTTCCAGGATCCTTATTTTTAGCTCCCCAGCCCTCAGACACACCCGCACCCCCCTCTTAACCCGTCACAGAGGCCGTCAACATTGGTCAGGATTGGGGTCGAACCCGTCACAAAACCCGTCACACGACCTGTCACGTACCCGTCACGTACGGGGTAGAAGAAGGCGAGTAGCACGCGACCCCACAAAGGGGGTGCAGGACTGTCCTTTGTACGCTTCCAGCCGATAGACGGTTGGTTCCGCCTTCACCCGTCGCTTTCGCCGTGCCCTCGCCCACGCTGCGCTCTTGGCACGGCACGCCAGGCAATCCGCAAACCCGTCCTCTGGCTTCGGACCACCGCACCGTTGACACTGGTCGGCTTTCGCCACTCTAAAAATATTCTTCCGTAACGCCACCCTCGCATCCTGCTGCAGACCGCCGCCCCCGCCAACAAAAAACCGCCCCCGAATGAACGGGAGCGGTGGGTGATGGACGGTGGGAGGTTATGCGGTGGCCGATGTTCCACGCGGAGCGGTCAGGGCTTTATGCACCATGCGGAAGAACCGCAAGCGGCACTCCCGCCCGGCTGCTGGAGATCGTCCAAAATCGGTCGCTTAAAGGTGAATTCGTAGTCCTCGTCAACCGCGACCTCGCGGCGACACCGACCGCCACGTCCCCACTGCCACCCGCCCAACCAGACCAACAGGATTAGAAACGCGGTTCCAGGATCCTTATTTTTAGGCTCCCCACCCCCCAGACACACCCGCGCCCCCCTCTTAACCCGTCACACCCGTCACAGAGGCCGTAAACATTGGCCAGGATCGGGGTCGAACCCGTCACAAAACCCGTCACGCGACCTGTCACGTACCCGTCACGAGCAGGGATGATGGAGGGGGGTAGCACGCGAAGCCGACAAGGCGCGTGAATGTGGGCCGGGTGACTGTGCTTGAGCTTTGATTGGAACCTCGCGCTCCGCCCGAACACTGAGTTTGGACATGATGAACGGGATTCACAGGATGGGACGAAGGCGGTCGCGGCCGGCAAAGCGGGTATTGCACCCGGAAACAGGACCGACCGCTTCTGGTCCAACCGGTTGGGTTTTGTTTTACGACCGCTCAGATGATCAGGCCTCACTTATTCCTTTGAATTATCTTGACCCGATTAAGGTCGGGCATATGGTTGGCTTATGCTATGGCAGCAAGGAATGCCTTCCCGGTTCAACGGCGCTGAGTCTACTCGCCAACAAGCACTCCTGCTATACTTCCATCAAGATGCGTTGAGCCTCCGCGTGATGACTGACGCGCGAGTCTCCGCCAGCGACAATGCGCGAGTGGTGGCGCGGCACAGCCAGGAGAAGACGCGCGCGATCAATACGAGGGACACGTGGTTAAATCTGGGGAGTTCAAAACCAGAAGTGGCCCCGCGCACGAGCAATTGGACGGGCCTGGAGCAAACAGCGGGGACCAAGAAGCACCAAAGTTATGACCGAGTTAAATTCCAAAAACAACCCAAGCTATGGGTTGACCCCTTTTACGGTCCCGGCTTGCAGGCAACCTTCTTCCGTCTGCAGCTCTGGCAGCCAACGCTCCGCGCGGGATCATCGCCCGGTGGCAGCGCTCCCTTGCAAGCTTCTCTATTGTGGGGGCCGGTCAAAACCGGTATTTCAGGGCATGCTTTCGTTTCGCAAACTCAGCCGCGGCCGGAGCCGGGAAATTTGTTGCCGCTGACGCAATGAACACCACCGACTTCCTGGTCATTGGCGGCGGCATCGTCGGCATCAGCATCGCCCGGGAACTCCAGCGCCGGAACCCCGGAAGAACTGTCAGCCTGGTGGAGAAGGAACCTGAATCCGCCCTGCACGCCAGCGGGCGCAACAGCGGCGTCCTCCACGCCGGGTTTTATTATACCGCCGACAGTCTGAAGGCCCGGTTCACGCGCGACGGCAACCGCATCCTCACCAACTACTGCCTGGAGAAGAAGATCGCGCTCAACCGCTGCGGAAAACTAGTGGTCGCGCGTTCCGCTGCGGACTTGCCGCAAATGGACGAACTCCTTCGCCGTGGCCAGGCGAACGGCGTGCAACTGCAAGCGATATCCGAGGCCGAGGCGCGCAAGATTGAACCGAGAGTGAAAACGTTCGAGCGAGCCATCTTTTCCCCGACGACCGCCACGGCGGACCCGGCGGAAGTGGTGCTCGCGATGCGGGATGACGCGGTGAAAGAAGGGGTCAGATTTCACTATCGTGCCGAGTACCTGGGCTGCAAGGATGGCACCGTGCGGACGCGGGGAGGCGATTTCTCCCCCGGTTACGTGATCAATGCGGCCGGCCTGTATGCCGACCGCGTTGCGCGCGACTATGGCTTCTCTCAGGAGTACCGCATTCTGCCCTTCAAAGGAATCTACCTCTATTCCGAGGAGCCAACGGGCAACCTTAAGACAAACATCTATCCCGTCCCCGATCTGAGGAACCCCTTCCTCGGCGTGCATTTTACCGTCCGGGTGGATGGGAAGATCAAGATCGGCCCGACGGCGATACCGGCTTTCTGGCGGGAACAATACGAAGGTCTGCAGAATTTCAAACTGGGCGAGTTTGCGGAAATCATTTTTCGGGATCTTGGTTTGCTGATGTTCGCCGGCTTTGACTTCAAGCGAATCGCGGCCGAGGAGACCCTCAAGTACTTCAAGCCCAGGCTGGTTTCGCTCTCCTCTGAATTGCTGGAAGGGGTTGAATTGAAAGACTACCGGCACTGGGGCAAACCTGGCATACGCGCCCAGTTGCTGAACATCGAGACCCGCAAACTCGAAATGGATTTCGTGATCCAGGGCGACCACCGCTCGCTTCACGTCCTCAACGCCGTCTCCCCGGCTTGGACCTGCTCCGTGCCGTTCGCCGGTTATGTTTGTGACCGGTTGCAGAGTCTGCTGCGGCAAGGTTAGAAGACCTGGGCGGAGGAGGAGTCTCGTGGCTGGCCTCGGTAGTGGTTCTCGGGGGGCTATCGCGCCAATCGAAAGGAGAGCTGCGGATCCAGCATGGGGCTGATCACCTGGATATGCCCGTCGACGATTACCGGCAGATTGGTATCCACCACGCTGAACCATCCTCCCGAAGAACCAAGGTTTACGGTTTCCTGCAAATGGTAACCGGCATAGCTAAACCCGGCGTAACTGGCGGGCCACGATAGAACAACATTCGTTCCGGCCAGGGTGATGGTGAGTTGCGGCTGGAACGAGAGACTGAACACCGTGCCATTGCCCGAACCGCCACCATACTGCGCCGTCCCGTACAGGGTGTTGCCCGATAACATCAATCCGGCAAATGGATTAGCTCCGTCGCTGTTGACAGAGTTGTTTCCCTCGAAATGGGTCGCCGTGAAACCGTGCAAGGTTGTGAACCCGGCCCCGTCGGTGCCGATGGCGAATAGCGTGCCTCGGCCCGAGCTGCCACCATATTGGGTCGTCCCATAAAGCGTATTGCCCGATAACATCAATTCGCCCATCGGATTAGCTCCGTCGCTGTTGGTATTATTAGTCTGATCGAGTGCCGTGAAACTATGCAAAATGGTAAAGCCCGTGCCGTCGGTGTGGACGGCGAACACCGTGCCTTGGCCCGCCCCCCCCGCCATAAGTTGCCGCCCCATACAGGGTGTTGCCGGATAAGCTCAATCTGGAATACGGAACAGCCCCGTCGCTGTCGTGGTTGAAACTATGCAGATTCGTAAACCCCGTGCCATCGGTGTGAACGGAAAAAACGATGCCCGCACCTGAACCGCCTTGGCTCGCCGTCCCATACAGGGTGTTGTTGGTGAGAACCAACCCGCCATAGGGCAAGCCTCCGTCGCTACCGCCCGTGAAGCTGTGCAGGTTGGTAAAGCCCGTGCCGTCGGTGTGGAGGGCGAACACGCCACCCTGAATTGCTGTGCCGTAGAGGATGTTTCCCGACAAAATCAATCCGCCATGCGGATAGCTTCCGTCGCTGTATGTGAAATCATGCAGGTTCGTAAACCCCGTGCCATCGGTGTTGACGGCAAACACGGTGCCGTTACCTGAACTACCTCCATAAAGCGCCGTCCCATAAAGGGTGTTGCCCGACAAAAGCAATTCGGCACCCGGACTGCCTCCGTCGCTGCCAATGAAATTGTGCAGATTCGTAAACCCTGTGCCATCGATGTGCACGGCGAACACCGTGCCCTTGCCTGAACTGCCGCCCGCACCGGACGTCCCAAAAAGCATCTTGCCTGATGAATTAGTAATCAAACCGGCATAGGGAGTGGCTCCGTCACGATTGGTAGAAGGAATGGAGGTTGCCGAGAAACTGTGCAGGTTCGTAAAGCCGGTGCCATCGGTGTGGACGGAAAACGCAGCGCCCTCGCCCGAACTGCCGTCATACCGTGCCGCCCCAAACAAGGTGTTGCCCGACAAGACTAATCCGGCATGCGGGTAAAGAAGGTCGCTGCCGCCGGAGAAATTATGCAGGTTCGTAAAGCCGGTGCCATCGGTGTACAAAGCGAACAGCGTGCCACTGGCGGAGTTGCCGCCCGCAGCCGTCGTCCCGTATAGAATATTATTGGTGAGAGCCAAAACGGCGTACGGCACACCTCCACCGCTGCCGCCAGAGAAGCTATGCAGGTTCTTAAAGCCCGAGCCGTCGGTGTGCACGGCAAACACCGTTCCATCACCCAAACTGCCCCCACCAGCCGCCGTTCCAAACAAGGTGTTGCCAGATACAATCAATCCGGCATGCGGGTAAGCACCGTCGCTGTTGGTACTGGGATAAGAACTAGAGTCAACCGCGGTAAAACCATGCAGGTTCTTAAAGCCCGTGCCATCGGTGCGAACGGCAAACACCGTGCCATTGCCCGAACCGCCGCCGCCAATCGTCGTCCCGTACAGCGTGTTGCCCAATACAATCAATCCGGCGTCCGGATTAATTCCGTCGCTGCCAGAGAAGCTATGCAAATTCGTAAAGCCCGTGCCATCGGTGTTGACGGCGAACACCGTGCCAAGGCCCGAACTACCGCCATACTGCGCCGTCCCATACAAGGTGTTGCCCAATAAGCTTAGTCCAGCAGTCGGCCCAAATCCGTCGCTGTTGGTGTTGGGATATGAGCTATAGTCAACGGCCGAAAAACTATGCAGAGTGGCAAATCCCAACCCATCGGTATTGACGGCGAACACCGTGCCGAAACCTGCGCTTCCGCCTTCCCTGGCCGTCCCAAACAGGGTGTTGCCCGATAAAATCAACCCAGCCTGCGGCGAAGCCCCGTCATGGCCGCCAGTGAAACTATGCAGGGTCGTGAAACCGGTGCCATCAGTATTGACCTTGAACACGGTGCCGGCTTGCGAACTGCCGCCATTCGCCGCTGTTCCATAGAGGACGTTGCCCGACAAGACGAAACCATTCGGATTAGCCCCGTCAGTGTTGGTGTAACTCGGATAAGCGGTGAAACTATGCAGGATCGTGAAGGTTTGGGCTGTCGCCCAGGTAGATGATGTTGAATGTAGCACAGCGATCAGCAGGGACAGGAATAATTGAGTTTTCATATTTGTTTTAATGGTTGGTTTGATCTGTTTGTTTCCTTCGTTTTTCTTCGCTTCCTTCTGTTTAAATTCACGGCCTCGTCTTGCCAGCCCCATGTGCTTTACCCTGGGGCGTGGCGTCGTCAGCTTGGGGTATGGCCAGATTTGTTGTTTTTCATGGGGGGCAGGTGTAAGGGGTTTTCCGCACCTGACCACCCCAGGTTATGTTTAAGCATAGGTCCGGGCATTGAGTGTCCCCACGCCGGAGTCGTGGCCTGGCTTAACGCTTGGGCGTTCCGATGAAGCCATGGTCGACGCCGTCCGCGCCAATGTAATCCCCGACGATGATGCCGTTGTTAGCAACCGTGCTGATCTCCGACGCCAGGGAGTCAGGCGGATCAATGGTAGTGAAGACGCCCTTAGAGTAGAGGAAGCCGTGGGTGTTGCCCGAAGCGTCGTCATACCATCCCGACACCTGGCCGAGGTCGTTGATGGAGAGCGACAGGGAGTCAAGGGCACCAGGCGGCTCGACGTGGCTGAAGACGCCATTGACGCGCATCATGGCGTGAGTGAGGCCACCTGCCTCATCGGTGGTAAACCCGCACACGTCCCCCCGCTCATTGATCCCGTCCAGCCCAGTTCCAAACGCGCCGGGAAAGTTGACGTCCGTGAAGACGCCGTTTCGCCAGACGAATCCATAGGGCTTGGTGGCTCCTTCCGACGGGATGCGGCCGATGCCCACGACCTGCCCCCGGTCGTTCATATGGACGACGGTGGTGCGGGTCGAACCAGGATAGTCAATGGTCGTCAGGACGTCGTTGACCACCACGAAGCCGTGCCGTCGCGCCGGATGGGCCGGGTCGTCGCGGTAAACGCCGCCGAAATGGCCGCGGTGGTTGATCGCCGACAAGCTGGTGAACCAGGCGCCGGGCACGTCGAATTGATGGAACTTCTCGCTAGTTGCGCAGAGAAACCAGCCGTGTGTGTTTCCGTCTGCGTCGGCAAAATCCCCTGCCATTGTCTGGGTGGTGTATCCGATCACCTCGGTGCCGGTCGCACCGGGAAAATCGATCCTGGTGAAGGCATACTGCGCGGTCGCCGGCCGCGGCGCCGCCAAGGTGAGTCCGGCCAGAACGACTGCAGAAAGAGAGAGAATGATACGGCGGGTGGGCCGGTTCATAATAATTCTCCGTTCGTGACAAGTTCTGATCGGCGTCGTGGATTCCAATGGTTGCGCGGCGCCGAGGCCACGGCCATTTGTTGCTAATGTTTTCACGTATTTTTCCTTTGTGCCCAGGCGTTTTGCGCCCAAGCGGTTAATGGTTTACCTGGTTTCCGAGCACAGGACTCACCTACGCGGCAAATTCCCGGCAGTGAGTTAAACGTCGTCGTTAGTGACGAGAGTTCGCCCACCGTTAACCAGTGCGAGATTTCAGGAAGAAAGGCGCAAAGAATCCAAACGGAGGTCAGAGGTTAGAAGATAGCGGGCGGAGGTCAAAACCTCCCGCTCAATTCTTCTGGGCTTTCAGCTCGTGGAAAAGCCAGGCGCGGGCGTGGGCCCAGTAGTTGTCCGCGGTGCGGGCGGAGATGCCGAGAGCCTCGGCGGCTTCATCCATGGTCATGCCGACGAAATAACGCAGTTTGACCAAATCCGCTTCCGACTTGCTCTGCGCGGCGAGTTTGTCGAGGGCCTCATTTACGCCCAGGAGTTGGTCGTCCTCGCTCGGGGAAGCAATGTCCACCTTCTCGAGATCGACGCGTTGCTGGCCACCCCCGCGACGGAGCGCGCGCTTGCGCCGGGCGTTGTCAATGAGGATGCGGCGCATCGCCTCGGCCGCAGCGGCGAAGAAATGTGCGCGGTTTGCGAATTTCGGAGTATCCTTGCCCACCAATCGCAGCCATGCCTCGTGCACCAGCGCCGTGGGCTGGAGAGTTTGACCTGCCGCTTCATTTGCCATCCTGGAGGCCGCCAGTTTGCGCAACTCCTCATAGACGACTGGGAGCAGCTCATCAGCGGCCTGCGGATCACCTTGCTCGATAGCTTTCAGGATGCGCGTGACATCGCTCACACCTGAAGTGATATCGCGTTCCATTAGGTGGGAACAGAAAATAACGCCACCAGCACCAATCTTCAGACGGCGCTCACCGACTCAAGGCTTGCGGCGCTAGGGCGTCAAGTTTTTTTTGCCAATGGGCCGCCTGCTCCGGTTTGCCCCATGCCTCGTAGAGATTCACAATATGGCCGATGGTAAGCCGCAGCTCGATGGGCGACATCTGGGCGGCGGGGACGAAGAACTCGTCGCAACTTGGCAGCAGCAGGGTTTCGGCCTGGGAGTAGGCCTTTCGTGCCACCTGGATAGCGCCGAGCCAATTGGCGGTCTGAGCCGCCAGAGGCTCCGTTCGGCCGATAGGATGTTCACGAAAGAAGGTCAGTGCCTGCTGCAACAGAGGTTCAGCCTGGTCGAGTTTGCCCTCTTGAACCAACACGCGGCCCAGGATGAGCAAGGTGCGGCTGGTCCCCAGGCTGTCAGGTGTAAGCCGCTTAAAGTCCAGCGTGGCCTGGGCTATGGCCTCCGCCCTGTCGAACTGGCCCAGGTCGGCCAATGCACGGGCCCAAATGCGCTGCAACCACAGCACAATAAAGGCATCGGGGCCGAAGCGCTGAACCGCCGAGGGAATTGATTCCTTGAGCAGTTTGTCGGCTTCGACAGGATCGCCCTGAAGCAGCCGATTCAGCGCGATCTGGTTGACCGCCCAGAATGCCTGCTCGTAGTTGCCGACTCGCTGGCTGCGGCTTAGCCCCTCACGACCAAGCCGCTCTGCTTCCGCATAGTCACCTCGCTGCTCCACATCACGAGACAGATTCCGAAGCGCGTCCATGGTTAAACTGTCGTCAGGCCCGAGGGACTGTTCACAAGTTTGGAGGATCTGTCGGGCGAGTCGTTCCGCTTCCGCAAGTTCCCCCTTTTGGTACAGAACAATCTCGTAGCCTTGCAGTGAATCGAGCGTGTCACGATTGGTGGGCCCCAATAGCTGCTGCCGGCCCAGCCAGGCCTCCCGAATGAGAGGTTCGGCTTCTTTAAACCGGGCGGCCCCGGTAATGAGGAACTCCGCCAGCTTGTGTTCTGCGGCCAGCGTGTCCAGGTGGTGGGGTCCCAGCGCGGTGCGACGCAAATTGTATGCCCGCCGCAGATTATGCTCGGCTTCCGGGAGAGCGCTCAACTTGAGAAAGGTGGTGCCGAAGTCCAGGCGCAAACTCGCTTCCAGTTCGGGCTGCCGAGCAATTTCAGCGTCCCTATCCAACAGAGCCGTCGCACGCGCCAACACCTCTTCCATGGTAACTTTCTTGTCGCGCGAGTTTTGTTCGGGCGTCGCCTGAAAAAGCAGGTCCTCGGTCAGGAAACGATGGATCGCCTGTGCTTGCTTTTCGGAGGCTTGCACCCGCTGCAGCAGGCCGTTTTGATTGCGTTCCGCATGTCTGGCGCGGGCTGCCTCCCAGGTGCTCACGACGACGCCCAGCGCAAGCACCAAAATCAACGCCCCGGCCGCCGCAAAACCGAACTTGTGTCGCCGGACTGTCTTCTGAAACTCATACAGCCGGCTGGGCGGACGGGCCACCACCGGTTCGCAGTTCAAGTGCCGCCGAACATCCATCGCCAAGCCATTTGCGGTTTCGTAACGGCGTGCGCGGTCCTTCTCCAAGCTCTTCATTACAATCCAGTCCAGGTCCCCACGCACCTCCTGTAGCAGCCTACGTGAGGAGGCTCTGACTTTCTCGTTAGATTCTTGAGTCTCGGATTTTGTTTTGAGCCTGCTTAAGTCGGCTGCAACGAACTCCTGGGTGAGGCGTGTGCTTGGTTTGACCGGCTCCACTTCCCGGATGGTCCGCCTCATCGCATCCAACCCGGACGAGAGCAGTTCCTTCGCGTCAAAGGGAGTTCGGCCAGTGAGCAACTCGTAAAGCAATACGCCCAGCGAATAGATGTCGGTCCGCGTATCCACGTCCTGCATCGTCAACTCCGCCTGCTCCGGACTCATATAGGCCGGTGTGCCGATGAATTGTTCGAAGGCGGTAAACAGCGTCTGATCGGTCAAGCGCCCCTGGGTGGCTTTGGCGATGCCAAAATCAATCACCCTGGGCACGCCCGCCGAGTCGGGATCGGAGCGGGCGACCAGGATGTTGGACGGCTTGAGGTCCCGGTGGATCACACCTTTCTGATGCGCATGCTGTACCGCTTGGCAGACCTGTATAAACAGCTCCAGCCGTGCATTCGTCGAGAGATTATGCTCACGGCAGTAATCCGTGATTTTAATCCCGCGGACCAGTTCCATCACGAAGTACGGCCGACCCGTCTCAGTGGCACCGGCGTCGAGCACTTTGGCGATGTTCGCATGGTCCATCATCGCCAGCGCCTGGCGCTCGGCCTCGAAACGGGCGATGACTTGCTTCGTGTCCATACCGAGCTTGATCACCTTGACCGCCACCCGGCGCCGCACAGGTTCCTCCTGCTCCGCCATATACACAACGCCACAGCCGCCCTCGCCAATTTGCTGCAGCAGTTTATACCGACCGATCCGGTCGCCGGCTTTTTCTCCGCCCGCTACGCTATTTGGGACCACGGCAGGAGCATCTGAAGCGGGTTCACCTCGCTGCGCTCCCGGCGCGGGATCCTGGAGAAAGCCCGCAGCCTCGTCGCCGGCGCGAAGCAACTTCTCGACCCGTTCCCGCAACGCTGCATCGCCTGCGCAGGCTCCGTCTAGGTATGCCGGGCGCGCTTCCACAGGCAGCAGCCGGGCCGCACTGAAAACTGCCAGTTCGCGCTCAAAAGGCTCTTTCACGGGGTACTTAGCGTAGTCTACCACGCAATGCGCAAAACCAAACCAAAAGGCGCAAGAGAACCAGGACTTCAGGCAAGTTGAAAATTCTGCTCAAAAACCTCTTTATTGACATCCGGTCCCAAAACCACGATTCTATGGGCCTGTAGGGTGCCTCGGTAGCTCAATTGGTAGAGCAGCAGACTCTTAATCTGTTTGTTCTCGGTTCAAGTCCGAGCCGGGGTACCATTTCCCCAACTCCAGTCTTAAACCCTTTGGAATCAACATTTTTACCGGCAATTTTCCCGCCAAAAACCCGGACGCTCAAGCCCACGGCGGCACGGTGCAGGTGATTTTAGAGATGCCCAACCGATCCGCCACTATCCCGTTCCAGGTGTATTTGTTGGTCTCCCGGCTCATGCCTTTGGCGATCAATTCCTGCTTGGCGACGGGATCGAACGCTTTCGGCAATTGGGGCGCCCATCCCGGCGCCGCATCGTTCGGATACATGGTCACCCGGCGCCACGCGCCGAAGACTTTCGTGCCGTAGTCAAAGCTGCGACGGAACACCGCCGTGCACGATTTTTGAATCACGACATCGACCTCGAAGTAATCGCACAATTCCTGCATCGAGGAGAACAGCTTCTTATTCTTATGGAGCGCGACCCAATTGAACTTGTAGACTTGCATGGCACCGGCGCCGTTAATCTGCGGGATAGCCTCGGAGCCGGTCTTGCCGGTCTGGTAAGCGTTGATCATCGCCAGCACGAAATCCCGCTTCTGCAACTGAAAAGAACCGGAGCGCCGGGCGAATCCCAGGCCGTAAAAATCCGAGTCATTGGACGCGCAGACGGCCAGCACAAAGGAGGTGATCGGGAACCAGCCGGATTTCCCGGTGGTGGTGTCGTTCCACGAGGCGGCGTAGTGTCGATCGTTGGTTAACCCGGCGAGCAACTGGTTCGCTTTATTCAGTCCCTTGCGATGCGCTTCGGGCGAATAGAATCCGCCGGCCACATCCCCGCCCCCCGTTCGGAACTCCGCGGCCAGCGGGTAATGGGCCAGGCTCATCACGTTTTCCTGGACCTCCCCGTGATCGTCGATCGAGCGGACGGTGGCATAATCATTGGTGCTCCAGGAGCGAGTCGTGCCCTGAACTCCCGTCGGATCAAAAACCTGGTCGGGCGTGATGCCAGTGGTGGCGCGGACCAACTGGTTTTCCCAGCCGGTTTGGAAACCATGGCGGCCGTAAGCGTGAGAGCCGTCGTGGGCCGAGATCTCCGCCTTCAATTGCGCCTCATTCGCCTTGATGGCGCTGGCGCGGGCGCCAATCAGTTCCTCGAGGCGAGCGAATTCAGGACCGAGCGTAAGTTTACCCATAGATGATGGTGATAGTAATGACTCGAACCGCTAGGTGACGGCACCGGAACGGTGCGGCTGCCGCCGACCGTGATAGCCCGGATCGAGCAACGGTCCTCTCGAATCGTCGAATTCCGGCGACTGAAGCAGAGCAATTCATGGCTTAAGTAAGACCGCTAACACACACCCCGGGCAACGTCAAGGGAAGCACCCGGCCCTCGGGATGAGGGCGAAACCACCAAGCTCGCGACCCTGCACCGCGCCTCAACTCGCTACCGGTGGCTTTTCATTTCGGATGGTTCCTGCCAAGCTGGCGTCATGCGCTCGATTGTGCGACATATTTTTCGCGCCCGCTCACCCTTTGGAATACCGCGGCTGAAATCCTTGTATTCATTTCTTGCCGGACTCGGCATCCTGGTTGGCCTGCTCTGGGCCGGATGCTTCCCGGCCCGGGCGGAAAGTCCGGTCAAATCCGGGCGAGTCGCAGAGATTGCCGCCTGGCTGCCGGAACAACCTCGCGGATTTGGAGTTCCCGCCACCAACCGCGCCCCCTGGGAGGCACTCAAAACGGACCCGAAATGGGCCGCCGTCATTCAGGACGCGGCGGAATTGGGGCAGAAGCCGTGCCCGGACCTGCCGGACGCCTTATACCTGGATTATTCGAAGACCGGCAATCGCACCCGTTGCCAGAAAGTTTTATCCCAGCGGGACGGCCGCATGGCCACGCTGGCGCTCGCGGAATGCCTCGAAGCCAAAGGCCGGTTCGTGTCGCCGCTGGCCGAGACGGTGCGCGCCATTTGCGCCGAGCGCACGTGGATGCTGCCGGCCCATGATCGCGGGCTGGAATCGTTCAACGGTCGCACGATGGATATGGATCTGCGCGCCACGCTTATCGGTTGGGAACTGGCCAGCATCCATTACCTGCTGCAGGAGCAGTTGCCGCCCGACATCCGCGCGCTAATCGAAAAGGAAGTGCGGCGCCGCATACTCTTCCCCTTCCGGGAGATCGTCGAGGGCCGCCAGCGCGGCGCCTTCTGGCTCAAAGCCACGCATAACTGGAATTCGGTCTGCCTCGCCGGAGTCACGTGCGCGGCGCTAGCGCTCGAACCAAAAGCCGCGGACCGCGCATGGTTCGTGGCGGCGGCGGAGCATTATATCAAAAACTTCCTCAGCGGCTTCACGCCGGACGGTTATTGCAGCGAGGGCATGGGGTATTGGAACTATGGCTTTGGCCGGTTCTTGATGCTGGGCGAAGGAGTGCGCCAGGCCACAGGGGGAAAGCTGGACTTCCTCGCAGATCCCGCCGCGAAAGCGCCGGCCTTATACGCCCTGCATTCCGAAATCATCAACGGCATCTACCCCACTATTGCCGATTGCCATCCGGGTGACGCGCCGGATCGCCAGTTCCTCAAACTGATCTCGGAGCGATTTGACCTGGACGTGCCCCGCGTCAAAACGGTCTCGTTCGCCAATCCCGGCAAAAGCGTCGGACCCGTCACGATGTTTGCGTTCCTGCAAAACCCGCTCCCTCGCATTCCCGGCGCCCAGGAACCTTCAGCTCTGCCGCTGCGCACCTGGTTCTCGGACGGCGGAGTGCTGATCTGCCGACCGGGGACGGGCACGCCGCCCTTCGCCGCCGTCTTGAAGGGCGGTCACAATGCGGAACATCATAATCACAATGACGTGGGCAGCTTTAGCGTCATCTCCGGCCGCACCATGCTGGTGTGTGATCCGGGAGCGGAGGTCTACACCGCGCGCACCTTCAGCGCCAAACGCTATGACAGCAAAGTGCTCAGCTCGTTCGGTCATGCCGTTCCCCGAATTGGCGGTCAATTGCAGCGCACCGGAGCAGCCGCCAAGGCCGTGGTGCTGCAGACCGATTTCTCAGAGCAACGTGATCTGCTCACCCTAGACCTCCAGTCCGCGTACGACCTGCCCAAATTGCGGAAACTGAACCGCTCCTTTCAATTCGAACGGGGCGCGACGCCCCGCCTGGCGGTTATCGACACAGTGGAATGTGCCGAAGCCCAATCCTTTGAGACCGCGCTGATCACCTGGGGCGAATGGAAACAAGTTTCCGACCGGGAACTCCTGATCAGCGACGGCAAAGACGCGTTGAAAGTCGAGATCGACACCGGCGGAAGGGAGTTCAAGGTGGCATCCGAGATTTTGGATGAAGATGTCAGCACCCCGAAAAAGCCGGTGCGGCTGGCAATTACCCTCAATGCGCCCGTGCAATCGGCCAAAATTACCCTTACACTTCGTCCCGCGCACTGAAATGTCCGAACCATACCATCAATTGCTGGACGCCACGATTCAGCATCTAAAAGATCTGAAGGCCCGGGGCACCCGTTTTGTGGCGGTCGCGCCGGAAACGGTGAAGGCCCTCACTCAACCCGTCCCACTGGCTGGCAATCCCGCGGCACCGGCCCGGAGCTTACCCCCAGCGCGCCCAGCCACGGCAAGTCCAGTGCCGAGACCGATTACCGCGGCACAGACGCCACCGGCATCGCTACCCAACGTCGCTACTCCGGCAGCGCCGATTTCCCCTGCTCCTCAAGCCGTGCCTGCTCCTTCATCCCTGGCCGCGCTGACACCTGCGGACAAGACCGCCGCAATTGAAAACCTGCGCGGTCGCGTGTTGGCGTGTGTGACCTGCCAACACCTCGCGTCCACTCGTCAAAAAGTCGTGTTCGGCGTGGGCAACATTAACGCGGACCTGATGTTTGTTGGGGAAGCGCCGGGGGCGGACGAAGATCGCGTGGGTGAACCGTTCGTGGGCGCCGCCGGGCAATTGCTGACCCGCATCATCCAAACCATGGGGCTTTCCCGCGAGACCGTCTACATCGCCAATATCCTCAAGTGCCGCCCCAATACCCCCCCGGGCACCTCGGGCAATCGCAAACCGACGCCCGAAGAAATGAACACCTGCGTTCCCTATCTGCAGGAACAAATCGATTTGATCCGGCCCAAAGTAATCGTAGCGCTGGGCGCCACCGCCACGGAAGGCCTGCTGAACCGCAGCGGCATCAGCCGCCTGCGCGGGACCTGGCAGGCTTATCGCGGCATTCCCCTCATGCCCACGTTTCACCCAGCCTACCTGCTTTACCGGGATGACCCCGGCGAAAAGCGGCGGCTCTGGGAGGACATGCTGCAGGTGATGGAGAAGCTCGGCATGCCCATCAGCACCAAACAACGAGGCTATTTCTTGAAGTGAAGCGGTCCGCCGTGCACACTGCGCCGATTAATGTTTAAACCGCTCATAGACTGGTATACCGGCGCCCTGGACAAAGGCGGCTACAGCCTCATTGGCCTGCTGATGGCGATTGAAAGCTCGGTGGTGCCCCTGCCCAGCGAGGTGGTTATCCCACCGGCAGCCCACCTGGCCCACACGCAGCAAATCGACCTGAGCATGACCGGGATCGTGCTGGCGGGAACCATCGGTTCCTGGCTGGGAGCGGCCGTGATGTACTGGACAGCGCGCCTGGCTGGCCGGCCGCTGGTGATGCGCTACGGGAGGTTTGTGCTGATTTCACCCGCGAAAGTCGAGGGCGCCGAACGCTGGGCCGCCCACTACGGGGCGATGGGCATCTTCGTCTCGCGCCTGTTGCCGGTGGTCCGACACCTCATCGGCATACCCGCCGGTATTGTCCGCATGGATTTTCTGAAATTCTCGATTTACACCGTCCTGGGGTCGGCCGTCTGGTGTTCTGTGCTTTGTTACCTTGGCGTCCAAATGGGCCAGGACGAGAAGCTGTTGAAGGGTGAACTGCACCGGATCAGCCTGTGGCTCGGCGGCGC
The DNA here is from genome assembly GCA_002298785.1 of Verrucomicrobia subdivision 3 bacterium UBA693. Lineage (GTDB taxonomy): Bacteria > Verrucomicrobiota > Verrucomicrobiia > Limisphaerales > UBA8199 > UBA693. The sequence goes on from DBMR01000062.1 coordinate 40,015, forward strand.
CATACTCGTGCTCGGGTCCATGTACTATTTCTTCGTGCATCGACAGATGCACAAGGCCCCGGCGCCGGAGTCGAAGCCTTAGCCGCGCACTCGGACGAGCGTCTTTACGGCCTGGTTGCCGGCCGTCATTTGCGCCAGCAAAGCCGGCAGCTCCTCCAGGAAACATTCGCCATCCACAAAATCGGCGGCGCGCACGACCCCGCTCTCGATATATTTCAACGCCTGACGGATCGTGCGTGGCGTATGGTGGAAACTGGCCAATAACGTCAGGTTCGAGTAATGGATCAGGGTGGTGTCCAGCGTAATGCTGGTTCCGGAAGGGCAACCCCCAAAGAAGTTCACCGCGCCGCCCTTGCGCACCAATCGGACCGCCGCTTCCCACACTTCCGGTTTGCCAACCGCCTCGATCACCGCGTCGAAGGCGGTCGTGGTGCGTCGGCGAATGATCTCCACCAAATCCCCGCTGTGGCCCACATCGATCACGCGCTCGGCGCCCAATCGACGCGCGGCTTTCAACCGCGCCGCGCGACGTCCAGCCACCGTGACTTTGCAGCCGAGATGTTTGGCGAGCACCGCGAACATCAAGCCGATTGGCCCGGCGCCGATCACCAGCACGTTCTGCCCCCGGCGGAGGCGCGTGTCCTCCACCCCCTGCACCACACAGGCCAATGGTTCCGTGAGCGCCGCGTCGCGAAACTCAGTGTGCCGCTTCAGCCGGAGCAGATTCCGCTGCACCAACCGCGCGGGGATGACGATCGACTCCGCGTATGCACCATTGAGAAACAGCAAATCATCGCACAGGTTCTCCTGGCCGGCGCGGCAATGGAAACAGTTCCCGCACGGAGCCGAGTTGGCGACAACCACCCGGTCGCCCAACCGCCATCCCTTCACTCTGCCGCCGATTTCGCTAATCGTGCCCGCAAACTCGTGGCCAAACACCGCCGGCGGCACAATCATCTTCGCGTGGTAACCCCGCCGATACACCTTGAGGTCCGTGCCACAGGTCAGCGCGGCCTCGATGCGCACGCGCACTTCACCTCGCTGCAATTCGCCCGGGGTGACTTCCTCCACCCGCACTTGTTCTTTGCCGTATAAGACTGCTGCTTTCATGATGGCCTCGCTGGTTTTGATTCAGGGCAGCACCCGCGGTGGCGGGGCTTTGACAAAAGTGGTTTCTCGCAAATAAATCGGTTCGATTTCATTGCCGTTCTGAAAATTAGTCCGCTCCAATGCCAGCCGCGCCAGCGTCGCCGCGGTCGGCGGCACTTCCTGACCTTCCGGGAACCAGCGACACACTTCTGGACCAATGAGCAGTGCGCCGGACTCGGCGCATTTCAAGACCGCGTCCGGTTTGACCAATCGCAGCGGCTCGATTTCCTGCCATTTGCCGGCCTCCAATTGATAGGTGGCCAGATAAAACTCGCCCCGCTGACCGTCGATCACCACCCCTACCTGGTTGGCCAACCCCTGGGAAGCGGCTTCCGCCGCGATCGCTTCAGCGCTGCTGATGCCGAGCAGCTTCACCCCGCTTGCCAACTGCCAACCCTGCGCGAGCGCCAGCGCCCCGCGCAGCCCGGTGTATGATCCTGGCCCAAGACCCACCGCCAGGCATTCAATGTCTTCCCGTTCCACCCGGGCCTGGCTCAGCGCCGCCTCAATCAAGGCGAACAACGGCGCGGCGCGCCCGGCGCTTTGCGTCGTTTCGCAGGCTGGGCCCGCGAGGCCGCATCGCACCGCGACGCTCCGTCGCGGACTCGATACTTCAATCGCCAAAACCTTCATATGTGATGCACCGCCGAGTTTCATCGAGCACCTCGAAGGCTATCGTTTTGTAGCCAGCCGGCGCGGCGGTCGGGCCCGTGTCCTTCCCACTCTCGAACCAGCGCTCCGCCCATTCAATCACCGTCACCCCGTCTGGAGCCAGGTATTCCTCCAAACCCGCGCCCAGGATCTGGGCCAGCGTGTCGAGCCGATATAGATCCAGGTGGTATAAGGGCAGGCGTCCATCCTGGTGAGCATTGACCAGCGCGAAGGTGGGCGATTGCACCCGTCCGTGCACGCCCAGGCCGCGAGCCAGGCCTTGCACCAGGCGCGTCTTGCCCGCGCCGAGATCTCCTGTCAGGCCGACCACTGCGCCCGACGCCAGCCGTTCGGCCAGTTTTCGCCCGAGCGCTTCGGTTTCCTCCGGATTATGAGAAATGAACGTAGCCATGGGCGCTGAGTGGGCGCGTGCCGTTCTTGTCCCGCAGGGTGATACCCCGTCCGGTCGTGATTTTTCCGATGCAACTGAGCTTCAGTTTCGGGAATTGCCGTTTCCAGGCATCCAGCAAGGGCACCGCCACGCGCCCCGCCACGGTGAATAACAACTCGAAATCTTCACCGTCAGTCAGCGCCGCCAGTAAGGGCGGTTTGGCCGAGGATTCCGCCCGCGCTCGAGTGCGGGCGGAGCGGCTGATGGGAATGGCGCTGCTCAACAATTCGGCCCCGACACCGCTGCGATTCAGGATGTGCCGGAGGTCACCCGCCAAACCGTCGCTCAAATCCAGCATGGCATGAATCCGGAAATGCTCGGCCAGCCAGCGCCCTTCAGCCAGGCGCGGCTCGAACTCGAGGTGCCTGGAATCCAGAGATCCTCCCAACTCGCCGGTCACGAAGATGGCATCGCCCGGTTTGGCCCCGGAGCGCAGGATCTGCCGCCCGCGCGGCACGGTGCCGATCACGGCGATGGAAATCAGCAGCCGTTCCGGGTTGGTGGTGGTTTCGCCGCCGACGATAGCCATTCCCACGCGCGCGGCCAGCGTGTTCATCCCGGCATAAATGGACTCGACGAGACCAACATCAAAGCTCCGCTTCAAACCCAGGGTCACCAGGGCCGCCACCGGGGTGCCTCCCATGGCCGCCAGGTCGCTCAAGCAACGCGCCAGGGCTTTGTGCCCGATCTTCTCCCCCGGGCAATCATGCGTGAAGTGGATGCCTTCCACGACCGCGTCCGTTTTGAACAGCGTCAGGGTCTCCGGCGCACCCAAATCCAGCACGGCGCAGTCGTCGCCGGCGCCAGTCACCACTGCCGGATGGGATGGCAGCGCGGCGGTCAAGCGGTCGATTAACTCAAATTCGTTCATCAGCGGCGTAAACCTCTATGCTCCAGCGGAGGTCCAAAACAACAAGGCGAAATTCAAGGCGTTGAACAGGCTGTGGGTGGAGATGCAGGCCAACAAATTGCCGGTCCGCTCATAAAGCCGCGTCAGCACCACTGCGAGCAGCAGCAACGGCAGGAAGGTGGCCGCATTCATATGCACCGCCGCGAACAGGGCCGAGTTTCCCCAGAGCGCCAGGCGCGAAAAACCGGCATCCCGAATTCCCGGATAAAGCACTCCGCGAAACAGCAACTCCTCGGAAAGCGGCGCCAGGATGATGGTCACGATCCCGAGCGTGATCCGTTCGCCCAGGGCGGTGGCTCCGCGAATAGTCCGCACCGCCTGCTGCTCCTCGGGATGCAACGAAAGATACGGCAAATGATCCAGGACCATCATGGAAGTCTTCTGCAACAGCCAGGCCATCGGCAGAAACAGGATTGCCACCATCAATCCCGACAAGACCGCCTTTTGCCAGCGGCGTTCAAGTCCGAATGATTCGCGCCACCCGCTGCCATGTTCCCTCAGGAAAAAAATGAGCAGGATCAAAATGGCGCCCTGGAAAGCAATCGCGGAGATCACCATCTGTGCCACGTTGGGCGCCGAGACCCCGGCCCATTTTTGCGCCACGGCGCCCAGGGCAAATCCGGCATAGAAAAAACCCAGCGTCACTCCCACGCGGCGTGTCAGTTCCTCCAACTCCCAGGGGCGGCGCAACAGCACCAGCGCGATGGCCAGGCACAACAAACTCGCACCGCCCATCACATACACCCGGACCAACAACTTCCCGACCGCTTGCGGTTGCAGCAATGAAACCAGCAGGGACCCGCAGTACACGCAAATAAATACGCTGATTAATAAGCGTATGATCGCGTTTGGTTTCCATACCGGTCCGGACTGCATCCGCCCAAGGTATGGCATCGCCGCGCGAGTGACGATGCAAAACCGAACCTGAACGAACCGCACCTCGTCTTTTCTCAGTTCGCTTGCCGGGCACAATCCCCGCGCCGGGCTTTTCCTCCAGATTGACCGGGAAGCGGTTTTCGAAGTCAGGTTTTCGAAGTCACGCTTGCGGGGCATCGTGGATTCCACTAGTCTCCCGGCGATCGCAATGACCGTTGCATCTCAGCTTGCCCAGTTGCTTCCCGGGACGGCACTACGCCTCTCCGGGATTAAGACTGGCACGGTCGAAACTTAACCTGTAATAAAAACGCATGAACTTCCAATTCCGCCTGCGCCTATCGATCATGATGTTCCTCGAGTACTTCATTTGGAGTTCATGGTATGTGACCATGGGCCCGTACTTGGGAGGCACGCTCAATTTCACGCCGCAGCAGATTGGATTCGCCTACAACTCCACCGCCCTGGCGGCTATCCTCTCGCCGTTTTTCGTCGGGATGATTGCCGACCGGTTCTTTTCCACGGAAAAGATCCTCGGGGTGCTCCACATCGCCGGTGGCGCCTTGCTCTTCGGCGCGGCGCAGGCCAAGAGTTTCGCCACGTTTTACCCGCTGCTGATCGGTCATACGCTCTGCTACATGCCGACGCTGGCCTTGACCAACTCCATTTCGTTCGCCCAGATGAAAGATCCGGGCAAGGAATTCCCGAGCATCCGCGTGCTGGGCACCATTAGCTGGATCGTGGCGGGCTTGACCGTGGGCACGGTTTTGGGCACGAAGGCCACCACCACCCCCATGCCCTTCCAGATGGCGGGAATCGTCTCCCTCCTCATGGGACTCTACTGTTTCACCCTGCCGCATACCCCGCCGAAATCCACGGGCAAAGTCACTGCCCGGGATGTGCTCGGATTGGACGCCCTGCAACTCATGAAAGAAAAGTCGTTCGCCATCTTCGTGGCGGCGGCGTTCCTGATCTGCGTCCCGCTCACCTTCTACTTCAGCTTCACTCCCACGTTCCTCGGCGATTGCGGGGTCACGAACATCCCCGGGAAAATGACCATGGGCCAGATGTCCGAAATCTTCTTCATGCTGGTGATGCCGTTGTTCTTTGCCCGGTTGGGCGTGAAATGGATGTTGATTGCCGGCATGGGCGCCTGGGCCGCCCGCTACCTGCTCTTCATCCAGGGCTACTCCGCCGGCACCGTCTGGCCGCTCTACCTAGGCCTGATTCTGCATGGCATCTGCTATGACTTCTTCTTCGTCACAGCCTATATTTACGTGGATAAAAAGGCTCCCGAGACCATTCGCGCCAAAGCCCAGGGCTTTATCGCTTTCGTCACCCTTGGCGCGGGCATGTTCGTCGGCGCCACCCTGTCCGGGATTGTCGTCGAGCAATACAGCTTCCCGAACGTGGAACCGACGCGCTTCGCGCAGGTGCAGGATGCCTCCACTCTCGTGGCCGGCAATGTGGTGCGCTGGGAAACAAACGGCAAGTCGTCGTTTGGCAAAGTCGAATCGGTTACTGCTTCTGAAAATTCCGCGAGCATTGAAGTCTATAAAAAGCAGGAAGCCGGCTTCGTGGCTTCCGGAGAGAAAATCGTGCAGCCGGTGAAATCCCTGGGCAAACCAATGCCGCTGTGGGAAAAGATCTGGCTCCTGCCCGCCCTGGGCGCTTTGGCGATCCTGGCCCTGTTCGCGTTCATGTTCCGCTACCAGGACACCTCCGCAAAACCTGCGGCCTGAAGGCCTGGCAGACCGGCGTTGCGCCAGCGCGTCACGCCGGCTGTAAACAATATTATTTGATCATGACCAGCGCCGGGTCCTCCGGCGCGGTGGTCAATAAATCCTGGATGGCTGACTCGAGCCCGGGCAGCCGGTAGTCCGGCGCAATTTCCGCCAACGGCGCCAGCACGAACCGTCGGAGATGCGCGCGGGGATGCGGCAGGATCAATCGCTGTGAACGCCGCTGTTCCCGCCCAAACGAGATGAGATCCAAATCCAACAACCGGGGCTCATTTTCCACGCGCTTCGGTTGCCTTCCAAATTCTCTCTCGATCCCCTGCAATTTGGTGAGCAAGGATTCCGGGGTCTCGCCTTCGGGAACGGTCAAGGCCACGGCGGCATTGACGAACGCGGGGGAGCCAGGAGGGCAATCGACCGGATTGCTGTGCCACAAAGAGGAGCACAGGATTTCACCACTGGACAGCGCGCGCAATCGTTCCATGGCTTGTCGCACAATGGCCACCGAATCACCCAGGTTCGAACCCAGGCCAATCAACGCTATCCGGGGATTTGACAGAACGTTCAGCAAAACGGGAGTCAACCGGCCAGGCTTACTTTAAGCCCAGCACGTCGCGCATATCGTATAATCCAGGTTTTTGAGTGGCGAGCCATTTGGCGGCCCGCAGGGCGCCCTTCGCAAAAGTTTCTCGCGTCGAGGCTTTGTGGGTCAGTTCCACACGCTCACCCAGGCTGGCAAAAATCACCGTGTGATCCCCGACGACATCGCCGCCGCGAATCGAATGCATGCCGATTTCGGCCGCCGTGCGTTCACCCACGATGCCCGATCGCCCGTGGCGCAATACCTGGTCCAACTGCGCGCGCCGCACTTCAGCCAGGATCTCCGCCAGCGTGCGGGCGGTGCCGCTCGGCGCATCCCGCTTCAACCGATGATGCATCTCGACCACTTCCAGGTCGAAATCCGGCCCCAAAATCTCCGCAGCTTTGCGCGTCAGCCAGAAAAGTGTGTTCACCCCGGTGGAAAAGTTCGAGGACAACACCATGGGAATGCGCTCGGAGTGCCGCACGATGGCGGAACGGTCCTCGGTGGAATGGCCGGTCGTGCCGATGACGACCGCGCGACCGCGCTCGGCGCACAAGGCGGCCACTCCGGCGGTGGCGGCATGGGAACTGAAATCGATCACTACCTCGCCCTGGTCCAACACCGAACCGAGATCATCACCCTGGTCCACCTGGGCGACGACTGACAATTCAGGGTCGTGAGCCGCACTGGCCACCAGGGCCCGCCCCATGCGCCCTTTCGAACCGACAATGATGATTTTGATCATGGCGTTCGAGGCTAGAGCAAACCGCATTTCACCATCGTGGCGCGCAACACGTCCTGGCTCTTCGCGCTGATCGGCACCATGGGCAGGCGGAACTCGTTTTGGATCTGGCCCATCATCGCCAGGGCCGCTTTGACCGGTCCGGGATTGGTTTCCACAAACAAATCCTTGAAGAGCGGATAATATTTTCGATGCAGTTGCTGGGCCGTCTTGATGTCGCCCGCGGCAAAGGCCTTCACCAGCCGGCTGACTTCTTTCGGGATCACATTCGAGGCCACGCTGACCACTCCATGCGCCCCGAGCGCCATGAAGGGGAGCGTCAACGCATCGTCCCCGCTGAGGATCGAAAATTTCGGCCCGAGCGCTTCGCGTAATTGGCTGACGCGATCCGCATTCCCGCCGGCTTCCTTGATCGCGACCACATTCTTGCAGTCCGCGGCCAGCCGTTTCACGGTCTCGATGCCGATCTCGACGCCGCAACGCCCGGGAATGCTGTAGAGCATGATGGGCAGTCGCGTGCGCGCCGCCACTTCGCGGAAATGCTGGTACATTCCCTCCTGGGTCGGCTTATTGTAGTACGGCGCGACTTGCAGCGTCGCGTCCGCTCCCGCTTGCTCCGCCTCCTCGGTCAAATAGACGGCTTCCGTGGTGGAATTGCCCCCCGTGCCCGCAACCACCTTCACCTTGCCCGCGGCGATCTTCACCACCGACTCGATAATCTGGATGTGCTCCTCGTAATTGACCGTCGGCGATTCGCCGGTCGTGCCCACCGGCACGATGCCGTCCACGCCCGCTTTGACTTGCAGACGCACCAGGCGCTCCAAAGCGTCATAGTCAATTTTTCCGTTTTTAAACGGAGTAACAATTGCAGTGTAAGTTCCGGTGAACATGAAATTCTTTCCAGCGACGGTGCCAGTCTGAAGCGGCCCGAAGATTTTTGCCAGCGGAAATCCGCTTAAATTTCCACTTTGCCCGTAAAGACAAAATCGGCGGGTCCATTTAACTTGACGTCAACGAACGCCCCCTGTTTCTCGGCAAAGCTGACTTCGAGCAAATCTCCTCCCTGAACCCGCACCCGGACCGGGGAGGTAAAACCATGCACCCGCGACGAAATCAGGGCGGAAGCCGTCACGCCCGTGCCGCAGGCCAGCGTCTCTCCCTCGACTCCACGCTCGAAGGTCCGGACCCGGATTTCATTCGGGCCGGTGACCTGGACGAAATTGACGTTGGTGCCGCGAGGGCCAAAATGCGCGTGCCGGCGCACCTCCGGACCCTGTTGCAGGATCATGGCGCGATCCGCGTCCGGCACGTAGAGCACCGCGTGCGGCACCCCGGTGTTGATCGAGTGGATCGTGAAAGGCCCCGAGGACAGCGGCACGCTATCCCCAATTCGCAAATTCGTGGGCGCCGTCAGGCTGACTGTAACCCGGTCCCCCTGGAACTGGGCACGGATGATTCCCGCCTCGGTTTCGAACGTAAAATCCTTGTCTAACTGGGTTTGCCGCTGAACGAAGCGGGCAAAACAACGCGCCCCGTTGCCACACATTTCACCGGTGCTGCCGTCGCTATTGTAGAAATCCCAGGCCCAATCGGCTTTGCCCGAGACGCAGGGCTTCAGCAGGATCGCTCCGTCCGCGCCCACGCCCCGATGGCGGTCGCACAACCGAACAATCTGCGCCTGCGTCAACTGGACTGACCCGGCTCGATTATCCACGAGCACAAAATCGTTCCCAGCACCGTTCATTTTGGTGAACTCCAAAAACATGCGGGGGAAACCTAGCGTTCAACCGGCGAAGTTCAAGTTTCAATTCGAGCACCGGCTCAAACCTTGACGCGGTCCGCGACATTGCCGTTGGGGCCGGCTATGATAGTTTCTGCGGAATGACCGAACCGGCATCGAATCCCGACCGCCAGGCGAGTTACACCCGGCAGGGACTCGGCTATGGCCTGGGCGCGTACACGATGTGGGGAATTTTCCCCCTCTATTTCCGGGCGGTTTCCCAGGTGTCACCCTTCGTCGTGCTCTGTCACCGGATTCTCTGGTCGAGCCTCTTCCTGGCCGGCATCGTTACTGTTCGACGCGAGTGGCCGATGATTCGGACCATCGTGTCCCACGGACGCAGCCTGCGACTGCTCACTGCCGGGGCCGTGTTGATCGCCGTGAATTGGCTTGTGTTCATCTATGCGGTGGGCACGAAGCAAGTGCTCCAATGCAGCCTCGGCTACTTCATTAATCCGTTGGTTTCAGTGGCCCTGGGGATGCTCTTTTTTCATGAGAAACTCCGGGGCTGGCAGTGGGTCGCCGTCGCCACCGCCGGCTTGGCGGTGCTCAGCCTGGCCTGGGGCTCCACCACCCTGCCCTGGATCGCCGTCAGCCTCGCGCTGTCCTTCGGCTTCTACGGGTTGGTGCGCAAGAAAGTGGACGCCAATTCGCTGCATTGCCTGCTGGTCGAAACAGTGGTGCTGCTCCCCATCTCCCTGTTGGTGCTGGGCCTCTATTCCGAAGCGTCCGTGCCCCCCGCCACCTGGGGCATTCTATCCCTGTCCGGCTTCATCACCGCCACACCCCTGCTGATGTTCGGCGCGGCCTTGCGCCGCCTCAAGCTGTCCACCATCGGCTTCCTCCAATACATCGGGCCAACGCTGCAATTGCTGGTGGCCATCGGCATCATTGGGGAATCGCTGGATCGCAGGAAAATGATCAGCTTCGCCCTGTGCTGGGTCGCGATCGTGATCTACGTGGCGGACTCGGTGTTTAACCGCCAACCGCCGCCCGTGGCGGACGAGCCGGATTGAATCGAACCTTCGCGGTTTCGGGCCCAAAAAAGCGGTAATACGGTCCGCGTTCCGCTTCGCGCAGGATCATCAAGGCCAGCTCGCGTGCGTGGTAATCACCCCACATGCAGCTCTCGCCGTTCGGCACCACCTGGCGGCGCCGGACGTAATCCCAACCGTTCGGACGGTGGTAAACCGCGTGGAGCAGGAGTCCTTGATGACGCGGGTCTATGGCCAAGTAAGGCTCGGCAAGAAGAGTATTCGCCACGGTGAGACCCGCCTGACGATATTTGCGGCCCGCTGCCCGGCGTCCAGCTCCGACGAGGTAGTTCCCCAACCGCAACAACCCCTGGGCGGCAATCACCGCGGCCGAACTATCCACTGGCTCGCAGGCGTTGAAAGGATCAGCGCGGCGGCTGAGGTAATCTCCGAGACGTGCCAATCCCGGCGCGCCGGTGTCCCAGGCCGGGATACCGTCCGTGCAACAGTTTTGCAGATAGAAATCAGCGGTCGCCAACGCGGCGCGCAGGAAGCACTGCTGATGCTCGGCGATGTCTTTCCTGACCACCGCATCAGCAGGCTTGGCTGCCAACTGTTCCGCGAGAAACTCCAATTGTTCAGCGAACCCGAGCACGGCCCAGGCCAGGCCGCGCGTCCACGTGCTGAACGGCGAGTAGCCCTGTTGCGAGTTCGGGCAGCGGTAGCTGCCATCATTGACGTTGAAGATGGCTTCATGCGCCGTGCGCCCAGGCACATCGTAATGGTCGCGCCCCTCCCCGTAATACACGTTAAACCGGGCGGTGGTGCGCCCATGGATCAGCAACCGTTGGAGCAGGGAGATAGCGCGATCCCGCTCGCCCATTAACACGTGCCCGAACTGGTGCGCGAGCGCCAGCGAACGAAGTGACCGCAGTGTATCAATAAACAACGAGTGCGGTCCGTTGAAGGAATAGATGTATCCGCAGCCCTCGGATGCCTCGGTCCACCGCGCCGCCTGCACCGCGCCGGAAACTTTCAAAGCCAGCTCGAGGTAGTCGTTTTCCCGCTCGTTAGCCGGAATTCGCCCCTCGCGCATCAGGCGCCACAAATTCCCGTAAGTCGAGACATTGTTAAACCCATGATCATGCACTCCCACGTGCGAGACGTGTGAGGCCATGGCTTGCCGTGTGCCTTCGCGTCCGAGCTCCAGAAACGATTGCTCACCGGTGGCGTCAAATTGGAGGATCCCCGAACCGTAACGAAAGCCCTGGGTCCACTCCGTCCAACCGCGAGTGGTATATCGGCCTTTGACAGTGAAAACGGGCGTGCCCCGGTCGGCGCTCCAGCTTTGCTCGATCCCGGTGATTTTCGCCGCCGACAGTTCGAATACCCGCCGGGCCCGCGAGACCAGGCTGGCGGCCGTAAGTTGGTGATTGATTTTGAGAGCCACAGTTTGGGTTGCGTGTAAACCGCCAAAGTCAGAGCCGGCGCAAATGAAAACCGCCATCGACGTTGATGACTTCCCCGGTGCTGAAAGGGAATGAATCCTGGGCAATGGCCGCCACGGCCCGGCCGACATCCGCCGGCGTGCCCCAGCGCTCGATTGGCGTCAAACCCTGCGCGATCAAGGCGTCATACTTCTCCTTCACCGGGCCGGTCATGTCGGTGGCAATAATGCCGGGGCGAATCTCATACACGCCGATTCCGTGCTGCGCCAGGCGCGCCGCAAACAGCGGGGTCAACATCGACAGCGCCGCTTTGCTGAGGCAATAATCGCCGCGATCCTGGGACGCGGTATAGGCGCTGATCGAGGTGATGGTGACGATTTTGGGCCGAGCGGCGGACTGCGTGGCCTGCTCGATCATCCACCGCGCCGCCAGTTGGGTCAGAAGATATGGGCCTTTGAGATTCACCCGGATCAACCGGTCGAAGCTCTCTTCGGTGGCCGCCAGCAAATCCACCCGGGCCTCGGGAGCCACCCCGGCGTTGTTCACCAGCAAATCCAGGCGCCCGTAATTCTCTCGCACCGCCGCGAGCAAGCGCTCCCGCGGTCCCGGCTCCGAAATATCCGCCTGAAAAATCTCCGCCCGAATGCTCATCCCGGCTTCGCGCGCGCACTCCAAACAATCAGCCGCCGTTTGGCGCGCCGCCGCTTCCTTAGCCGCGAAATTGATCATCAAATCGTAGCCGCACCGCGCCAGTTCCAACGCGATGCCTCGTCCAATTCCGCGCGAGGCGCCAGTGATCAGGGCAACCGGGTTCATGCCCCGCCATGGTTTCCCACCGGCGCCCAATTGAAAAGTCTTTTGCGAAAGGCGATTGCCGCCGCCGCTCCGTTTTGAAACCATTGCCCCAGTGAAACAATCTATCGTTACCCTGGACATGGAAGGAGTTTTGACTCCGGAAATCTGGATTGCTGTCGCCGAGAAGACCGGCATCCCGGAATTGCGCCGCACCACGCGGGACGAACCGGATTACGACAAGCTCATGCGCGGCCGGCTTAAAATCCTGGACGATCACGGGCTCAAACTCAGCGATATCCAGGCCGTTATCGGCTCCCTGCAACCCCTGGCCGGCGCCCGGGAGTTCCTGGATGAGCTTCGCGCCTTCACCCAGGTGCTCATTCTGTCCGACACCTTCGAGCAGTTCGCCGCTCCTTTGCTCCGTCAATTGGCTTGGCCCACCCTCCTCTGCCACCGACTGGTGGTCGAGAACGATCGCATCGTCGATTACCAACTGCGCGTTTCCGAACAAAAGCAAAAGACCGTGGCTGCGCTCAAATTGCTCAACTACCATGTCGTCGCCGCCGGGGATTCCTTTAATGACACCGCCATGCTCTGCGAAGCGCACGTCGGCATTTTGTTCCGCAGCCCGCCGAATGTCCGCGAGCAATTCCCACAATTCCAGGCCGTCGAGCAATACGCTGACCTGATGCGCCTGATCAAATCCGCCATGGGCTGAGGGCCCGGGGAACGAATGGGGTGCTTTGCATCCCGGAGCGCAGCACCAAATTCCTTGGGGATCGCGTCCCAACCGTCTGGTCCCCTTTCGTGTATTCCGAGTATTCCGTGGTTGATCTCCTTGACCCCCGCGGCAGGGAATGACCTTTTCTGTCCAAATCAACACTCCTGCACAATCACCTCGCCCAGATCTCCCCCCTCCTATGAAGAAGTTTCGGACGTGGTGGAACACGTCCCTACCCTATCCCCAAAGAGTCACTTAACCTATAACCAGTGCACCTGCCTTCGTTTCCTTTGCTTCCTTATGTAGGATTCCTTTCCCTCTTGCAATGTAGCTATTTTGCTCGGCCCGTATCGCCGACCAAACAAGTGCCTAATGCCAGAGACGAAACTCCATGCGAATGATATTTGTTCCTTCGTCCGCTGGGGATAGTGTTACCTTCCCCAAAGCCTCAAGCACCGCGTGGTCCAACACCGCATGACTGGAGCTCTCGATCACCTCTGTGCTCGTGGCACGGCCTCCCTCGACGACAACACGCACGACAACGGTTCCTTCCGACCGGTTGCGCAGCGCTTCGGCAGGGTAGTTGAGGAGCCGCCCAACCTTCTGCTCGAGGGGAGACAACTGGCGCGGCACATGATCCTTGCCGGACGCGCGTGATTGAGAGTCGGGCTGATTGCGGCATCCAAACGCCCCGACGCACAGGGCCAGCGCCAAAGTGGAGCCCAGAAAACCGAACGTTAAATCATTTCCTCGTGATTTAGGCATGGAGGATCTCCTTACCAATCAATCTGCATCCTTTTTCCAGGACATCCCTTTTTGCCTGGAGATTTTCCGTAGTTTGGAGAGTTCAATCGAAGAGTAAACCATGGCCTGCCAAGGAAAAGAGTGAGTGGCCCAGTACCAACCCGATAACGGTAATAGGAAGTGAAAGGACAACAAAGACCGACAGTCGCAGCACGCCTCCAGATAGGCGGCTGAACACAGGAGCGCGATATAGCAGTCGCACCTGGAGCGCGAAGACTCCGAAAACCGAACCGAGCCAGCATACGATTCTCAAAAACGTCCAGAGTCCGGTGGGCAAGATGCCGAAGGCGTCGTACTCGACCAGGTAGAGCACAGTCAGGAAGGCCAACTGGATGCCAAACGGAAAACCGAAAATTTTCAGACATGCACGGCCGTCAGGTGTGCGGCTGAGTTTCCAGATCGCGTTAGATGCAACGACTGCGAATGCGATCAGGAGAACCGCGGCCGATGCTTCGAAAGTGTTCATAGGCTATCGCGACACGCTCAACCCCAACGTCCACCGGCCGGGAGCAGCGGCCAGCAGCGCACGGTTTGGAAGTGAGCTGAACCGCTGGCTCCAGTCGGCTCCATGCTCAAGGTTGGGTCATAAGGTCTCAACTCTTTTCTGCATTTTTCGCCACCGGCTTACCCCATTTGTCGCACTCCACGCCACATCGCTTGCAGGTTCCTCCTCCCCACAGCCGCTGACGCTCGTTTTCAGGGCGTCGGATCAGCGGAAACGGCGTGCCGCAGTTAGGACAGACTGGGCGACGGATATTGATGCCCCATCTTCCCGTGCCCCGGTTTGTGCCACGGATAACAAGAAAAATCGCCTAACAAGCAAGCACGGCTGCGAGTACCAGAGCTACAATGTGGAAAGCGCTCATACGCAAGCGGCCCAACAGTCCTGTTGTGACAATAAGATTGGGCCGAAGATCTGGAATGGACTTCCCTTTGTTCTCACGAGGCAAGTCTGAGCCAATGCCGGCTGGTTGTCAGTTAATATTACGGACCACTAGTGTCCGGTTAAAAAC
>DBMR01000064.1 GCA_002298785.1 Verrucomicrobia subdivision 3 bacterium UBA693
CTATAATATGCGAGTCTCAATAAATTGCAGAAAGTACCCACTACATCTACGGTCTGACCACTTCGAAGGCAAGGCCAGGGCTACCCGGGGTGGCAACCCTCCAACCAACCTCTGGCTTTTTCTTCCTTCCGGGCGCGCACCAGGAGCGCCCGGAAAGAAGAAAAAACAAAACTGAGGATTGGGCGTCTTTCCCGGGGTAGCGTCCGACGCAACCCCGGGCTAAACGATGGAACACCTTCGGCGTTCACAAATGGCCGATGCGGAGGATGAACCGCCGCCGGGGAGGGAGCTGGAGCGCTATGGCGACGAGCCCTGGAAATGGGGCCGCGAGGTGGCGGCGCGGAGTTGAGGCGTAGACCGATTTGCCGCTCCCGGGGTCGGGCTCGGGTGTCAGTGCTCACTTCTTGTAAACGACACAATAAGCTGAGAACTGACACCACTCGCAGGACTGACCCCCTTTCGCTAGGGCGCCGCGCGAGTGGCCGCTGCGGTGGCAGGCTTGGGTGTCAGTGCTCATCTAATGGATTCAAATCCCTTCGGGATAGAGGCTGCGTCACTCACGCTCGTCTTGCCTAAAGCTTGTGCATGGCCAGGTTATTCCCAGGAGTTTCCGCCGCGAGGCATACCGGGGTACGGAGTTTCTTCGCCTTCCGAGACGATCACCTCGGGCCGTTCCTTTGATCTGCAATTCCAGCACGATTCAAAACCGGTGGGATTGGCCTCCCCGCACTTCTCACATTTCCAGGTCTCGCTCAGCGCCAGCAGATCTCGAACGAAGCGCGCTGGGATTTCTCGAACGCCGACATCGTAAGATTGCGGGGTCAACTCGCCGCTTTTCAAACGGCGCGTGGCTTGTCCGACTCGGTCATTCAAGTTCCTTTCCGAAAGCGCCACCCTGAATTCGTAGCAACACTTCGAGCACCGCAAGTCGAGCATGGGCGCAGGCTTGCTCAGATTCAGACCGAGCAGGAAAAAGCCACCCTGGCTCACAATGAGATCAAAATCCCGCTCCACCCCGCACTGCGGACATCTCCAAACCAGAAACGCTCCTTCATTCCGTTCACTCACACCGAGGTGAAAAATATGTGACCACAAGTTCATAGCGGTATACCAATCTACATCGCAGCTCCCCCGAAAGATGGGATTCCTGCAGCGCACGGGTCAACGCCCGGAGCCAGCCGGCAAGGGTGTTGGAATTGTCTCAGGCTGAACCGGCTGGCTCTGGCTCGCTGCGCCGTGCGGTTCAGACTTGGGCTTCCCGGCGTTGGCCTTGGTGCGGGCCGATACCGATTCCGAAGACTTGCTCAGTTGCCGTGCCCCAGCAGGAATAAGACACAAGACGCCGAGCGCCAGAAGAATAGGGCCCCACCACTCCATCTTGATCCAGTAGAACGATCGAAGGCACTCCTCGGGCTCAACGTGCCGACTTTTACGCAGGTCCTGAAGCAGTGAGCCTCTGCCCTTGAGCCAACGCCCCAGAAACCAGCAAATGACACCAGCCAGCACCAGAGCAGAACCCAGCAGCCAGGAGGCATCCTCTACGCGACCACTGATTTCTAATGCCACCAATTCAACGAGCGCGAAGCATCCCACTAATATCGCCGGAACGAACAGTCCGTAGCCTTTGAAGTGTAAAATCATATGCTGCTAGTACCAGCGCGTCTCCGAACGCCGAGTGGAGCCGCGCCGACCCAAAGGCGGTAGAAAATGGTTGACGCGGCCTCCCGACGTCGGCTGCCACGAATGGTAGGGCGTAGAATTCATCTTCTCCTGCGGCCGATTGGTGCCCGGACCCAATCCAACATCGCCCCGACTCCTGCCAGCACAAAAGCCGGAATCGTCACATACTCCATACAGGCAAGCGGTGGCTGTTTCAAAAACGCGGGCAAAACCATGCTGCCGATGAAAAAGGATATCCCAATGCAACCTACCATCCCCATGCGCGGTTTGAGAAGAACCATGCCCCCGCTGTAGCTGATTCCCCACCGGAGGCGTATCCGGGGCACGAAAGCTGCCGTAAGAAAATACGCAGCGATCACCAGCGGTATTATCAAGAAAGGATGCATGCGTACGTCTTCGCCCAACGTTCTGCACCATTGGCGCCCGGCCAGGGACATTCGATATGCAAACAGAGGGCCGTCCGGGCGTCCAGTGCCGAGCGCGGGTTAGGACATGGATACAGAACCATAACGTTCAAGGTCTCCACTTCGCTCGGTGGTAGGACAATACAAAAATGCTGTCCCAAGGACGGTCTTTGATGCCCTTCACGTTGTCCTTGCAAATGCCCAAGCGATGCTCATTCAAGAAATCCACCTTCTGACCAACATCCTCATAAACCGCCTGGTCGAAAACGTTGCGCCGCTGGCCGCGGGCCTCGATGAACCCATCCATATTGAGGTCCTGAACAAAATGGATAGGATCGCCCCATGGGTCTCTTAGCGTGCCGCCACGGATACGGCAGCGGTTGGGACTTTGCCAGAATCCATCCGCCTGCACAAAGGCAATAAACCCGTCGATCGCGATCTCCTCGCCCTGCCCGGTCGGTTTGAACCGCTCGGGATGCAACTGATAATAGGCGCACAGCCGTGGAGTAATGTAGTGCGTCAGCTCATTGCACCATTCTATGTATCGCTCGTCTGCATCACGGTCCGCCATCGAAAAGGTGCTCGTCTCGGAACGAAGAAGCGGTGCGTGGTAAATCCAGTGAGCGACGCCCCACACTAAAGCCGCAAAGGCAAGTAGACTCCCAAGCGCGATCAGAATGCGACGACGCTTCATGGTCTATTCATTAGCATGGAGAAGACTCCATGATAATGGATATCAAGGCAGAAACATGGAGTTGACTCGAATCCAGGGCGAGGATTAGCTGCATAGCCAAAGTCTATGGCCAGTCATAAGTCGAGTCAAGCTGGGTCGGGTTTTCGTCGGTCGGCGACGAGCCCTGGAAATGGCGCCGCGAGGTGGCGGCGCGGAGTCAAGGCGTAGACCGATTTGCCGCTGCCGGGGTCAGTCCTCAGTATTTGTCGCCCGCGACCCCACAAAAGGATGCAGGACTGACACCATCGGTCGGGCGTTGTGCTGGTGGCCGCTGCCGGGGTCGGGCTCGGGTGTCAGTGCTCACTTCTTGTACACGACACAATAAGCTGAGAACTGACACCACTCGCAGGACTGACCCCGTTCGCTAGGGCGCCGCGCGAGTGGCAGGCTTGGGTGTCAGTGCTCACTTCGTGGACAGTGCGACCCGCACCGGGCACGCAGAAAATGCAGGACTGACACCTTCGCTCGACTCACACAGTTCGCCCGGTCGAATTTGGGAGTGAGCGTGGGGTTGCTGGAACCAACGATGCCGATTTGCTGGTTCTACAGGGTCCCGGGATATGGGGGCGGAGGTGCGGAGGTGTGGGCACGCTCCCGGACGACCCTAAATTGCAGAAAGTACCCACTATATCTACGGTCTGACCACTTCGAAGGCAACGCCGAGGCTACCCGGGGCGGCAACCCTCCAAGCAACCTCTGGCTTTTTCTTCCTTCCGGGCGCGCACCAGGAGCGCCCGGAAGGAAGAAGAAACAAAATAAAGGATGGGGCGTCATTCCCGGGGTAGCGTCCGACGCAACCCCGGGCTACACGATGGAACACCTGCGGCGTTCAAATAAGGAAACCCTCAACTCACCGAGACGGCGGAGCCACCTTTAGGGAAGCGACGGGGTTGATTTCCTCCCGGCACCACGGGAACCGCTTCAACCTTCGTTACCCGCACCCTGAACGGTTACTTCCGTTTTGACCGAGTTGGCGATGAAGCATTGTTGGTGGGCTTCGTGATGCAGCCGGGCGATGTCTGACGGGGCGGGGAGTTTGGCCCCGCTCCAGACGATGTTCGGACGGAGCGTCACCGCGCTGACCCAGGGGGAGCCCCGCTCGTTTTTGCTCATCACGCCGACCGCGTCATCTTCGTAGCGATCAACCTGGAAACCCGCACGAGAGGCGAGCCAAAGGAAGGTGAGCAGGTGACAGCTCGAGATGGAGGCGACGAACGCTTCTTCGGGATCCACGCCGGCGGTATCGGACCACGGCACCGGCACCACGTGCGGCGAGGAGGAGGCCGGAACGGTCACGCCGCCATCAAAGGACCACGTGTGCGCCCGCGAGTATTGCCCTTTTAGAAAATCCGGCCCGGTCCGGTGCCAGCGAACGGCGGCGAGGTATCCGGCCATAGCTCAGGCCTTGGCCGGCTGCCCGGCGAGATAACGTAAAATCCCTTCGGCAGCGCGGCGGCCGTCGCGCACGGTCTCGAGCACCAGGCTCGGTCCCCGCACCAGGTCCCCGCCGGCGAACACGCCGGCCAGGTTGGTCATCTGATCGAAATCCACCATCAACCCGCCGCGATCATTCAACGCGAGCTCGCTGAAATCCCCGGTGCGCAGGCACGGCTTGGGATCGAATCCGAGAGCGGCGACGACCACCTCGGCTTCGAGATCGAACACCTGACCCGGGAGTTCGCGGAAACCGTGGCGCCCCCGGGCGTCCTCCGCTGTGGGTTCGGTGCGGGCCAGCCGAAGCGACTTCACCTGGCCGGCGCCATTGGCGATGACCGCCACCGGCGCGGCGTGGAAGGCGTACTGCACTCCTTCCTCGAGCGCGCTTTGGTAATCGGTCGGGCTGCAGGGCATGTCGGCTTCGCCCCGGCGGTATACGCCCAGCGCCTGCCGGGCGCCCCAGCGCAAAGCCACCCGCAGGCAGTCGATGGCGGTATCCCCCGCCCCGATCACCACCACGCGTTTGCCGGTGAGGTCGAGGTCCGGCACTTCCAGGGCGACCGGCGTGCGTTTTTGGAGCAGAAACGGCAATGCCAGCACGACCCCGTCCAACTGCGCCCCCGGAATGCCGAGCGGCCGCGAGACGCGGGAATCGGCTCCCAGGAAAACGGCGTCAAAATCCGACCGCAGCCGCGAGAGCTCGAGATCCTTCCCCAACTCGACACCCAATTGGAACTTCACGCCGAGCTTTTGGATCAGGTCCAGGCGCCGTTGCACGACGGAATTCTCGAGCTTAAAAGCCGGCAGGCCGTTGACGAGCAAGCCGCCGGGCACCAGGGCGGCATCGAAAATGGTGACGGCGCAGCCGCGCCGGGCCAGGGTTTCCGCGCACGCCAAGCCACCGGCGCCGGACCCGACGACCGCGACCTTGAAACCGTTGGGAGGAGCGGTGGCCGCGCTGATCTGGCCGTGCTGAAAGGCGTATTCGGCCAGGAACCGTTCAATCGCGCCGATCGCCACCGGCTCGGACACGGAATCCAGAATGCAGGTGTGTTCGCAATGCTGTTCGGCGGCGCAGACCCGGGAGCAGACCTCGGCCATGTTGGTGGCGGAACCCATGACGGCGGCGGCCTCCAGAAAGCGGCCTTCGGCGGTAAGCTGCATCCATTGGGGAATCGGGTTGCACAACGGGCAGCCGGAAACGCAGCTCGGGTTTGGACATTGAATGCAGCGGCTGGCCTGCTCGCGCGCCGTCTGCTCGTCGAGGATGCCGTAAATCTCGAAAAAATCGTGCAACCGCTGGTTGACGGGGCGTTTCCGCGGATCCTGCCGGGGCTGCTCGCGCCAGGCGAATCGGGGGTTGGAGGGATCGGCGGCGGAGTTGCTCATGCGGCTTTGGGTCTTTGCTGGTTTATCGCACAAATGGGCGCGCCGCGCAAGCCGTCATAATGATCCCGATAAGTTCAAGGTCGCAGATGCGGACCATCGGGCAGGCTCGACTGGGAGGCGCCGGGAATGGTCGTCGCGGTCACCTGGGGGGCGGCCACGGGGACGGCTGAGGCGGGCGCGGTGGCTTTGGCGATGGAATCGGAGATGGTGACCAGCATGCGGGCCGGGGCCACGCCCAAGGCCAGGATGCCGGCGATCAACGCCACGCACAGCACCCGGGTGGGCAGATCGAGCCGGATCGGCTGGCGCTCGCCCGGGTCACGGAACCACGACTCGCGCACCACGGACAGGTAGTAGTAGACGGCAATCGCCGAATTCACGACGGCGATGATCACCAGCCACAGGTAACCCTTGGAGAGGGCGGCCGAAAGGAGGCTCAGTTTGCCCATGAAACCGACGAAAGGCGGAATGCCGGCCAACCCAAACACGCCGACCGCCAGCGTGACCGCCAGGAGCGGCGAGCGCCGGTGCAGCCCGGCCAGGGACTCGATGGAGACGTTTACTCCGTCGTCCGAGACTTTGCAGATCACCACGAAGCAGGCCAGCACCATGAACAGGTAGCCGATGATATAATAGACCGCCGCGGCATAGCCGATTTGTTCCAGCGCGACAAAACCGACCAGGGCGTAGCCCGCGTGCGCGATGCCGGAAAATCCCAGCAACCGTTTGAAATCCGTCTGCATCAGGGCAATCAGGTTGCCGTAGAACATCGAACCCACGGCCAGCAGCGCCAGCAGGAGGGCCAGCGTGCGGTTATCCGGGGCGCTCAGCGAGACGAAGCGCACGAGGATCGCCACCCCGCCAATCTTGGGGAGAGAGGCGACCAGCCCGGCGGTTTCATTCGCGGCACCCTGGTAGACGTCCGGCGTCCAGAAATGGAAGGGGAAAATCGCCAGCTTATAAAACATCCCGCAAAACATCAGCGCCAGGCCGGTGATGACCAGGGGCGTGGTCATGATGGGCTGGAGTTTGGCCATCATGACGGGCAACGAGGTGGAACCGGTGAGGCCAAACAAGTAGCTCATGCCGAAAAACATCACCCCGTTAGCGGCGATGCCGAACATGACATATTTGATGGCGGACTCCATCTGGGACCGTTGCCCGGCGCGCTCGCGGCGCATGGGGATCATGAGGTAAAGCGGGAAGGCGGAAACCTCGAGTGCGACTACCAGGGCGATCAATTCGATGCAACTGACCAACGAAACAAGGCCATACACGCTGATCGTCAGGAAGAGATAATATTCCGGCTTAACCTCTTCGCGGATGTCGGAGAGTTTGCCGCTCAACAGCAGGATCAGGAAGAAACCGCAGCCGAAGGCCAACTTTAGCATCTGGGAGAAGATATCGACGCGGTAAGCGCCGCTGAAGAGGGTAGCCTCCTGGTAAAAAGCCGCCAGGCTGGCGGCGATGGTGAGGGCGGCGGTGCCCAGGGCGACCTGCTTGGCGAGAGCGGTCCGGGACTCCCCGAGCGTCACGAGAAAGAGCACCAGCGCGCCGGCCAGCAAGACCAGTTCCGGCAAATATGCCATGAAAGATTGCATCGTTATTTGGAAACAACAGGAGTTTGAGCCACCGCCAGCCCGGAAGCGGACGGCGCCTGGGCGGTCTGCTGGAGCAGGTTCTCGACGCTGGCGTGCATGACGCGCGTGAACGGCTCCGGATGCAGCCCGATCCAAAACACAAAAACCAGCAGCGGCGCCAGCGTGACCACCTCCCGGAAGCCCAGGTCCTGCAACTTCGAGTGATCGGGATTTTTGGTCGAGCCGTAGGCCAACTTCTGCAGCATGCGCAGCATGTAGGCGGCGGCGAGCACCACGCCCGGGGCCACCAGGATCATCATGACCTGGGAGAACTTGAACCCGCCGGCCATGACCATGAATTCACCGATGAAACTGTTGGTGCCCGGGAAGGCCAGCGACGAGAGCGCGAAGACGCCCGCGAACGCCGCCAGGACTGGCAACCGCTTACCCATGCCGGCGGCCTGGCCCAGCTCCCGGCTATGGAGCCGCTCATAGATAATGCCGACGGTGATGAACAACGCGCCGGTCGTCACCCCGTGATTGATCATGACCATGATCGCGCCTTCCAACCCCATTTTGTTCATGGCGAAGATGCCGAGCGTCGCGAATCCCATGTGGGCCACGCTCGAGTAGGCGACGAGTTTTTTGAGATCGGTCTGGGCCAGCGCGGTCAGGCCGCCGTAGGAAATGGCCACGACGGAGAGCGCCATCACCCACGGAGTGAAATGGGCGGCGGCCCAGGGCGTGATCGGGAGGGAGAAGCGCAGGAAGCCATAGGTGCCCATCTTCAGGAGCACGCTGGCGAGGATAACGCTGCCCGCGGTGGGCGCTTCCACGTGCGCGGCCGGCAGCCATGTATGGAACGGGAACATCGGCACCTTGATGGCAAACGAGATGAAGAACGCCAGGAACACCCAGGTTTGAAACTCGTGCGAGTAAGGCTTGCCCATCATATCGGGAATGTAGAATGAACCCACTTGCAGGCGCAGGGCGATCAGGGCCACCAACAGGAACACCGACCCGGACATGGTATAAATGAAGAACTTGAGCGAGGCGTAGATTTTGCGCGGCCCGCCCCAAATCCCGATGAGCAGGGCCATGGGGATCAGCATCGCTTCCCAGAAAACGAAGAAGAGGACGAAATCGAGGGCGCAGAACACGCCGATCATGGCGCTCTCCATGATCAGCAGGCAGATCATGAATTCGCGGATGCGGTTTTGGATGTAATTCCAGGAACACAGGACGCACAGCGGCATGATGAGCGTGGTGAGCAGCACCAGCAACAGGCTGATGCCATCGATGCCCAGGGCGTATTGAATCTTGAGCGTGGGAATCCAGTTGGCGGTTTCCGTGAACTGGAATTTGGAGGTGGCGACATCAAAACCGGTGTATAGCGGGAGGGAAACGACAGCGATGATCGTGGTGGCGGCCAGGGTCCACCAGCGCAGCCAGCGATCGCTGCGAATAAACGCGGCCACGACCGCCGCCGCCAGCGGGCTGAAAATCAGGAGGCTTAAAAGGCAAGAGCCGGTTGAACTGGGAGAGGTCATCGCGTTAAAGCATTCGTGAACAGCAACAGGGCGAGAAGGAGCACGGCAGCCACCGCGAAGGAGATCGCCAGGTTCTCCTGCATTTGGCCGCGCTGCGCGCCCCGCAGGCGCCGACCGACCGCCGCCACACTGTAGGCCACGCCGTCCACCGCGCCATCGATCACTTTGTTGTCAAAAAAGCCCGCCACCCGGGCCGTCAGCATCAGCGGGATGAGTCCCGCCAGGCGATAAAGCTCGCCCACCAGGGTGTCGACCGCCTGCACCGGGCCGCGGGCGAAAGCCCGGAAAGCCCGTCCTCCCATGCGATAGAACCAATCCATGTCCAGACTGATGGTCGGCTCGGGGGTCAGCTTCTTCAGCAACAGGAAGAAACCCAGGGCCGTGAACAGGAGGATTTGCAGGGTCTCGGATACATGATAGCTGGAGTAGACCGATTTGCCATATTCCGCGGCGACCTCCGGATAGGGCAGCATCCGGTAGAGATACGGGGTATAGCACCCGATGAAAATGCACAGGAAGGAGGCGATGGCCATGGCCATGGCCATATTCCAGGGTGGGTCCCCGGCCCGGGCCTCGACTTCGGGCCGCGGTTTGTTTTTGCCGAACCAGATGAAATACGGAACCTTCAAGCCCGTGTGCAGGAACGTGCCCGCCGAAGCCAGCATCAAGAGGAAACCGACCCAGAGCTTATGTTCTTCAAACCCGGCAGAGACGATCATCGACTTGCTGACAAAACCGCTAAAGAGAGGGAAGGCCGAGATCGACAGACCGCCGATGAGGGTGAACACGAAGGTCCAGGGCATTTTGCGCCACAGCCCGCCCAACTCCGTGAACTTGCTCTCTCCCGTCATGTGCAGGACGGTGCCGCAGCCCATGAACAACAGGCCTTTGTAGAGAATGTGAGCGAAGGCGTGGGCGCAGGCGCCGTTGATCGCCATCTGGGTCCCGAGCCCGACGCCGGCCACCATGTAGCCGACCTGACTGATAATGTGGTAGGCCAGCAGGCGGCGGCAGTCATTTTCCAGCACGGCGTAAACCACACCGTAGAGCGCCATGATGACACCCAGCGGGACGAGGATTTCCATGCCGGCGCATCCGCGGCACAGGGCATAGACGGCGGTCTTGGTGGTGAAGGCGCACATGAACACCGAACCGTTGAAAGTCGCTTCGCCATAGGCATCCGGCAGCCACGCGTGCAGCGGCGGCACGGCGGCGTTCAAGATGAACCCGAGCATGATGAGCCAGATCCCCGCGGTCGGATGATGCACATCCATTTGCACGAAATCCCAACTGCCCACTTTGGTGCAGTGCAGCACCATGCCGAGCAGCAACGCCAATCCGCCGGCCACGTGCACCAGCAGGTACCGATAACCGGCCCCCTGGGACTCCGGCCGGCCGCGAAACCAGACCAGGAACACCGAGGAGAACGCCATGATTTCCCAGAACAGGAACAGCGTGATGAAATCTCCGGCGAAAATCGCGCCGATGGATCCCGCCACATAGATCCACGCCGCCGCGTGCTGTTTGTTATCCTGCACATGGGCGCCGTAAAGGCTGCCGATGATGCACATCAGCGCCATGATGTAGCCGAACACCAGGCTGAGGCTGTCCACCCGGCCAAAGGTCATCGTCCATTTGTCGAGGAAACTGATCTGGCCAAACGTCCCCGCCGACATTCTCAACACCGTCAGGAACACCAGGATGGGCACGCCGACGAGGTAGGCCTTTTTGAGCGCGCGCGGCACCAGGGGCAGCAGCAGCGCGCCCGCAATCAAGATCAGCGAGGGATGGATCCAGGGACTATTCATCGTAGAAATTCTCCCGCTTCATGATTCCGGCGTGGCCGTACCACTTGGAAACCAGGATGATGGCGACACAGGCGACAAAACCGAAAACCGACCAGAAGCCGGGCAGGCGCTCAATCTCGGTGTGGGAATGCCCCTCTTTGTGAACAAAGAACGGGAGGGCGTCCACCACGACCAGCAAGCCCAGCAGGACGTAACAAATCTTGATCAACGGCTTGAGCCGGTCCCGGAGGAATTCGATTAATCGCACCAGTTTCATGTTCAGAGCAGCGCTTGCACGAAGCGCATGAAGAAATTCGGGTACAGCCCAATGGCCAGCGAGATCAACGCGGTGATGGCGAGCGGAATGACCATCGCCGGGTGGGCCTCTTTATAATGGTGCCCGGCATCGGCCGGGGCCGGCTTGCCAAAGAAACCGTGATAAACCACCGGGGCAAAATAGGCGGTGTTCAGCAGGGTGCTGGCCATCAACACCAGCAGGATGCCCAGGGAGCCGGCATCCATCGCGCCGTTCAGCAGATACCATTTGGTCACGAAACCCGCGACCGGCGGCGCCCCGATCATGCTCAAAGATGCCAACGCAAACGCGGCGAAGGTAATCGGCATAACCCGACCCAACCCGTGCATCTCGGAGATGTTCTTCTTATGGGTAGCGACGTAAATGGCGCCCGCGCAAAAGAACAGGGTGATCTTCGAGAACGCGTGGTTGGCGATGTGAATCAGGCCGCCCTCGACCCCGGTGGGCGTGAGCAGTGCCACGCCGAGGATGACATAGGAAAGCTGGCTGACGGTCGAGTAGGCCAACCGGGCTTTGAGGTTGTCCTTGCTCAACGCCACGATGGAAGCCACCAGGATGGTGATGGAAACGAAGTAGGCGGTCGGCAGGCCGAGATTCAAGGCGTCCATGCGATCCAGCCCAAAGACATACAGCATCACGCGGACGGTGGAGAACACGCCGACTTTGACGACGGCGACCGCGTGCAGCAGCGCGCTGACGGGTGTTGGCGCCACCATGGCGCTGGGCAGCCAGCTATGCAGCGGCATGATGCCGTTTTTGGCGAAGCCCAGGATGCAGCATCCGTAGAGGATTGTGACCACCCAGCGGCCGGCTTCCGGCGGGAACGGGATGCCGGAGTGGATGTTGGTGGCGAAATCGAGGGTGCCCGTGAGCACGTAAATGAGCACCATCGCCGGCAGAATGAGACCTTTGGCGGTCGTGGTCAGATACACCAGGTATTTCTTCCCGCCTTCGTAACTTTCCTCGTCCTGGTGGTGCGCCACCAGTGGGTAGGTGCAGACGCTCACGATCTCATAGAAGAGATACATCGTGAGCAGGTTGTCCGAGAGCGCGCAGCCGATGGCCCCGAACAGCGCCAACGCAAAACAAGTGTTGAACCGGGTTTGCTCGTGTTCATGCAAACCCCGCATGTAGCCGGCGGAATAGAACACCGTCAGCACCCACAGGAAAGAGGCCGCCAACGCGAACACCATCGAGAGCGCATCCGCACGGAGGGTGAAACTGAGATTGGGCAGCAGATTGAAGAGGGTGAAAGCCAGGCGCTTGTGAGCCAGGACATCCGGCACCAGAGAGACTATGACGCCGAGCAGCGTGACGGCAGCCAGCACCGAAAAACCTTCCCTGACATTGGGCTTCTTGCCGGAGGCCATCACCAATCCGGCCCCCACCAAGGGAGCCAGGATCGCCAGCAACAGGCGTATATCTTGTGTCGTTTCCATGGCGTCAACCATTCAAATCCGATAGCTCCTTGGTCTTCACGGAGCGATAATTGCGGTAAACCGCAATGACAATGCTCAGGGCGATGGCGATTTCAGCCGCGGCCAAGCCCATGATGAACAAGACGAAAATCTGGCCCGCACTCTGGTCCGCGACTTTGAACCGATTGAAAGCCATGAAATTGAGTGCGGCGGCGGAGAAGATCAGCTCGCCGGAAATCAGCATGCCGATCAGCGTGCGACGGCGCAGCAGGCCAAAGACCCCCAACGCCAGCAACAGGGCGGCGGTGATGAAATAGAAATCGGGACGGTCGTAGAGTGGGGTCGGATTCATGCTTTATCTCTCCCGGCTCGGGCGATGGCCAGCGCACCCAAAATCGCGACAAACAAGGCCAGCGAGATCAACTCGAACGGCACGCTGTAGGTGGTGAGCAGGGCCTCGCCGATAAGCTTGATGGACCCGTCGTTCGTCCGGGTCACCGGCGCGGTCCAATCGTGCTGCGCTCCCAACCGCCACAGACCGTAGAAAATCGCCGCACCGACCGCCATGGCCATGCCGCTCCAGGCAAAGTCGACGCCCTTCTTCTTTTCGACGACCGCCTCTTCCGGTTCAGCGAGCATGACGGCGAAAATGATGGTCACACACACCGCGCCGACGTAGATCAAAATTTCCATCAGGGCCAGGAACGGGCTATGCAAGAAATAGTAAAGCCCGGCAAGGCCAATACAGCAGATGGCCAGACCACAAACACTGTGGATAATGCGCCTGGTCATCACCGCGAGCACCGCTCCAGCCACGGTGGTGGCCAGCGCAAACAAAAAGACCAGGTTGACGATGTAACCGCCGGCGGGAAATTCACTCATTTGGATTCTCCCGAAGCAGCCGGTGGCGGGGTGGTGGCAGAGGTGGAAACTGGAGGGGTGGAAGTCGCTGGAGGTGTGGCCGGCAAGACCGGCGCGGGAACCGAGGGAGCCGTTGCCGGCGCCGGAGCTGGGACGGCTACCTTTTCGCTCGGAGAACCGACCGCCAACCGGTTGGTTCCTTCCGCCGCCTCCCGTTCCGCTTCGAGGCGCTTGAACAAATCCATGACGAATTCATCCTTGCTGGTGCTGGCGAGGTTGAACTCCCGGGAGAATCGAATGGCGCCGTCGCGGCAGGCCTCGACGCAGGACCCGCACAGGCTGCACTTGGTGAAATCGAGCTGGTAGAGGGTGACCGATTTCTTCTTCGCACCTTCCAACTTGGCCCCATCAACGGTGATGCAATCGCTCGGACAGGCGCGCTCGCACAATTTGCACGCAAAACAGACGGCTCGGCCGGTTTCCGGATCGCGCACCAGTTCGATATGCCCGCGGAACCGCGCGGGCATCTTCAACGATTCATGCGGATACTGAACGGTGATCGTCGGCTTGAAGAACTCGCCGATGGTGATGCGCATGCCCGTCACCAGGCTCTTAAATCCGTCGTAAACTTCTTTGATCGGGTTGCTCATAGCCGATGTCCTAAAAGTTTGATAATCGCGCTGGAGAGGATGAAGGTGAATAGCGAAACCGGGATTAGAATCTTCCAGGACAGGTTCAGCAGCCCGTAGAACTGCGTGCGCGGGAACGTCCAGCGAATCCATACCACCGAGAACACCAGAAAATAGAGCTTCAGCAGGAACCAGATCAAACCCGACCAGAGTCCAAACGGACTTTGCCAACCGCCAAGGAACAGCACCGTCCCGACGCTGCACCCGAGCAGGATGTTGGCGTACTCCGCCATGAAGAACACGCCGAAGCCCATCCCGGAATACTCCGTGTAAGCCCCGGCGACCAGTTCGCTTTCCGCCTCGGCCATGTCAAAGGGAGCCCGGTTGGTTTCCGCCAGCATGCAGGTGAAAAAGATCAGAAAAGTAATTGGCGCCAAAGGATTTACCCACACACGGAAGATATTCCAGTTCCAGAACCACCCGGCCTGGTCCTGCACGATCTCATGCAAATTCATCGTGCCAGTCCCCATGATGATCGTAATCACGACCAACAGCATCGGGATTTCGTAAGCCACGTTCTGTGATACCACCCGCGCCGCCGAGATAATCGCGTATTTGTTACGGGACGCCCATCCGCCGAGCATCACCGCCATGACGTTGATGGAGCCGAAGGCGAAAATCATGAGCAAACCGACGTTGATATTCCGAGCGGCCAGGCTTTCGCTGAACGGAACCACCGCCAGGCCAATCATGGCCGGCGCCATAACCATCAGCGGGGCGGCCCGGAAAAGGGTCCTGTCCACCCCGGCCGGGACGATCAACTGCTTGGACATCAACTTGGCCGCATCGGCGATTGGTTGCAGTAAACCCGCCCAACCAGCCTCGTTCGGACCCGGACGACGCTGAAAGCGACCGGCACCCTTGCGTTCCACCCAGACGAGGTAGGCGGCGTTAAACCCGACGAAGCCCATCAGGCCCGCCACGAACAGTATCAATCGAATTGGTTCCGGAACGCTCATTTGCGGGGGGCCACCGCGGCGCAGGGCCGCAGGGTTGGTTCCACCAAATAATTTGTTGCGCGATTGCTCATCGTCGTCTTCAAGACGGGTTCTCCAGCCGTCTCCGGCAGGAATTCCCACGTCGGGAATCAAGATACGGCAACCGGTTTGGAAGACTTCACATGGATTGTCATTTGCTGAGCATTTTTTGTCCTATGGTGGACAAGGAAGCATTTGTCTCACTGCTCAGCACCCCCAAACCATGAATAATTTCTGATGCCGGAAAAGCCTTTCCCCCCGGAAAATAGGTCGTTTAGGCGGTTCGCCGTCACTTGATTACCAGCTCATTCACAGGGGTGGTCGAGGGAGCGGCGAACCGGAATCCGGCCGCATTTTGAGCAAGGGAATGGACAGGATTGCCGGAAAGGTGCAGAGTACGAGCGTGGAAAGAACGCGGGCGAGGCAACGGAGACGCGCGCCAGGTCAGTGAGGATGTCCCCAGGAAGGTTCCCGCCGGCGACAACACAAATCCTATGAGAATACTATTGCTCTATCCCCCCACCCCGGGGACGTTTTGGAGCTTCAAACATGTGATGCGGTTTGTCTCCAAACGCGCGAGCCTGCCGCCGTTGGGACTGTTGACGCTCGCCGCCATGTTGCCTTCCGAATGGGAACTCCGCCTGCGCGACATGAATGTTGAGCCGTTGTCGGACGACGACCTGCGTTGGGCCGATTACGTCATGCTGAGCGCCATGATCGTGCATAAAGAGGCGGTCATGGGCCTGTCGGAACGCTGCAATCGCCTGGGGAAGACCGTAATTGCCGGGGGACCGCTCTTCTCCTCGGGGCGGGAAACTTTCCCACGCCTGCAACACTTTGTTTTGGGCGAGGCGGAGGAAATCATACCGCAACTGGTCGCAGACCTGCGTGCGGGAACCTTGCGCCCCACTTATGCCGGGGCTGGATGGCCGGATATCACCCGCTCCCCGATTCCCCGCTGGGATCTGCTCGACCCGCGGCATTATGTCACGATGGCCGTCCAGTTTTCGCGCGGGTGCCCCTTTGATTGCGAGTTTTGCGATATCCCAGGTTTAAACGGACGGGTGCCGCGCACCAAAACTCCCGCGCAATTGGTGGCCGAATTGGAGCAACTGCGCTGCCGTGGCTGGAAAGACATGGTGTTTGTCGTCGATGACAATTTCATCGGTAATAAAAAACAGACCAAAGAACTGTTGCGAGCGATGATTGAATGGCGGGAGCGCACCCGGGCGGCCATGGGCTTTCTGACCGAAGCCTCCGCCAACCTGGCGGATGACCCTGAACTCTGCGCCCTCATGGTCCGAGCCGGGTTCAAAAAGGTCTTCGTCGGCATCGAGACCCCATCGCTTTCGAGCCTTGAAGAGTGCCGAAAATTGCAGAACTGCCATCGCGACCTGGTCGAGACGATCAAGATCCTGCAGGCGGCCGGCCTCGAGGTGATGGGAGGGTTCATCGTCGGGTTCGACCATGACGGCGTGGACATCTTCAAACGGCAGTTCGAGTTCATCCAGCGTTCCGGGGTGGTGACGGCTATGGTCGGTTTGCTCAACGCCCTGCCCAACACCCGGCTGCACCATCGATTGACGAAGGAAGGCCGCATCGAATCGGATACCACCGGGAACAACACCGAGGCGAATCTCAATTTCCGCCCAAAATTGAGCCGCGAATTCCTGATCAACGGCTACCGCGACCTGATGAAGCGACTCTATGAGCCCCGGCATTACTACGCGCGCATCCGGACCTTCCTGCAACGCCATGGACGGGGCGGCCCGCGCCTCAGATTGTCACGCTCGGATGTCCAGGCGTTTGTGAAATCCCTGTGGTTGTTGGGGGTCTGGCATCGTGGCCGTATTGCTTATTGGCGCCTGGTGGTGACGGCGCTCCTGACGCGGCCGCGTCAGTTTCCTAAAGCGATGGAACTGGCGATCCTCGGGTATCACTTCCGCCGCGTGGCGCGGGATTTGTAAACTCCCGGCCAGCACGGCGAAAGTCGACGCGATTGGCTCCGCCTAATCTCCGCCCGGGTCATTGTGGCCGCGGGGCATGCCCGGCACGGTCACCCGGGCAAAACCTTTGCTGGTGTTGCCCTCCGTATCGCTGCAAGACACGGTGATGGTGTACATCCGCCCGCCGGGCCGGTTGGTTTCGGCGCGCAATTGCAGGGTCAGATCCCCCGTGATTATCCAATCCGGCACCCCGTTGGTCCCTGGCTCGTTGCTCCTCACAGCGATGATTTTGGAGGTTACCGGCCCGCTTACGTCCGTGGCGTATACCGTGATTTTGACCGGTTTAAGTTGGCCATCCGCCGGCATCAAAACCGACGGAGAAGCGACGATGGCCTGGATTTTCGGCGGGGTATGATCGGCAACGACAATCTGAGCGCTGCATTCCACCGGGGCAGCCTTGCCGTCCCACGCCAGCACGCTCACGACATGCACGCCTTTCGAGAGGATTCGATTGGCACTCAAATATACCGGGGCCGGCGGATGCGTCGCGTCCACGAAGTTGGTCCGGAATGGCGCGCCGTCCAGGCTCCAAACCACGGTCAAGGCGTCGCCATCAGGATCAAAGACGATCACCCGCAGCGCTCCCATTGCCCCGCGGGAAGAGCTCATTTCAAAGTATCTCGACCCGGTGCAATAGACCTTGGGCGCTTGATTTTCGATCGCTCCGATGTCTCCAGCCGGCCCGCGGGGTCGCACAAAGCGCCGCTGATCGACGGTTAACGGGGTACCATCCGTGTCGAGAGCTGAGCCGGCGTCGAGAGCCGGGCTGCCGGGAACCAGACCGTGGGTCAAGGTCGGCCCGCCGTTGTCCTGGAGCGGTGAAAGCCGGGCGTCCAGCGGGGCATTCGCTTTGCCCACCAAATCCCCGTTCACACCGTTGGCAAACTCGCTGGAGCCATCGCTATCGAAGTTGTGCCCGAGCGATTCGAGGGCCGGATTCCCGACAGTGAAGAAGTTCGGCCCTTCGTTGGCCGCCACCAGCGTGTTCAAAAAGCGGTTGGTTTCGCCCAGGTTCCCGCGCAGCGCCGCGAGCACCACCGCGCCGTTGGTTGTTCCCGTGTTCCCGACCACCGTCGAGGAAACCACCTCCAGAACCGCACCTTCATTACCGAAGCACAGCGATAACAAT
Organism: Verrucomicrobia subdivision 3 bacterium UBA693; assembly: GCA_002298785.1. GTDB lineage: Bacteria > Verrucomicrobiota > Verrucomicrobiia > Limisphaerales > UBA8199 > UBA693. Next base: position 17,957 of record DBMR01000064.1, read on the forward strand.
CCGCTGGCGCTGGCATCCGTGGTGACCGAGTTACCGCTAATCGTACAATTCCGGATTTTGCCCACCAATCCCTGGAAATTGACACCCCCGCCCTGAATGGCCGCGAAATTGCCGCTCACGGTCGAGCGTTCCGCCACAAACAGCGGGCTATGGAAGGTGGCAATGCCGCCGCCTGCGGCGGAGGCTTCGTTATCGCTAATGGTGGAATCCACCACCCTCAATGGTCCGGAGCTGAAAATACCCCCGCCGAAACCGGTGCCGCCGAATTCCGTCGGCGCGGTGTTGCCGGTGACCACACAATTACTCACGGTCAAATCACCCCGATTTAGAATGGCGCCGCCCAGGTTGGAGGCATCGCCTGAGATGTTCAACGCCCGACCGTTTCGCAGGGTCATCCCGGCTATCGTGACCACGCCGGTTCGGACGTTAAAAAGCCGGAAGCTGGGGACGTTGGTGCCGTCATAGCGCATCACGGTCAGGCGCTCGGGGCCGGGACCGAGAATCTTCAGGTCTTCCGTGATAAATAATTGGTTGGACAACACAATGGTTGCAGGGCAGCGCAGCGCGAACCAGATCTTATCGCCGGCGGCGGCGTTGCTGATCGCCTCTCGCAGCGAGCCGGGACCGGAATCGAGCGTGCTCGTGACGCACCAGAAATTGGTGCCGAAGCCGGGTCGCCACTTCGGATCCAATCTCAATTGCACCGGATCTTGAGAATCAATCGGTGTGACAAAACGGGCTTGAGGCCCCACGGCATTGACACAGAACGCCGCCAAGGAAACGCACAGGGTGGCAAGGGTAGTTTTCATACGAGTGAATGTTGAGGTCTGTCGGATGAAACACTAAGCCATGTTAGGCAGACTGCAACCGGGTTTTTCCTTTCACGCGCCCGGCGCAAACGTTAAACCGTGACGGTGCAGAAGATTATCCAAATTGCTTTTCTCGCCAGCGCCACCCTCTTGGCCGGGTCGCGCTCCCTAACGGCGGCTGGAATTCTGTTCGATTTCGAGGACCCGTCCGAGTTGCGCGCCTGGCATGACGAGGGTCGCACCACGCTCGGGCCGGGTAAATCGGTGGAGATCACCAACGGCTTCGCTTCTTCCGGAAAATACGCCCTGCGCTTCGCCACCCCCAAATGGAAAACCGGCATGCCGCAATGGCCTGCGTTTGAGTGTGATCCCCCGCTCACCAATTGGTCGGAATTCGACCGCCTCGTCCTCGACGTGACCAATCCTGGCGATCAACCGCAAACGCTGTCATTCTTTATCACGGACAGCAAAGTCGCCACGCGCGAGGGACTGGCGCAGACCGCCCGGGTGCCGGCCCGGACGTTCCAGCCGATCACGATTCACTTATCGGGTTTGCGTGAGAGAGGGGTGAACCCGGCGGACATTCGACGGATACACTTCTTCACGACCGAACCGGTCGGTGACCTGGATTTGCGGATCGACCGCATACGGCTGTTGCACGCCGGAGAAGAGGACGCTTCGTTGCCGTTAGCCTTCCTGCGCGAGATTGGTGCCTTGCGTTTGGCGGAGGCGGTAGCGCTCAAACAATCCTTGGACGAAGCCACCGCCCGGATGACGACACAGGTGCGCGCCTTGCCGGAGTCAAAGGCGTGGCTCAGCCAGGAATTGACGGCACTCGATACCCGGGTCGCGCTGTTGGACCAGGATTTGCGGGCGGGCGCGGATCCGGTGCTCCAGGCGGAGGAGGAAATCACCTCCATCAAAGGGCAGATGGCGCGACTCGACTCACTGCTCGAGTGGCGGAAACGGTTCGAGCCGCTGCGCAAAAAGCTCCAACACCATGCTGCCGGCAAGGACCTGGTGATCGGCTTCGCCACTGCCATGGAGAAGATCGCGCCTCGAACCCGGCCGGTGCCCGCCCAGGTCACTAACAGCATGGAACTCAGCCTCGCACGGAATGAACGCGAGAGCTTTCAGGTGCTGGCGTGGGCCGGGGCCGGCATGGTCCGGCAAGTCACCGTCAAGGCGGGTGATTTGGCTACGACGAAGGGCCGCGCCCTAGCGGCCACTAACATAACCACATCGTTGATGGGCTATGTCCAAACCACGACCACGCCGCCCTACGGCACTGCCTACACGGGCTGGTGGCCGGACCCGATCCTGGATTATACCAATACCACGGACATCGCCGCGGGCGACGTCCAATCGTTTTGGATCCGGGTCCGCGTGCCGGAAGACCAGCCGCCGGGTATATATAAAGGACGATTACAGGTGCTGGTCGAGGGCCGGGAGGCCTTCGCGTTCAAACTGTCGGTCCGTGTGTTTGACTTCACCCTGCCTCGGGTTTCCCCGCTGCCGCTCGCCGTCACTTTTTCTCCGGAAGAGAATGCCCTGCCCGAAACCCGGGAGGTGCAGGCACAATGGCGTAAATCACCCGACTACCCGCTCAACGCCTGGAAACGGCACCGCGCCCGCTGGGCGGAGTTCCTGTCCGAATACTACCTGACGTACGATAGTCTGTATCACCGCGGCCAGCCGGATTTTGAATTGCTGCAAACCCTCGCCGCGAGGGGAAAACTGGGACGTTTCAATCTGGGGTATTACGACTACGTGCCGGCGGAACCGGGCGGGCTCGAAGCGTGGAAAGCGCGCACGCTGCCACGATTGCGCGAGGCCTATGCGCGCGCTCGAGAATTGGGAATGCTGCCCCAGGCGTATATTTATGGCTGCGACGAGGTGACCGAAAAATTCTTCCCGCAAGTGGAGCAGGCTGCGACCATTCTCAAGCAGGAATTTCCCGAAGCCCTTATCATGACCACCACCTACGATCACAGCTTCGGAACGGGTTCCGTGATCAAATCTGTGGACGCGTTCTGTCCGCTGACGCCGAAGTTCGATCCGGAAAAGGCCGCGGCCGCACGAGGACAGGGCAAGCAGGTCTGGTGGTATATTTGCTGTGGACCGCACCCACCGCACGCAAACATGTTCATCGAACTGCCCGCGATCGAGGGCCGAATTCTCATGGGAGCCATGACCGCCAAATACCGGCCAGACGGCTTTCTCTATTACCAGATCAGCATCTGGAACTCTGAGCATTGTCTCACCGGCGGGCCATTCACGAATTGGGACCCGCGCAGTTGGACGGTTTATCACGGGGACGGTTCCTGGACATGCGTCGGTCCGGACGGCACGCCGTTACCCACGATTCGGCTCGAAAATTTCCGGGATGGTCTGGAGGACTATGCCTACGTAAAACTGCTGGAACAGGAGATTGCGAGAGTGGAATCGTCCGGGCGCAAGGAATCCGGGCGCCGGGAATGGCTGACACGTGCCCGAGCCTGCCTCGAGGTGCCCGTGGGGCTGGTGCAAAGCCGCACGGAATTCTCCCACGATCCGGCGCAGGTCTACGCCTTCCGCCAAAAAGTGGCCGAAACCCTCGAGCGCGGCCACGCCTTCAAATAAATCTAGCAACTGTAGCGCAACTCAACGCGGCGCGGGGGCGAACAGGGCGCAAACCGGGGCCCCAACTTCGATGGCGGTCCCGGTAGGGGCGAGCCTGCCGAAGGTATCATCAACCCGGAAGACGCAGACGTTGTTTGAGTCCTGATTGGCAGCCAGCAGCCACTGACCGGAAGGATCCAAAGTGAAGTGACGCGGAGTTTTTCCTCCGGAGGGTTGAAAGCCGGCCGAGGTGAGCCGGCCGGTTTTGGCGTCCACGGCGAAGATGGCGATGCTGTCATGGCCACGATTCGAGCCGTAAACAAATTTTCCGGAGGGATGCATCGCCACCTCGGCACAGGTACTTTTCCCGGAAAAATCCGCCGGCAAAGCCGACACCGAGCCGAGGGGCGCTAAGGAGCCGCGGCGCGCGTCGTACTTGAAGGAGGTAATCGTCGAGTCGAGTTCGTTGATGACAAACAGGAACTTGCCGTTGGGATGAAAAGCGAAATGCCGCGGGCCGGCACCCGGCTGGAGTGTGGCGAAAGGCGGGGCGTTGGGCGTTAGCAGAGCCTTGCGCGCGTCCAGTTGATAGCACAAAACCTGGTCGAGGCCGAGGTCACAGGCGAGCACGAAGCGCTCCCGTGGATCGGGCAGAATGAAATGCGCGTGCGGCCCGGATTGGCGGCTTTTGTTGATGCTGGAACCGTGATGCTGGATCGGGGTCTGCAACGCTCCGAGGGTGCCGTCGGGCTGGAGCTGCAAGCTCGCGACACTGCCGTTGCCGTAATTGGCCACGAATAGACCTCGTCCCCGGCTATCGACGGAGAGGTGGCAGGGACCCGTGCCTCCGGAGGACTGCTGGTTCAGCAGGCTCAAGCGCCCGGATTGGGGATCCCGGCGAAAGGCGGTGATCACACCGCTCGGTTTACCTTCAAACTGGCCGACTTCTCCGGCGGCATAGAGCACTTTGCCGTTGGGATGCAGGGCCAGAAAACTGGGGTTCTTGGTCTCCGCCGCCAGTTCGGGAGCGGTCAACGCGCCGGACTTTGGGTCGAAGCGTGAAACGTAAATCCCGAGGCTCCGACCGGAGGTGTAGGTGCCGAAATAGACGAAAGCCCCGGCGCCAGACGAGGATCCAGGCTCAGGGTTGGCCAGTAAGGTGCACGCGGGCAGGGCAGCCATAATGAGTAGCAGAGAGGTTTGCATGAACTCAAAAAGCAGGAAATCCGAAAAAGTTAAAGCGCGAAAAGACTTTGGAAAAGGGCCAGTTCAGGGTTGACAATTTGGGTTGCCCCCAGAAGAGTGAGGCAGTCGCACCTGGGTAGCTCATGATCTTGGCCGGTCAACTTGAATTCTCACTCCGAGTAGCCGTATGTGCTTGGTGCAAGCCGCCGGTGCCGGGCGGCGAGATGATCTCGCACGGCATTTGCCCGCGGCATCTCAAAAAGATGCGCGGGGCCGCTCCCACGCGCCGTCGCAAAACGAAATCAACGCACTCGCGCGAGGATTCAGTTTTCGATTTTCTCACCCAAAACTGAGCCGCGGGCGCGGAGCAGCAGTCCCATCGCCAGCACCATTCCTCCCAACACCAGGCCCGTGGTGAGCAGCGAGGATCGCCGGGCGGCCGCCTTCACATTCAAGCGCAGGTCCGCATTGGGATCCACCAGCACCGCCCGCTTGAAAGTCAGGAGCCGACCTTGCATCGGAAGGCTGGCGCGCAAGGCGGACGGGTTGGCCAGGGCGGCGTCCTGCTGCTGCACCAGGCGTTCCGCCAACCGCATGAGCGCGGCGTTGTCGTCGGCAGAATTGCGCTCGATGATCTCACGGGCGTCCTGCTGCGTGTAATTCGCCTCCTGGCGACCCCGCAACTCGCGCAACTTGGCGGCCACCGGACCGGCCTCGGGCGCGGTGCCGGATTGACGCACATTCAAACCCACCAACGCCTGCTGCAGTTTGACGTTGTGCAATTGCACCCGGGCATCTTCGTTGAAAGCGGCGTCGTGGGAGGAGAGACCGTAGGCCGCCTGGAAGGAACGGCGCGCTTGCTGCGGATCGCCCTGCTGCAACGCTGAGTTGCCCGCCGCCAGCAGCGCTTCGGCTTGCCGGGTGCGTTCCTGTTGTTGCGCGGTTTCGGTCTGCAGATAATTCTGAAGATCGGTCAGCTCTGCGATCGGAGAGGTTGCCTCGGACTGCAACTGCAAAGCACCCGTCCATTTCCTCACGCGCCATTTGTCAGCGAGCGAGACGCGCCAGGTGATGTTCTCCAGCGGCAGGTCAAACCGGGGGGCGGCGAGATCCAGGTCCAGCTCCCGCGCGCGTTGCACGTTCGCTTTGACGCTGTAGAACAACTCGACCGCGATTGTTTTGGCGCCACCCGCCGGCTTCTCCAACGGAATCAAATACCGGTCCTGCTCTCGCCAGGGCCACATCCCGGCGCCGTTAACGAACGCAAACCAAAACCGCGCCCCGGCCGGGAGACTCACGTGCAGCAGGCGCTTGTCCCCGGGGACCATTTCCAGGCGCGCCTGCGTCAGCATCGCACCGTCGTCCGCAATTGCGGAAGTAAACGTAACTTCCGTCACGCGCGCTTCGAGCAGTTTGGCTGGTTCATGGCGTTCGAGTCGCAGCGGCAATTCAAAGGCGGGATCGACCAACCGGAAAGCCAGCGTGGCGGCCGAAGCCTTGAGCCCCTGCTGCAGCGCCCGGGGAATGCCCTGCCACTCCGTCGTCTGCAACGTGGCCGGCGCGCCCTCGACGCGCACTTGCAGCCGGCCCTGCGCTTGCACCGTCACGAAGCCGCGCTGCAACCCAGCATCGACGGTCTGCAATCCACGCAGGAGGGTCTCGGTGGCATTCTCCTTGAGGGGCAATTGGTAAAATACCTGCAGCATAAAGACGCCGAGAACGCGCCGCTGCAGCTTGACTTCCCACGTGCGGAAGCCATTTGTCGATGATTCGCTGGACAAGAAATCGCTAACGAGCTCATTTTGGAAGCGCACGCTCTCAGCATTATCGGGCAGGCGGACGAGGCAGGTTTTCAGTCCCGTATTTTCGATTTGATACTGGAGGTTCGCTGACACCAGGAGATGCCCTTCGTTTACCTGGACCTGCTGCAGGCTGTTAACCTGAACCCAGGGATCGACCTGTTCCAGGTCCAACGTGAGCCGACGCTGCGTTTGCAGCACCCGGAACGCCAGCACGCCCTTTTGTTTCACCCCCGATTTTTGCGGATCCAACTGGGCCAGGCCTTCGCTCGCTGTGGTCTGCAAGCGCAACCCCTGCTCCGGCACGATCAGCAGCGTGCCCCGCATTTTAGCCGCTTCACGGAATGTGACCTGCGGCACGACCCAGCCTCGGGAGGCTTTAAGTCCGGCGCCCGCCAGGCTCAGCGCGAAGGTTTTCCGACCCTCCGTGCGTCCCTTCAGATGCAGGGTAATGACTCGCCCGGCATCCGATTTCAATTCCGTCCAGTGGCTTAACGCGTCGCCGCTGATGGATTCGACATCCAGGCCGGCAGGCAAAGCAAAGCTCAGCTTAAAAATCCCGGCACGGGTGATGTCCACCGTAGCCGACACGGCCAGCACCACCCGATCCTCTGCGAGCGAGAGGGTGTCCTGGGTATCGACGCGCACGTCCGGTTCAACCGCCGAGGCTTGGATGCTCGCGGTCGCGCCCTTTTCGGCGTAACGAAAGGCGCGCCGCAAACCGAGCCCGGGAATCTGCCCCTGCAATGTCGCGAGGGGCATGGTCGGGAAATCCTCCAGATTGATGGGCGAACACCCCTGCTCCACCGCGGCATCAAGCTGCACCTCCGCTCCGGTGGCAATGCCGAGCACGCCGATCTGCCCGGCGGCGCCGATGACACTCAACAAAGCGACGCTGTTGGTGATGGGCAACGCGCCGGTTGGCAACTGCGAACGAACCACAAACGCAAAGGGCCGGGATTGCGGCGAGCTGAGGCGCACCCGCAGTTGACGCGTATCCGGGTCAAACCGCCAGAAAGCGACGTGGGCCGAACCCGGCATTTGCACGGCGACATTGGCCAAGGCCTGGACGTTGGTGGTCGAAGTGTCCGTGATTTCGGTGATGGTCCAGCCTTTCGGAACATCCAGGAGCATTTCGCTCAGCTCGCCTTGAGCCGGCCGGATGGAGACGAGGTGCACTCCCTCGATCACACCGGCGGCCGGCGCGTAAAGCTGGGCAAGGTCGGCGTAAAAAGTGGATTTTTCGCTCTTAAGATCGCGGGTGCGCGGTTTCCAGTTAATCCAAGACTCGCCTCGTGGCGCCAGGACCAGGCGACTCACGGTGTTGCTGCCAGTGAGCTCGCGTTGGATCGACGCCGCGTCCGCTGACAACACCACCACATCCTGATTCACAATGGTGAGTTGGACGCGATTGACGAGACTGGTGGCGACCGGCAATTGCAGGGCGGTTTCCTGATCGCGCCGGACGACCTTTAGTTCGTAATTCATCTCGAGATCAAACACGCCCTTTTTGTTGGCGACCACCTGGTGCAGGCGCCGTCCACCCAGCGTCGTGGAGACCAGGCGCGTGGCATTGGAGGGATAAGCCAAGCGCGTGAGAATAGCCGGTTCGTAGAGCAGCGGCAGCACCTCGCCGGGTTCCGCCTGCCAGCGAATTTTGGCGCTCGCGAACGCAAAGGCCTCTTCGACTCGAATATCCTGCTCGATCACCTGCGCGCTCAGCAAAGCCGGTGGCGTCTGCACGGGTGGATTGGTGGTCTGAGCGGAGGCGGTCCCGGTAAGCCAGAGCAAGCCCAGCATCGCCAGGGCAACATGAGCCCCTGCCGGAGGCGGTTCCGTATCGAGCGGCATCGTCTCTTTGGTCTGCCGTGGCAAACACCAGAGCCGCCTGCCGGTCGGCCACACCAATTCCACCAGCAAAAACGCCCCGATGACCAACAAACCGGCTTGCCCACCGTTTGGAACTCGCAGCGCGCCCCAGACCAAAATGGTCCACGCCAGCAACCGACCACCGAGTTCCAAGGCCTTGAAACTTTGGCGCCAGAGCCAGGAAATGGCCAACAGCGCCAGCGCGGGAAGCGCGGGCCACACCCAAGTCAGCCATTCGCCAGGCGAGGTGGTATCGGAGAGATTGGCGACGGTAACCTGCAAGGCGCTGTTCGGCGGCTGGACAGGGGCCAGCAAAGTCAACGCGCGCTGCGGCTCCACGCTGGCCAACCCCACCCGATCCATTACCTGGAAGAACGCCACCACACTAAAGCCTAACGCCAGGACCCCAACCAGGAGCGCCACCCCAAACTTGATGGAGTATAAACAGGCGCCGTTCAGGACCGCCCAGCGGCAGGCCAAGACCATCACCGCCAGCAAGGCGATGCAGACCCCGGCGGCAGTGCCCGCAGTGGACGTCCAACCTCCTGAAAAGGCCCGGTCTAATTGAGCAAAGCCGGACACTGCTTCGACGGTTTCCGGAGGCAGTACGGACCCGTGTTGAAAAACCAACCTCCGCCCGGCATCGGGAGCCAACTGCCACTGCGCGAGCATGACCGGAGCGTTCACACTCGGAAGGCTTAGCGCCAGGCGCGCCGGATCCTGGGATCTGGAGGCGAGCTTAAGCTCGACTACCAGGACGGCATTGGGATCGGTGTTTTGCGGCAGTGGAATCAGGTTAGCCTCGGCGTCGAGCACCGGCACCACGGCCACGCTGTTAACCGTCGCCGCCCAGAGCTGAACGTCGCGCGGCAAAACACATTTCAGATGTGGGTTGCCACGATTCTTCACGAAATACCGGACCGTGGTCAGCACCTGCCCTTCCTTGGAGACGCCGGTCTCGATTGCCGCTCGATCAATCACCTGGCTGAGGGAATCGCCCTGGTCCAGAGGACTCAGGGTGAGCTTGAGACTAACCGGCTGCGTCACGTAGCGGTAGGCGGCGAGCAGAGGGGCGTCAAAGAACAGCCGATATTCCGCCGGCACTTCGCCTTTTTCCAGGGTCAACAGACCCGGCGAAATCTCGGTCGGCGCCACCTGAAACTGGGCCGCGCTGGTGATCAACGTGTAGCCTTGCTCGGATTGCGCCTCGAGCGGTCGCGCCCCGGTGAACGCCAGCGTTTCCCCACGCGCTTTGAACGGCCGCTCGTAGGTTACCAACAAGGCGTAAGCTCCTGAGACCGGGCTGTGCAACCGCACGCGATAGTGTCCGTCCGCTTTTTGCCAGCCGCGGATATCTTTGCCGGTAAACTCGGGGTTGGAATATTCCTGCGCCAAATCGACGTTGAACGAGGAGACTGGGGCGCCGGACACCGTGTAATTGATCAGGGTGCTGCCGTAAGCGATGCCCTCGCTGATCGAGAAAAGGTGGAGCACATCCGCCTGCACCGATTGCGGCAATCGTTCCACACTGAAAGCGGCCTCCCAGCCAGCGTCGCTCAGTCGGAACGCGGACTGCAACCCGGCAAATTTCTTCGGGAAAAACGCGGTGGCCATTTCCGTCAGCCCCTGCAGCCGTTCGGCGCTCACCCGAAACCCGGCCTCCGCCCCGATACCGAGGTGGCCCCGTAGCGACTTGGCGGCAGGCACCGCGATCCGAGGCAGGACCCAGTTGGTGGACCCCAATGGTTGATTACGTTCCAGGCGCAACTCGACAATCTGCCGCCCGGTCACCGGCTGCGCGTAGACCAGCCGCAACTCGCTTTCCATCCGGTCTTCCACCTCGTGCAAAAAGTAATCCGCCAGCCCGGGCGCATTAACCTTGGCCGGCAGATAGCCCCGGGGCACGCGCAACCACAATTCACGCAATGGCGCTTCGCGCACTTCCAGTTCGATCTCGGCGTCAATGGAGGTTTCATTCTCCGCCAGGTGATACGCCAGCAGTTCCGAGACGGATAATTCCGGCAGGACCTGGTCCGCCTGGATGCCCAGGCGATGATCCGCTCCGGAAAACTTGTAGACGAACCGCTGGGCGCCGCTGGTCCGCAAGAGCGCTCGGGTGATGTCATTTTCCGGGAACTGCTCGGGTGACACCTGCGAGATACCGACAGCCTGCGCCACTTCCAACCGCACCGCGCCTTCGTTGACGACACGAAAGAACCCACCAAAACGAGTGGCCGACCACGGCACAAACCGCAAGGGCTGGACGGACTGCGGAAACGCACCGACGGCGGTCTGGGCCTGGAGTTGCATCTGGTATTGCTCCTTCTTCGGCTGATTGAGCTGAATGGCCAGGCGCCGCGTCTCGGGCGTGCCACCGGGCTCGATGGCCCACGACAGGATCCCCTCCCCCATCACCCGAGTCACCTCCCCGCTGCCGATGAGATCGAAATAAATGCGCGTCAGCTCGCCCTGCATCACTTTGAAATCGATCAAAGCCGTCTGCTTCATCAGCCCGGGACCAATACTGATTTGGGACAACATCTCCGCCGCGTAAAACAGTTTGCCCTCACTTTCGGCGGACACTTCCTTCCACGCGAGTTTGACGGAACCGTCCGCGGGCAAAAAGCTGGCGAACGTCCCGTCTTTGAGTTGGGGATGAGCGGCCCCGGCAAAATCGAATTGGGTTTGCGGCGACAAACCGCGAAGCTGCACCGGTTGAATGGGCGCGGAGGCAGTCACAAACTCCACGCTGCTCCAGCCCTCCCGATTCACCACCGCCACCTCGAACGGAAGGCGAATCGCGTACTTGCCCGCGCGCTCAAAATAAGCGGTAAAACCGTTGGTGCCCGCGCGCACTTGCCAGCGCGGGCCGCCGACGGCTCCCGTCAGCGCGGCGCGTCCAGACAGCAGATCCAGTTGACCGCCCTTGCTGCCTTTGACCACGGCGGTGACCCGCAGTTCGAACCGCGCCTGACCTCCGGAGAAATCGCCGGCCAGCAGAAAATCGCTCAACGTGATTTGCGGATCGGTGCCCGCTCGCAGCGGAGCGGCGAGCAAGATGGGCAACAGTCCCAGCCAGAAAAGCACAGGTTTCATAATGGGTTCGTGTTATTTGCTGAAAAGGGATTTGGCCTGACGAATCATCCACTCGAGCCGTTGCGGCCGGGGATCCGTCCCATAGAGTGCGGGCACATCCCGGACCAGTTGCAGCAAGCGGTCGGGGTTCACCTCGGCCGCGTAAGGGCTGACGGCCAGCCATTCTGAGAAAGCTCCAGCGGTGGCAGCCAGGCGCATGGCGGCGGAAGCGAATTCCAACGACGGGACGTTGGCCTGGTAGCCGACCGCCCACTCCTGCTCGCGATAATCGCTGGTGCCGGGGACCTTGTAACGCACCCGCACCGTCGCCACCGGACCTGAACCGCGCGGCAGAGTCTCGATGACATAAAGCGCATTGCCGGATTCCGCCGCGCCTATCTCCGCCGCGTCCACTGTGTTGTCGCGGAACTGCTCTTTGGTCAATTGATGTTTTACGTAGCCGATCTGCCGGTAGACCCGCACCCGTGCGGGATTGAATTCCACCTGCACTTTGACATCGGACGCCGCCACCCGGAGGGCGCCGGCCAACTGCCCGGCAAAATCCGTGGCCGCGGCTTCCGGGGTGTTGATGAACCCGTATCTTCCATCGCCGTTGCGCGACAGCGTTTCCAACAGATCGTCATTATACCCTTCCCAGCCGATGCCGAAACAGTCGAGCGCCACTCCCTGGCGACGCTGGCTCTCGACCTGCTTTTTTAACTCTTCAGGATTTACATCGCCCAGATTGGCCGCCCCGTCCGTCAACAGCACCACCCGATTGATACCGCCGACCAGGTAGTGGTGCCGCGCGGTTTCGTAGCCAACGCGCAAGGCCTCCTCCAAATTCGTACCGCCTTCGGGAGTCAGCGCGGCCACTTTCTCCAGCGCCGCCGCGGCTTTGTCCCCGGCAATCCCGTCCACCCACAAATGGGCCGTGCGCGCGAAAGTCACCACGCTGAGCTTATCCTGGGGTTGAAGCTGGCTGGCCAAAACCCGGAGCGCCTCGCGTATGATCCGCACGCGGTCAGCCCGCTCCATGGACCCGGAGTTGTCCAGCAGCAAGACCACGGAGAGCGGCGTTCCGGCGGCACGACCCTGGGCCGCGGTCTTGAGCGAGAACCGCAGCAAATCGCGGTTCTGCGCGAACGGATACCGCGCTCGTTCCCAGGCAAACGCAATGGGCAATCCCGCGGCGGGTTCGGGATCACGATAATCGAAAGCATTGATGAACTCCTCACTGCGGATGCCGGCCGGATCGGGCAGCGCGCCACCCTCCAAGCTCGCCCCGGCCAGCTTGAAGGAAACATCACTGACATTCAGCGAAAAGGTGGAGAAAGCCTGCTCGCTCACCACCGTCTCTGGTTCCACCGGCATTGGACTGCGTTTCGGCGTGGCCACGGCTTGGTCGGTGGACTGGCCTTTGGCTGGGCGACCTTCCGCCCCGGCAATGCCCGACCCAACCTGATCCAGTTTCTTGAACAGATTACCCAATGTCGGGAGATCACCCAGGACGACGTTCGATGCCACCGCCACCGAGTAACCTGCGACGACCTGCGGAGATTCCGGCTTTGCTTCGGCTTGCTTTGATTTGGCCTCCACTATCTGCGACAAAGCGTCGATTTGCACTAACTCGACTTTTTCCACCGGCTTGACTTCGTAGTAATACCCTGCCCCCGATGCGGGCTTTGCGTCCACGACCGCACCGCCGGCGCCACCACCAAAAGAACCTGCATTCAAGTAATTGGTGATCGTGGCTTGACCTTTCGGCACCCCCAGGAAGGCAAAACCCAATTGCCGATTGTCTTTGGCTTTGTCCCGTAATTCCGCTGGTTTTCCGAGGCTAGAACCTTCCACCGACGCCGATCTGTCAGAGCCAGCCGCAGCGGAGGCCGAGTAGCGTTCGACCGACATTGCTCCACCAGTGGGCGGCACAGAGTACGCCACCGTTGGAGGGGGCACTTTAATCTGCGGAATGAGGGCCTCGGAATCAGCGGCGAGCGGCTCCAATCGCCTGCCGACTACTGCGCCCATCTCTTCTTGCAGTTTCACCCCGGCGACAACTTCGGTCTTCAGCGGCACGGCGTCAGCCCGACCCAACTCTCCTGCTTTTTGCCCGGCGGCAAAGCCCGCAGCTCCACCTGGGGATGTAGCGGTAACCGTCACCGGATTCTTGAGAGTGTCGTCAAAGAGCTTTGCCGGCGCCTTGCCATCCAGGCTCCAGGTGCCAAACCGCTCCGTTCCGGCGTCCCGGCCTCGGGAAATCTGATCGGCATCGATCTTTGCCACAGCGCCGGGGGGCGCCGGGGATGCGGATGGAGCCGCAAGGCCGTAGCGACGGCGGAACATCTCCTGAGCCGGGGCATTCGCCGGAACTTCCATCGGCTCAGAAGCCGCTAATCCCGCGATGTCGCTCTCTTTGCCGCGGGTTGCACTGGGCAAAGGCGTTACAGACGAGGGGAGTTTCCAGGAGGAACCCAGCGACGGCGTCATGAGTGGAATGAGTATCGCCACCAGGATGGCGGCGATGGCCAGCGGTTCCATGATCCGGATCGGACGCCGCGCCGGTTTTTTAAAAGCTGCGGGTTTGATGGTTCTAAATTGCCGCAGCAACACCTGGCGGCGCGATTCGCTCAAACGCAGGGGCGACTGGGGAGTGGTTGCCGTCTCGGCCGGCTGCTGCTGCGCTTCGCGCAGTAAATCCACCATCTTTTCCAGGCGACTCAGGATACGGCGCGCTTCGGGATCGCGCTCCACCGACGCCCGCAGCGCCGCGGCTTCGGCTTCGGGAAGTTCCCCCAGCAACAGCGCCGTCAACCGCTGCTCCAACTCCGGCGTGGGGGTGATTGGTTCTTCGGGGTTCATCAGAGCACTCCGTTTCGGGTTAGTTCGTCACCCAAGGCCTTGAGCAAATGATGCAGTTGGTAGCCGACATTCCCAATAGTCAGCCCGGTCCGGGAACTAATCTCTTTGTAGGAAAGGTTTTCGGTGAATTTCAATCTCAACAGTTCGCGGCTCCTGGCATCAAAAGATTCGAGGGTTAATCGCACCAGGCCGATACCTTCGAGCCGTGCCAACTGTTCATCCGGCATGGGCTGAGGATCCGGCAGAACCTCCCCGGTCGCATTTCCGCCGGAGGATGGCGCTTCGAGCGGCACCAGCTTCTGAGACTTCCGCCGCTGGTTCAAAGCCAGGTTGTGGACGGTGCGATACAACCAGCGTCGTGGTTCCCTGACCTCGGCAAATTGCACATGCAAACGCATGAAAGCTTCCTGGACCAGGTCCTCGGCCAACCCTCGTTCTCCCGCCAGACGCAGAGCATAAACCAATAGCGGCGACTCGAGCGCCGCAAACAATTCCTCGATTGTCTCAGCTCGATGCGATTCCGTGCTGGTTGGTTCTGGTTGCATTCCGCCTGAATTTGAGGGCCGTCCTGCCGCTCTTACCGCTCCAGCCGTGATTTTTTCGCTTCCGGGACCATTGTGTCCACCTAATACGACAATTCACGGCTCTCTTTCTTAGACGATTCTCAACGAAAAATGCTCCGCCACATTCTTCGGGTCAAAAGTAGGTGAGAAAAGGTGATCAACCCGGGCACGCCTGGCCGCATACCCAAGCTGACCGAGACCGTGCGTGGATTGGGGACGGATGTTGCTCATAGAATCCTGGTGAGAAAGGGTGAGAATAGGTGAGAATTGGCCAGAAAAGAGGTCGAAAAGTGAGGATTGAACCGTGGGGCCGCCGCGAGGGGAAAGGAACCACGGAATACGGGAATACGCGAAAGGGGGAGCCTAACGGAGGAAAGCGCCTGAAGGCTGGGACGGTTCAAAAACCGGGGCCCAGGCGGAGGTTCGGGTGCCGCGGTCCCGGGTTCGCAATGGCGGGTCGCCGCCGCGCCGGGGCCGGACTCGGCGTTCCCTATTCCGCAGTTCTCTGGCATCTCACCCTGTATGGCGTGACCAAGCGCGTCCCTAACGCGACAAAACGTGTGCAGGGTGGGTGTCCCCTGCTGCCAATTCCGGTTCGAGCTTTTTACCAAGGACACTGCCAACGGGCCGGCGGGCTTCTACGGCATACCGCTCCTCGAACTGGATTGCCAACTGGTGGTGCGCTGTTGCCTCCCGGTCAATTAGTGCAGCGGGGGATAGCCGCTAAACAATTACGCACGCAGAGGCGCAAAGAACGCCAAGAGAAATGGGACGGGGAAGGGATTGGAAGGCCGGCGAACGCAAAACTACCTGGCATCTTCTGGAACTGGTGGGTGCTGGAAGCTGCTGGGAAAGCTGCCCGCGCTCGGGCTCAAGCCAAGCCATCAGCCCGACCGGCCCGCAGAACAAGACCACCCAAATGAGAGCACCAACCGCTGCCGCGTTGCGATCCCGATTCCTGTTCTGGATGAACTGATCCCGTGTCATGCGCTTTACGCTAACGGCCCGGCCGAGGCACGCCGGGCATGTTGCGCAGGAGTACGAACAGGAGTGCCGACCTGGCGTTGCCTCCAGCCGGTTCGGCGCATTCACGCTGCCGCCTCTAGCTTCCACTCACTGACCAGCCACTGGCCGCCCTCTGTGCGCAATGTGACCGTGTGCCACTCCCCGCCAATGGGAGAGGCATACCACGACACTGAAGCCTTCGCCGTGTTGCCGGAAATCACGACGTCGGATACAGAGAACTTGAAACCCGTCTCCCCCGTATGCCGATCAACCGGCCTCCGCTTTCCTTTGTCGTAGCGAGACAGGCTGGCGTGTCGAATCTCGGCAACACCACTCCTTTTCCTTAGCTCCTCAATGAAGGACTCGCTCTCGTCCACGAACCAAACCTCGCCTTTGACGTGCTCGATCCGTGACAGGCAAATCGCCATGCGAACGTCGTGTTCATCCGCGCTGTAAATCCGCGCCCGACTCGTTCCCGTGCGAGTTCCCGAGGAAACACAGCCGGTCAGAAGGACGACCACAATAACTGCTATTAGTTGCCTCATATTGCCGAACGTTCGCACTCAGGCACGGCGAGACCGAGGCGTTGATTATGAAAACAGAGCGCGAACGCGCCGTTGCCTGGAGTGCGCTCGTTAGAATTCTTCATCTACGGATATGATCGAGTTGGGTCCCCGACCGGAGACATCGTAGTGATCTCTGGAAGGAGGCATACAAGCAGACAGTATGCAATCCAGAGCAGAGCAAAAAGCCACAAGGCCCCCACAGTCAATTCAAATGCTACCATGCTTTTCCGGCGATATAAGATCAGCAGTCCAAATGCAAGGAGCGCTACTGGGAAGAGCAGAGGTTTCCATGTCATGCCCGCAACCCACAGCGTTAGTTTTGGGAACTGGGCAATCGGCAACTTGTAATGGAGCCTGCCCCTGGCAACCTCCATTGCTGTGGGAGTATATAAGGCCACAAATGCAGACGAACCCATAGCGGCCAAGGCAGCTATTATCAGACGGACGTAGAGGACCTTACGCTCCATAAAATTCTAACGATTTGGGCTCGGCGCGCCGGACCGCTGAGCCAGGAAATCAGGGACGGCGCAAACCGGCGTCGCCTGCGCCCAGTGGTTGGGTTTCGGGTTCATTATTTGCGGCGGAAGCCCTGGATGGCGGGAAACACGAAGGCGAAGGCTACGCCAGCCATAAGAGCGCGCCGAACAAGACCACGCTCGGGATAAGCCATGGCCACGCGTGACTCCGTTTGCCAGTAACGCCTGAAGACTCATTCATAATTGGCCTTTCACCCAACGCTGGTGCGCAGTGGCCCGCCGCCAGTGGCGTAGGATCGCGAACAGAACCGCAATCGGCGCGTCCACTGGCGCAGCCTGGTTGGAAGTTCGATCCATCTTTCAACGTTTTTTCCAAAAGAACCAATACACGAAGACAGCCGTTGAGACCAGCACGATGAAAAGAGCTGGGAAGGAGAGTATCGGAAAATTCTTGTAGCTCTCCCGAGCGGCGGACTCTGAATACGCTGCGATTATTGCGCTGCCAATGCTCACGGCCCCTTCCAACGCTCCGCGTCAGGCGCGCCGGACCCGCGACGTAGAAATAAACTCAAGGCGCAATCCGGCGTCGCCTGCAGGCAGTTGGGGGAGACACTCATGGTCTAAACGTAATCGTCCGAATAATCTCCCAGCTTCCGGCAAAGAATGAATCCGGCCACGCTGCCCAACAGACAAAAGCCGCTGATCCCCCATCTGAGATTGGTCACTTCACGAAACTTTGCCGGCGAGGCTTGGCGGGTGACGGTCACCCGGCGGCCCCGGATTCCGGGCTGATAGGTGGCGGTGCCGGTGACCTCGTTTGACGCGGCGAGATAAGCAAAGACCCCGCCGCAGAGCAGCGCACCGACGGCGAGAGAAAAGATTTTCCCGGTGGTGCTCGGCAAGCATGTCACCGCCAGCACGAGCCCGCCAAAACTCAGCACCCCCAACCCAGGCCAGATTCTTCCTGCGAGCAACAAGCCAACGCCAAACACCATCAGCGCCACGATGCCCCCCAACTTGGATAGGCTTTCTATCATACGGTCCTCATAGGCACTGCGTTCCCCCAACGAAAAAAGTGAGCGATAGCGGCGGCCACAGACGTCGGCAACTGCGAAAAGCGTCCGCCCGCCGCTATTCGCTCCACTGGTTGGTTAAGCGATCTCTGCACCGACGCGCTCTGGATGCTTTCTGGCATACTCTATCCAATAGCTAAAAATACCGTTCGTTCTTGGTTTCAGGATCGCCCAAGCTCTGTCGTTGAGGGGACCCACGGCTTTCTCTAGCGCCGAGCCATGGTACCATTCCATCCAATCCTCTGCCCCCAACTCCATCCAGTAATCCTGGGCCAAGGCCAACGCAGCTCTGAACACCTCTGCCAATTCACGAGCTCCGAGTTCATCGAGGGCAGCGGCTGTTTCTTCGGCGAACTCAATGCTGTGCCAGTTGCCGAAATGCCACCCGAGGTCATCCAGCGCCAGTGACACATCAAGCTCGTACGTGGCGGCCATTGCCCTCAGACCAGGTGGGAGCTCACGGATTTCAGCAATGAACTCCGGTGACCCACGGCTGGAGGTAATGCGGTTCTCCAGTTCGTGACCCAGCAACGAGAATAAGGCGTCATCGGAACCTGATCTAATCGACTCGAGGGTGATGGGGCTCATGTGTCGCTTAACAACGCTGCGCAGTGGCGCGCCGCGAACAACCAACGATATGGAACTGCGGCGCAACCGGCGCGTCCACTGGCGCAGCCTGGTTAGCCCTATGGTTGCTTAAAAGCCACGTCCGCAAAAGCGTGTACGTATTCATGCATGAACGAGTGGACTCCCTTGTGGGTAACGAGCTTTTTGTGGTCAGGGTCGTCCGCGAACATCACCACTGGTTGCAGACGTTGCCCGGAAGAACGCTGGTAAATGATCTGACTGCCGTCCAATATCGAAGCCACTCTGAACGCGATATTGGCGGTCAACTCCCGCACCTGCTCCTTTGATAGCCCGACAGCTTCGAGGTCATCCTTGATGAACCGAATAATCGCACCAGTGAGGGTGCGTTGTCGCTTGTCGAATTCCACATCGTTTGTACAGAGTTCCATAGCGAATGTCGGGCTAACGGCCCGGGCCAGCGACCGGCTGGTTCGGCTCCCTCTTCATCACCACGGTTTCCACCAAGGCTTCTTCGGAGGAGGTTGCACAGGCGCATCCGCACCCAAAGATTCCGACTCCTCAGAAAAGCCCAATGCTTGGTTTGCTTGCTCAACAAGCTGGTCTGCTGTGTAGACCAGATCGTCGTCGTGATAGTGAACCAGTGCATCGAAACTCTTGGCAAAGGCGGCTGATACAATAAGCACGCAAGCACACTCAGCCATATCGCCACCCCACCGAAAGGTGATGGCACAATCTCGGGTTCCAACTTCTTCCTTTAGGTGGGGAAAGGTCTGAAAAGCCTCTTCCGGCGAATCAAAGTAGATCTCGAACCCGGATTTCCTTCCCTTAAGGACGCAAGGCAGAAAGCCTGAACAATTGAACGGCTGATAGAACTCGTCGATGCTCAAATCAAAGCCGAGAGCCCGAGCAGCTTCTTCCAAATTCACTCGGTCCGGAACCCTGGACTTTGCGACGAATGCGGTCTGGAGAAGAGACATAGCGCTTATGCCGAACGAAAAGGATCAGAGACCCCGCGCCAGTGACAACCGAATGCCAACCGCGACGCTCTCGCGGGGTTCTCTGCATCCGGCTGGTTCGGCGATAAAATGTTCATGACTCCAATGTCGAAAGCCCACGCCGAGCGGTCTCGATAGTGACAGCCCCGCAGTTGTCGCAGTAATGTGCAGGCCAAACATCTGACGTCTCCTGAACAATGTGCTCTTTCCACTGTGGAGCTTTGAATGTCAGATTCCCCAGATTGATGCCGCCGGTGAACAGGGTGCGAACCCCTCCGCCAATATGCACACTACCCTCGACCATCTCGTTGCTGCATTTGGAGCATTTCATAGCGCGTGCTTTTATGCCGAACGAACAGTGCAGCCGCGCCGGGCTAAGCGCAACGGAAAACAAATGTGACGGCCTCCCGGCGTCGGCTGCCACGACTTGTTAGCGACCTCGATCATGAGTGGGGCTGCCGAAGACGGATGCCACGCCCCAGCACAAAACCGACCGCCGCGGCAGCGCTGAGCAGAAGCGCCAAACAGAGCAAGGCTTGTTCTCGCGGATTTAATCCGACCCAGAGATAGAGGTCTGTGAGACTGCTCTCCGCGGTCTTGCTGGCAAAGAGGACCACGAAGGCCATGAAGCTCCCGCCCACCCCGCCACCCACACCCCACCAAAATGAACGCTTAAAGCCCATGCGTGCTTCTCTCCGCTAACGCCCGCGCTCTCTCGCGCCGGGCAGATGACGCCACCTATACGAACAGATCGCGCTCCCGGCGTCGAGAGCAGCGCGATAGTTAGCTCCAGGGAAGTTCATTTGCTGCTCCCCCAGTGCACCTCCGAAGGCAGGCACCACCGCTGATAAACGCAAAGCCTGCGCATGATCCAATAATCGCAATTTTCTGCCAAGCCCCGAGGCTTTCCATTAACGAAGTGCTTTGATCGGCAGCCAACTGCTCAATTCTTGGCGCCCTAGTCGCGTAAAACACCACACAAAATGGAATTACCACGCTGATTATGGCTACAAACCCAGCGATCTGGCAGAGTATGCCAAAACGACTCAATTTCATGAGCTAACTTGGGATTATACGAACGGATGGTTCGTGTATCTAGGAGCTTGCTTTAGCATCTTAAACCTCTCACGGTTAATATCTTACGCTAGAACAGCAGCATAAGTCAACCATTAAAAAAGCCCGTTTCCACCCTGCTATACTAACCACCCGTTCGTTGATCCAATTATGCAAATCCATAACGCAATCCGTTCGCTCAAAGAAGGGGCGCATATTGTCTTTAT
>DBMR01000020.1:0-22639 GCA_002298785.1 Verrucomicrobia subdivision 3 bacterium UBA693
GCCATGCTGCTTAATCCCAATTACTTTGTGCTATATTCTAATTGCCAGACAACCGGTATGGGCTCAAACTCGACCCGTGAAAACAAAGGAAAGTCCATTTCATATCCTTGGCCCAATCTATTTGCCCCAACAACACTGTTAGACTGAATATGCCTGCGCCTGATTCCAGCTTGTTGGAGGTCATCAAGTGGGCGTGGACTGCCATTGCTGCCCCGGTGTTCGGCTGGTTTGCTGGATTATTCGCGGCACGCCGACAGATGGGGCGACGACGGAAGGTGGTCATTCGAGACCTTGCCGGCCTCCCAGTCGAGTGCAAGGCGATCCTGATCTTCTTCCACGATCAGCGCAGTCACACGATTCGTACGGACCCTGGCTCACCGCCCATGCGCGTGTTGATGCAGCGCGGCATTGCCAGTCGCGGACCGGGAGGCGGGACGTATGATGCAGTCGATAGTTATGTTTCCATCCATCCAGACATCTGGGAAGTGATGGATGATTGGGTTCGATCCGACCGCGACGTTGCTGCGGCGAGAGAGTATGCGACACAGTTTATCCGACAAAGATAAGTCCAACAAGCCGGATGCAGAGAACCCCGCGAGAGCGTCGCGGTTAGCAATCGGTCGCCACTGCCGCGGGGTCTCTGATCCTTTTCGTTGGACTGAGGTATGAGGCTTGCCAAGCAGTTCTTGTTCGCATCCCTGCTTTTCTGGGCAGCAGGAGCCGCGGTGAGCATGCTCGACAGTTGGCTTGCCACCGCGCCGACACCCAGGCACGAGTTCGACACCTGGGGGTCGAAGCTTACCCTCCTGCTGTGTTTCATAGGCTCCCTCACTTTCCTCATCTGCCTCGCCCAGTTTGTGGCAGCTCTCATTGGGCGGTGGGTGTCCCAGCCCCGGCAGAAGGATGGGTCATGAGAACGTCCAACGATTCTTGGCAGCCGACGCCGGGATTACGTCTTGCCCATTTTCGGTTGACCTTGGCCCGGCCCGGCTGCACTCCGTTAGGACGAAAATGAAAACCGCTCTACTCCTCATTGTCTGGGTTTTTCTCGCCGGGAGCATTCGGGCGCACGCTGGCGATTTCGTGCAGGGGAGTATTCGGATTACGCCGCCTATCAAGAAAGCCGACATAGCCAGGATGAAGGACGGAGGAACGCAGTCCTGCAAGATCACGGACGCAAAGGGAAGGGACTTTAAGCTCTTCGTTGATCACCGACTGCAAACAAAAACTCCTGGAGAGATCTATTTATATGCTTATCCGGGCCGGACGAACAGTGTGCCGATCAAGAAATCGGCTACCTTCCGGCAAATCCTAGGTTTTGACCTATGAGTCCTAACGAGGTCACTGCACCGGATGCCGCGAGCCCGTCCTGTTTGCAGCTTCACGCCCGGGGAAGCGGCCCCGGTGAGTTCACCTCTGAGGCACGAGGCACCCTCATGATCTCGACGCGCAATAAGATGTGGATCTGGGTGGGAAGCTACGCCGTTCTCTGATCCCGGCCAAGGCGCGTCGTGCCGCGAAGATCAGGCAGGGAGATGTGCTCACCGTGGAAGCCCAAGGTGATGGCAGGCTGTTGTTCGTCCGGTTGGTGCGCCGTCAACCACCGACTTATAAAATCGTGCGCCGCAAAGGGCGTCACCCTATCGCTGTGGGAGGCCGGCCAATCACTTCGGCCGAGGTCAGGTCGCTCCAGGATGATTTGCCGTGAAATACCTCCTGGACGTCAACCTCCTCATTGCCTCGAAACAGGTCTAGCCACTTACCTCCCACCTTTTGTAGTTCCGGCAGGTGATCGGGAACCTCCGCCCGTTTCAAGAATTGGCTTTTCCTCGAACTGAAGTTGCATAGCATTTGCCATTCGTAAGATGAATAACTTGAATTGTCTTCTGGCCGCCGGTTTGGCGGTCGTTGGTCTGGCAACCATTTCTGCCCGGGCCGCCAACGATGCCTCCACCTCCACCAACGGAATCGACGCCCGCATGTTCCGTTACGCCGATGTCTCGGCCACACAGATTGCATTTGTGTATGCCGGGGACATCTGGGTCGCGCCCAAAACGGGCGGAGCCGCCTTTCGGCTCAGCTCGCCGCGCGGCGAGGAGAGTTTCCCTCGATTCTCGCCCGACGGCACTCAAATCGCCTTCACCGGCAATTACGACGGCAACAGCGACATCTACATCATGCCGGCCGCGGGCGGGTTGCCCCGGCGATTGACCTTCCACGGCGCGCCCGATCGCATGCTGGACTGGTACCCCGACGGCAAAGCGCTCCTGTTCGCCAGCTCGCGCGCCAGCGAGAAGGACCGGTTCAATCAACTGTTCAAGATTTCCGTGGACGGCGGGCTGCCGGAGAAGCTGCCCCTGCCGTATGGGGAATTCGGTTCGATTTCGGACGACGGCAAAACGCTGGCCTACGTGCCGATCGCCATCGATTTTCGCACCTGGAAACGGTATCGCGGCGGCATGAACCCGGCCATCTGGCTGTTTGACTTGCAAACACACCAGGCCAAAAACCTCACCGGCAGCGAAGTCGCCAACACCCAACCGATGTGGCACGGCAACACTCTCTACTTCCTCTCGGACCGCGACAAAAACAAACGTTCCAACATCTGGGCCGCCGATGTCAAAACCGGCAAGCTGCGTCAGATCACGACGTTCGATCAGTTCGACATCCATTTCCCGAGCATTGGCCCCGAGGACATCGTGTTTGAAAACGGCGGCCGCCTTTACCTGCTGAGCCTGGCGGATGAAAAGTATCACGAGGTCAACATCCAGGTGGTGACGGATCGGGCCACGCTCAAACCCCGCAACGAGGACGTCTCACGCTTCGCACGCCAGCCCGATCTTTCACCCAGCGGCAAGCGGGTGGCTTTCGAAGCCCGTGGCGAACTCTTCACCGTGCCGGCCGAGAACGGCGTGGTGCGCAATCTCACCCGCTCTTCGGGCGTCGCGGAGCGCTTCCCGGCGTGGTCACCGGACGGCAAACTCCTGGCCTACTTCAGCGATCGCTCGGGCGAATACGAGCTGACCATCCGCCCGGCCGATGGCACCGGGGAGGAACAAACGCTCACGCAACTGGGCGCCGGATTCCGGTATCATCCGATGTGGTCGCCGGACTCGAAGAAGCTGGTGTTCATCGATCAGACCATGGGCGTGAAACTGCATGATCTCGACAAAAAAGAGACGCGCCAGATCGCGAAGCAGCTTTGGCTGTATCAGGATGGCTTGAACCGCTTCAAGGTGAGCTGGTCCAAAGACAGCCGTTGGGTGGCTTTCCCGCAGGACCTCGACAGTCGCCACACCGCCATCGTCATTTTCGACACCAAGGAAAACAAGACCCACCAGGTCACCGCGGGTTACTACGATGACGACGAGCCGGTGTTTGATCCCGAGGGCAAATATCTTTACTATAAATCCGGCCGGGAATTCAACCCGATCTACGGCGACCTGGACAACACCTGGGTTTACCCCAACACCTATCAACTGCTGGCGGTGGCGTTGCGCAAAGACGTCCCCTCTCCGCTCGCGCCCCGCAACGACGAGGAAATCGACAAGAAGAAAGATAAAGACAAAGAGAAGGATAAGGTCTCGGGCAAAGACAAGAAGAAGCCGGAAGATCCCGACCGCAAAAAGGATGAGCCGCAGCTAGCCGATAAGAAGGACGAACCGGCCCGGGAAACCAAAGACGCCGTCGCCAGCGCCGACAAAGCCAAGTCGGACGACAAAGAGGAGAAGAAAGAGGACAAACCGGTCAAAGCGATCGAGATCGAGTTCGCCGACTTCGAGCGCCGCGCAGTCGTGTTGCCGCCGCGCGCGGGTTACTACGCGGACCTGATCGCCGTGAATGGCAAGCTGCTCTATCGCCGCCTCCCGCGCGCCGGGTCCGTCGATGAGAAAAGCACGCTGCTCGCGTTTGAATTCGAGAAGCGCGAGGAGAAGACCGTGTTGGACGACGTGGACGACGCCATCCTGTCGGCGAAGGGAGAGAAGATGCTGGTGCGGCGCCGGGCCGATTACGCCATCATCGAGCCCAAAGAAGGTCAGAAAATGGACAAGCGCGTGAACGTCAGCTCGCTGGAGTCAATGATCGATCCGGTGGCGGAATGGCAGCAGATCTTCACCGAGACCTGGCGGCTGGAACGGGACTTCTTCTACGACCCAGGCATGCATGGAGTGGATTGGAAAGCCATGCGGCAACGCTACGGCGGGTTGATGAAAGATGCGGTTACCCGCTGGGATGTGAATTACGTCATTGGCGAGCTGATCTCGGAATTGAGCGCCTCGCACACCTATCGCAGCGGCGGCGTGACAGAGAATGAACCGCAGCGCGGTGTTGGTTACCTCGGAGTCGATTTCGAACGCACTAACGGCTGCTATCGCATCGCACATATAATCGAGGGCGCGGATTGGGATGCTGATCGCTCCCCGTTGCGCGCGCCGGGAGTCGAAGTGAAGGAGGGCGATTACCTGCTGGCGGTGAACGGGGTGGCCCTGGATCCCGACCTCGAACCGTATGCGTCGTTCCAGGGGCAGGCGGATAAGCCGGTGTTCCTGACGGTTAACAGCAAGCCGGGCATGGAAGGCTCACGCGAGGTGCTCGTGCAGACCCTTTCCAGCGAGGCTCGGCTCCGGCACCTGGCTTGGATCGAGACCAACCGCAAGCAGGTTGAAGACCTTTCCAAAGGCCAAATCGGTTACGTGTATGTCCCGGATACCGGACGCGGCGGCCAGAACGAACTGGTCCGCCAGTTCCGCGCGCAATTCACCAAACCCGGGCTCATCATCGATGAGCGCTTTAACAGCGGCGGCCAGATTCCCGACCGCTTTATCGAGTTGCTAGCCCGCAAAACCCTGAACTACTGGGGCGTGCGCGACGGCAAAGACTGGTCCTGGCCGGAGGTGGCGCATTCCGGTCCCAAGGCGATGCTGGCCAACGGCTGGAGTGGCTCCGGCGGCGACTGCTTCCCCTTCTACTTCCAACAGGCCAAGCTCGGCCCGGTGATCGGGACGCGCACCTGGGGCGGACTGATTGGCATCACGGGCACGCCAGCCCTGATCGATGACGGACACATCACCGTCCCCACTTTCGGCATCTACAACACGAAGGGCGAGTGGATCATCGAAGGTTTCGGCGTCGAGCCCGATATAAACGTAGTGGATGACCCGGCCCTGATGTCGCAAGGACGTGATCCGCAGATTGAGCGTGCCGTGACCGAGGTGCTGAACGCCCTCAAGAAGAATCCGCCCGCGCACGTCAAGAAGCCGAAGTATCCGCAGCACCCCGCTTCGTAAGCTGGCGTAACAGGTCGTGAGACCGGGCGGGCTTCAAGTCCGACCCGGTCTGGGGATCGCTCGCTTTTGCCATTCTCCGCAAGAGCTTATTCATGAGTGATGTACCGCAGGCCGTTGCGGTGTATTTAGCAGTTACGAACGGAGGGGCGGAGGCCGCATAGGTTCGGACTGCATCGCCTTAAACAGGCAACGCAGCACTTCGGATGGGGTAAGCGGGCGTGGACGCCCGCGCTCCGGGAAGGTGCACCTCGGCGGGTGCGCGGAGTTCCAAGTCCGCTTTACGGATCGAACGGCAAAAGCAGGAACGGCGTCGGCAGGCACGCGGCGCCCGGGGGCGAGTATTCGAGATCGATCTCCTGCGTCGCGTCGGCGGCCAGCGGTGGAAAGGTGCACACCACACAAGCTTCACCTCGCTCGCGCAGGAGTGGTTTATCCGAGGGCAACCGCACCACCTGTCCACTGGACGGCCCGGAGTTTACCATCATGGCCGCGGCCACCGCGCCACACCATTGGTTGACGACATCCAGCTTGCACAACACCACCGCCAGCGCCCGGCCATCCCCGCCCTGCCGCCGGAGCCGCAACCGGTATTTCACGCCGTAATTCCCAACGTTGACGGCTTCGAGATTCGCGATGCTGTCCCGCCCGCGAATCCACGCATCACGCCGGCCGTCGGCAATAATCAATCGCGCCGGGAGATTTGATGATTGCAACGCGCCGCCGGGGTCGGACGTCACTTCGAAATTCGATACCTCGAAATATCCACGTCCGGCACCCGAGGGCGGCTCACTACCCGGTGCTTTGCCGGGCAACCTGGGCAGTTGATCCAGAACCTGCAGGCTCTCTTGCCCGGGATCGTGTTGCAGGACGCTGACCCGCGCGGGGTGGCTCACTTCAAATTCATAAATGCCGTGCACCAACTGGTCCGGCTTGGCCACGGCTTGCTCCAGGCGCGGATCCAACAGGATGCGTCCACCCGCAGGGATCACCCGGGCCGCCTCGGCCGTCCCGACCGGTGCCATGAAGGATAGCAAAGCCTCCTGTGCCACCCGATGGTAATTCCCACCCGGCCGGGGAAAAATCGACCGCGTGGTTCGCAATTGCAGCGGCTCGGAGCCGGGATTTTCGATCACCACCGAGATGACCTTGCCGCGCGGTGAGGGCTCCGGCACATGATAGAAATAGAGCCGGACCGCACCTGGGCGCACCGTCTCGCGCAGCGCGATGCCGTTGGTGAAAAACGTCTCCGGCTTGTCCGAGAACAGGAATTGCGGGCCCGCGACGCGAGCCACCTGCACCGGCAACAACGGGAGTTGCTGCAAGTTCGTCACGATCGAGAGAAAAACGGATTGCCCGGGTTTCGCGGCGCGCAGCGCGGTGACGTCGGTATCGATGAGTTCACCCGGAAACGCCCGCAGCAGGCCGCTCAGCAGGATGGCCAACGCCAGTCCGCGGGTCCGTCCGCGCTGCGGGTGTGTTCGCTCCTTCATTGCCGACAGGCAGCCACGCCGCCTAGTGCGCGGGTGGATCGCCAAAATGCGCTTTCCACGAAGCATAGGCCGCCTCATCCGCCAGCAACGCCTCCACCGCAGCGATCAAAGGCTCAACGCGCACAATGCCGGAGAACAAAGCCCGGTCGCCAATGCTGTTTTCGAGCAGGAAGGTTGGTCTCTGCGTGACCTGCAAGGCGTGGAACTCGCGGGTGGAAGCTTCGAGACGTGCCGCAATTTCCGGCGATTGCGCCCGTTCAAGCAGCGCTTTTGGCTCCAGGTCTCCCGCCGCCACCGCCGTGGCGACCGCCACGTCCCAGCGTCCCACCTTCTTGCCCTCCCGCACGGCCGCGTGCGCAACCGCCAGGCGCACCCGATCGTCCGTAACCCCGAAATCGCGGGCCGCTTCCGTCACCAAATTCGGCACCAGGTAACCTCGAATCTCCGGCTCGAACCACCCGGAATTCAGCATGAACGGCGACCGCGTGACGCTGCCGCTGCGGCGGTAAAACCAATCACATTGCTCCGCGGACACGGGATAGGCGTCGGCCGGCATCTGTGCCAGTTTCCACCCAAAATCCACGCGACCGGTGTAGCGCCGTTTCAGCTCGGTCCAGGCGGGCTCGGCCCAGTAGCACCACGAGGAAATGACTTCGAGGTAATAGGTGACTTTCATGACAGCAGTAATGTCGCCCAATGCGGCCTGGTTTCAAATTAACCCGGCCGTTTCGGGAAAGCCGCAGAGCAGATTCATGCTTTGCACCGCCTGACCGCTGGCGCCTTTGACCAGGTTGTCCTCGGCGGACAACACGATCAACCGTCCAGTCCGTGGGTCCACCCGCCAAGCCAGTTCGAGCACGTTTGTGCCCACGACGTTTTTCGTATCCGGCAGCGCCTTGCCTTCGAGCACACGCACAAACGGTTCCTGCCCGTAGGCAGCGCGGTAACAGGCCCCCACCCGGGCGCTGAACTCGGACGCCGCTGCGGCGTCGCCGATCGCGGTCGTCGGGTGGGTGTAAAGCGTGGTGAGAATGCCGCGATTCACCGGAATCAGGTGCGGCGTGAATTGAATGACCACCCGGGAACCGGCGGCCACGGACAATTCCTGCTCGATTTCCGAAAGGTGCCGGTGTTTGGGCAGCCCATAGGGCCGCACGCTCTCGTTGCACTCCACAAACAGATAATCCAGTTCAGCCTTGCGCCCGGCGCCGCTGACGCCACTGAGCGAATCCGCGATGATGTTCCCGGTGCCAATCAAGCCGGCGCGCAGCAACGGCACCAGCGGCAGCAGGATGCTGGTCGGATAACACCCGGGCGAAGCGATCAGGCGGGATTGCCGGATCTTCTCCCGATACAACTCCGGCGAACCGTAAACAGCCTGCGGCAACAACGTCGGCGCCGGATGGTCGTGCGCGTAGAAATCCTTGTAAACGGCGGGATCGCTCACGCGGAAGTCCGCGCTCAGATCGATCACCACCGCCCCCTGTGCCAGCAGCGGCACCGCATATTCCGCCGCCACCCCATGCGGCAACGCCAGAAAAACCACCTCCGCCTGGCGCGCGAGTTCATCCGCGCGGGGCTCGGTGAATTTCAACGCCCGCGCGGCCGGCAGGTGCCCGAAGCGCGGAAAAATCGCGGCGAGCGATTGCCCGGCGTATTGACGGGACGTCACGGCCACCAAATCCACCTGCGGGTGGCCCAGCAACAGGCGCACCAGTTCTTCCCCGGAATATCCGGAGGCTCCGACAATTGCGACTCTCTTCTTACTCATAAACGTTCAAACCATAATCCAACCAACGGCAATAGAATTCCAGCTTTCTTGAAAGGCCCACGCACTTCCCACCGCAAAGAAATGCGGCGCAGGTAAGAAAAAACCCCGCCGGAAGGCCGGCGGGGTTTTTCGGAAAAAAGACAGCTTAACGCTTGCTGTATTGGAAGCGCCGGCGAGCGCCCGGTTGACCGTACTTCTTGCGCTCACGCATACGCGGGTCGCGGGTGAGCAGGCCTTCCGCCTTGAGAAGCGGACGCAGGTTCACATCCACCGTGAGCAAGGCACGGGCGATGCCGTGGCGCACCGCGCCGGCCTGCCCGTTGGGGCCGCCGCCGGTGACACGCACAAAGGCGTCAAATTTATCCGCCGTCCCGGTGACGGTCAGGGGCTGCATCGCCGCCGAGCGGTGCGATTCCAGCGGGAAATGGGCTTCAAACGGGCGGCCGTTGACCAGGATCTTGCCGGTGCCCGCCGAGAGGCGGACGCGGGCGACAGCGGTTTTGCGGCGGCCGGTGCCCAGGTTTTTGGGAGTCTTGGCTTCGGGAAGTTTAATGTCAGACATGGCGGCTAATCAGGTTAAGGCTTAGTTCGCGGGAGCCAGTTTGTCGGGCGTCTGCGCAGCGTGCGGATGCTGGTCGCCTTTGTAAACTTTGAGCTTGGTCATGAGCACCCGGCCGAGGCGGTTCTTGGGCACCATGCCCCGCACGGCGTGGGTGATCAGGCGTTCGGGCGCTTTCGCCCGCACCTGCTCGACCGTGGCGTATTTCTCGCCACCTTTCCAACCGGAATAGGACATGAACTTCTTGTCCGTTTCCTTCTTGCCGGTCACCTTGACCTTGGCGGCGTTAATCACCACCACGAAGTCGCCCGCATCGAGGTGCGGCGTGTAAATCGGCTTGTTTTTTCCGCGTAGAATGTCAGCTACCTGGGCCGCTAGACGACCCAGCACCGCGCCGTTGGCATCAATCACATGCCATTTGCGCTGATCCAAATTCACTTTGGGCAAATACGTTTTCATCTCAAAATCCCGGTAAAAGGAAGGGGGAAAATAACAAACCACGCCTTCAAGTCAACAGACTTTTTGGACATTTTTAACCGGTCCCGGCCAATTTGATTTGTCTTCCCGCCCGGGAGTGGCTTAAATCTGGCACCATCGCGGACATGACCTTGGCCAATTCCATCGCCCAAACTTCGAACCGGCGCATTGCGCTGCTCGCGGTGGTGGTCATTGCCTTGGATCAGTTCACCAAATTGCTCGTGCTGCGCCTCCTGGGTTATGCCGAGGAAAAAATCGTCGCCGACGGCTTCTTCAAATTCGTTCACTGGGGCAATACCGGGGCCGCCTGGAGCATGTTCCGCGGCAATAACGAAATCCTCGCCGTCGTCGCCATCATCGCCCTGGGCGTGCTGTTCTTTACCCGGCACCATTTTGATTCCAAAACCTTGCTGGGCCAAACCGCCCTCGGCCTGATCTTCGGTGGCATCATCGGCAATCTCATCGACCGCTTGCGCGTGGGGCACGTCATCGATTTCCTTTATTTTTATATCCAATACGGCGGCAAAGAGATCGGGTTCCCGGCCTTTAATGTGGCCGACTCGGCCATCTGCTCGGGAGTGGTGCTCGTGCTCCTGGCAACCTGGAAAAATGAGCATGCCGCCAAATCCGACCCGGCAACGCCCGAACCGACTTCTCCCCCCTCTTAGGCACCCGTGAGTTCCCGCGCCGAGGCTTTAATCGTCGAAAAAACCCTTCCTTCCGAGAGACTGGACACTTGGTTGCGAACCAAATTCCCGGCCGTCTCGCGCGGCGCCATCCAGCGTCTCATCGACGAAGGCCATATCCAGGTGGACGGTCGCCAGGTTAAACCCACCCACTCACCGCGGGCGGGGCAGACCGTCACCGTGCACTGGCCTGAGGCCCGCGCCGCTGAAGCCCGTCCAGAGGATATCCCCTTAGAGATCCTCTTTGAAGACGCCAGCCTGCTGGTGGTGAACAAACCCGCCGGGTTGGTCGTGCATCCGGCGGCGGGGCACGATGAACATACGCTGGTGAACGCGCTCCTCCACCATTGCGCGGGTCGACTGAGCGGGATCGGCGGCGTTGCCCGCCCGGGCATTGTCCATCGCCTGGACAAGGAAACCAGCGGCTGCCTGGTGGTAGCCAAGTCCGATGAAGCACACCTGGCGCTCTCCGCCCAATTCGCTTCACGCAAGGTGCACAAGATTTACCAGGCCATCGTTTGTGGAGAACTGGCCCGCGATACGGGCGAAATCCGGGCGGCCATCGCGCGGCACTCGACCCACCGCAAGCGCATGGCGGTCAGCGAGGATCTCGGCCGCGAAGCCCGTACCAGTTACCGGGTGCTGGAACGTCTGCGCTCGGCCACCCTGGTCGAAGCCGTCATCCACACCGGGCGCACCCACCAAATCCGGGTCCACTTCCAGCATGTGGGACATCCGTTGGTAGGTGATCGCACCTACGGCAATCGTCAGAACCAGAAATTGGAGGATCTCACAGGCTACGCCGCCCCGCGCCAAATGCTCCACGCGTTCGAGCTCGCGTTCACACACCCACGCCTCGGCCGAAAAATGGAGTTCAAAGCCCCGCTCCCACCTGATTTTCTGGACGCACTGGCTGCCTTGCGTCCTCTTCCCACCTGAACCTGGCTTCCAGCCAACCTTATTGTTTCAGCCGGAAAAACCAGTTGCCCACGGGCGGTTTGATCACAATCGAACGCGTGACCCCGTCGTCGATAGGCGTTTGACTCGTCCCCACCCAGTTGGTCGTGGACAGGCTTTGATTCTGTTGCAGCACAAAGCCGCTGCTGGGCGACGGCCAGGAGATCACCACCGTGTTGGTGGTGGAGTGAAAAATCGACAATAACGGCGAGCCCGGAGTCTGGATGGCACTGACAATTCCCCAGAAACCACCTTGCAGCGTGTAAGCACCACCGCTCATGGCGCCCGCATCCGGCTGGCCAATCGTGCCGGACACCGAGAATACTCCGCCGGTGCTGGTTCCACCCC
The DNA here is from genome assembly GCA_002298785.1 of Verrucomicrobia subdivision 3 bacterium UBA693. Lineage (GTDB taxonomy): Bacteria > Verrucomicrobiota > Verrucomicrobiia > Limisphaerales > UBA8199 > UBA693. The sequence goes on from DBMR01000020.1 coordinate 11,577, forward strand.
CGCCATCGATGGTATACCAATCGATCGCGTAGTTTTCCGCCCAACTCGCTCCCGCGCTAAAAAGCAACGCCGCGGCCAGGGACAGCATCTTGATCGTCTTCATAAGCTCGGTAATGTCCTCAGGTTACCTTGGATTCGACGCCAATTCAAGCTCTAATCAAGACATTCGAATCGGCTTATTTCGGCTCGACCCGACCGTCCGGCGTGATTCGCACCGGCAAAATGCCTGGACGCTCGCTCACCGGCGCCTTGGGGTCGCTCCCGAAAAACGACGACCACCACTGCCCTTCCGCATCCCGGAAGAACATGTTATGGCCGCCATGCGGGATGGCCTCATACCGTTCGCCGTAGGGACCAAACAGGTTGGTCGAGCTCGAGATCATGCAACTGTAGCGACCATCGCAATTATCAGAACAGGCCAGGTAGTAACGCCCATGATCCTTGAAGATGAACGCCCCCTCGTATCCCACATGATCGAATGAGTCCTTGCCGAAAATCCCCGCGCACAGACCCGAATGATGCCGCGGATCGGGATCGGTCGTCGTCGTTCGCAGCCAATGATAAGGCTCGGCTAACCCGCTCATGTCCGGTTTTAACCGCGCGATTTTGCCGCTGTGCCAGAGGTAGTACACCGTGCCGTCGTCGTCCTGAAACAGCGAGGCGTCGATCTCGTCCCCCATCCGTTCGCCAGGCTGCACGTCTTCATACGGCCCTTCGGCCTTGCCCGTGGTGCTCTTCAGCAGGCCGCAGCCCGAGGTTCGGCCTGTGCCATCCCAGCCCGGGATGCTGTACGTCAGCCAGAAATTGCTCTTCAGATAATGAATTTCCGGGGCCCAAAGCGGTTTCCGCTTTTCCAGGTACGGCCGATGCCACGGGCTGGCGCCATATTTCCACACCATGCCCAGCGGTTCCCATTTTGAGAGGTCCTTCGATTTCCAAACCTTGATCCCTTCGTTGTAATCCCAGAACGGCTCGACCGTACCGGTCAGATACCAGTCGCCTTCCGGACCGCGACAGAGCGAGGTGTCCCGTAGCGGCGTATCCAGCAGCAACCGCAACCCCGGGAGCGGCTTGCCCCCGTTCGTGGCGACCTCCCCATCCTCAACCAAGCCCAGATCAATGACCTGGCCGCCGTAAGTTTGGCGGGCGTGCACCGCGATGACCACACGGCCCGGCTTGAGCGCCGTCCGCGCCTCGGGCGCAATGTCCACCTCGTCATAATCCGTAATCCAGCCTTCCCGCCGCGCCGCCAGTACGCCATTGAGATATATCTCCGGATCTTCATCGTAGATGAGCAGCAGCCGCGGGTTCCGGAGCGGGCGCTCTAGCAAGGTGACTTCGCGGCGCAGCCAGATGTCTTTGGTGCGCCATTCGGTGCCGATGATGGCGCCCGGCGTGCCTTCAGTGCCAAACGCGGCTTTTCCTTCCTTCCAGCCGGAGTCATCAAAGCCGGGCTTCACCCAGTCCGCAGCCGGCGTCTCCAGGGTGTAACGCCATTTCGAAGGCACGGTCCGGGCGGTCGGAACCACTTCCCGGGGCGGAGGCCCGATGGGTGCCGGCGCCCAGGGCCCGCTCGCATCCGCGCCTTGCCGGGCCCATTTCGTCCAGACGGGGGCGGCGGCAAGCATTTTGATGAAGAGACCGCCCACGACCGGACGGGCCTGCATCCCTTTATGCACCGCATTGGTGGTGGTGTACCAATCCCCCAGTGGCACGCGAGTCGGGGTCTCGTTCACGTAACGGAATATGGGCGCCGCCAGCGCCTTAAAATCCCGGTCCGTCCGCGCCAGGGCGATGCTCCACATCGCCCAGTCAATCAGCGAGGTGGGAGTGCGGTTATCCACCGGCAGCCCGAATTCATTCTGCACTTTCAGGTACCACGCGACTTCGGCGTCCCCGACGGAATCGGGGAACAGGTTCAACCCGAGCACGCGGTCCCAAATCAGATTGTGCTTCATGCCCCAGGATCCGGGCAGATGATAGGCCAGGCGGGTGTGGCCGTCGTCTTTCGCCAACGCCTGCCACCGGGCAGCGTAATCGCGAGCGATCCCGAGGTATTTCCGCGCCTCCTCCGGCCTGCCACTGAGCTGGCACAATTGTGCGAAACCCCCGATGCCGATGATGGCTTTGAGGGCGAGGTTCGCGTTGCGCGGCAGGTGGCCGAACATATCCGCTGAGCAAAGCTGGTTGGTGGGATCAAGCCCCTCCCGCACCAGGTAATCCGCCCACCGGTTCAACATCGGCCAATAATTGGTCGCCAGCCCGGCGTTCCCCTGCTGCCGCGCCAGCGCCGCCAGCATGATCAGCATGTTCCCGCTCTCCTCCACCGGCATGCGGTCGCCGTCCTTGCCGCCCATGCCGTACACCTGCCCGGTCGCGTGCGGGTAAGTGCCCAGGTCGTGCGGCGCATAGCCATAAGGCCAACGGGTCGACGCCGCATAATCCAATATCGGCACCAGCATGCCCTTCGTCAGCGCCGGACTGAACACGAGAAAGAACGGCGCCTGCGGAAACAGCACATCCACCGTGCCAATGCAGCCGTTCGAGAAATTCTCCTTCGGGAACATCAGCGGCTGTCCGTTGGCATCCGCCACGATCTTGTTCCCCGCCAGGGTCTGCCGATACGACAGCACACAAAGCTGTGCATACTGTTCGCCGCCCGCGGCACGGAGTTCGGCGATCAGCTCGCGGTCGAACTTCTCGCAACGCTCCTTCAGCGTCTCGTAATCCGCCGCGGCTTTACGCAATAACGCACTGGCATCGTCCCCGTTCCGCCGCCAGTACGGCCGGAGCTGCTGCCGGAAATACTTGATCGAAAGCTCATCATCATAAGCCAGCATGAGCCACCGCGAAACGGGCCCCGGCTCCACCGCCTTCAGGTTGATCCCAAACTCGAATTTGAAAGCCGCCGTCCAGTCTTCGCCTTTGCTGCCGCCAAACCAATCCAGCACCCCGCCCTCGACCCCGACGCCAGATCGAACGAATGCCGTCTGGGAAATGTCGGCGATGGTGAAATCACGTTTCGGCGTCTGATTTGTTGGCGCGGCGACGTAGAGATACCCCCAGTCAATCCGAAGATCGTCTCCCTTCTGCTGCAAGGTGAGCTGGTCCCGCGCGCCGATCCGTGATCCTTTGAGTTCCCCTTCATCGCTTCGCTCGCGGCGGACCGACTGGCCGCCGCGATTGACCGCGATTTCTCCGCGGGCGTCGAAATAGACCTGCACGCTGTGATGCTGCCCATCCGTAGACTCGAACGTCCAAGTGACGTAGGTCACCGGCCGCGACAAAATATCCAGGTCCTCCGGCAATGCCGGTGTCATGAACGTAAGCGCCAGGCGCACTCCTTCCCCCTCAAACCGGTAAATGGTCCGCGTGGGGGTCACCTCGTACCCTGTCTGCGGGAAGGCCGGCGTATTGGTCGGACTTGTCCCCATCAGTCGAAACGCCTTGCCGTCCAGGCGCAGCAAACTCGTGAGCCGATGCGGTTTGCCCGTCCAGTGGACCGGGTCCGCCTGCGTCAGCTTGTCCGCCGGAGACCAGATGCTGAAGTAAGGATCATGCGTAACGAGAGGAACGGATGGAGCCCGCAATCCGGCGCCTGATACAGGTTGAGCCACCACAGCTACCAGCAAGGCCACCATCAACCCGAGGACCGGCCATTTTCGCCACTGTGAAGGTAAATATTGATTCATGCGGTTATCCGAGTGGACGTTGATTTCCAGGATCAAACTCTACGAAACCCTCCGGCAATTCAATCGCCGTTTTCGCGCCCGAGCGGGGTCCGTCCTTCATGTATTTGTGGGGTCGTGGTTGACAACAGGATTGATCACCTGAGCGTCCACAGACACTGCACCAGACCCTCATCCTCAAATTCTTGCCGCTTCCTTTGAGCGCCAGCGGCGCGGCATGTTTATAGTCTTCCACCCCATAAGGCATCCCAAGCCCCAGTCGGGGCGGCATGAAGGAAGCCAACAGTGCAACCTTGGTAGTGTTCGGCGCATTGCATCCCCGGGAAACACCCTGGTCCACTACCCCGACTTGAACGACTATGCCGCTCCGATGGAGCTGGGAAAATTACTGTTTATGGTTTGTGAAACTATACACGTGGCGCTCCTCCGGAGCTGGGGTAGAAACAACGTCGCGCAATTCTTTCCATGCGCACCTCTCCCCCCGCACCCTAAAAAGCGATCTTGGAAGCTCGCGCTCCGCCTGCTCCCTTTCCGCGTGGTCCTAGAAGATGTTTCGGACGTGGTGGAAAGCGTCCCTGCTACCATAACCCCCAAACGATCGATTTGGCTATACCCAGCTTAGCTCCCTCAGCTCCGTTTCCTGATCTATGAAATCAACCCTCGTGTGTGTGGGGGGGGGGCGTGCGCGAAATTGCGATGGATTTTCTTCACGCCGTTTTTGGCGCCAAAAAGCCCGCTGAAAAACCTCAGTGATTCCAACATGACCCCGCGCTATGGGCGCCCCCTTCACGAACTGTTGTATGGCGACAAGTATGTCGTCGCTACGCTTACTGGCTGGTCGGGTAAGTCATATCCGATACCCCGGCTAATATTTGTCATCCGCCTTACCCCAGTCATTTTTACCGTCGGGACCCGCGGACCACACGACGATTCGTCGTTTGGCCTGATTTATGTCAGCAGGCAGCATTCCATATACGGAAGAATTGGTCGAAGCAAACAGGAGCGGCCTTCCCCAAGCGTCGAGAATCAGCCCACTCGCACCAACCATGTCAGAAAAGCCCAAGTCGGAAGGCAGCTTTTTGATTTCCTGGGCGAACAAACGATTAAGAGCCACGGGATCCGGTGTAGGGTGAACAACAACCGCTTCGATCTCACCCCCACTAAACCTTTCAAGATAATCAATCCCGGTATGTACCCCGGCGCATATCCCGAGGTTTCGTAATACCCGCCTTTGCTTCATCTCTCCATTCAAGAGAAGGATGGCAGCTACAACAAAAGCCAAGGACAACAGAAGTACGGTCGTTCTCATCTGTTTGTGCCCGGGCTACGAAGAATATGACTGAAGGCTTGATAGCGAAGAAAAAGGGGAAAGATGGTGAACAGATCGCTTTGGCGCTTCTTGGTCCCCACCGCCTGCTCCGTGCGCACGTGGTTAACCGTGCAAGGTGCGACCGCCGATTTTGAACTCCCCAGATGCCCCCGCGCAGCCGTCGTGTTAATCGAGAGCGTCCTTCGACTCCTCGAACTCGCCGCCACACGAGTGTTGCCGCTTACGGAGGTCCTGCCCTTGGCCGCCAAGGTGTAGCTGAAAGCATCTCGAGGGGACAGTCGACTGGGAAAGGTCCGCGACCAAGGATTCCCCCTGATTCGCAGGAAAGCATGACGATTGGGATCCGCGCCAATAAACGAAGAACGCATTCCTTGCTGCCATAGCATAGCCCAAATCTATGACCCAGCCTTATTTGGGTCCAGTTAATTCGACAGGACCATGCAACGGCAACCCGAGCACGCCATGACGCGCGCTCGACGCCTGCGCGGCGGATCGAATGTCGCCGACCAGCGAGCGGGGTCAGTCCTCATGTATTTGTGAGGGTGTGGGCGACAAATAATGAGGACTGCTCCCCCGAGCGACCGCAAAGACTGCACCCCACTCACCTCCGCAAATTCCTGCCGCTTCCGTTGAGCGCCAGCGGCGCGGCATGCTTATAGTTTTACATCCCATAAGGCATCCCAAGCCCCAGTGGGGCGGCATGAAGGAAGCCGACGGTGCAACCCAGGTGGAGTTCGGCGCATTGCATCCCCGAGAAACACCCTGGTCCACTACCCCGACTTGAACGACTATGCCGCTCCGATGGAGCTGGGAAAATTACTGTTTATGGTTTGTGAAACTATACACGTGGCGCTCCTCCGGAGCTGGGGTAGAAACAACGTCGCGCAATTCTTTCCGTGCGCACCCCGCTCCCAACCTCAAATTCCTGCCGCTTCCTTTGAGCGCCAGCGGCGCGGCATGTTTATAGTCTTCCATCCCATAAGGGATCCCAATCCCCAGTCGGGGCGGCATGAAGGAAGCCGACGGTGCAACGCAGGTGGTGTTCGGCGCATTGCATCCCCGAGAAACACCCTGGTCCACTACCCGGCTTGAACGACTGTGCCGCTCCGATGGAGCTGGGAAAATTATTGTTTATGGTTTGTGAAACTATACGTGGCGCTCCGGAGCTGGGGTAGAAACAACGTCCTGCAAATCCCTCCGTTTGCACCTCCCCCCCGCACCTTAAAAAGCGCCCTTGGAAGCTCGCGCTCCGACTGCTTGGTCGCTTTAAGCATTTCATTGTATTGCGAGCGGGCGACTTGAGGAGCCTGCCGCGGAGCCGGGGTGGTGACCATGGGGACCTCGCCGGCGATGTTGTAGCCACAGGTGGCGGATTTGGTGATACCTACCCCAAAAACCCATGCGGTTTGAGCAGGAGCGGGCGGTGCTCGTTCCGGGTGAAATACCCGCTTTGCCGGCCGCGACCGCTTTTGTCTCATCCTGTAAATCCCGTTCATCATGTCCAGGCTCAGTTCTCGGGCGGAGCGCGAGGTTCCAAGCTCGCTTTTGCACGACCGAACGCGAGGCCAACGCAGCCATGAATTCGCCGACACGCCCCCGCGAAGGTTAACCGTGGCCGTCCTCCGAACGATGTAAGCGGACGCGGACGCCCGCGCTCCGGGTCTTCATTAGCGTCCAATTAGCGACGATCAGCGGTTTCCTGCGGCCCCAATTCACCATCCCCTTCCAGTATTCCGAATATTCCGTGGTAATTCCTCGGGTGCGGAAGCCGCGAGAAACTTATAGTAACTGCTTGACAAATCATCCCATTAGGCTCTTAAATCGATTCGAAGTTTTACCACGGCAGTACCTTTTCGTTGTCGGCTTAATTGTGGAATTGTATTTGAGGCACCTCCTATGGTGGGGACTTGGGGCATCGCGAGCGTCTCGGCAGCTAAGAAGGGTTGGGCGGAAAGCCCATGCAGGACTGTTGCTCTGATTTGCCGCAATCCTGTCGCCATATTCCCATCGGGGTTCAGTTCACGTTTGTTCTTACCGCTCCGCGAAACGCCCGCCTCGTCTGCTGATTCTTATCACCTCTCATTTCGTTCATGCCGGACAATGGTTCTTTTGCCAAGTCCGGTCTCCGGCGTCGTTTAAACCAAATCAGAAACCAATGGTATGAAGACATATCTAAACCGCTGCCAGCAAAAATTTTCGCAATACCGGAACAATCCGATGGTGATGTTACTGGTGGCGATGGTTGCATTCACGTTGCTCACTGAGCTGCCTGCGTCCGCCATCACCATCACGAACTTCTTTACCCCCTTGCTCTCATTCAACGGAAACGCCGGTCCCAGTAATACCACGGATGGGGCGGTGCTCCGATTGACTCCGTCGGTGGTCAACAAGGCGGGCAGTGCTTTCCTGCCGGCAACGTTGTCCTCGAGTGGCTCGTTCAGCGCTTCGTTCAGTTTCCGCCTCAGTAATCCTGGCGGGATTGGCGGAGCCGAAGGCATTGCCTTCGTGGCCCAGTCGGTCGGGCGCACCGCGCTGGGCACTGGCAACGCCTATCTGGGCTATGGCGGCCTCAGCCCCAGCCTGGCTGTCGAGTTCGATACCTTTAATGAAACCAATTACGTCGGCACGCCGGGTGACATCAATGACAGCCATGTGGCCTTCAACACGAATGGAACGCTCAATGACCCCTTCAGTGCGGCGGTCGCCCCCAACCTCAAAAACGCCAACGTCTGGTATGCCTGGGTCGATTATGTGGGCATTTCGAATATTCTCGAGCTGAGGGTGGCCACCACCGCTTCCCGGCCCGCGTCTCCCATCCTTTCAAGAACGAACCTGAACTTGTTAGGCCTGCTCGGCACTTCCAATATTTGGGTCGGGTTCACAGCCAGCACCGGGGCCGGCTGCAACGATCAGGACATCCTCTCGCTGCAATTCACCAGCCCGCAGCCTTTTTTGGCGCAGACCATCACCAACTTCCCAGCGATTGGCAACCGTACTAACGGGGACACCGTCCTCCTCGCTGCCCAGGCATCCTCCGGGCTGCCGGTGAGTTTTAGTGTCGCCTCCGGCCCGGGCCTCATCACTGGCTCGAATACGCTGACCTTCACTGGACCGGGAGCGGTCTATATCGCGGCCTCCCAGGCCGGTGATGCCGATTGGCGCCCGGCTCCGCCGATCACAAACAACTTCATCGTCAAAAACCCGCAAACAATCACTTTTCTGCCGATCGCCAGCCAGGTGGTTACGAACGTTCTCCACTTAAACCCCACGGCGTCCTCTGGCCTCCCGGTGAGCCTGACCGTGCTGTCTGGTCAGGCGGTGATATCCAATGGCACCAATGTTTCGTTTACCGACCATGGCTGGGTGACGCTGGCGGCCTCGCAGGCCGGGGATGCAAACTATTGGCCGGCGACCTCCGTGACGAACACCTTCAGAGTCAATTCTCTCTATACCTTGACCGTGGCGTCTCCCTTCAGCACCGCTTATCCGCCGCCCGGCGCAAACACGATTGTGGAAGGAACCACCCTCACGGCCCGGGGGTTGCCCAGCCCCACCGTGACCAACGGCGTGGTTATCCAGTACCTCTGCACCGGTTGGTCCATGACCGGCAATTATCCGTTTTCGGGCAACCGCGGCAGTTTCATCATGACGGTTACTAACAACGCCACGCTTACCTGGTTTTACAAGACCAACACTTACTTCCATGACGATTTTGAAAACGGTTACGGGGCTTGGGCTCATACCGGAACGTGGGGGATTGACTCCTCCAGTTCCGTCTCGCCCAGCTACTGCGCGAGCGACAGCCCCGGCGCGTATTACGCCAACAGCACAGAGTCCAGCATGAGCATGATCGGCGCTATCAATCTCTCCGGCATGGCCCACCCCGCGTTGCATTTCTGGAGCAAGTACGAACTCGAAGCCGGCTACGACTTCGTCTATGTCGAAGGCAGCACCAATGGCGGCGCTTCCTGGTTCCAGATTCCCGGCGGTGTTTACACTGGCATCCAACCCACTTGGGCGGAACAACAGTTTGACCTTGCGGCCTGGGGTGCCGCCGCTGCGTTCAAGGTCCGCTTCCACCTCGTGACCGATAGCTCCGTCATCAAGGACGGCTGGTATGTCGATGATGTCCACATCGGCGATGCTCCCGATCCGCTGAGCGCCTCGCCGGCTATCGTCTCCGCCAACTCGGTTACACTTAATTGGACCGCTTCAAACATCGGCGATTTCGCCGCCTACCGCATTTATCGTGGCATGAGCGCCTCCCAGCCCTGGCATGACGGTCTCCTCGTCGGCACCGTTACGGGTCAGGACACAACGACCTTCGTCGATATCACCGCCGCTCCCAAAACGCCGTACTTCTATCAAATCGTGGTGGTGAACGTCGCTCAACTGTTCGCGTTTAGTCCGGTCATTCCCGCCACAACTGCCGTCGGCATGGACTACCCCTTCCTCGACATCGGCGAAGCCGGCGGCGGCGCCTGGGTGGCCGATCCACCGTGGGCACTCACAACTGAGGACGCGGTCTCTCCAACCCACTCCTGGTCGGATTCGCCCGGTGGAAACTATGCCAACAATATCGCCGGCCAATCGCTCACACTCTCGTACCCGATGAACTTTCTGTCGGCGGTCAATCCTATCCTGAGCTTCAGCCATAAATTCACCCTCGCTAGCGGCGATTACGCCAACATCGAAGCCTCAACCAACCAGGGGGCTGGCTGGATGCTGCTTGGCTCATTCAGTGGCGCCTCCTCCAACTGGGTCCGGGGCCGCTTCGGCCTTACGACCTGCGCTGGCCAGCCGAGTGTGCTGGTCCGTTTCCGGCTCACCAGCGACTCCACCAACACCGCCGATGGCTGGCACATCGACAATATCTCCGTAACCGAAGGGCTCACCACCGTTACTCCATTATCCATCGACCAAATCACCCCCAGCTCGGTGCGCCTCACCTGGCCCTCCAATACTCAGGGGGCGTTCAGCTATTATGCGATTTACCACGATACCAACGCCGCTCTCAGCATCAATTCAATCCTTTCCGGCGTCATCAGCAACCAGAACGTCACCTCTTTTGTCGTTACCGGCTTGTCGCCCAATACCACTCATTATTTCCGCGTCTATGCCGTTAATGCCTATGGCGGCTATTCCCTCGACGGCCCGGTGGCAGCCGCCACTACCCCGCTCCTGGTCGAGCCCTTTGCGGATAGTTTTGAAGCGACAACTCCTTACAACTTCATCACGACCGGTCAGTGGGGACTAACCACGGCTGCCAGACATTCAGGCCTGCAAAGCCTGACGGATTCACCGGGCGGAAATTACACTCCCAATTCCGATGACGCGGCGACGCTGCAGTTCGATCTAAGCCTCGCGCAGTGGCCGGTGCTGCGGTTCTGGGACCGATACGCCATCGGCGGCAGCGGTCGCGCTGCGGTGGATGTGGCGGGGACTTCGACTTACATAGTCAACGGGACACAGAACTCGTGGCAACCGGAAGCGGTCGACCTTTCCTGGTGGGTCGGACAGGCCAGCGTCCCCATCAAGTTCCGGCTCAACCGCTGGAGCGGCGAACAGGCCGACGGCTGGTACCTCGATGACATAAGTATCACCGAACAGACGCCGATTCCGATTGGTTTTCCGTTCTTCGACAACTTCGACAACGGGATCACCAACTGGATAAGCAGCACGTGGCATGTGGTTACCGGCAGCGCCTATGACGGAACCAATTGTGTCTATAGTTTGGTGGCGGACAACGCCAACATGGCCACCGAATATCCGATGCTGTCCTTGGCGGGTTGGATTGACCTGACCAACGCCGTCAACCCGCAGTTGGTGTTCTATTACCAGGGCACGAGCTGTAACGACTTCATTGTCCAGGTTGCGCCGCAAGGCTCGGGATTCTCCACTGCTTGGCACGACAGCTACTGCGGCGGTTACGGCTGGACCCGGGCGCAGGTCTCGCTGGCGGGTTATGTGAACAAGAAGATCCGCCTGGCCTTCACCGGCCCGAACCGGCCGCTCTATATCGACCGAATCGCGGTGGCCAATCA
>DBMR01000020.1:22795-24896 GCA_002298785.1 Verrucomicrobia subdivision 3 bacterium UBA693
CGCATCTACACGATCGACACGAACGACATTTACACAGCCTCGATCAACGAAACCAATGTCACCACCACAGTGCTCTCTTACCCGCTGGCCGATGACATGAGCACGCTCAACCAGTGGATCACGGGCGGGCAATGGGGACTCACGACCAACTCGTACCACAGCGGGCCGACCGGCCTGACTGACTCTCCGACCGGCAATTACACGCCTAATTCTGACGACGCCGCCCAGACCTCAGTGGATTTGCGCCTCGCTCAATGGCCGGTCTTGCGGTTCTGGGACCGATACGCCATCGGCGGCAGCGGTCGCGCTGCGGTGGATGTGGCGGGGACTTCGACTTACATAGTCAACGGGACACAGAACTCGTGGCAACCGGAAGCGATCGACCTCTCCTGGTGGGTCGGACAGGCCAGCGTCCCCATCAAGTTCCGACTCAATCGCTGGAGCGGCGAACAGGCCGACGGCTGGTACCTCGACGATGTTAGTGTCGCCGAACAGGTTCCTTTGGCTCTCGGCTATCCCTTCTTCGACAATTTCGAAAGCGGCCTCGGCAACTGGATCCCGAGTACCTGGCATATCATTACCAGCAGTCCTTATGAAGGCACTAACTGTGTTTACAGCCTGGTGGCGGACAACGCCAATATGGCCACTGAATATCCGCTGCTGTCACTGGCCGGCTGGATCGACCTGAGCAACGCCGTCAATCCGCAGTTGATCTTCTACTACCAGGGGACGAGCTGCAACGACTTCAACGTGCAGGTTGCTACGCAAGGTTCGGGCTTCAGCTCGATCTGGCACGACAACTACTGCGGTGGTTACGGTTGGACCCGGGCGCAGATTTCGCTGGCGGCTTATGTGAACAAGAAGATCCGCATTGCTTTCTATGGCCCCAACCGACCGCTATACATCGATAAGATCGGCATCGGCGGTGTTGCGCCTGGCGCGCCGGTATTGTCGTCGCCAGCCGAGGCCAGTCTTACGATTGTTCGACGTCCTACCCTGGTGGTCTCCAATGCGGTTCATGCGGAGAACTTCCCGCTGACGTATCAATTCGAAGTCTATTCCGACGCCGGGCTCAGCAACCTGGTCGCCCAGGTGCCGCTGGTGTCGCCGGGTCCCACGACTACGACATGGCCTGTTGACATAAACCTGGCCGACAATGCGCGTTACTGGTGGCGCTGCCGCGCCTGGTACGGGACCAATGCCGGGCCGTGGATGACCACCGCCACGTTCTATGTCAATACACTGGGGCTGCCGCCGCTGGCGGTCATGCTTGCCTCTCCCGCCGGAGGGGTGACTATTCCGACCACCAACACCATGTTCTCCTGGTATGCCGGCGTGGATCCTGCTGGTGACTTCATCCAGTATTACGACTTCCAGGTCGATAGCGATTCGGCTTTTGCCGCTCCTAAAGTGAGCGGTTCGTTGCAGATGAGCGGACCTGTCAACCCATTGTCGAATGTTACCATCTCAACTCCGCTGAGCACTTACGCGGGATCCCAAGCGCTGCAGCCCGGCATCAATTACTATTGGCGGGTTCGGGCTCAGGATGCTCATGGTATGGTCGGCCCATGGAGTGCCGAGCCGTGGTACTTCATCCTGGCTGGCGCCAGTACACCAGCCCCCGTACGAGCCACGATCACCCGGTTCCAAAACGCTGGCGGCAATAATTGGTACCTCCAATGGGCCGGCCCAACGAGCAGAGTCTATCTCGAAGGCCTTTCGACCCTGGGGCCAAACCCTATCTGGGTCACGCTTGGCGGGCCTTTTAGCGGGTCGAGCTGCACCTTCACGTCCACCAACGGAGCCATCGGCTACTACCGCTTGCGCAGCCAATAGCTATTGACTTGCGTTGCAGGCAGGGCGCGCGGGCGGTGTGCATTCGCACTGCCCGCGGTAACAGAAAAGGTCCGCGTGCCGAAACCCCCTTTCCGGGGTCTGCCGGCCGCGGTGGCCCCCTGCCTGAGCCAGGTAGTGCGCCATTTCGCTCAGCCCAGCAAAGCTATGAGTTCGTAAAACGTCGTGATATGATGTGTCGCTGCGGGAGAGCGCGGCACGCCGGGGAGCAGAGTTTGGACCGCCACGCAGCGGTTTCGGAAGGTTG
>DBMR01000119.1 GCA_002298785.1 Verrucomicrobia subdivision 3 bacterium UBA693
CCGGAGAAGGAACTCGATGAACCGGATGAGTTGGGAAAAGTTCGCGGCTGATATAGAGCAGACGCTCGCACTGCCTCTGCCGAAGATAACACAAGTGTTCTGATGGGCAGCAACAGTCATGACGCCTTGGGGTCTCGTCAACTGCAAGGTCTTTGGCTCGCAAGAGCCATCGCTGACGAACCGTATGAGTGAATTACTCACGTACGGGTCCGTGGGGGGCGTCGGGCGCAAGCCCGGCCCCTACCCGGCACTCGACGCCGGGACTGGTCTCTGTTACGTATCGTGCGTCATTGGCCCGGCGCGAGTGAGCGCGGGTCGTTGACTGTATAGCGCCTATGAACCCATCATTACACCGAAGCCAGTTCTTCCTTGCCCTGTTCGTGCTGCTGGCCATCCATACCGCGGTTTCGCTGGGCGCGTATCGCTGGCTCACAACAACCACCGTCCTGCACGAGTCGGGTGAGCAACTACCGGTGGAAATTACCACCGCCGAGCAGCAGACGAGAGGAGAGCGGTCGTTTAGGATGGCTACAAAGACCCAGGTGATTTCGCGAGTGATTCCCACCCCTTTGTGGTACTACATCTGGGCTGGCTATGGGGGCCTGGGCGCGGCGCTCCTGATGTGGGTGCTTCAGCAGGCGCGGCAGGCGCCGCCTTGATATGAACCGATTGTCCAACCCGCCTGTTTCAGTGGGCGCGCCAAGCATCGCCACGATGCAGTTGTCCAAGAAGATTTTTGAGGGTTTCCATGTTGTGGTCTAACCGCCATGGCCCCGTCCCGTGCCGCCCCGCTGGGGCTTGGGGTGCATTGTTGAATCAAACTATAATCATGTCGCGCCTCTGGCGCTGGGGAGCCGGGTAGGGCGCATATCACGTCACAACGTTGGCGCTGGGGAGCCAGGTGGATTGCAAATGACGTCGCGCCGCCGGGGCTGGGGAGTCCTGGGTATTTGTCGCTCGCGTTTCAACAGAACGGTGACGGACTTCCGATTTCTGATTTGTAACCTCTGACCTCCGACCTCCGTCCTCAACCACTTCTCGAGATGAAGAGGAAATTGGGTCGCTGGGCGGGTTTCTCCCCGGGGGGCAGGCGCCGCCGAGAGCAGACTCGTGGTGCCCATCAAAACCCACTGGCACGCGGCCGCGAGGCAGCCGAAGACGGAGCCAAAGCTTGGACTCGAGAGCGCCCGGCCCTGGCTCATAGCTCGGCGCGCAGCGTGACTAAACCGTATCCCGGGACGACGATCTGGTTGCCGATCGGGCTCCCGGGCCGCTCGCTGGTATCGCTCAGGTGAACAGACTTCGGCGGGGTCGGACCCCATTGCAGCTTCACTTGGTGCTTCTCGCCCGAGGCACCGAACAACCGGACGATGATGGCTTTGCCATCGTCAGCGGGTTTCAACCCGAGCACCACCACGTCGGGGGAATCGAGGCGGAGCAACGGTTGGGCGGACGGTTGCCGGCTCGCGCGCGTGGCGATCAACGGCTGGCTGAATCCGGTGGAGAACCGGGTCGCGTCGGCGGGATCGGTTTTTCCGCGATGCGGCCGCAGGATGAAGCGGAACACGGTGGGACCTTCCTGGTACGCGCGGTAATTGGTGCCCCAATGATTATTCATAGCCCACGAGTAAAGCCGCTGCGAGCGATCGATCCGTTTGCGCCAGACGTCCGGGTTGGTCTGCGAATTGAGCAGGGTGGCCGACAGGTATCCGACCTGGATCAGCGGTGCGTCGAGGGTGACCCAGGTGACGCCGTAATGTTTGTTGGCGACATCCACCCAACGCCCGACCGTCAGCCAGTTTTTGCAGGCGCTGGGCATTTGGTCCTTTTCCGCCAGCGCCGTTCCGAGGGGCAGATCCAACCGCATATCGCCATCGGGCACGAGGAAGGGGAACGCGAAGTTGAGACTCTCCTTGCCGTCCTGGTCCTGGTAACTGCGCGCCGCCAGCCGCTTTTTGTCGACCCGGTTGATGACTTCGACCGAATCCTGACCGGCGACCTGCCGCAGCTCGCGTTTCAGGCTGTTGCAGCCCGGGGCTTCCGATTCGATGATGAGCGAGGCGACCAACGGGCCGGTTTCTCCCACGGAAATTCTGACCGGGCCGTTGGCTTGAACCTGTTTCGGGTCAGCGCCAATGAGGTAACGGTACTCGTTCAGGCCTTCGCCGGTGCTGGTGTCCACCAGGTTTCCGTCGATGCCGCGGGCCGTCAACTCGACGATGCCGCCGGTTTTTTCGTCCACGCGCAACCGCAGCAATCCGTTCTCGAGCACGCTGCCGGCAGCGCGCGCCGGTGTTTGGGGCGGAGTGGCTGCGCCGGTCGACAGTGAGTAGCGTTGTGATCCGAGCGCCGGGATTTCCTTGGCCAGGAATACGAGTTCACCGGATTTGAGGCGTTGCGACGAGACCTCGCCGCCGTTCGGTCCGGTCACGCGGTCTCCCGCCTGGTTCAACGCGGCGGGCACCGTCACGAGTTCCGAGCGAGGCCATGAGAGGGTATTGAGCACCTCGAGATCGGATCCCGTTTGCTCCGCCGGCGTGGTGGGCGTTAGCGCCTTCGCGAGGAGCGCGCGCGATTGCGCCTCCGCCTGGTCCGCGTAAGACTTTTTGATGTCCCATTGTTCGATGGTTTCCTTGCGTTCGGGCTGGCTGATGCTGCACCAGGCTCCCCAGGTGTGCTCGGAGTAGAGCAGGACATTGCGCCAGGCGTCGGTGAATTCCGCGAGCGGGTAAGTGGCTGGCTGGCGCAGGGCGAAAACCGTGGCGGCCTGTGCCAAGCGATCCGAGCTCTGCCGGTTTTGGGCGGTTTGGAGCGCAGACGATCCGGCGCCATCTTCCCAATAAGGGGTCCAATCACCGCGCACCACCGGGAGTTTGCTGCCGTAACGTTGCTCGAAGGCGCGGAAGGCTTCGCCGGTGCCGGAGATGATAAATCGCGGCCAGGTGTATTGGGCATTCCAATCGCGGACGAAATCGCAGATGACCGGATCGGGCACCGCGTTGTCGCCGCGGCCGGACCAGCGCACGTAGGCGATGTCATAAGGGTAGGCGCGCTTCTCGAGGCCATCGTAGAAATCGCCCACCAATTGCGGCGAGAGCTGGTGGTAAATGTGCGACATGGCATAGCCCCAGAAGGGGATCCAGACCAGCACCCGGGACTTGCCGTCCGGCCCTTCCCAATAGAACGGTTTGTTCTCCCATTCCCGGAGGATGGTTCCAATCCGGTCGAAGTAGTTTGGCGCCACCGAGAAATATTTGATGCCGGCCTGGGCCATGGCGGGGACGGTGCCCCAGGTGAACCCGGGCACGTCTGAAATCATCGCGGCCTCGACCGGCACGCCGGTCTGTGCCCCGATTTGGGTGGAGAAGCGGAATAGTTGCACGAGTTCTTCCGGGCGGCAGAGCCCGGTAAGTTCATTCAGGTACATGCCATTGATCGCCACGCGGCGATCCTTGACCGCCTGGAAGAAGTCCGCACGCTGTTGTGGGTTCATGCGTTTCAGGTAGAGGTCCGCAGCCCAACCGACTTCGACGTTCCAGACGAACCGCGCTCCCTCGGGATAGGTGGCGGTCGCTTTGGTCGCGGCGATACCGTCCACGAGGTTCTTCACCTGTTTATCCTCGATCGCCGTCTGGATTTCGGTATAGCCGATGTCCGTATGCGAATGAGGGAGAATGTAAACGGTCATCGGTTTGGCCGGCCGGTGCGGAAATGACTGCTGCACGAGGCTCTGCCCGAGGTAAGCAATCTCGGCTTTGACGGTGGTTTCCGATTTGGCGTTGGGCACGTGCCAGTCAAAAGCGTTGGCCCCCGATTTGAGGCTGACCGTGCGCGCCGGTTGCTTATCAAGGCGAACGGATACCTCGGCGGGTTGCACATAGGGATGTTCGATGGTGACTTTGACCGGCCGTGTGTCCTGCTTTTCCAGGAACGGAAGCACTTTCACCGTGATGGTGTCGCGTTTGGGTGCCGGCTCGTTCGGTTCGGAGGAATAGAAAGACAACTCCGCGCCGCCGAGGCTGAACAGGCCTTTGTTACCCTGCGCCGTGACGCGCCACTTCACGGTTTGCGCCGTGACCGGTTGCGGCAGAATGAACAGCGTCTCTCCGCCGCGGCGGTTAACGTGTTTGACCGGCACGCTGGCGACCTTCTGGCCGGTGCCGTCGAAAAACTCGAGCTCGGAGCCGGCGACCGTCGCGCTGTCGTTGCGATCAACGTGGCGCAAGGCGGCGAAGCGGGTCGGCTTGCCGAAATCCAGGTGAACCATGGTGTTGGTGCCGGCGTCTTTCGAGGCGAACTCGGTTTTGACCTGGCCGTCGAAAAGGTGCGCCAGGGCAAAGTTGCCTCCGGGATCTTCGCTGGAGTCTTTGAGAATGACCGGTTTTGGCAACGGCACCAGCGGGGTGAAGGAGTCGGCCGCACGCGCCGGTTGCACGATCAGGGCCGCCAGCAGCAATGCCGGCACGGCCAGCTTGGGCATGGTTAAACGGGCAGGGAGGTTCCGGGATGGCATTTTCATGAGTTAACTTTTTGGGGTGTGCTCTAGCTCGGTTGCAGTTGCTCCCCGGCCTGCGGGCGGAGAGAAGAATTGGAGTTGGCGGTCGAAGCGCAGCGGGACGACTGGTTGCCGAGAAACGCTTCCGGTTCGCGGACGAACGCTTTCATCGTGGCGCAGGTTTCGCCGGAATTGACGGGACGGATGGTGTAGGGACCCACGCGCGCGGGAACGATAAACGTCTCGGCGTAATGGACGGGGAACGGCTCGAACAACCCTCCCGGGCTCTCCACCACTGCCGCTTCTCCCTGGATCAGGTTCAGGACGTTGACGCCTCCGTGCGTGTGGTGCGGGGTGACGTCCGTGAACCAGTGCCGTCGCGTTTCGATAAACTCGCGTTCATGCAACCCGGTGCGTTCCTCGCGCCAGCCATTGCCTGACGAGAGGGGTTCGACGCGGTTCACCAAATTCTCTTTGACCCAGGGAGTGGTCCGATCCCATTGGATATTGGGCAGCCCATGTTGCAGGTGGATGGGGCGCGGTTTGCCGTCCAGGCCCAATCGACCCCAATCCCAGAGTTTGAAAGTGAAGATGTAAGGGGTGGCGCTGATTTCCAGGACCATGGATTCGGCGCCCGAACAGTGCACGGTGCCGGCTGGGATCAGGAAATGATCGTGAGCTTTGGCGGGCCAGCGGTGGGCGTAGCGATCCGCGGGGAAGGGGGCTCCACCCGCTTGGGCTTGTTCCAGATCGTGGGCCATCGCCGACGGGTCGATGTTCTCCCGGAGTCCGAGATACACGCCGGCGTCCGGGCCGGCATCCAGCAGGTAGTAGCTCTCGTCCTGCGTGTAATGCATCCCGAAATGATGCTGGATGTACTCCGTGAGGGGATGCACCTGAAACGACAGGTTCCCACCACCCATCGTATCCAGAAAATCGAAGCGAATGGGAAATTCGTCACCAAACCGCGCATGGACACCCTCGCCCAGCAGGGATTGCGGATGGGCAAACACCAGGTTGATGGAGGGGATCTCGAGTTGTTCGTCGCCGAAGCGGAGCAGCAAGCTGTTCTCCTCCGGCACGCAATCGAAGCACCATCCGTAATTCGGTTTTTCGGGCCCGAGCTCGCACATGCGCCGCATCCATTGGCCGCCCCAGGGAGCAGGATCGAAGAATGGCACGACGCGGAATGGCCGAGTGACCGCGTGGGCCAGGCCCTGGCGGACGGCGTCGCCTTCGGCCAGTTTGGGCTGGTGTGCCACGGTCGTGTCCAAGACGAAATGCCAGCGTTTGAGCAACCGCCGTTTCCAGCGGTCCGCCACGCGCCAATCAATGAAGAAAGCACGCTTGTATTGCAGGCTGCCAGACAAGGTTCGGTTTTCCACGCCCAGGTTGCTGGTCTCGTTGCGACGGAACCGGTTTTGCGCTTCCCACCGGGGCATGTCAGCGTAAACCAGGATGTCGCCTTCGGTGATCAGGCTGGCGCCGGTTCCTACAATCAGCACGAGGCCGGAGGGGGCCGCTTGCACGCGGGCTCGCAGCGACTCGACGCGGCCGGGGTCGAAGAATTCCGGGAGGGTCAAACCGCAGAGGAACCCAAAAACCGGATCGTCACCGCCCAGGAACGGGGCGACGAGGGCGTCGATTTGCGCAGACGCCTTCATGGCGTCCGGACTGAACACAGCCAACGCGGGAGTCAGCCGCTGTTGGAGCAGGTCGAAGATGGTCCGCTCGTCCACGCCCGGGTAACACTCGATCACCAGCACGGTCTTGCTGGCGTTGCGCCGGTTCGCGGCCTGCTTCAACCGATCGAGGCAAGCCTCCCAGCCGCTCACGCACTGACCCTGGCCGCCCGGCACCTCAACGCAGGGGAATCGATTATAGTTAGGTTTCCTCACAAGAAATGTTCGATGCCGTTTGTTCCCGGAGCAGCCATTCGCCGGCGAGCAGAGCTGCGTCGTCGCCTAGCGCGGAGGGCAACACCTCCACCCGGCCCCACAACGTGTGGGCGTGGCGATTCACGTAATCCTGTATGGCCGGCAGAATCACCGGCGCGCTCGCCATGATCCCGCCGCACAATACCAACTTTTCCGGGTCGTAGGCGTGAATCAGGTTAACTGCCGTCACGGACCAGATGTGCAGACTGTGGTCTCGCAAGGCACGCGCACAGGCGTCGCCCTCGGCCGCCCACCGGAAAATTGCGGCATAATCCAGCACGGACTCATGGCTCAACGGGCTATGCGGAAAATCATTACGTTCCCGCGCCAGTTTGTCCAGCATCCAAGTCGACGCCTCGGCCTCGGCGCAGCCGATGTTGCCGCAAACACACGGGCGGCCGCCGTAGCGGATCGTCAGGTGCCCGCCCAAAATCCCGGCCTGACCATGCCCGCCGCGCAGGAGCCGGCCTTCGATCACCGCCGAAGTACCCAGGCCTGTCCCGAGGGTGATCACCGCCAGGTTATCGCATCCCCGGCCGGCGCCGAATTGCCATTCCCCAATCAGGGCTGCGCGCGCGTCGTTATCGATGACCAGGGTTAACCCGAGTTTCTCGCGGGCCCACGCCCGCAAATCCAGGTCGCTCGCGTCGCCGAACTTTCCGAAATGATCGAGGATGCGGCATTGGCGCGTGTCGATGAGGCTGGGGTAGGCGAAGGCTAGTCCGTCACATTCGCGAGGGGCCAGGCCCTGGTCCGCGCACAGCATGTGCAGCGATGCGGCCACTGCGTCCAGGCGCGCCGCGAGGGGTTGATCCGAGTCGGCGGCCAACACCTGCCGGGCCGTCACGCGGCCGTCCCGAACCAATCCCAATTTGATACGCCGCCCGCCGAAGTCCGCCGCTAGCGTGATCAAGACTCGTCCCTCCGCAGGTCGAGGGTGACGGCGAAGCGGGAGCTTACGTAGCAGACCTCGGCGAACTCGAACGGGCGATCGCCGGGATCGGACACGGTGTGGCGTCGCAGGAGCAGCGGGGTGCCGCGGGTTACCTGGAGGAGTTTGGAGAGGCGGGCGTCGGCGCTCACGGCGAGGAACTCTTCCCGGGCGTGGTGCGGCCTGACCCCGGCAGCTTTCTCGATGGTTTCGTAGAGGGGCCGGCTGAAATCCTCGGTGCCTTTGAGGCCGAGTCGTGGATGGAACCAGGAGGTGGTTTGGAGCACCGGCTTGCCATTCCAGCCGCGCACACGGTCAATGCGCCACAGGGGGGTGCCCGGCGGCAGTTGCAGGGCATTGGCGGCGGGGGCGCTGGCCTCGACCTGGCGGTAATCAAGCCGGAAATTTTTCACCGCGATGCCCTTGGAGGCCATCTCGAGGGTGAAGCTGCGCCAGGCGCGGATGCCGGATTCGTGCGGCCGCCGCGAGACGCGGGTGCCGACGCCGGCCTTGCGTTCGAGGGCGCCTTCGAACACCAGCTTGCTGATGCCGGAGCGCACGGTGCCGCGGCTGACGCCGAGCTTGGCGGCGAGGGTGATTTCGTCCGGCAGCAGGGCGCCCTTTTGATAATCGGGCTGCAGGATCAGGGTGCGGAGGAGCTGCTCAACCTGCGCGTGGAGGGGGATGGGGCTGTGATGATCGATAGCCAGCATACAGTAGATTGCTCGATTGTTTATA
Source organism: Verrucomicrobia subdivision 3 bacterium UBA693 (assembly GCA_002298785.1). GTDB lineage: Bacteria > Verrucomicrobiota > Verrucomicrobiia > Limisphaerales > UBA8199 > UBA693. The sequence continues at coordinate 8,102 of DBMR01000119.1, forward strand.
CAAATAGGGCGGGGTGGTGTCAAGCCGGGTGGCGGAAAAACGCCATTGACGGCCGGAAGTATAATCATATCAATGTTTAAACAAATTCGACAAAGACCATGCGTAACCGAAAATGCCTTGCCGCCCTGGCGCTGTGGGCCACCGTCGCCCTTCTGACTGCTCGCGCTGCCGAAACCGTTGTGTGGCAAATCGGCCGGCCTGACCGGAATTACGCCGAGTTCGTCCTGGCTCGAAATTATTCGGCCTTCCAGGAGCGATTTGGCCGGCAACCGCTCGTGTTTGAGGTGGGGCGCAGCGACCCGTCGCGGGACTGGCCGTTCATCCACCCCGGTCCGGTGGATGCCTGGGCCGGCAGCCGGGAGCATCCGTTCACGATACGGTTCAATCTTCCTGAGCCACCGCGCGGAACCTACACGTTGCGCATCGAGTTGTTGGACACTCAAGCGGGGAGTCCCCCGGCGCTGCTCGTCAACCTTGGCGGACGCACCGGGTTGTTTCCTCTGCAAGCCGGGCATGGCGATGCTTCCTTGACCGACCCGGCAGCCGGCAGGGTGCAGAAAATCGAGATTTCCGTACCGGCGAATTTTCTGCGCCAGGGTGCCAACGAAATTTGTCTAACCGCGGCTCAAGGCTCCTGGTTGCTGTATGATGCCATAACGTTGGCCAACGATCCCGAGGCCAACACGGCCACTCCCGGCATCCAGAGCATCTCGGTCGAGCCCACGCCGTTTTACCTGCGCGAGAAAGGCAAGGTCCGACGCGCGCTCAATGTTAAAGTCGTGCCCAGCGCGCCGGCCACGGGTGTCACGCTGCGCGTGGCCGCCGGAGGGGAAACCTTCGAGATTCCAATCACCGGGTTGGCCGGTCCCGGAGGCTACGCGCAGCAAATCACGGTGCCGGATTCCGCCAAACCTTTTACCGCTACCATCACGGCGCATGCTGGTGGTCCGGAAAAGAGCACTGCGATCGCCTTGCAGCCGGGCAGGAAATGGAAGATTTACGTGGCGGCCAGCGCCCATACCGACATCGGTTACACCGATCTGCAACCCAAGTGCGCCGAGCGCCACAACGAGAACACCGATGCCGCGCTGGCCTTGATGGAACAGAACCCGGACTTCAAATGGAATCTGGAGGTCGCCTGGCAGGCGGAGAATTATCTGGATGCCCGCCAGGGTTTGCAGCGCGCGCGTTTCCTGCGTTTTGCGAAGGAGGGCCGGTTGGGAATCCAGGCTCTCTACTGCAATTTGCTGACCGGACTGGTCTCGCATGAGGCCGGGTGCCGCCTCACATGGGTGGCGCACAATTTGAAGTCGCAATACGGCATTCCGTACCGCAGCGCGATGATTAGCGACGTGCCTTCGCAGGAGGCCTCGCTGCCGATGCTGCTGGCCAACGCCGGCATCCGCTACTTCAGCAGCGGCATCAACAACGACCGTGCGTATCCCTTTGACACCATGCAGCAGCAGAGCCCGTGTTGGTGGGAAGGGCCGGATGGCAGCCGCGTTCTGATGGTCTACGCCAGCATGTATGCGCAGGCCAGTGCTCTCGGGCTTGATCAATCGCTCGAAGCCGCCAGCACCCGCGTGCAGCAATACGTGTTGAATTTCCAATCCCGCACCAATTACCCGTATGACGCCCTCTTCCTGCACGGAGCCGTCGGGGACAACAGCATCGTGTCCGCCCGCCTCCTCGAGGTCGTGAGAGCCTGGAACGAGCGGTACGAGTATCCCCGGATCATTCTCTCGCATAACGCTGAGTTCTTTGAATACATCGAGAAGCATTTCGCCGGCAAATTGCCGACGTTCCGCGGCAGTGCCGGCGGTTATTGGGAAGACGGCGCCGCTTCGTCAGCCGCGGAAACCGCGCTGTGCCGCAAAGCCAAGGAAGAAATCGCTACGGCTGAGAAATACTTCGCCTTCGCACACCGGCTCCGACCCGAAACCGAGTATCCGGCCCAGGAAATCTACGGTGCCTGGCGCAACAGCTTCCTTTACGACGAACACACCTGGGGCGCTCATTGCTCGATCAGTCAGCCGGACAGCGAATTCTCCCGGGCGCAATGGAAGATCAAGGCGCAATTTGCGATCGATGCGGATCAACAGGGTGAGGCATTGCTGTCCCGGGCTTTCGCGGAGATGGCATCGATGGTCAAAACCGAGGGAAAGTCCCTGGTGGTTTTCAACCCGGCAAGCTGGACGCGCACGGACGTTCTCCAGGTGAGACTTCCTCCCGGGACCAGCGTCACCGAACCTGGTGTCGCGGTTTGCGACAACGCCGACGGCACCATGCTCGTGCTCGTGAAGGACATCCCCGCCTCGGGTTATCGGACTTTAAAACTTGGGCCCAAGGCCATTCCTGCTGCCCAACCTGCCGACGGCGCCACCATCGAAAGCGGACATTACCGCTTGCGATTTGATCCGGTCAACGGGTCGATCACGAGCCTTTTGGACAAGGAACTCAACCGCGAGTTGGTTGATCCCAAAGCGCCATACCAACTCAACCAGTATCTTTATGTGGCCGGCGGCAAGGATAGCCGGATCGTGATGAATCCTCGGAATCCCGAGCCCACCCTCCAGATCTCCACACCCGAAAAAGCCACCCTCCACCGTGTGCGCCTGGGGGATTTGGGCGAGCGCATGATCATCGAGACTGCCGGTGTCATGGCTCCGCGGATTATTTCCGAAGTCACGGTGTGGAATCATCTTCGCCGCGTGGACATCATCAATCGCTTCACCAAGACCCAAACCTACGACAAGGAGGCCGTCTATTTTGCGTTTCCGTTTGCCGCGGACAAGCCCACCTTCCGCTACCAATGTCCGGCCGGCATCGTGAATGCGAATACGGACATGCTGCCGGGCGCCTGCCTTGATTGGTTTGCGGTCCAGCACTTCGTGGAGATCGAGAGTGGAGACGCGGCGATTGCGTGGGCCACACCCGATGCGCCCCTGGCTTGTTTCCAAGACATCAACCGGGGCAAATGGCTGCGCGCGTTACCGATGACCACCGGCCACCTTTTCGCCTACACGATGAACAATTACTGGCATACCAATTACAAACCGGGGCAAGGTGGTGACCTCGTGTTCCGGTTCTCCATCACCAGCCGCGCGAAAGCCGATAACACGGCGTCCACCCGCTTTGGCTGGGCCGCCTCCAATCCGCTCGTGGCGGTGCCGGTCGAGGGGCAGCCCAAGGGTCGGTTGCCGGCCGGTTCCGCCAGTTTTGTGGACATTGCCGAACCGAACGTCCTGCTCATTGGTGCGAAGCAGTCGGAGCAGGGCGCAGGTTTGGTGCTGCGCTTGTGGGAGGTGAGCGGAAGGCCCACCACCGCGCATGTGCGGCTCGATCACCTGCCGATTCGTCGCGCGACTGCGTGCAACCTGGTGGAAGAGCAGCTGAATAAACTCAAGATCAAGGACCGCGTGGTGGCGGTACCGCTGCGCGGCTCCGGCCTGGCCACCGTGGTGGTGCAATAACGGATTCGTCATCTGGACCTCCTGCTACATTGTGGCGCAGACTTTCCCCATGCTGCACGACAGTCCGAAGATCGGTCCCGCCGTCACCTTTTGGGTGTATGCCGGCTGCAGCCTGCTAGGCTTGCTTTTTGTCCTCGGTATGATGCCGGAAACCAAGGGGCGCAGCCGGGAGGTGATCGAAATAGCCTGGGTTGGTTAAGCACGGAGGATTCAGGATCATGACCCGCAGAATAATCGCTCTTTGTAGTCTCCTCGGCGGCCTCGGGCTCGCTGCCGGGGCGGAAGGGTCTCCGCTGCAATTGGTGGATCCCACGATTGGGACGACGCATTGCCGCTGGCTTTTCTTCACGCCCGGCGCGGTGTCGTTCGGCATGGCCAAGGATTGAACGCTTCAAGCCCGCGTGTTGATCCACCCGGGTGCTGACCGATCACTTGGCTTTCTTCACGCGTTTAGTCGCGGTTGCTTTCTTGCTCCGCCGTGCCGAGGTGGAGTTAAGGACCTTTTCAATTCGGGCGACGTAATCCTTCACCGGCGTGCGCGCGACCAATTGCCCGATGACCTCGAGGGCCACGTCTTCAAGGCGTTTGAACCGGACGCACCCTTTGCCTTTGTCCAATTTCTTGCCAGCGCGCTCCCAGGCTTCGCGGAACCACTTTTCCATTTTCTCGTCCCCGTAGATGATCATGAGGTGGAGGGACATGTGGTTCTTTTGTGAACCCAGGTTGATGAACGGCAGCGGCAGCTTGGGGTCGCAATGGTAGCCGTTGGGGTAAATGCGGTGCGGGACGACGTAGCCGATCATGCCGTAACTCATGCACTCCTCGTAGCCTTCCGGGAGATTATCGAGGATGACCTTGCGCACCGCCGAGATCGCGGCACGGCGATCGGGCGGCAATTCGGCCAGGTATTGGGCAACGGTTTTGGCGTCACTTTTCATGGGGCGACTTGATTTGAAGACCCTCACTCATCGACCGCGACGTGTCAACCGGGTGCCACTTTCCGGGAGCGGGTGGAGGGGAAGGTGTCACCACGGACCACACGGACCACGCGGAAAGAGAGCAGTCGGAGCGCGACGGTATTGATGTCACTGCTGATATTTTAGCCGGTAGAACTTCTTCGTGGCGTTGGTGGCGGCGGAATCGTTAACCGTAATGGGCTGGCCGGTGCCGGTAAAGTTGATCCAGTTCTCCCAGGTCATCAGGTCACTGGAAGTCTGTAGCCAGTAGGCCTGGCCGTAGGTGGTGTCCAGGATGAGGTCGAAGCCAGCCGGGGAAACGCCGCCTGCAGGCTGCACGGGCGGTGGCGGGAAGCGTGTGAGATGGGAGAGCGCGCGGGGCCAGGTTTCACCGGGCAAGCGGTGGGGACCGAATGCGTACGCTTCGATCGAATCGGCCGGCAGCACCCCACTGAAACGGAAGGTGTAATAGTCGTCGACTCCGGAGTGGGAAATTTGCGGCACACAATTGGTGTCCACGGTGCCATCGGAATTAAGTCGAACGTAACCGGGAGCATTGTAACCGTCCCACTGGAGGAAATTGCCGGTGACCCAGATGCAGCCGGCGCTGTCGAGTGACAGGCCGCTGATGACGACGGGTGCGGAACTGGCGGTGCCCGCCGGGCCGCCTTGCGCCGGGAAATTCGGGTCGAGGGTCGAATCCGGGAGCAGGCGCGCCACTCCGGGACGAAACGCGCCGTTCACATTGGTGAACGATCCGCCGAAAAGGGTGCAGCCATTGGATTGTACCAGGGCCGTGGTGAGGCAGCGGATGGGGGAGGTAACCTGGACCTGACCCATAGAGCCGTAGCGATCCTGGACAATCGGGTAGCTCACGACACTCCTCACGGGCGAAAAGTTGGCTCCGGTGAACAGGACATCCGGAGTGCCATTGGTCTGTAATCGGAGTAACTGGTAGGTCCAAGTTGTGCCAGAGAGGTTAGTACAAGCGCCGAACAGCACCCCTCCGCTGGGGTCGACAGTGAGTGGCTGGAAGTCGCCGACCACCAGCATGCCGATGTCGTAGAGCGACAGAGTGCTCCAGTCGGTGATGGGGGAGCCGTCGTAAAGAAATCCCAATCCCGACACCCGGACTGGCACGTTAAAGGCGGGGTCGCGAGAGCCATCGGGCAGGAACCTGGCGATGGACACGTTGGTTTGATCCAGGAGGGACTGCGCGCTGGACCCGGTCACGATCGGCAGTTCACCTTGCATCAGGAAATCATGCTGTGGCCCCTGGGCGAGGATGGAGGCGGCGGGGCCAGGATCAAAGGTGTTGTCCAGCTTCCCATCCGGATGGATGCGCGCCAGGAAACTTTGATTTTCGAAGGTGAACGGATCCCGGGTATTGCCGGCGACGAAAACTTTGGCGCTGGGGAGGACGGCGACGTTGTCGATGGAGTCGAGATTGGCGAAGGTGAACGTGAAATTGGTGTCCGGCGAGCTATCCGGGTTCAAGCGCACGAGACAATTTACGGGATTGGTACCGAGCCTGTTGAAGCGCCCACCCACCAACAGGCCGTGATCCGGTTGAAGGGCAAGGGCGACCGGGAAGTCCGTCTGCTGGAAGGTCGGCGGTGCATAGCCGGGATCCAGGTCTCCGTTGGCGAGCAGGCGCACCGAGCCGTCGAATGGCTGGCCACCGATCTTCACCGGGCCGAGGCCAAAGCTGGGATCGCTCGGGAGCACCAGGCGTCCGTCGGGGAGTTGGTCGAACCAGTAGCATTCGGTGTAGGGGTTGGTGCCGGTGACATCTTCGAACGGCAGCCGGATGAAAGTGGGGTCCAATGAGCCGTCGCTGTTGAACCGGGCCATGCTGGTGCTGACGGTGAGCAACTTGCCGTCGGGTGTGGCCTCGAGTAATCGTGCCCGGTAAAAGCCAATGGAGTTGACGGTGACGCGGTTGAATGTGGGATCAAACGCTCCGTTTGGATTTAATCTTAGGAGCGGGTAGTACGTGCTGGTGGCACCCGTCAGTTTCAGGCGGCCGGCGATCACCACCAGGCCGCCCGGTTGAATGAGGATACCGCGCACCGCACTTGAAACATTATAGCCAGACGGCACAAAGCCGGCGTCGAGACTTCCGTCCGGGTTCAGCCGGGCAACCCCTTGCCGGGGCTGGTTGTTAACGCTGGTAAATCCGCCCGCGAGGTAGATAAAGCCGTTCGTATCGAGCACTGGCGGTGCAAAAACGCCCGACAGCCCTCCCAGCAACACCGGTTTCTGGAAATCTTGATCAAGAGAACCATCCGGATTCAAACGGGCGAGATCCACGATTCTGCCATCAGACGGGGAGGCGTCTGACAGGTTGTTCAGGCACGCCACCAGCTTGCCATCGGGTTGCAGTACCATGAACCGCGGGGCCATGCTGAAAGCTGGTGAGTGATAAGTGGTATCCAATACTCCGTTGGTTTGAAGCCGAAACACGCGATAGTTTGGCATCCCATCGGGCGTCACGTCGTCGGCCAATCGGGCGCCGACGAGAATCCGTCCGTCCGGCTGAACCACCACACCCATGGTTTCGTGCAATGTCGGGCCGACCACGAAGGTGGGGTCGACGACACCATCCACCGTGGTGCGCACCAGGCCGCCCACACGCACGTTGTTAGCCCCGGCGAAGGTGTTGGGCACGTTGTTAACAAAACTCCAAAGCAGGCCGTCCCGGCCGTCGGAAACGCAATAGTTAGGAAAGCACCGCATGGTAAAAGCCAACGGTTCAAATGCCGAGTCCCTCATACCGAGATAAGGATTCGAAGCCGAGGCGATCGAGAGGTTCAGGACCCCGGTGGTTTGGCCCTGGTGGTTGGCGTCGGTTACCAGGGCGTTAATGCTGTAAACCCCGGCATTGGCAGGTGGGTTTTGACCTCCGTTGTAGGTAATGACCACGGACAAGTTCGGCGGAACAGTGGTGGCCGTGACGCTCTTCGGCGTCCCATCCCACGTTTGAGATAGTTTGGCCAGGTTCACGATTGCCGATGCCTTCTGAATGACCAACACATTCGTCGCCGCCGCCGAGAAGTCCGGGTCGGTGACCGTGGCCACGATGACGTAATTGCCGGCGTTGGTTGGCGCGAAGGGTGAGCCATCGTAAGTGAGCGTTACCGGCAGGTTCGGCGGCAGAGTTGAGACCGAAACCGGTTTTGCCGATCCGTCGTAGATCTGCGTGAGGTTTCCCAGGCTCAAGGCGGCCACCGCTTTTCCGATGTTCAGAGTGGCCACAGAGCTCGTAACGCTCCCATAAGCATTCGCCACGATGACACGGTATTCTCCCGCGTCGGACTGGGCGGCAGGGGAGATCTGTAGCATGGAACTTTGGGCGCCGGTGATCCGCGCTTTATCGGTTAGATTGCTGCCGCCGCACTGCCACTGGTAACTCAGGATTGGCGAACCCGCAGCGGTCACGGAGAGGGCCGCGGCAGACCAGGCCGGAACGGCTTGGTTGGCCGGTTGCTGGAAGATCATCGGTTGCGTAAGCCAGACTGCCGTCGGACGATCGCCAAAGGTCGCTCCCCAACCCGGCGTACCTTCGATGTAATAGACGGTGTTGGTGTTGGCATAAAGCGTGTAGCTTTCCAGGGCGGGAGGCGTACCCCAAAAATATAGGCCCGCGAGGCTGGAACTTTGCCAGAAGGCGTAGTCCTTGATCCTGGTGACGCTGGGCGGAACCGTCACGGCGATGAGCTGATTACAGCGTTCGAAGGATTGCCGGGCGATCGTGGAAACCGTGGTTGGAATGGAATAGGACCCGCTGCGGCCCGCCGGGAATTGGAGAAGTATGGATTGCGGTTTGTTGAAGAGGACGCCGTCCAGGCTGCTATACCAGGAGTTCTGCGAGCTCACCGTGATGGCGGTTAGTTTTTCACAAGAGCTAAACGCGCTGTCCCCGATGCTGCTGACCCCGTCCCCCAGGTTCGCGTTGGTCAGGTTGTTGCAGTATTGGAAGACGCCGGAGCCCAGGCTGCCGACGCTATTGGGGATATTGATGCGGTGCAGGCCGGAATTAAAGAAGGCGTTGTTTTCGATGGTGGTCACGCTGGACGGGATGGTGATCTCCGTGAGATTGGCGCACCCGCCGAATGCTCCTTGAGCGAAGCTGGTTACGCTGCTGGGAATGATGATAGTGGAAAGGGCGGAGCTCCAGAAGGCAGCACCGCCGATCTGGGTTACCGTGGGTGGGATGGAATAGGCAGTCCCGATTTTGCCATCGGGATACGAGCAGAGGAGGGTTTGGCCAGTGTTGAACAATACGCCATCAACGGCGATGTAATTCGGATTGCCGGGCTCCACGATGATCGCCGGCAGGGCAAAGCAGTTCGCAAAGGCTCCTTCGCCTACCGTGAGCAAGCTGCGCGGAATCGTGATGTTGGTGATCGTATAACAACTTTGGAAAGTGTATGGCCCGATATTCGTGACCGTGGCGGGCAAAGTTATGTTCGGCAGGGCCATACATTGGTTGAATGCGAAATCGCCGATGCTGGCAACATTGGTGCCCAGGGAGACGCTGGTCATCTTGGTGCAGCTATCGAAGGCCAAATTGCCGATCGACACCACGGTGTCCGGTATCGCCACACTCGTGATGGTGTAATTGTAGGCGAAGACCCGGTTGGCGATGCGTCGGACGGGCAGGTCGTTCGTGGTCGAAGGGATCACTACCGCGCCGCCCGGGCCGGTGTATCCGGTGATCGTTATCCCACCATTTTCCGTGATGTAGCTGAATTGAGCCTGAACCCCGGCAGGGACCGCCAGCCACCAGACCATGATGGCGGCGAGCCGGAGCAGCGAGCATCGACGAGCGACAGCGGTGGCCTGGCGACTGGACCGGACGGTATTTGCGGTTGAACAAGGAGCGGATTTCATAAATGGAGGGTTGATTTGCGGTTGCCGGGAACGGGGCGCGCGAGTGCTCGGGGCGTGGAAAAGGGGCGGGTAATCGGGAGTAGCTGCTTCGTTGCTCCCGCAGTTTGCCAAAATCCATCCGCGCTCATGCCATGCCCTTTTGAAACCTATGCCGGGCAGTCCCCGGAACGCCAAATCCCCGGCGGGGTCCTGGCGGTCACGACTTCTTCTTCCTGCGACCATGCGGCTCGCAACCCAGGAGAACGAACACCTCTCGAAGAAAAGCCGATGTAAACCATGGGAGCATCAGGCAAACTGGAGGCGTTTGTCAACTTTATTTAATGAGAAACGGAGGTGCGACTTGGGGGAGTGGGGCGGGGTGGTGATTGCGGTAGTGGAACTAATGTGCGATATGTAGCAAACTGTTGAATCCACCCGCACCGAGGCGACACGACCACGATTTGGAGGCTGACCCGGCATGGCCGAGTGCCGTCCAGAGGGGGAGTTCTATGCCAACGCCTTCAAGTCTTCGGGACCGATCCAGTTCAGCCTGCCGACGTCGGGTGCCGGACCATGACCTGCTGCGCGCCATAGGGCGCGGTGCGTACGGGGAGGTGTGGCTGGCGCGGAACGCGATGGGTACCTTGCGGGCGGTGAAGCTCGTGTTTCGCCAGGATTTTGAAGATACAGGGAGTTTCGAACGCGAATTCAAGGGCTTGCAGAAGTTCGAGCCCATCTCGAGGCTGCACGAAGGTTTGGTCCAGGTTTTGCAGATTGGGAGAAGAGAGGAGGAGGGTTGGTTTTTTTACGTGATGGAACTGGCGGACGATGTGACGACGATCGGCGATAGCGGAGTGCTCGCGGCTTTTTTGCCGCGTACCCTGAGCGCTGAATTGAGTGCCCGTGGAGCGTTGCCATTGACGGACTGTCTGGCGATCGGGGTGAGGTTGGCCTCCGCCCTGCAGTTTCTTCACGAGCACGGGTTGGTCCATCGAGACATCAAGCCTTCGAACATCATCTTTGTCCGTGGGAACCCGAAGCTGGCGGACATCGGGTTGGTTACTGGCATGGACGAGGCCCGCTCGCTGGTGGGCACGGCGGGATACATTCCGCCGGAGGGGCCCGGTTCGGCGCAGGCGGATATCTACAGTTTGGGCAAGGTGCTGTATGAGACGGCGTTTGGGAAGAACCGGCAGGAATTCCCGCAATTGCCGGTCGATCTCCACGCCCGCGCCGATCATCAAGGGTTGCTGGAATTGAATGAGATCATCCTCAAATCCTGCGAAAGCGACCCGCGGTCCCGGTATGAGACGGCGGAGCAATTACGTGCGGATTTGGAATTGTTGGCCACCGGGGGCTCGGTAAAGCGGCAATGTTCGACGAAGCGTCATAGGGCGTGGGCGAAAAGGGTAATGGCCACCGCGATGGCAGGACTTTTGGTGACTGGGTGCGTCCGGTGGTGGCAGGAAGCACACCAGGCGCGGCCGCTGTCGCTGGATGCGGATGCCTTGGGACTTTATTACCGAGCTTGCTATGAGGTCCGAAACCGAGGATTGGAGAGCTTGTTGGCGGCTTACACCAACCTGACCGTTGCGGTGCGCATGGATCCCGGGTTTGTGGCCGCTTACTTTAAGATGGTCGAGCTCTATTTTGGTCCGCTCGGGAACAGGTTGCCGCCGCACTACAATCAGGCGGAGAACTTTCGCACCGTGGCGGCGAAGCTACGGCAGGTGGCTCCGAATTCAGTTCAGTACCACACCGCCAACTCCCTGGTCGAGTTCATGGACTGGAATTTTGACGCTGCGATTGCGGAGGCAGCCCAGGCCATAAAGTTGGATCGGAACTTCATGCGGGCGCATGGGTTCTACGGCTACTATGTGCTATTTGCCCGGGGTGATGCGGACACGGCGTTGAAGGAATATGAGACCGCGTTGAATCTGGACCCGGAAAGGAATGACACGACCATCAAGGGCCTGCTGGGCGGTCCGTACTATTTCAAACGTGAGTACGCCATGGCGGTGGAAAAGGGAATCGAGGCGGTGGAAATGGAGCGGCAGAATCCCTTTGCCCACTTGAACCTGGCCGAAGCCTATCTGGCAGTTGGGGACTATTCGAGATGCCTGGAGGAGCATCGGCAGGGCGAGTTGGCGTGTGGGGCAAAGCCCGACGACGTTGAACCCAGGTACGAGAAACTGCGTGAAGCTTTGACTCGTGGGCCGGAGGCCATGTGGCGGGAATTACTGGCGGAGCTTGAAAGCAATGCTAACTCCGATCCTTATGACAAGGCGGTGCTCCATGCCCGGTTGGGGGAGTGGGATGAAGCGATCTCATTGCTGAAGCAGGCGTTCGAGCGCCGCAGCCGAGCCATGTTTGCCATCCTGGGTGAACCGTGCTGGGATGCGGTGCGCAGTGAACCGTGGTTCCAGGACGGCCTCGCACGGTCGGGTTTCCGACCAGTGACGATTTCTCCAACTATTGCACTGCACCGGTGAGACAGTAAGTCTACGCGAAGGCAGCCTTCGTTCGAGGGCCTGGGCTCAAAGGGCTGACGGCGAGCGGGGCTGGCGCCAGTCGTATGGCGACGCCTGCCCGGCTCGGTAATCTGCGAAGACGAGTAACGGTTTTAATCATCCTGGTCTTCATCCTCAATGGGGAGGAGGAAGTTGGAAACGACGTGATCAGCAATGGCTATCCCCATCTCACCCCCCACGATAACCGAGTTGCGGAAATGGATGCCTCCCCACATCCGGGCTAACTGGACTTCCGCCGCCGCGTCTGAAAGGCGGTTGTAGGTGATGGTGAAACTTGGATAGCCGGGTGAGCTTAAGACAAACGTATGCACATCGCCGACCAGGTCCGCCAGGACGCGCATGAAACCGCCCGTGAGGATCGCATGGTTGGAAACATATTCCTGAAACCGAGGCGTGGGGATCAACGGGGTCCAGGTGGGGTCCGCGTCGGTGAGCGGGTTGCCATCTGTATCGGCCAAACGGATTGCATGATATGGGCGCCACAGATTGTAGGTGTACTTGGAATCGAAGCTGGCGGTGACGCAATCCGCGACGACGATATTCGCCAGCGCCAGGATTCGGGCGTTGTCCACCAGGCTGGCGCCGGGTGGCAGGACGTCGCGCGCCACCTGGTTTTCATCCGAGACATCCACTGCGGCCCAGAGTTTGGCAATCTGGGTTTGTGTGGCGGTGCGCGAGGTGCTGGTGGTGCCGCCGATGGCCTTGATCTCGTTCACGTCCGCCGCGTACTGGGGGCTGGTCAAAGCTGGTAGCGGTCCGGGACGGAATTGCGAGGGGGTGGCAATGGCGAAAGGCTCGAGGTGTGCCAATTGAGGGAAGGCAGCCGGCAGGGTTCCGTCGGGGGCGGTGGGGGTGGGCAGGGAACGCCAAACACCCGGGCCGGTGCCGCCAAGGTAAGGTGGGAAAGTTGTCGTGGAACCATCAGTGCTGCGCCAGGCCAGGATCAGCGTGGCCACATGTTCACCCCAGGCCAGGCCCCTGGCTATCGAACGACTTTGCCCTCGTTGACCTGGAATCTTCGCCAGCGAGGCGGCGAGATCCGCGTCGAAAATGCTTTTTTGAGCCGGGAAGAGTGCGACCAGGGTCGTGTGGGCCGCCGCGGCCGCGGCCGCTTCGGCCCGGGCTCCCCGGGGCGCCCGCTGGGTGACGAAATAGGGTTGGTATTGGCGGGCAATTCCGTTTACGGCGTCGTAAACGGCGGTCTGCACTATAGCGGCCGCTCGACCCTGTAGCGGGGGCGTCGCGCCCAGATTGGTTTTGAGCGCGTGTTGGAGAATCTCATTCCAATCCGTGACCATGTCAGCACGGGCAATGGAACAGAGGAACAGGCTCACGACAGCAAGGCTGCCGACGATTAGTTTCGAACGTTTCATGGACTTCTTTCCTTTCCTGGTTTGGGAGCGCGGTGATGGGCCGCGCATCAGTTTGCTGCTTGTGTGGTTGAACCTCACCGGTTGAACGGTCTGAGGGGTGTCTGCTTAGGGAACCATTCGTAAAGCGTAGCCACGTGCAAGTTGGGTTAGTGCGAAACCGCCCGATAGAACCGCTGATCCGACGCTGGCGGGTTGGTGTCGATGATCATAGCGGTGCCGCTCAGATTTGTAATGGTCAGCGTGCCGGCAGTCGACCAATGGTAGAGATCCGGGGAGGAATCGATTTCATATTGAAAACCGCGTCCGCCTTTGAGGTAGAACTGCTGCAAGCCGTTTGTGGCACTTGCCAGCAAACGCGGTGGTTCGGTTATGGTGAGGATTTGCCGTGGCGCCACGTCCTGGAATTCCTGAACCGTTCCGGAGGGCCACTCGATGCGCACGGTCGCGGCATTGGTGGCATCGCCCAGTCCGAAGTTTGCGCGTAACTCTTGCTGGCTCCCCCAACCGCCGCCACCGGTGATTTGGCGCAACTGCCAGCGCTCCGCGCCGCGGTAAAAGGCGCGCACCCGCACTCTGGCACCGATCGCCGAACGATTGGAGACCGTCCCGACGAGCTTGACGGTGAGCCAGGCATTCGAATTGCCGTTGTTGTGGTAGAGGGCGTTGCCACGGCCATCGCCGCGGGTGACAAACAGATCGAGGAAACCGTCATTATCATAGTCGGCCCACGCGCAACCGATGGAATCACTGTATTCGTTGACCGGGCTGCCGTTGGTGATTTTGGTAAACGTTCCGTCGCCATTGTTGTGGTACAAGGCATTCACCACGCTCGCGTCGTTGTAGCCCTCGTCGGTGACCAGCAGATCCAGAAATCCGTCGTTATCGTAATCCCCCCAGGCACACCCGAACCAATTGTTCCCAACGTCGGTCGTGACAATGCTGTTGGTAATTCGTTCGAACGTGCCGTCGCGGCGGTTGTGATAGAGGAAGTTCAATCCGCCAAAGCCATTCACCACGAACAAATCCAGGTAGCCATCATTGTCGTAATCGCCCCAGGCACAGCTTCCAGAGTAATCTGCATCTGTGACCACCCTGCCGGTGGTCACCCGGGTGAAAACGCCATGGCCTTCGTTGTGATAGAGGCGGTTGGGCGCCGGGGCAGCGTTGGGTCCGCGCCCGCCACAGACAAAGAGATCGGGTTTGCCGTCATCGTCATAATCACCCCAGGCACAACCGATCGACGAGGCGCTATCCGCCACCAAAATGCTATTGGTCTCCTTCGTGAACGTGCCGTCGCCTTTGTTCCGGAACAAATAGCAGTGAGAAAGCGCGGCAGGGTCAATGGTGGTGACGAAGAGATCCAGGAAGCCATCGTTGTCATAGTCTCCCCAGAGGCAGCCATAGGAAATCGCGCTATTCGTAACCGTCGGGTCGTGCAGAATCCGGGCGAAGGTGCCGTCACCATTGTTGTGATATAAGAAGTGGGGGCCAGTGGCGGTGACAAACAAATCGATGTTCCCGTCATTATCATAATCGCCCCAACACGCGGAAGGTGCCTGCGAGCTGACGTCTACCGGCGGTCCGGACAAGACCTGGAAAAAGGTTCCATCACCGTTGTTGCGATAGAGAAAAGGGTTGGCAGCCTTCCCATCCTGTCCATTGACGACGAAGAGATCCAGGAAGCCATCATTGTTGTAGTCTGCGAAAAAGCCGCCTTGAGAGGTGTCGGCGTTCGTGACCACCGGGCTGTCCATGATCTTTGTAAAAGTGGGGTCGACTTGGAGCGTCACCACGGAATTGGTACCGCCTGAAAGATTGGTAACGATTGCGGTATAGTCTCCAGCGTTGGTCAGGGCGAGGGCTATGAAAGGCAACGTTTTGTTCGTCTCGTTTGGCAGGTTCGCTCCATTGAACTGCCATTGGTAGCTCAGCGGTGCGGGGCCGGTGGCGATTACGGTGAGCGTCACGTTCGCCCCCACGCTGGCGGAGAAGCGTGCGTATGGGTGGAAAGAGTCGTAGATGGTTTGTGGATGACCGCTCAACTGGATGCTCGAGATGGCAGGCTGACAATGGCCGCCCGCAGCCGAGGTCAGCACGATTCCAACCGCGAGCAACAAAGCGCTCGCGTCAAATTGGCAGAATGATGGGTTCATGAGGTAAACACGTTGTTGGAATGGTCGATTTAACAAAAGAGCGCCTCGATCTGACGCCGGGCGGCTTTGGCGATTCCGGCCGGAGGCACCTTTTCTCTTGTTAAAACAGCGCTGTGGTGCTCGTGTACCTATTATGAGCACCTCGCAGGCGCCCACGGCGGCAAACCACAGTGGAGCGTTTGAGCCGATCGCCACTCGCCGCAGTTTGCTGGAGCGGATGAAGGACTGGCAGGACCAGACCAGTTGGCGAGACTTCTTTGAAACCTACTGGCGCCTGATTTATAACGTGGCGAGGAAGGCCGGGTTGACGGATATCGAGGCTCAGGAGGTGCTGCAAGAGACCATCATCGCGGTGGCCGGGAAGATTCGGGGTTTTGAGACCAACCCGAACCGTGGTTCATTCAGCGCCTGGCTGATGCGACTGACTCACTGGCGGGTGGCCGATCAATTCCGGAAGCGGCAGAAGGCGGCGCTTCACGGATCGGCGCCGCCAGATCAACAGCAGCCCTCTGATGATACAGGGTCAACCGACCTGCTGCAGCGCGTGGCCGATCCCGCTGCCGGCGATTTGGAGAAACTCTGGTCCCAGGAATGGGAGCAGAACTTAATGGCGGTTGCCGTGGACCGTGTGAAGCGCCAGGTCCGTCCGCGCCAATATCAAATCTTCGACCTCCATGTCCTGCAAAATCTCACTGTGCAGGAAACCGCCCGAACCCTGGGTGTTAGTGTGGCCTCGGTTTACATGGCCAAGAGCCGCATTTCGCGGTTGTTGAAAAAGACGGTGAAAGCGCTGCAGCAGTCGGGAGTTGAGGCTTGAGCGGGAACGCGGTTCGTTGGCCGAGTGCTGAATCCAGCCGGAGAAGGGGATCGATCGGAGCAATCTACCAGACTTCGGGTTGGGCACGACCGTAGCGGGGTCAGAACTAAGTATTTTCACTGCTTGACGTGGCCGACTGTGGGAGCAAGATGGATGTCCAATCGGTCGTTAGGGGAGTGGGGAATTCAGCACGACAGTGCGGCGGGACGGGCGCAGTTTGGAGCGCACCTGGAGGCCCGGCGGCGAGCGGAGCGCGGGGAGCCAGCGGATGTCACGCGGGGCCGTTGGTATTTGGGGAGCAAGCAATTCAAGCAGGAGCTATTGGAGCAGTGGAGCATTTGGCCGCACCCAATCATAGCGGGCCTGAAGTGAATGAATCGGCGCAGGCCAAGGCCTAGCACAGCCTGGGGGAGGAATTGCAGAAACGGCGATGGACTCTGCTCCACTTGGAGGCGCGCCGCAAAGGCGATCCGGAGAAGTTAAGAATTGCCCTGCGCCTGAGGAAACAGACAACCATGACGCTGGGTTGGATTGCCGAACGGCTCAGGATGGGGGTGCCGTCGCACCTGGTCTGCTTGCATTATCGGCAATCTCAAAACCAAGCCAAGGACGCTGCCGCCAGTGAAAATACTCTGTTCTGACCCCGCTCAGTCCCCTTCATTTACAGCCATTGCTGGTCGAATTTCCATGAAGATGGCCGCAAACGAATATCAAGTTGGTTTTGGCTGCGGCGCGCCCGGGCCCTCAGTTTGGGTGGGCTATCGGCCACGGAATTCCATTTCAGGCCAGGAGGAGGCAATTATCGTCCAACTTGGCGAAGGCCCTCACTGCGAAGAGAAGACGCTTTCCCCGAGGGAAATGCTTCAATTTAATTATAAGACGGTGCTCTGGAGAGAAGTTGAGGGTGAACGTCGATTCGGCGGCATTGCTGAGGATCCCAAGTGGTTCGAGAAGAAGTGTAAAGAGGCTGGTTGTGAGTGGTTCGTGCCCATGGCAAGGCGCATGGCCGTGGGAGAGCATGTTGCTCTGGAGGAAATTCAAGTATCGTATCTCGCCCGCAACGGAAAACCCATGCCCTGCGGAACCTGGATTGAACTCTTCCGGTGAGGACTATGGAAGATCGCTCCTTCCGCTGTGTGACAGAAAATGGGCCAAATTAAACGGGGTTAACGTCCAGTCTGGACGGGCAATGAACGCTAAACTAGCGTGCGTGGGTGCCTTATTGGAGCGCGGTCTAAAAGCATGCCGCGCCGCTGGCGCTCAAAGGATGCGACAACCGTTTGGGAATGAGGGTGGGGCGCAGTTTGGCTGACCGCTTGTGGGTAGTCACCAGTATTTGTCGCAACAAGACTGACCAAGTCTGCCACCGGCCAAGAAGGGGAAGGAAATCCAACAAAAGGAAACCAAGGAAACGAAGGAAGCCGATTTGGTTATAGGCTGAGTGACCGTGCGGGTAAGGGGAAGGAATTACCACGGACCACGCGGACCACGCGGAAGGGGAGCATTCGGAGCGCGAGCTTCCAAGCTCGCTTTTGCAGGTGCGGCTGGGGAAGACGTGCGCATGGGAGGAATAGCAAGCGGTTGCTGATTCTCCAGCTCCAGCGGCACAGTCGTTCAAGCTGAGATATCGATCAACGTGTTTCGGGATTGAATCCACCGATGTATTTCACGACACCACACCTGGTTTGCACTTGGGCTCCTTTAATGCCGCGCCGCTGGGGCTTGGGGTGTGTTTTTGGTTTGGAAACTATAAACATGCCGCGCCGCTGGCGCTAAAAGGAAGAGGCAGGAATTTGCGGTAGGACGGTGGAGTGAAGTTTGGTCGACCGCTCGTGGGAGTCCTCCGTATTTGGCCCCCGCGACCCCACAAATACCTAAGGACCGAAGGTTGGTATGGACCAAGCCGACGAAGGGTGTCGATGGCACTGTCCTACGAACGATTTGATGTTGAGTTACTGACGCCGTTGGTAGGCGCCGAACCGGGCGAGGATCATTCCGCCGAGGATCGCCAGAGCCGCGCTGGAAGGCTCAGGGACTGGGGCGGCAGTGATCTGGAGAAAATCCGCGGTGGAGTCATTATCGGAAGTCAGTCGAAAGCCAAAGATGTCGCCGGGAGACAGGGTGAATGCGTTATCGACACTGGAGCCGCTCACCGAGGACAGACTCACGAGGGGCACGCCGTTGGCGAGGAACTCCGCAGAATCGCCAGGGTGGGTAAGGTTCTCCGCAAAGAACAACGACCGGAAATCAATTTGTGTGGGGCCGGAGCCGACGACGATGTGCGAAAAGGTGATCGAAGAATAGGGAACGCCCAAGTCAATCGGAGAGGTGGCCCCGGTCAAGGTCAGATTGAAGGGGGACAAGTTGAACGAAGAACTCACCACTACGCCCGGATTGTCATTGATGGTTGCCGTCCAGCCGCTCGCATAGGAACCGCTAAACGAGCCGTCAAAGTTCTCTCCGAAAGCAGGAACCGACAAGCAGGTGAGCCCAACCGTCCCGGTTGCCAGCCAAAAATTCAGTGCTTTCATAGGTTTGATTCCGACACACAAGCCAAGTCGCGATCCCATGGCCGCACCTTTTCAAGCTCGCAACGGCGCATCGCCGATTGATGACCAGCTCAACAGGCCACCTGCTAACTCCCTCGGGCGGATAACGGTCGCGACCGCAGACATTGGGTTATGGGGACACAATAAGCTATCGGCGCAAATTGTCAACAGAAATGGTTACAAGGAGTATTAAAAAAGCTGTACATTAGTCCCGCACGGTGGCCGTCAAAGTCACAAACCGTTGACCTGCGTCAAAACCTGGGGTTCATTCTGGCACTAGGTTGCCAGCGCACGGTGACCATACATTAAGTCATGACAAACCCAGCATCCAAACCCAAAGGGCTGCCCGCCGCCGAGGTGGCCAAAGCCGGTGAACTCGTCAATTACCAGGACGGCGCGGTGGTGAGCCGCGAGATTTTGAAGAAACCGACGGGCAACGTCACCCTGTTCGCGTTCGATGAGGGTCAGGGCCTGAGCGAACACACCGCGCCGTTCGACGCGCTGGTGCAGGTGATCGAGGGGGAAGCGGAGATTATTATCTCCGGGAAGCCCTATCGGGTTCAGGGTGGGGAAATGATCTTGATGCCTGCCGGCCAGCCGCATGCGTTGAAGGCCGTGAAGGCGTTCAAGATGATCCTGATCATGATCCGGTCCTGAGGTTGGTGCTAATCCTTGCGTCGGATCAAATCTTCGCCGACATAGACACGATAATCTTTGATGCGCCCGCCCACGGCGCCCGCTCCTTGACGCGGCACATAGCGGAACCCGGAGATGGACCGGGACTGGCCCAAATCCAGGACGAGCCGATGCGGATGATCCGGGGAAGCGGCGCCCCACTGCGTGTGCCAAAAATTGGCGGTTTGCCCGTCGATGGCATTCTCGGCGGTGCCATCTTCCCGGTCGCGTTCTTCACTGTCGACGTAGCCAATGGTCCAGCCTTCGTGGGATAAGGGTTTGCCGGAGGCATCCAGCAAATCCAACTCGGCCACGGCGGCGTAAGGTTTCCCATCGTGCGCGCTGGTCGTTTCCAGGCAGAAATACCGGCCCGTAACCGGTCCGGCGAACTTTACCTCCTGCATTGCAGTGCCGGGAGGGAACGCGGCCGCAACCACGGGCTTAACGGAGCCGAGTTGGAGTTTCGCCTCGGGCCGTTTCGTCCGTGCGAAGTCGAGTTCGGGCCGCAGTTGATTCAGGATGGGTTGGTCCAGCCCGGTGATGACGGGCTTCTCGGGACCGAGCAAGTCGAGGATGAGGATCTCATTTTCGCCGCGCTTCAGCCAGGGCCCAGGCAGATACATCGTTTGCTGCGGACCGATGTTCCAAAACCGGCCCAGGTTGTGACCATTGACCCAAACGAAGCCTTTCGTCCAGGAACGCAGATCGAGGAAGGTGTCGCCTGGCTCCGCGACGTTCAGCGTCGCGCGCCAGAAGGCCGGTTCATGGGCCTTGGGCGGGCCAAAGCGCAGGCTCTTCCGCATGGCGTCATCGAGCGGCAAACAGAAAACCTGCCAGCCCGTTAACTCGGCGGCCGGGCCGTTGGCGGGACGCAAATTCACGGGCGCGTGCAGGCCTTTGCGGTCGTGGACCTCGGCGCCGAAGTTGACGCGGCCCATGGCTTCAACCAACACGTCCAGGGTAACGGTGCCGGTCCGGCGGGGCAACGGGGCGGTGAATTTCCGGCTGCGCCGATCCATGATGCCGACGCGTTTGCCGTCCACGAAGACCTGGGCGAGGTCATGCACTGCCGCCGCCTCGAGGATCGCCTCCGGGCCGGGCGGCAGTACCGTGCGGTAAAGGATGCACCCATAACCCTGGTCATACTGCTCCATCGGGCGCGGCTTTTCATCGCGGACGCCGGCCGGCAGGTTGGCCCACAACGGCGCGCAAGCGGTGGCTTCGACGGGTGCGAAGGCGCGCACCGGATTTCGCGCCGGCGGTTCCGGGAGCGTTTCACCGGGGAGCAGGTAGCGGGAGAACAGCTCGCGCGTTTTGGAAAATTTTTCCGTGGGCCAGCCGGCCTCGCTGATTGGCGCATCGTAATCGTAACTGGAGGTGTCCGGTTTGAACGGGCGGTCCGCCCCGGTCCAGAAACCAAAGGTGGTGCCGCCATGGGCCATGTAGATGCTGAAGGAACCGTCGGCCTTGAGCATGTATTCCAGGTCGGCAAGGTAGCGGGCCGTATTTCCGGTGTGATGCGGCGCTCCCCAGGTGTCGAACCACCCGGGATAAAACTCGCCGCACATGAGCGGGCCTTTGGGAAGAATCTCGCGCAACGCTTTGAATCCGCTGGCCGGGTCGGACCCGAAATTCACGACCGGAAAAAGGTCCGGGCGATAGCCGTTCTTGAGTTGTTGCGGCGGGTTGCAGGCGAACAGGGGCACGTCGATCCCCGCGTCCAGCAAGGCTTGCCGCAAATCGCCCATATACGCGGCGTCGTTACCGAAGAAGCCGTATTCATTCTCGACCTGAACCATGAGGATCGGGCCGCCCCGGGAAACTTGCAGCGGACCGAGCACCCGGCCGACTTCGGCTAGATAACGCTTAGCCGCATCGAGGTAGCGCGGATCGCGAGTGCGCAACCGAATGTCTTCGTGTTTGAGCAACCACCACGGGAACCCGCCCATTTCCCATTCCGCACAGGAGTAAGGTCCGGGCCGCAAGATCACCCACAACCCCTCCTGCTGCGCCAGTCGGCAGAACTCGGCGGCGTCCGCTTGGCCCGACCAGTCGAACTTCCCCGGCAGCGGCTCGTGCATGTTCCAGAAGAGGTAAGCGCAGACGGTGTTCAAGCCCATCGCGCGGCACATCTGGAGGCGATGCCGCCAATACTCGCGCGGCACGCGCGGCGCGTGGACTTCGCCGCAACGAATTTGAAACCGTTGGCCGTCCAGCAGGAAATCGGCGTCACCGACCGCGAAGGTGTGTTTGGGGGCGTCGCTGCCGACCGTGGGTGCCGGAGCGCCGGTAAGCAGCCAGCCCAGGGAGACGCCGAGCAGCAGCACAGGATTCAGTTTCATGACGCGTTGTAGCGTGGAAGCCGCAAAGGGCGCGTGGATCAAAGAGACCAGCCTGAGCGATATTCGCGATGGAGCAACCCCGCGGCGATCTTCGAGTTGGCGATCTTGCCCGTGAGCGGGTTGTATTCGACCGGACCCTCCACCAGCGTCGCGAGGTTAACCAATTGCATGAGCTCCGTCAGCGGCCCGCCGATTTCGAATCCGGAGAA
Source organism: Verrucomicrobia subdivision 3 bacterium UBA693 (assembly GCA_002298785.1). Taxonomy (GTDB): domain Bacteria; phylum Verrucomicrobiota; class Verrucomicrobiia; order Limisphaerales; family UBA8199; genus UBA693. The sequence goes on from DBMR01000119.1 coordinate 30,055, forward strand.
AGTCCGGCCGATGCCTTTGCAGGCATTCACCCACTCCTCAATGTGGCCCTTGGAGGCGGGAATGAGCTGCGGTGGCCCGGCCTTGACGCTCTGGAACTTGTCCTTCGGCAAAAGCACAAAGCGGGTGTTCCACGGGCAGTCGGAGTAAATCGACCCTTTGGAACCAACGAGCAGATCGCCCCAGGCTCCCTGCGGGTGTCCGAGCAGGAGGGCTTCGGAGGGCTTGGCCTTGGCGTAGACCATCAGCTTGACCGGAGGCAGACCGCCGCGTGACGGCAGTTCGACGGTGGCCACCATAGAAGCGGGATAACCTTCCTGGTCCACTTCCGAGGGCTTGGCTTCGACCCGGATGATCTTGTCTTTGACTTTATCACCCACCGGCGGCTCCCACAGCAATTCAAGGCGCAACGCGCGAAACATCAGGTTGCCGGTGTGACAGCCGAAGTCGCCCACGATGCCGCTGCCGAACGCGCGCCAGTCCCGCCAACTCGCCGGCAGATAGCAGGGATTGTATGGTCGCGTCGGCGCCGGTCCGAGCCACAGGTCCCAGGCTAAGGACTCCGGCACCGGGGGACGGTCGGTGGGACGCTGCTTGGGTCCGTTGCCGCCGTCGAACCAGACGTGCGCCTCGCGCACCTCGCCGATGGTGTCGTCCCAGACCAGCTCGACGGCGCGGCGCAAACCGTTTTCAGCGCTGCCCTGGTTGCCCATTTGGGTTACGACCTTGTGCTTGCTGGCGGTCAGGCGCATGACCCGCGCTTCATGCACCGTGCGCGTCAGCGGCTTCTCGCAATACACGTGCTTGCCGCGCCTCATCGCGGCCACGGCCGCCACCGCATGAGTATGGTCCGGCGTGGCCACCAGCACAGCGTCGATTTCTTTCTCCATTTGGTCCAGCATGCGCCGGAAATCCTGGAAGGTTTTCGCCTGGGGATGCTTTTGGTAGGTATCGCCGGCGCGTTTCTGGTCCACGTCGCACAGGCCCACGACGTTCACTCCCAGGCGGGAGAGTTGATCCAGATCGCTCCGTCCCTGCCCCCCGATACCGATGGCCGCCAGGTTGAGCCGGCTGTTGGCTTCATAGGCAAATGCAAGCCGGGCCCGCGGCAACAGCAGCAGGGAAGTTCCAGCCAGGGTCGAGGTCCGCAGAAAGCCGCGTCGGGTGAATGCCGTTTTCATAGGAGGATCGTAGTGGGGTGTCCGGTGCAAAACAAGACAGACCGGGATGCAGAATGGACGAAGGTCGGAACGTGCTCCGCCACGTCCGGTTTTACATTGGGGGGAAGGCAAGAGGTGGCGACGTGAGGCCAGGGTCTTGCGCGAGTGCGGGCCGTGTCGGCCCTGGAGAAATGGCGCCGCCGGTTTGACATCCGGGCATCGGCGTGATAAGATAAAATGACAGTTCCCATTACCAACAAAAATCCAACATTTATGCCTAAACCTGATTACCAGGGGACGGTTCGGATCAGTGTCCCCGCTTCGGTTGCCTACGATCTTGGCAAGTTCCAGAAATCCCTCGCCGTCCTCGCGGAGCGGCTTGGCTGCAAACCGTGCTTTTCCGGGGCGGATTGCTTTTTTCAACACGAACGCGACTGGGTGATTGACGAGAAGCTCAAAGTCAGCGCGAACCTGGTTAACCTGCGTGGAACCGTGCCGGACGTCGGGCCCTCGGTCAAAGCGAGTCTGCCGATGTCCGTGAGCGGCAACCTGGCGACGCTGCAGAAGGCGGTGGCGGCCATTGCGGGCCGGCTGGGGTGCACGCCGTGCACTTCCGGCTTCGACTTGTTCTTCCAGCAGGAGATCGAGCACACCCGGTCCCTCCAGGTGAGGGTGAACGAAAAGGGCGCGATTGAGGCCGCGGGCTGACGGGGACGCGCTGCCCGAACTGGGCGTCGGCATCATTTATTCTTCGGCCATCGAGCCGCTGCTCGACGAGGCCCCGGGGCTCATCCAGGTTTTGGAGATCGAGCCCCAGACCTTATGGCTACAGGCGCCGAATGAAGCCGGCTCGGGTTTCAAAGAACCCGCCGGCGTTCTGGATTATCTCGCCGGCTTGCCTCCGCGCAAGCTCGTCCACAG
>DBMR01000049.1 GCA_002298785.1 Verrucomicrobia subdivision 3 bacterium UBA693
CGTGAGAGGTTTAGGATGTTAACTCAAGCTCCTAGATACACGAACCATCCGTTCGTTTAATCCCAAGTTCGGCATGAGCGTATGTCTTATTTGTCAGACGTTACGAATCCACTGGTTAAGAGTCTTCGCCATTTTGCTGCGCTTCCCGCGCACCAACTGGCTGGGCATGCGGCAAATTTTGACTTCTGGCGCTCAGAGGTCGAGCATCGCAGAAAGTTGATCGAAACTTACAGGCAAAGGTTCAGGCGACTACGTGACGCAGAGCAGGCCTATGGGCAGGCGCACGGTTTTAATCCGCAGCCCCAAGATGAGTGGGGAGTACCTGAGGATTCCGCTCCACCCTTACGGGCGAGCACAAAGGATTCAGAGCGCCAGCAGATGCTCCGGGACCTCGATAGTGCATTCGAGGCTTGGTGCAGGCGGCTAGAAAGAGAGGGATTACTGCCGGATGACAGTGCCGAACAAAAACACTAGAGCGAATGCGGGCGGGCCATGTCGGTTGCCAACTCGGACGCGCTGGGCCGCCCGCATCGCTCAGTTCGTTAAGCCAGGACCGTTGCCATGCGTGGATTTCCTGTATCGACCTGGGTTGCAGCGGTAGCCGCAGCAGGCTGGTGGGCCTTGGCCGCGATTTGGCTATCGCCTTACCGGGAGCCGTTACTTGGATATGGGACTGCTGGTTTTTTGAAGGCAATCTTTTTGCAGGCAGCTCTCGCGTTGCTGTTTGTCGTACTGGCACACTACAAAAGACGCTGGTTGGCAGGAATCCTGGGCGTCCTGGCATTATTGTTCGCTCTGCCACTGCCTTCCAAAGCAGGCGCGTTGGTTAGGGTCGAGAACAGGACGCCTGTTCCCGCCGACGTAACGCTGAGCCGAGGGGACGATCCAAAGCGCCGGGTTTTGCTGTCGGTGCCAGTGGGGCAAACAATCAGGTATCGCACTGCGCCTGGGGAATACCCAGAGAGCCTCCAGGTTGTTTTGGAAAATGGAACGAATCGACTGACGACGACAGTAATCGAACTCCGCAAGTCCAAGGTTGTGCTGTCGGAGACGAATTTATGGCTCGCCGAAGCTATCCAGAAATGACCCAGAGCCTGCGACGAATTTGGCTTAACTATCGCGCTGCTCTCGACGCCGGGCATGCGATCTGTTTCCATATTGGGCATTACAGGCCCGGCGCGAGAGAGCGCGGGCGTTTGCCATGAAGACGGCTATCCTCGTCGTGTGCCTTGCAGTCTGTGCCGGCTGCACCTCGGTCCGGCAGGGAAAGGCCACGTCTCTGCCTGTCCCACATTTCGAGAGCTGGAGCTTCACCAACGGGGTATATTTTAGCGGGGCGGAACTACTCTCATCGTACTATTACGGGAAGCTCGTGGCCGAGTGCGGTGCCGCAGGAGAGCCTCACGATCGCGGGGAGTTCTGGAGTGTCGACCTTCACCCCAACAGCGGCGAGCCGTATGGGCAGTTGCTCATATCCAAAGACGCAAGCAAGATTCTGCTTGAGCCACCCACCGGAGGATTTAAGGACACCACTAAGCAGTGGCTCCGAAGCCAGCGTATCAAGTATGACTGATGTAAGCCCGATGGCGAACAAGGTCACTTCAGCGGAGGGCGGAGGGCGCGTTCCGTTAGCATTTGTTGCTCAGCGACCCGCCTCCGCTGAGTTCGTTAGCTCGCACCAATATCCTGAATACAGTCTGGATATTTAATTGGCCGAAAGCGCAGTTTCCCTCTGGTGCCTTCGCGAGCCGAGAGGCGGCAGAGCGATGGATTCAGCAGTACCGGTTGAGCGGAACCCTGACTGCCTATCCCGTTGATGTCGGAGTTTATGACTGGGCTGTCGCAGCCGGGTACTTTGCGCCCAAGCGCGACGACCAACGTGCTCCAGAGTTCATTCAGCGCTTCAGTTCAGCAAGCCAGGAGCATTATGATTATGAGGATGGTCGGACGAGCTAACCTATACGGCTCGCCGGGAGGCTTTACCTCCCGGCCCACACCACCTGACCTGCGGGTTCGCAGCAGGCGGTTCCGGTCAGACTAACGGCTTGGGGATTTGGAACTGGAGCCGGGCGGTGATGCAACTTTACCCATGGTTGCGCTATGGATTTGCCTGATTGGATCAACGAACGGGTGGTTAGTATAGCAGGGTGGAAACGGGCTTTTTTAACGATTGACTTATGCTGCCGTTCTAGCGTAAGATTATAACCGTGAGAGGTTTAGGATGTTAAATCAAGCTCCTAGATACACGAACCATTCGTTCGTTTAATCCCAAGTTGGGCGGTGTCACGCGCATGAAGGCTCCATACGATTTGAGGTTCACAGTCAGGGGCTTCTCAGCCAAACGCATGGCCTACCTCCTGGTTGTCATCAGTGGGCTCCTGATTCCTTTCCATTCGCGCGCTGATTACCAGGGCGATGAATACCACGCTGCCGTGGCACTTGCTGCGATGCTGGCCGCATTGGCTCTGGGCTTCTACACGCCGCGCAGCGACCGACACCGGTTCCGGCCCTTCCTTCTTGGCTTTGTCTTTCTAGTCCTCCACAGTCTGCTTCGGAAATTATGACACCAACGGTGCCCAACCAGAGCGCTTCAGGCAAGGGCGGGATTCCGTCTCTGTTCCATGTCGGACGCGCTTGGCCCCGCGCCGCTCAGGCCGAGCGTTATCCGCTATGAATAGGGTCCCGATATTGACAGAGTGGCAGTGCATTAAAAGGTATATCGTTTTGCCGGTCGCGATCTCTTGCTGCTTGGGTTTCGGCTATTGGATCCTCCCCACGGACCCACACTTTTTTCGTTATTCCGGCCAATCGGAGCTCTCCTATTTCGAGGGCTTGGCTGCCGGCACGAAGCTTGCCAAGGCATTCGTATTGTTCATTTTGTCAGTTCCCATTTGCGTCATGTGCGGAATCGTCCATTACTTTTATTGGGAATGGAAACAACACAAGCATGGTCATGACGGTGAAGGATAACCATGTTGCCGGAGGCGACGTCGGGATGACTCTTCTGACTCACACCGAATGTCTGCGACCCGCCGCGCCTCAGCACCAGCGTTGGGCGAAAGCTCTTACACCTATGCACGTTCACCAAAATCCAAAATGAAAGACAAAGCAGTCAAGTTCTCGGCATTTTTGGCCCTGGCTCTCACGTTGCTGGCTGCAGGTCGGCTGATCGCCCCCGCGGCCGAGACCAAACCACTTCAGAGTTCCGGAGCCCTCGCTAAGGCCAAGAAGATCAGGTTCTCGGTTTTGAAGTTCAGCGGATTGCGGCTCGCCGAAGTAATAACCATGTTGCACGATGAATCCGTAAAGCGTGATACGGAGAAGAAAGGTGTTAAGATTGCCCTTGGGCCGAATGCGAAGCACTTCGTCGACGCGGAAGTTAACGTAGACCTCAAGGACGTCACTTTGGCAGAGGCTCTTGAGCGCGTGGCTGAATCGGTTGGTCTTAAGGTGGAAGCCACCGAAACGGAACTCCTGCTCGCGGGAAAGAAAGCTAAACCGTAACTGTCTCATCGAGCGCTCGGGGCAGCCATGAAGGCGCTACCGCCCAGCCAGCAGCTCCACCGAACCGCTGCCCATCACGTCAACGGCGAGTTCGGGCGCGTAGGAAGGGCGACGGCCGGTGAGCTATTCGATATGCCACACAAGCCCATGACAAAAACCGGAAAACAATCATCGGAAGCGATCAGAGCCCAAAGCCAAAGCTGGTTTGTTCTTTGCTCAGTCGCAAAAACGGCAGGACTCATTTTTCCACTCGGCGTTCTCACGGAGGCCCTCTTCTGGCTTGTCACCCGGAAGGCTCCAGACTCGCTCTGGAGAATCGCCGTGGACCTGACCATCATTTCATTCACATTTGGCGTTATCGCAGTGAAACGGCGATGGCAAGAGAGGGAGAGAGAGCACCAGGGCACGGCGGATACACTCTCAAAAGGTTAGACCTTTACACATCGTGAGAAGCAAGAGCATTCGTTTCGCAGCGCTAGGCGTGGTGGTGGTGGTGGTGGGGATTTTGTTTTTCCGATGGATGTCGCTTCTTGGTGGCCCAACATTCAATCCGAGTGACAGCAATGATTTGCAGAGGCTCTTGGCAATCGGGGACACTCGACGCCCATTTTCAGAGGCTTTGGAGCATTTTAGAGCTCAGCACGGAATATACCCGCAAAAGATCTCTGACTTGTACCCTTTGTATCTGCAGCCGGACAGTCAGCGACCTCCGGCCGAG
>DBMR01000068.1 GCA_002298785.1 Verrucomicrobia subdivision 3 bacterium UBA693
GAGGGTTTCCTGTTGGACTAATTGATAACCAAGCACAAAGTCCGTAAACATGTCCCCCACCGGCACCAGGAAATAACCCTGATGCAGTTTGTCACGCGAGGCCTGAAGCTCCTGCACATTGACCTGCACTTGCGTGGAAACCTTCTCCTCATCCACTCGAACCCCGCGCTTACGGGCGAGTCCAATCACCATCGCTTCCATGCTGTTGTTGTGACAGGAAGTGCACCCGGCATTCTTGGAGAAATTGAAATCCGTCCGCTGGAGCAAAGGGAGGCTGTCGCGAACCGCGGCTTGGATAGTATTACCCTGCCGGGGCTTCCTCATTACCTGCGCCTCCGGACTTCCTTTGGCGCCACACTTCACCAGGAAATCTACGATCGGCGTGTGCCCGTTGTTCCTGGCGATTTCGAGCACGGTCAGACCGGCATCACCGGCTTTGGTATGCTGATTTCGGGCATTCACGTCCGCCCCGCGTTCGACCAGCAGCTTCACGACGTCGAGTGGCAGCACGTCCGAGATCGCCGCGTACATCAATGGGGTCCGGCCAAACGGATCATATGCATTCGCCTCGGCACCGCGATCCAGCAGCAGACGCACGGATTTCAGGTCGCCCAGCACTGCCGTATTCTGCAGCGCCATCGTATAAACATTGGTGTCGCTGATGCGCGCAGCCAGTAGTTCGAGACTCTTCTGGCATTTCGAAACCACGGCCATCGTCAGGCCCCATTCCGCCACCGCCTTGGCATCGGCACCGTGCCGCAGGAGCAGTTCCACAATCCGCTCGTCACCGCCAGTGAGCGCTTCCATCAGTGGAGAAGATTCCGCCACCGCCTTCGTGTTGGGATTCGGATCCGCTCCGTTAGCCAGAAGGAACTTCACGATTCGCGCGGCTCCGGGGCGACGGGCCGCAATCATGAGCGCCGTGCGGCGATCGTCCGACTTCGCGTTCACATCCGCACCATGCTTCACCAACAGCCGGGTCTTATCCAAGTCACGCGCTGCCCACATCAGTGCCGAGGCGTTGGCATCATTGCGTTGGTTGGGATCCGCTCCCAACTGCAAAAGCCTGGCCAGAGTAGCGGCCGGGGCATAAAGCACCGCATACATGAACGGCGTGGAGCCTTCCGGTCCGCGGGCATTAAGCAGAGCCGGTTCAGCCTCGACCGAGGTCATGAACCTCGACAGGTCGCCGCGGCGCAGGGCCTCGACCAGGGCCACCGCCTTTGGATCGAATGGGGGCAGTTCCATTTCATTAGACAGCGTGTCGGGCCACTCGGCTCCCTGGTCGATCCAAGCCTTTATGATCGCCACCTTCTCCGGCCGCAACTCGCCTGTGGGTGGCATTTGGATGCCGTACTCATTCCCGATGAGCCGGTGATAAACCATGCTGTTGGCGCTGCTCCCGGGAATCACCCGCCGCGAAAAGGCCTTCAGAACAGAGCTCTTGCGATCCAGTCGTAAACCCGCCTTTTGCTTCGAGGGGCCATGGCAATCGGTGCAATTCTCCTGGAAAATCGGCAGAACCTCCTTTTCAAAATCAACCTTGGAGGGGACCTGCGCTGCCACCCCGCTGGTGAACAGCGCCCCACATACCACAACCAAGATGTGGATCCCCTCAACCCTCCTCGCGCCTGACAAAACCGTCGTAATCATCGCACCACAATGTCTCAGAAGATTCACGATGTTGCTCTACGTATACTCTCAGCCCAACATTGCTCCCCGCGCCGGTCACGCCAATATCAGCGCCGACAAATGCCGGGCAGTGGCATTTATTTCCTCTTATGGGAACTTTCAGTCTTTATAATACACCACCCTCGGCCCCGGTGCAAGTGATTTCGCGCCAGACGACGTACTCCTGGTCGGGCCGTGGCGCGTCCGAAGGTGGCCCAGCAAAAATTCTCCCGCAACCTCAGCCTCCCCGATAAGAAGCCTACTCCTTACGGGCCGGCGCGATCCTCGGTTTAGGCTGGCATCGCCGCCTCAACAAATTCAAGATGACCTTCATATGAACCGCCGAACATTTCTCAAAACGAGCGGCCTCGGATGTGCCGCGCTCGCCCTGAACAAAATCCCAGCATTTGCCGCTGACCTTGCCGACCAGAAGAAGCGGGTAGGCCTGATCGGCACCGGATGGTATGGCAAGGTGGATTTGCTGCGTTTGATACAAATCGCGCCGATCGAGGTGGTTTCGTTGTGCGACGTCGATAAACGGCTCCTGGCGGAAGCGGCGGAGATCGTGGCGGAGCGCCAACTTTCGAAGAAAAAGCCGCGCACCTACGGCGATTACCGCGAGATGCTCAAGGAGAAAGACCTGGACCTGGTGCTGATAGCAACGCCGGATCACTGGCATGCTCTACCCATGATCGCCGCCGCACAGTCCGGGGCGGACATTTATGTGCAGAAACCTATTGGCGTGGATGTCGTGGAATGCCAGGCCATGGTGGCGGCAGCGCGCAAGCACGGTCGCGTCGTCCAGGTGGGCACCCAACGCCGCAGCACGCCGCACTTATTCGAAGCGCAGGAATTGATCAAGGAAGGTCGTTTGGGCCGCATTGGTCTGGTCGAGACTTATTGCTATGGCCGGCGCGGCATCAGCAACCCTCCCGATCAACCGCCACCGGAGAACCTCGATTACGAGATGTGGACCGGGCCCGCCCCCATGCGCCCGTTCAACTCCGGCGTCCATCCCCGAAGTTGGCGTAATTACATGGAATACGGCAACGGCACGATTGGGGATATGGGCATTCATATGGTCGACATGGTGCGGTGGATGCTGAACCTCGGTGCACCCCAGCGAATTTCTTCCACCGGCGGCAATTATTTTCATAAAGAAGGCAAACCCAATATTCCCGACATGCAAACCGCAACGTTTGATTACGGGGATCTGCAGGTTACCTGGGAGCATCGCCACTTCGGCGCACAGCCTGACCCGAAATACTGGTGGGGCGCCAATTTCTACGGGGAAAAAGCCACACTCAAAGCGAGCGTGTTCGGTTTCGACTTTGTCCCACTGGACGGCGGCACCGCAATCCATCGCGAATGGAATGATGCCAACGCCAAGTACCCGGTTGATAGTGACAAGTATCCGGAAGACAAAGCCGAGAAGGGCATCGAATACCATGTCGCCCCGGCCATCCGCGAGCATATGAAAGATTTACTGCAATGCACCGCCAGCCGCGGACGTGCGCGGGCCGATATCAACGAAGGGAGCATCTCCACCAGCATGTGCGTGCTCGCGAACCTGTCCCTGCAACTCAAACGCAGCTTCGCCTGGGATGAAACCAAAGGCCGTGTGGTCGGAGACGAGGAGGCCAACCAACTGCTGGCTCGCCCCTATCGTTCGCCCTGGCGCCATCCCACACCCGAAACGGTGTAGCCTCACCGCCAACGGCTAACGCCCTATACGGCATCTGGGATTCCGGCCCTGGGCCACGGTATCCCAAGGATCGTTCGTACCTGAAGGGCTGTTAGCGTCCGGCGCCGGAAATCGAACCGCCTGCCACCGTCCAGCGCGATCAATCACGGTTTCACAAATAATCCAGAACCTCCGGCGGAGGTGATGGCGGTCACAGCCGGATGGGTCAGCCTCCGCTCGGGAGTGATCGCATAAAACTGCTGGCGACAGGCGTCGGTTTGGCCAATCACTTTGAACCCAAACTGGTCCACAACTTCGTTCACCACGATGGTGGGCACGCACATAAAACCTTGCCCGTGGAGCGCCACGACGTTTACAAGCGCGGGATCGTAAAACTCTCCAAGCAGACGAGGGCGAATCCCCACCGCGTGAAACCATTTCTCGAGCGAACGGCGCAAACCGCTGTTGGCCATGGGCAGTAGCGCGGGCGCACCATTCAAACATTTCGGGAAGCGACCTTCCAGCTTCCGGGCCAACTCCGGCGCGGCACAGAAAGTGACTCCGGACTCCCCAAACAAATGGTTGAACACGTTGGTGGTGACTCCGCTGGAAGCCGGCTCATCCGCCAGCACCACATCGAGCCGATAAGAGGCCAGTTCAATCAGCATGTCCGAAACACTGGCCTCCCAGCACGACACCTGCACGGGCTGCGGCAGGGAGAAGATCGGTTTGATTAGATGATATGTGACGGGTTTAGGCAGCGCATCGGCCACCCCCAGGTTCACGCGCATGGGCCGGGAAGTGGGTCGCAGTTTCACCGCGTTCAGCAAGTCCTGACCAATCGCGAAGATTTCCTCCGCATAAGCCAGCACCTGCTGGCCCACATCGGTTAACACCAGGTTTCGACCCGCACGGCGAAAGAGCTTTTCGCCCAGCGCCCCCTCCAGCGCCTGGATCTGCGCGCTAATCGTAGGCTGCGAGACATGCAGCTTGGCGGCCGCCCGGGTCAGGCCCCCTTCCTTCGCCACCGTCCAAAAATAACGCAGGTGATGGTAATTCAGAAATTCCATAGACCGCACCATCTTTCACTTAAACCTAAAAGTCCAATCGAGAAATCGTATTGGTCTAATCGACATTCCAGCACGAAGGTGCCGGCATGAAAATGAGACTGACCATATTGGCCCTGGTGATGGCGATCACCCCGCAAGTGCGGGCGACGATCTATCGCGCCTTCCGCGCCGACGATTTCGAGATCGTTTGGACCGATACGCTATCTAAAGCGCTCCAAGCCTCCATTACGCGGCACCCCAGCCTGGTGGTGTTGGACGTGGACCGGTCCGCGCCAGGCGGCAGAACCATCCTCGACAACTTAAGAAACCTCAACCCCACTGTCCCGATGGTGGTGCTGGCCGAGCAGCCGCCGGCACGAGGCCAAGCCATTGTGGAGGTGGGAGTTGCCGTGCTGCGGAAGCCCGTCAGCGCGGGTTCGCTTGCGGAGACCGCCAACACGCTTTTTAGTTCTGCCAATCTGAATATTAATTCTCAGTCAGCCGAAAACACCGAGGCTTCGACGGCAACCGCGAATTCAGATCCGTTTCGCGAAATGCTGCGCGCAAAGTCGAACACCCCATTCGCATTTACCCCTCCTTACCAGCACTGGGGCTTGAACGAATAGGCTACAACCAGGATACGCCACTCGAAATTAATAAAAAATCTGAGCGAAACCCAGCGAAGGCTCTCCGCTCACAATCTACAAAACCTAAAACTGATGAAACCAAACTTGAACCTCATTGTCCGTTATTGCGGCATCAACAAACAGGCCATTTGGCAACAATTAGTGCAAACCAACATCCGGAGGTTGCAGGCGCTGGCCACAATCGCCACCGCTCGCGTGACGCTTGAGTGGCGGCATGGCGTCCGGCCTGCCTTCCGCGTGTTAACGCAATTGGAAGTTCCCGGACCCGATTTTCACGCCGAAGCCAGCGGCTACACGTTGCCGGCCGCGCTGGCGAAGGTATTCAAAAACCTCGAGAAGCAAATCCAGTCGCGCAAGCAAAGACGGGCGTCTCAGTGGAAAACGAACCTGCAACTGGGCTTTGGTAACAGCCGTGGCTCAACCGGCCTGGCAGGTGCAAGGGCCTGAACTTGCCGGACAATAAAGCACCCCCAACATTGGGGGTGCATTGCGTAAGTTTGACCGTACTCGTGCATTCTGAAATAAAGCTGTGATTGATCAAGTTTGGCTCTGGGTCGGTTTCAACGTGTTCGTCCTGGCGATGCTGGCCCTGGACCTCGGGGTATTCCACCGCACGGCGCACGCGTTGTCCCTCAAGGAATCCATCATCTGGACGGTGGTTTGGGTGGGCCTTGCGCTGCTGTTCAACGCCGGCGTCTGGCATTTCTACGGGTCGCAAAAGGCATTGGAGTTCTTCACCGGTTACTTCATCGAGAAATCGCTGAGCGTAGACAACGTCTTTGTCTTCGCCCTGATCTTCTCTTATTTCGCGGTGCCGGGTAAGTATCAGCACAAGGTCCTGTTTTGGGGAATTCTAGGCGCGCTCGTGATGAGGGCCATCATGATCGCCGCCGGCGCGGTGTTGATCGCGAAATTTGCCTGGATCCTCTATGTGTTCGGTGGATTCCTCATCCTCACCGGCATCAAGATGGTAGTGAAGAGCAAGGAGGAGATCCATCCGGAGCGCAACCCGGCGGTGCGCTGCTTTAGGAAACTCATGTCGGTGACGTCGGATTATCGCGAAGGCCGGTTCTTTGTGCGGGAAGGTGGCAAACGCTGGGCTACGCCGTTGTTCCTGGTGCTCCTGCTGGTGGAATTCTCGGATGTAATCTTCGCCGTGGACTCCATTCCGGCGATTTTCGCCGTCACCACCGATCCGTTCATAGTGTATACCTCGAATGTGTTCGCCATCCTCGGCTTGCGCTCGCTCTACTTCGCGTTGGCCGGCGTGATGGACAAGTTCCACTACCTCAAAACCGGGCTCGGGGTGGTGCTGGTGTTCGTGGGGGTTAAGTTACTACTGGCACACACGGCCTGGGCCATTCCCACACTGCCGTCTCTCGGGGTCGTCGTGGTGATCTTCACCATATCCGTCGTGGCGTCGCTTCTGCGCGTCGAGCAGGTGAAAGTGCCAACCTCCGGCCAAACCTCGACATGAGTACGATCATCATTGAATCGCTGATCATTCTGGTGCTCCTGGCGGCGAATGGCGTTTTCGCCATGACGGAAATCGCGGTGGTGTCGGCCCGGAAAGCCCGCCTGCGGCGCCTGGCTGAGACCGGTGACGAGAAGGCGAAAGCCGCCCTGATCATCGCCGAATCGCCCAACCGCTTTCTCGCCACCGTCCAGGTGGGGATCACTCTGGTCGGTGTGCTGGCGGGGGCCTTTGGCGGAGCAACGATCGCCGAGGAAATTGCGATCAAACTACACACGATTCCCCTGCTCCTCCCCTATAGTGAAGCGATCGGCATCGGCATCGTCGTGCTGGGCATCAGCTTCTTCTCATTGATCTTGGGGGAGTTGGTTCCCAAGCGCATCGGGCTGAATAATCCGGAACGCATCGCCCGGTTCATGGCCGCTCCCATGAACGGGCTTGCGCGACTGGGTGGCCCGCTCGTGCGCTTGCTCACCGCCTCCACAGAATTGGTGTTGCGCATCATTCGCCTCAAGAAACCCCAGGAACCGCCGGTGACTGAAGAGGAGGTCAAGGTCCTAATCCAGGAAGGGGTCCAGGCCGGAGTGTTCGATCGCCGGGAACCGGATATGGTCGAAGGCGCCTATCGCTCGATCGCCTGCCAGTGCGCGACATCATGACTCCGCGGGCGCGGATCGTCTGGATCAACCAGGCCGATCCGCCGGAAATCGTCTGGCACAAAATCGTCGTGAGTGGCCACTCGCATTACCCGGTGTGTGATGGCTCACGTGATAATGTCGTCGGGATCCTGTCCCTCAAAGCCATCTATGCCAACCTTGCGGCAGGGATTCCGGTGAACATCCGCGATCTACTGACCGCACCCATGTTCGTTCCCGGGCTGCAAACAGTAACCAGTCTGCTCGAGACCTTTAAGCGAACCGGTGAACATCTCGCGTTGGTAACCGACGACTCCGGGGGAAACGTCGGGCTGGTGACCGCGCTCGACGTAATGGAAACCATCGTGGGCGAGTTTCCCGCGCCAAGAGACCAACACCGAGCCCACCGCAGAAATGGCGCGATGGCTCGCGAATGGTCGTTGGGTTCACGCTCCAACTGAACAGTGATACTCATCCCGAGGTCTGATCTGCAGAACCATTCCGAAGCACCAACGCGCTTGTGGCAGCAATCCGCGCGCCTCGCATTTCGAGACCTCAAGGCGCGTTAATCCATTGACCCTGCTGGCGAATGTACCGGGCAATTCTCGCAAGTATCCACCCGACCGTAAGCCCTCGAAGACTCGATCAAGAGAGCAACTCGCGGCGGACGCCTCCGGATTTGGCCTTGGTTCAGTGGCGGCATCGGATTTCGAATAGCATTTTCAGCGGGAACCATCAAGCCCGACACCCGGATCAAAAGTCGTAAGAGAGCCCTCGATAAGGGCCCCCGAAACGAAGCCCTCGCTTGACACCGCCGTCGAAGCGGGGAAAGGTTCAGAACCGAGTTTCACTAATGCTAATTATAACCACCGTCCATTTATGTCGCTACGATTAGGTGATATCGCCCCCAACTTCTCCGCCCCCACCACCGAAGGCCCCATCGATTTCCACCAATGGCTGGGCAACTCCTGGGGAGTCCTGCTCTCACACCCGGCCGATTACACCCCGGTCTGCACCACCGAACTCGGCACGGTGGCCCGGGCCAAAGGCGAATTTGAGAGACGCAACGTCAAAGTGATTGCGCTCAGCGTGGACGCTCTGGATTCACACCAGGGCTGGGTCAGGGACATCAACGAAACGCAGTCGGTCACGATGAATTTCCCCATCGTCGCCGACCCCGACAGGAAGGTCGCCACGACCTACGACATGATCCACCCCAACGCGCACGACACGACCACGGTGCGGTCGGTCTTTGTCATCGGGCCGGACAAGAAGGTTAAATTGACGTTGAACTACCCGGACGACACCGGCCGCAATTTTAATGAAATCCTGCGAGTAATCGATTCGCTGCAGTTGAGCGCCAGTCACCGGGTAGCCACCCCGGCCGACTGGCAGGAAGGACAGGACTGCATTATCTCGCCGTCGGTGCCGGACAACGACGCGATCAAGCTGTTCCCCAGAGGGGTCCGGAAGTTGAAACCCTACCTGCGGTACACTCCGCAGCCGGCTATTAATCCAAACAAGGCGCTTTGGGAAAAAGGTGACTTCACGCGCATCGCAGCCAGCATGCGAGAGAGCGGCCAGGCGCTCGTGCAAAGCTTGGGTATCACCCCGGGACTCAAGGTTCTGGACCTGGGCTGCGGGGATGGCACCACTGCCCTGCCGGAAGCGCGGTTAGGCGCCGAGGTGCTGGGCGTCGATATCGCCCGTAACCTGGTCGAAGCCGGAAACCAACGCGCCCGGGCGCAAGGCCTCACGAACTGCCGGTTTCAGGAAGGGGACGCCACCAATCTGCGTGGCCTTAAGGACCAGTCGTTTGACCTGGTGGTGAGTATCTTCGGAGCCATGTTTGCCCCCAGGCCGTTCGAGGTCGCTCGGGAGATGGTGCGGGTTACCCGGCCCGGTGGCCGGATTATCATGGGGAACTGGATTCCCGGCGACCCGACGATGGTGGCACAACTCCTTAAGATCAGTTCTGCCTACGCCCCACCTCCGCCCGCCGGCTTCATTAGCCCAATGACCTGGGGAGTCGAGAGCCATGTGATCGAGCGTTTCACCGCCGCCGGAGTGCCGCGGGAGAACATCGCTTTCACCAAGGACACGTATACCTTCAATTTCCGCGGCTCCCCCACCGAGTTTGTGGCAGCGTTCAGAAAGTATTACGGGCCTACCATGAACGCCTTCGAAGCCGCGGAGAAGAACGGTCGTGCAGTAGAGCTGCAAAGGGAACTTGAGGATTTATGCACCCGCGAAAATCGCAGCCCGGACCAGCAGGTGACCTCCATTCCCGCGACCTTCCTGCGCGTCACCGTGACCGTAAAGGGTGCCGAGTCATTGCCGACGCCGCCCCCCGCCAAGCCGCCTCACCTGCAACTGATTGAAATGGCCACGGCTCATTGGCAATCCCGCATTATTTACGTCGCGGCGAAGCTCGGGCTGGCGGACCTGCTCGCCGCCGGACCGAAAACCGCCGATCAACTGGCCGGCCCCAGCGGGACGCACGCTCCAACGCTGTACCGTTTCATGCGGGCCCTGGGCCACTTCGGCCTGATGACCGAGGATGACAGTCGTCGCTTCACGTTGACTCCGCTGGGGGAAGCCCTGAAGCGGAACGCGCCCGGCTCCGCGTATGCCGGGGTGCTCACCATGGCGGGCGAATGGTGCTCCAACTGTTTCGCGGAGTTGCTCTATTCGGTTCAAACCGGCAAAACCGCGTTCGAAAAGAGCATGGGCATGCCGGTTTTCGATTGGCTGGGTCAACACCAGGAGGAGGCGTCGCTGTTCAGCGAGACGATGGGATGCTTGAACGGCGGCCAACAAGCGGCGGTCGCAGCGGCCTATGACTTTTCCCAGATGAAGACCATCGTAGACATCGGCGGAGCCACGGGAAACCTGTTGGCCGCGGTGCTCAGTCGTACGCCCGGACCACGCGGGATCCTCTATGATCTTCCCCATGTTCTGCGCGATGCCCCGGCCTTCCTGAAGTCGCATGGTCTCACTGAACGAGTGACGCTGGCACCCGGGAGCTTCTTCGAAAGCGTTCCCGCCGGCGGCGATGCCTACCTGCTCTCGCACATCATCCATGATTGGAGTGAAGCGCAATGCCTCACCATTCTGCGCCACTGCCGCCGCGCGATGACCTCTGCCAGCCGATTGCTGCTCCTCGAGATGGTTTTGCCCGCCGGCAATGCCCCACATCCCGGCAAAGTGCTCGACATGATGATGCTCGTGGGGCCAGGCGGACAGGAACGGACCGAACAGGAATACGCCAAACTGTTGGAGCAGGCAGGATTTCACCTGACGCGCGTCGTGCCCACGGAATCAGCGGTGAGCATCGTCGAGGCGGTGCCCGTGTAGCCGCCGGGGGAATTAGCCCCGGCAAACAAGTTGGCAAATCACCGGCGCCGGTCAGGCGAGCTGCCACGGCGCCCGGTAAGGCCGCGTCAGTAGCTGGGCCGCATCCGGGTCACCCACGATTTGCTCGGCCTTCACATCCCATTGAAGCTTGCGCCCGGTCATCATGGAAATGAGACTGAGATGACCGGGAATCGCAGAGTGATGAGCCGTCTCGACGGGGGTAATGGTCGGCTTTCGCGATTTGACGCACTCCAGGAAGTTGCGCCAATGATTTGTGGAGCGGTAAAGTTTCACCTTCCGCAACTCTTCCGGCAACTGCAGCTTCTTGCTCTTCCAACGCGGATCTGAACAGTCGAAATTACCGCGATCCACCCACACCCAGCCTTCGGAACCGATCCATTTGCAGCCCATTTTGATGTCCGGATAGCTCTCAGTGCCAGTGCCGGCGAGGGTCATCTGCACATCGTTAGGGTAACCCGTGACCCGCCCCAGGTATTTGGCCGAGACCCGGTATTTAGGGCACGTGTTCCAGATGGCATGGGGAGGCGGAAATTCAGCGTGCTCGACCTCGACCTCGCTGGGACCGGTATCATCGAATCCCAATCCCCAGTGCGCGATGTCGCCATGGTGCCCGATCCAATCCATGAGCTGCCCTCCGCCCGTATTATAATTCCAACGCCAGTTCCCATGCACCCGGCATTTGACATAGGGCATCAGCTCGGCCGGACCAATCCAGAAGTTGTAATCCAACTCCGGCGGTGGGGGTGTGCAGGTGTTTTCGTTCGCCAGCCCGCCGAAACCCGGATGACCAGAATTCTGCCCACCGGGCAAGCCTACTTCCACCTTGGTGACATTGCCGATCAGACCATTCCGAACGATCTCGCAGGCATACCAGAAGTTGTCGTTCGAACGCTGCCAGGAACCAGTTTGCCAGATACGTTTGTTTTGCTGCACGGCACGCACGATGGCCTGTTGCTCGCCGATCGTTCGCGCCAGCGGCTTTTCGCCGTAAATATCCTTGCCCTGCCGGGCCGCCTCCGTCGCCACCAACGCGTGCCAGTGGTCCGGAACGGCGATCATCACAGCATCAATGTCCTTCCGCACCATCAACTCGCGATAATCATGGTAGCCCTTGCAGTCCTCGTTGTCGTAATGCGCATTGATGATTTTGACCGCGCGGTTCAAATGACCCTTGTCTACGTCACAAGCCGCGACCATCTGGCAGGAACGATCTTTCATCAGCTCGTCCGTATTCCACGGCCCTTGGCCGCCAAAACCAATAGCACCCATCACGACCCGCTCGGACGGCGCCGTTTGGCCATCCCGCCCCAGTACGCTGGCAGGAACAATCAGCGGCACCGCCACCGCAGCGCCCGTGGAGGTCAGAAATTGACGACGCGAAACTTTCGCTCCATCACCTGTGGTTTTCATAGAGACTATGACCGCACGATGCGTCAAAATATTCAATAACAAACGTGCGCGTGCACCGGCCGGGAAATTTGTTTCTCCACTTTGCCGGGCGGGATGTGCTGGCCGGCGTCAACAATCAGCGCTGGGCAGCGTCAGACGGACGCCGGAATCGATGGCTCTGCAATGTGCTGAAGCATGGTGCAAACGGCGGTCACAGCAATGTCCCGGCAAAATGTTTGATGCGAAAGCGCAATTTTCTGTTGGCACCTCGCAAGCTGTCGCGTTTACATTTTGGACTATCATCGTGACCTACAACGCCTTGTCCCAGCAACCGAGCTGTAAGGGTGTCGTTGACACCCTCGCCCAGCGCGGCGGCAATGGCACCTTCGATTCACTTGAAGTAAACCGGCTGTGGTCCATCTGGACCGGAACGAGCACTTAGATGACGATAAGCCAGCTATGAAAATCCCAGGAAAAAAGTTACTATCAGTCCTCATCGCCATCAAATTCGGCGCCCTCGCCGGATTCAGCCAAAACGCGGATCTCGTGATCCAGGATTTCGAAGGGGCCGACTATGGCTCCTGGACGGTTTCCGGTTCGGCATTTGGCAAAGGACCGGCGCATGGGACGCTGCCCGGTCAGATGCCGGTGGACGGATTCCAGGGCCAGGGGCTGGTCAATTCGTTCGACGGCGGGGACGCGACGATCGGCAAACTCACCTCCCCGCCCTTTAAAATTGAACGAAAGTATATCCAGTTCCTGATCGGCGGAGGCGGTTGGGAGGGCAAGACCTGCATGAACCTGCTCCTGAACGGAAAGGTTGTCCGTACGGCAACCGGTCCCAACGTCGATTCCGGCGGCAGTGAGCGTTTGGGGCCGGCTCAATGGGATGTCTCGGAATTCGTCGGCAAGGAAGCGGTTCTGGAAATCGTGGACGACGCGACCGGCGGCTGGGGCCACATCAACATTGACCGCATCGTTCAAAGTGATACGCGTGGCCCGGCGCCGATCCGCCTGCAAAATGTCACGCGAAACCTCCTGATCAATCAGCCTCTCCTCAATTTTCCGGTCAAAAATGGCGCGCCGCGAAAGCGGGTTACGTTGCTCGATTCAGGCCGCGAATTGCATGCTTTTGACATTGAATTGGCGGATGCCACGCCTGATTGGTGGGCGTTCTTTGACGCAGCTCCATTCAAAGGCAAAACGATCACCGTGCAGGTGAACCAATTGGGCGAAGATTCCCAGGGGCTCAGCATGATCGATCAGACCCGCGAAATCAAAGGGGCTAAAGAATTGTACCGCGAAGCACTGCGACCACAGTTTCATTTCACCTCACGTCGCGGCTGGCTGAATGACCCCAACGGCCTGGTTTATTTCCAGGGAGAATACCATCTATTCTATCAGCACAATCCGTACGGCTGGAATTGGGGCAACATGCATTGGGGCCACGCCGTGAGCAAAGATTTGCTGCATTGGCAGGAATTGCCCATCGCCCTTTATCCGGATCAACACGGCACCATGTTCTCCGGTTCGGCCTTCGTAGATTGGAAAAATACCGGAGGCTTTCAATCCGGCAAGGAGCCGGCGCTCGTAGCGATGTTCACCGCGGCCGGCAAGCCGTTCACTCAAGGACTGGCCTACAGTAATGATCGGGGACGTTCCTGGACAAAGTATGCCGGCAATCCGGTGCTCGGCCATATCGTCGCTGAAAACCGCGATCCCAAGGTGGTCTGGTACGCTCCTGAAAATAAATGGGTGATTTCCCTCTACCTCGACCATAACGATTTTGCCATCTTCGGTTCCACCGACCTGAAGCGCTGGGAGAAATTGAGCGACTTCAAACTGGAAGGCGACGCCGAGTGCCCGAATTTCTTTAACCTGCCCCTGGATGGAAACACGAACCACCAGCGCTGGATCTTCTTCGGAGCCAGCGGCGTCTATTCGGTCGGCAACTTTGACGGACGGGAGTTCAAGACCGAATCCAAACCGCAACGGCTCCACCGCGGCAACTGTTGGTATGCGGCCCAGGTTTATTCGGACATCCCCGCCCGCGACGGCCGCTGCATCCTGGTGCCTTGGGGCAGGCTCCCCGACGGAGAAATCTTCCGCGGCGAAACTTTTAACCAAATGATGGGATTGCCCGTCGAACTGACCTTACATTCCATGGGGCCGAATGAGGCGACGATCCGGGTGCAACCGATTCGGGAACTGAACGCCCTGCGCAAACGTACCCACACCATCAAACCTCAGCGGCTGTCAGCAGAGACAAATCCACTCGCCGAGATCAAAGGCGGGTTATTCGAGATCGAAACCGTGCTGAAGGTCGGAACCTCGGATGAAGTCAATTTTGATCTTCGAGGCGTTCCTGTGGTTTATAGCGCGGCGAGTCAAAAGCTCTCCTGCCTGGGACAACAATCAACCGTGGTGCCAAAGGATGGGAAGATATCGCTCCGCATCTTCGTCGACAATTGCGCGGTGGACATTTTCGGTGACGATGGCCTACTTTACATGCCCACGGCCTCCAGGATGTCTTCGGAGAACCATACCTTGAAGATTTCCTGCAGCAAGGGATCCGCCGAGATCGAGTCCTTAAAGGTACATGAATTGAAGTCGACCTGGTAATTTTACCGGCAATCAGACGGCAGACCGAAAGCACGCTATGAGCATTAATACGGCATCCACCACGGAAACACCGGCGGGAACGGGCCACGGGTCGCACCACAGCCCGATGAGCGCCCGCATCTTTTTCTGGTCCTTGACCTCCGCGCTGGCGGGATTCCTGTTCGGCTTCGACACGGTGGTCATTTCCGGGGCCGAACAAAAGATTCAATCGCTGTTTAACCTAACCGCGGGCCTGCACGGATTTGTCATGGCCTCAGCACTTTACGGCACGGTGCTTGGATCGCTGCTCGGGGGATGGCCCACCGACCGCTACGGACGCAAGCGGACGTTGCTGTTTGTCGGCTTGCTCTACGTGGTCTCAGCGGTGGGTTGCGCCTATGCGAACAGCATCGAACTGCTGATCGCCGCCCGCGTTATCGGCGGCCTGGGAATTGGCATCTCCACGGTGGCGGCACCGCTTTACATTTCGGAGATTGCGCCGCCCGAACACCGCGGTCGCCTGGCAGGGATGTTCCAGTTCAACATCGTGTTCGGCATCCTGGTCGCCTTCGGTTCGAATTGGCTGCTGGCGGGAGTGGGAGAAAACGCCTGGCGCTGGATGTTGGGTGTTGCTGCCTTCCCCTCCGTGCTTTACACGGTCTTTTGCTTCGGGATTCCCGAAAGTCCCCGGTGGCTCCTGACTCGCAAGAACGACCGCGAAGCCGGCATCAAGGTGCTCCAATTAATCCAGCCTTCAGCAACTCCGCAGGAAATCGAGGCCCAGGTCCTGGCGATTACCACCGCGGCCACCGAGCAGACAGCGTCGCGCAGTTTTTGGAGTTGGCGGTTGCGAACTCCGATTCTCATCGCCTTCCTGGTGGCTTTCTTCAACCAATTATCGGGCATTAACGCGATTCTCTACTTCGCCCCCCGCATCTTTGAACTCACCGGGCTCGGTGAAAAGGCGGCGTTGCTGCAGTCCGTCGGCATTGGCTTTACCAATCTGATTTTCACCTTCGTCGGTTTGTGGCTGATCGATCGGCTGGGGCGGCGCACGCTGTTATTCATTGGCTCCTACGGATATATTATCTCGTTGGGACTGGTGTCGTGGGCGTTCTTTACCGAACATTTCAAGATCGTGCCTTTCTGTATCTTCGCGTTCATTGGAGCGCACGCGATCGGGCAAGGAGCGGTCATTTGGGTCTTGATTTCCGAGATCTTCCCGAACCGCCAACGCGCCGAGGGACAGGCGCTGGGCAGCTTTACCCATTGGATCTTTGCGGCGCTTTTGACGACTTTCTTCCCCAAAATGGTCACCGCCTTTCCACCAGGCTATGTCTTCCTGTTCTTCTGCCTCATGATGGTGCTGCAACTGGTTTGGGTGAAGGCGATGGTGATCGAAACCAAAGGCGTGCCGCTGGAACAGGTCCAGCGCCGGCTTGGGGTCGAATAGCCTGTTGTCCGTCGAGCTATGAGCATGGCCACAGGACAAAAGAACCACCCATTGGTAATTGGGATTGGGGAATTGCTTTGGGATCTGCTCCCGGGCGGGCGCCAACTCGGCGGCGCGCCGGCCAATTTCGCTTTTCACGCTCACCAACTCGGAGCCAGGGCCGCGGTCATTTCCCGCATCGGCAGAGATGAACTGGGACAGGAGGTCCTCGCGCGTTTCGAAGCCATGGGACTGCCCACGGCAGCCATTCAGACGGATGCCACGGCGGCCACCGGCACGGTGGAGGTGACCTTAAGCGAAGCCGGAGTTCCCCAGTTCATCATCCGGAACCAGGTTGCCTGGGATCACCTCGCCGCCGAGGAATCGGCCCTGAGCCTCGTCCGGGAGGCGGATGCGATCTGCTTTGGAAGTTTGGCCCAGCGGACCCCGGCCGCCCGGACCGTCATTCAGCGCTTGTTGGCTGCCGCCTCACCGAATTCGTTACGGGTGTTCGATGTTAACCTGCGTCAGCAATTCTACAGCCCGGACTTGATCGAATCCTCGTTGCACCTGGCCAACGTACTCAAACTGAATGACGCCGAATTGCCGGTGCTATCCGGAATGTTCGGTCTGACCGGTTCCACTCGGGAGGTAATTACTCAATTGGCTGGCGCCTTCAACTTGCAGGTAGTCGCGCTCACCCGGGGCGAACACGGGAGCCTGATCTTTAGCGCCGCGCAATGGTCGGAACAGAAACCCAAACCGGTGATCGTCGCGGATACCGTGGGAGCCGGCGACGCCTTTACCGCGGCATTGGTCACAGGGCTCCTGATGCAAATGAGCCTCGATGAGGTCCACGGCCTTGCCTCGGATGTCGCCCGTTTTGTTTGCTCCCAGCCGGGCGCAATGCCGGTCCTGCCTCCAGAATTTCGGCGCAGAATTCAATACCTCCGCAAGGTTTGATCTGGCGAAAACCAGTCTCCGAGGACCCTATTGACACCCGCATATTATAGTGACACCGCTGCTTCGTTGGGTTAGTATTGGGGCATGGGAAATCCTC
>DBMR01000075.1 GCA_002298785.1 Verrucomicrobia subdivision 3 bacterium UBA693
TTCTACGGTCTGACCCCTGCCAAGAGCACTAACAGTTATGACGTCGCAGGTAGATTGGCTACGGTGGGAGACGGGACGGTAAGTTCCACCTACTCGTACCTTGCCAATTCCCCACTAGTGGAGCAAATTTCCTTTAAGCAGGGCAACACGCCCGTTATGACCACCACCAGGACCTTTGATCGGCTGAATCGATTGCTTGCAATTGGATCAACGCCGTCTGGATCGTCCGCGACCCAATTCGGGTATTCTTACAATGCCGCCAATCAACGCACGCGCCGTTCCGAAGCCGATGCGTCCTACTGGGTGTACGAATATGACTCGCTTGGTCAGGTCAAGAGCGGGAAACGGTACTGGCAGGATGGCACTCTCGTAGCCGGACAACAATTTGAATACACCCATGACGACATCGGAAATCGGACAGCCACAAAGGCCGGCGGCGATGAAAATGGACTGAATCTCCATGCCGCCTCCTATTATCGAAATCTCCTTAACCAATACACCAGCCGCGATGTGCCGGGAGGGTTGGACGTCATGGGTGCTGCCTTGCCGGGCTTAACGGTTTCGGTTAACACCTATGCTCCCTACCGGAAAGGCGAATATTTCCGCAAGGAACTTGCGGTCGGCAATTCGAGTGTACCCGTTTGGCAGGCGATTACGGTGGTCACGAACGGCCAGACGGCGGTGACGGGCAACTTGTGGGTGCCGCGCACCCCGGAGGCATTTGGGTACGACCTGGACGGCAATCTTACAAGCGACGGGCGTTGGAATTATACGTGGGATGCTGAAAACCGCTTGGTGAAAATGGTGGCAAACACGTCGGTCGGTCCACAACAGCGATTGGACTTCGCTTACGATCACCAGGGGCGGCGCATCACCAAGCGGGTGTGGAATAACACGGCTGGAACTGGGGCACTGACAGTTGATCAAAAGTTCTTGTATGACGGATGGAACCTGGTGGCCGAGCTAAATGCCACCAACAATGCGGTCATTCGAAACTATGTATGGGGTCTAGACCTGAGCGGTTCGCTGCAAGGAGCGGGTGGAGTGGGTGGCCTGTTGTGGCTTCGCGACTCTTCCACCTTAAACAATCAGCCTTCGACACACTTCGTTAGTTACGACGGGAACGGTAACGTGCTGAACTTGGTCAACGCAGCAGATGGCAAGGCCACAGCCCAATACGAGTACGGGCCCTTCGGTGAACTCATCCGCGCAACGGGACCTATGGCCAAAGCCAATCCGATTCGCTGGAGCACGAAATACACTGACGATGAGACCGACCTCGTCATGTATCACTACCGGCCATACAGTTCGATCACAGGTCGTTTCCTCTCCCGAGATCCGCTAGGTGACGAAGCGTTCTTTACGTTCTACACACAAGGCAAGACACGATTTGAGCAAAGTCAGTTACAACAGGAGGCATTGAAGCCGCTCTACTCATTCGTTGGAAATAGTCCTCTCGGCAGAGTTGATCCACTCGGTCTATCCTCTTACCCACGTGTCGGGACGGCATACCAGGCCAAAGAGCTGTTCGGTCATGCAGCGATCGAGATTGATGGAACTGGCTACGGGTTTGGGCCCGTCGACACATCGGCAAACTCATTCTGGACCCCAGGTACTACCGAGGGTTGGGGGCCGGAATCGGTTGGGACACCTCGTCACGAATGGCCTCAGTACATCAACCGAGGAACCGATAGAAGCCTGTGGACGGGCAAAGCTCTCGTTCCGTGCCGATGTGCGACTGTTGCGGATGTAAAAGCATGTGCCGAGCGCGTGAAGAAACGTTATGGCCATGCACATTACAGCGCGATTTTCAGAAACTGCCGGGACTACGTTCACGATATACAATGGGAGTGCTGTCTAACGGGATTTTCGAAGGGGAATTACCCGTGAAAATCGCGACGCTGGTGCTTGTAATTCTACTCTGGCTAGCTTCTGCGGCCTACATCGGAGGGCGGGCTCACTTTACAAGACTTGCCGCCGGGAGGGAGAGCGTCCCCTCGGTCAAAAGGCAACTCCAAAGCTGTGGCGACGGCTTGGTCGTAGCGTTCTTTGTTATCAACGCCCTCGGGATTTTTTCCACGATTTGCACGGTTCGGTGGTTCTATTCAAGGTAAGAAAACGCGAATAGATGTTAACTCATTCCCCCTCGCGGAGACTGAGCGGGTCGCTTCCCCTTGAAAGAGCTACGCCTCGGCCCGCACAGACTCCGCTCGCCCGAGGGAGGCTCCCTCGGTGAGCTTTCTTAGTGCCGCCGCTCCACTGCGCCTTTTGTCCTGCCCGCTGATCCCTTGCCCTGGAGCACCACCCCCAAGCGGGCGGCCAGGGCAAACGCTCCGTTGCACTCTGGCTTCCAGAAACTCACGACCGAGCCGGGGACAACGGCTAAGAGAAAAAAGGAGCGCCGCACTACGGCGCTACCGGCACAGGCCCTGCGCTGGAGGCTGGCGCACCTGGCAGTTGCCGAAGCAGCCGCTGACCTCATCGGCGCTGGGGTGGTCGCATTCCTCCCACGGAAACTCCAGAGCTGTGCGGGTGCCGTCGAACACCTGCCCGGCCACTACGGGAATGCTGGCCGGGCCGGGTAGCGTGACCACGAAGAACCGGCCGCAGTTGGTCCAGATGCCCAGCGCCGGGGCGTAGGCCAGTTCGCTGGTGCCGTAGATGGGGTCGCGTTCAAAGCCCGTGCAATGGCGCACGGTTCCGGTGCCGCACACGTTGACGTGCATGCACTGGAGCGGGTTGTCGGGATGAGTGAGCTTCATTGTTTTTTCCTTTCTTTGGTTTATCGGAGTGTGACTTGCGGAGCGTGGAGAGCCGGATGCGTTTGCCATCGAGCAATACGCTGGTGGCCTCGCCCTTCTTGTTGCGCCGGGCCACCTCGATAGAGCCCTGGGCGATGCCCTCCATGATCCTATCGGAATCGAACTGCTCGGCTTTCCTGCGCTCCACTGGCTTGTGCAGATCGCCGGTGACCGCGTGATCGTAGGCCACGCGACCGACGCCGGGCGGGCGTTTGCCTGCGCCCCGGCCAGGAACCATCGAAGGTGTCAGACCGTAGAAAGATGGGGTCTTTAATGCAGTTCAGGGCTTTCCGAGAGGGTTTCGTTGCCGCTAGGCGGGGTTCCGGAACGGCTTGGGACCCCCTTTGGGACGGCCAAAACATCAATCTCACCCAATGTTTACGGCCTTGGAACGGCGGAGCCGTCTGCTCGGACCATTGCGGTTTACGGTTCTTGGTCTCGCGTTCTATCTCCTACTCTGGACCCTGGTTCAGTTCCACATGCAACAATTCGTTTGGTCGGAGATGTCTTTCCCCTTGGTGCCGTCGGAGGTGTCAGACCGTAGAAAGATGGGGTCTTCATTGCAGTTCAGAGCTTTCCGAGAGGGTTTTCGTTGCCGCCAGGCGGGGTTCCGGGACGGCTTGGGACCCCCTCTGGGACGGCTAAAACATCAATCTCACCCAATGTTTACGGCCTTGGGACGGTGGGACGGCTTTTTCAGGGTATGCCCCCCTCCGCCCTCCTGCCTCCGGTGCCGGACCAGGCTGCTCTGGTTTCGAGAACCGTCCTTTCCAATGGGGTCACCCATCGGGTTCCAGGCATTTCGTACACCTTTTGTCGCGTTGGGGACAGCCTTTGTCACGCCATATAGGGTGAGATGCCAGAGAACTGCGGAATAGGGAACGCCGAGTCCCGACCCGGCGCGGCGCCGATCCGCCATGGTGAACCCGGGACCCCGGCGCCCGAACCTCCGCCTGGAGCCCAGTTCTTGTACGGCGCCAACCCTCTGGTGCTTTCATCCGTCAGGCTCCCCTTCCGCGTTCTCCGAGTATTCCGTGGTTCTCTTCCCATCGCGGCGGCCCCACGCTCCACACCTCACTTTTCGCCGTCTTTTCTGGCCAATTCTCACCAATTCTCGCCCTTTCTCACCAAGGTTTTATGAGCAAAGCCCATCCCCAATCCCCGCCTCCATGCGACACCACCCAACTCTTGGACCGCACGGAATGGGAGGAAATGGAGCGCAAGCTTCCAAGCCGGCTTTTGGAGGCCTGAAAGGGAAGGTGCACCCAAAACGCCGCTTCTGGTACGGGCTCAACGCTGCAACGGGCAAGGTTTCCTCAGATCTCCCTGGTCCCGGTCCCCCAAAAGAACTGTTGAGTGCGACGGCCTGCGGCTACAGTTTCCAGCCCTTACGATATTGACGATGAATGAGGTGATCCGCTTCCGGAGCGTTCGTGGCTCTTAACTTCTTGGGATCCCACTGGAGTTTTTTGCCGACCCGGT
Source organism: Verrucomicrobia subdivision 3 bacterium UBA693 (assembly GCA_002298785.1). Classification (GTDB taxonomy): domain Bacteria; phylum Verrucomicrobiota; class Verrucomicrobiia; order Limisphaerales; family UBA8199; genus UBA693. The sequence continues at coordinate 4,284 of DBMR01000075.1, forward strand.
AGGCGACGTTGCCCAGATGATTTGCTTCCGTGAGCCATCCGGAGTATTCGAAGTTGGCGCTTGTCGGCCCACCGTTCTTGCAGGCTCTGAGCCATTCTTCATGATGACCTGGCGAGCGCGGGATGGTGGGGGCAGGACGTTTAAATCCCTGGAAGTCCTTTTCCGGCAGCAGCACGTGCTTCGAGTAGTCGGCCAGGACCATGCCTTTTGTCCCTATGAAAAGGCAACCGCTGTCCCACTGGGGAATTCCGCCGCTTTTCCAAATTTCGGGTTTCATTTCGCCCTGGTACCAGGTGAGCTGGACGGGTGGTAGCGTGCCGCGAGCACCGTATTCGTAGGTGGCGCTCATGGAAGCGGGCGCGATTTCCGGATGCGGCGGCGGGCCGCTGGCCGCCACGGTCAGCGGGGCCTGGAGCTTCAACGCCCAAAACGGAAGGTCGTTCCAGTGGCTGCCCAGATCGCTCATGGTTCCATTGCCGAAGTCCCACCAGCGATACCATTTCGGCCCGGGGAAATACACCGAGTGGAACGGGCGCGCCGGCGCTGGGCCGAGCCAGAGGTCCCAATCCAGACCTTCCGGGACCGGTTGTGACTCCGTGGGACGATCGACCACCCAAACAATATCCCCATGGCGCTTGGCATCTGCCTCGCTCTGCCAACCCCAGGCGCGGGAGACCCATACATGCGCTTCATGGACCGGGCCGATGGCACCACCCTGCACCAGTTCCACAACCTGCCGGTAGTTCTCCGTGGCGTGAATCTGAATCCCCATTTGGGTGACCACTTTGGCTTTGGCCGCTGCTTCGCGAATTTTCCGCGCTTCCCAGATATTATGAGTGAGTGGTTTCTCGCAATAGACATGCTTGCGCTGGTGCAGTGCCAGCATCGTGGCGAACGCATGAGTATGTTCGCAAGTGCTGACCACCACCGCGTCGAATTCCCGCGGGTGCTCGAAAAGCTTGCGAAAATCCGTGTATTTCCTGGCGGCGGGAAATTTCATCGCGGCCCGATCCAGGTTCTTCTGATTGACGTCGCATAAGGCGACGATGTTCTCAGAAGCCACGGATTCGAGGTTGCCGCCGCCCCTCCCGCCGGCGCCAATGATGGCAATGTTGAGTTTCTGGTTCAGGTTTTGACCACGGAGAATGGCGGGAGCCATCCCCACGGCTCCAGCGGCGGTGAGCAAGGTGCGGGTGAAACGGCGACGATTGATGAGGTGGTGTTTCATGATGAAAGAATGGTGGCAAGTTGGAATTCAAGGAAATCGCGAGCGGTCCAGGAAGCGCCGGCCTGGCGGAGTGTCAGGCCATCGAAGCTGGTGGTTAAACCCAGGCACGGAGAACCAGCCGCTTTCGCCGCCTGCACCCCGCTGACCGCATCTTCCACGACGAGGCAGTCGCCCGGCGCGAGTCCCAATTGGGAGGCGGCGACGATAAAGATCTCGGGATTGGGCTTTTTATGGTGAATATTGTCACCGGTGATGCAGGCATCGAAGGTAACCGGTGGCAGGCCGATCTCGTTCAGGTTGCCGAGCATTTTGATGCGATCCGCACTGGTCGCCACGGCCAGCTTCAGCCCGCGCTGCCGGCAATCTGCAACGAATTCCCTCGCTCCGGGCACTGGTTGCAGACGGCCACGAATGATCTCGAGATAAATGGCGTAGGTGCGCTGTTTGTCGCGCGGCAGTTGCAGCTTGATGCCGAATTTTTCCGCGACCCCACCGAGGAAGCGATCTTCACCAGTACCGACAAAGGGGCGAAAATCCTCAGGTGTGACCGTGGTGGCGTAGGTTTCGGCAAACATGCGGCAACCGGCCTCAGCAATGAAGGGCTCCGACTCACAGAGCACGCCATCCATGTCGAAGATGACCCCGCGCACGGTTCCCGTTTCACGCATAAGCGCAGCCTATCATTTGCCGCTGTCTGAGGCCAAGCCCCGTTTCGAATGTGCAGCGTCGGCGGCCCAGATAGCGCGGATCGCCTGCTCATCCGCCAGTCCCTCCGGCACGGCGGGGCTGGGGTTGTTTGCGTAATACCAGTGTCGGTTGTCCAACGGCGAACGCAAGGTTCGGCTGCCGGGCATTTGCAGAAAGCCGTTCGAGTCAGTCTTTTTGACCCAATCCCAGGCATAGCGCAACCAGTCGGCGCGATATTGCTGGCTTTGGTGGGCGAACCAGGTGATTTCATCGTAACCCCAAATCCAGATGCTACCCGCTCCCGCTTTTCCCGGTTGTTTGCTCACACCCCAGTTGTCGATCTCGACAAGATAGGGCAGATGATCGCATGACCAACCGCTGGGTGCGATCCCGCCTTTACTGTGGCCATAAATGCCGTCGGAAAAGCCGACCTGTAGAATTGCTTCCTGGGGCTTGTCTGGAACCTCCTTAATGCGGAGCGGAAAGGAGTTGAAATCCAGGAGCGAACGGCCTTCCCGGGTCAACCCGCCGCTGGGGACATGTCCATCGCACACCACCCAGTGCCTTCGGGCGTGTTTGGATGCGTACGACCGGACCAGGTTGAATACTTGATCCCAATACCCATTGTCCCGGTCATTCTTGTTCATGATTTCCACTTGTCCGAAGTGGATGGCTTCAATGCCCAGGTCGATAAAGGACTTTCCCAGAAAGTAGAACCAAAGCCGGGTCTCCGGCCGGCTCACATCCGGAACGGACGCTTTGGGACCCCAGTCCCGCCGCTGACCTTCCGGGTAGATCATGTCCTGGTAGCGAAAATTTCTTTGCTCGACCGGTTGCCCCATGGCTCGAAACGCCCAATCCGGCACCGGCACTTGCTCCACCTCGGCGCTCACGATCTCGAATACGCAGGCTTGCAGCATCATTTCCGGGTCTGCCGAGAGAACCTGCCGCACCTGCGGTTGCGCTCGGTCGAGGTTACGCTGGAGATTCGCCTCCCCGCCCCAGAGGCAGAGGCTGCGCCCGATGAACTTGGCGCCCGTGTTCTTGAGCATGCGAATGTTGTCCTGCAAATCGCCCCGGCCATTGAGCATTCCTTCCATGGTGATGGACCGCGCCAGATAGCGTTCCAGCACTGCGCGAGAAATGGCACCATCAAAATAATAGGCGCTCGATCGGGACAACGGGGTGTCGGCTGAAGACGATTGAGCCGGAGTGTTTGTGGCGGACGAAGCCTCATTGCCGGCGGCAAAGATCTGCAGGATGGGGACACTCAAGGTGCCGAGGGTGATCCAGGCCAGGGCCCGGGCTTTCCATTGAAAACCCCGGTGTAGCCGGGGAAGTTCGCCAGCCAACAAATGGAGCATGCTCATCTTGGGTGAAGATTATGGCATTCTCGCCCGAAGGAAGGCGATCACGGTTTTACCACAATTTGGCGGTGGAGTGGGTAGGGTGCACCGTGGTGCAATGCTTGACGTGACCGTTTTCAGACTTCACAGTTTGAACTTTCGCTGATAATGAAATTAAGCGGTGTGAACGCATCATAAACGATATGCAGAACTTTAAAGCAACTTTGCAGGAATTTGATTTGGGCAACGGGAAGAAGGGGCAGTACTACTCCTTGCCGCAACTGGAAAAAGCCGGCGTTGGAGCGATCAGCCAATTGCCCGTGTCGATCCGGCTCGTGCTGGAGTCGGTGTTGCGAAATTGCGATGGCAAGCGGGTGACGGAGCAAAACGTGCGGGACCTGGCGGGGTGGCAGCCCAATGCCGTGCGCACGCAGGAGATTCCTTTTGTCGTGGCGCGGATCGTTTTGCAGGACTTTACCGGGGTGCCGCTCCTGGTGGATTTGGCGGCGATGCGCTCCGCGGTTTCCCGTTTGGGCAAGAACGCCAAGATGATCGAACCGCTGGTGCCGGTGGACCTGGTGGTCGATCACTCGGTGCAAGTGGATTTTTATGGCACCGGCGATGCCATGGCGCGGAACCTCGATTTGGAATTTCAGCGCAACGGTGAGCGTTACCAATTTTTAAAATGGGGTATGCAGGCGTTCGACACCTTCAAGGTGGTGCCGCCTGGGATTGGCATCGTGCACCAGGTCAACCTGGAATACCTGGCGAAGGGAGTCCTTTCCACGACGAGCACCGAGCCGGGCCAGACGAGTCAACTGTTTTATCCCGACACCCTGGTGGGAACAGATTCCCATACCACCATGATCAACGGCATCGGAATTGTGGGCTGGGGCGTGGGTGGCATCGAGGCTGAGGCCGGTATGTTGGGCCAGCCGGTCTATTTCCTGACTCCGGACGTGGTGGGAGTGTGCCTGACCGGGGCGCTGCGAGAGGGCGTCACCGCGACCGACCTCGCGCTCACCGTTACCCAAATGCTGCGCAAAGCCAAGGTGGTCGGCAAATTCGTGGAGTTTTATGGCCCGGGCGCGCGCGCACTGCCCGTAGTCGACCGCGCAACTATCGCCAACATGGCCCCGGAATATGGGGCCACGATGGGTTTCTTCCCCATCGACCAGGAATGTGTCAGTTACCTGCGTGCCACTGGTCGTAGCGAGGAGCAATGCCGGATATATGAGAATTATTACCGCGCGCAGGGATTGTTCGGCATCCCTGACAAGGGACAGATCAAATATTCGGTAGACCTGGATCTTGATCTGGCCACGGTGCAGCCCAGTGTGGCGGGTCCGAAACGTCCGCAAGACCGCGTCGAGTTGCCGAACCTGAAGCGGGAATTTACGTCCGCTTTGTCGCGACCGGTCACAGAAAGCGGTTTTGGCAAACAAACCGCCGACCTGTCCCGGGAATTTCCGGTGGCGAGCGGCGCGACTGGGAACGGCCACTTGCGCCACGGCAGCGTATTGATTGCGGCGATCACGAGTTGCACGAACACGAGCAACCCATCCGTGATGCTGGCCGCGGGGTTGCTGGCGCGCAAAGCGTGCGAACGGGGATTGGCGGTGAATCCGCTGGTGAAAGCTTCGCTGGCCCCGGGATCACGCGTGGTGTCGGATTACCTGCAGCGCACGGGGCTCCAGCCATTCCTGGACCAATTGGGATTTAACCTGGTGGGCTACGGTTGCACCACGTGCATCGGCAATTCCGGCCCGCTGCCCGCACCGGTTGAGGAAGCGGTGGTGAAAAACGATGTGGTCGCCGCCTCGGTGCTGTCTGGCAACCGCAATTTTGAGGCCCGGGTGCACCAGAGCATCAAGGCGAATTTCCTGATGTCACCCCCCCTGGTGGTGGCTTTTGCATTGGCAGGTCGGGTGGATATCGATCTGCTCCATGAACCTTTGGGGCAGGGGAAGGACGGCAAGCCGGTTTATCTGCGCGACATTTGGCCGACGCTGCAGGAAGTTCGCGACTTGATGCAGTCGGCCCTGAAGCCGGAAGTATTTCAAAAGCTGTATCGCGATTTTGCCGGGCAAAATCCCAAGTGGAACGATATCCCGGCGCCGCAGGGCGCGGTTTTCCAGTGGGACGCCGCCAGTACCTATATCCAGGAGCCGCCATTCTTTACCGAGTTCGGCCTGCAACCGCGGGCGCTCCAGGAGATTCGTGGCGCGCGGGCCCTCGGTATTTTCGGCGACAGCGTTACCACGGATCACATTTCACCTGCGGGGAGCATCAAAGCCTCCGCACCGGCGGGGCGTTACCTGGTGGCGCATGGGGTGGCCCCGGCGGATTTCAACAGCTACGGATCGCGTCGCGGGAACGATCGGGTCATGACGCGGGGTACCTTCGCGAACGTGCGCATCAAAAACCTGATGGTGCCGGGCAAAGAAGGGGGGATAACCCGCTTTCAGCCTACCGGCGAGGAGATGAGCATTTACGATGCGGCGATGAAATACGCGGAAAGCCACACCCCGCTGGTTATTTTGGCCGGCCAGGAGTATGGCACGGGCAGTTCCCGGGATTGGGCCGCCAAAGGAACGTCATTGCTGGGAGTGCGTTGCGTAGTGGCCCAGAGCTTCGAGCGCATTCACCGGTCGAACCTGGTGGGCATGGGGATCCTGCCCCTGCAATTCAAAGAGGGTGTTACCGCTCAGAGCCTGCAACTGGATGGCACCGAAACCTACTCCGTGCTCGGAGTGAATGCCGGACTGAAGCCCCAACAGGACTTGGCCCTGGAAATCACCCGCGCCGATGGACGGGTGCAAACTGTGCCAGTCTCCTGCCGCATCGATACTCCCATCGAAATCGATTATTACCAGCACGGCGGCATCCTGCCATACGTCCTGCGGCAATTGATCGCGAAGGCTTAAGGTGAATTCGCCAAAACCGGCCCGAGGTGCCGAACCACGGTCGAACGCCGAGAATCTGGCCCTGGTCGAGCGCGTCATCGCCACCGCAGACCGGGAACATCCGGCCGACGGCGTGCTGCGCGAAGTGCTGGCCAGTGCTGGACGAGAAGCGAAGCTCGACGCCGGTTGGATCAGTGGTGCGGTCTTTGCCTATTACCGATGGTGGGGTTGGCTGGAGGAATTACCAGCCGCCGGTTCAGCGCGGATTCGCCGGGCCTTGGAATTGGACGCGCGTTTTCAGCAGAACCCGGCTTCGTTTTCGGATGCGCACCTCCTGGCCCGCGTGGTGCCAAGGTGGGCGCGAGACGAGATTGGAATGACTCCCGCCCTGGCGCGCGCGCTGCAAGCCCATCCAACGATTTGGCTCAGGTCCCGTGCCGGTCAAGGGAGGGTGATTGCCCATGCGCTGGGCGATTGCCAACCGTTCGGCCACGGCAAGCTCGTGGATGCACTGAAATATACGGGCTTTGCCGACCTCTTCCGAACGCCGGAGTTTCATGCCGGGCAATTCGAACTGCAGGATCTCAGCTCTCAGGCGGTGGGTTTCGCGTGCAATCCGCAGCCGGGTGAGACCTGGTGGGACGCGTGCGCCGGGGAGGGCGGCAAGACCCTGCACTTGTCGAGCTTGATGGACAACCGGGGGCTCATCTGGGTCTCGGATCGGGCGGATTGGCGGCTGAAACGGTTGAAGCGTCGCGCGGCCCGTGCCCGGGTATTCAACTACCGCGCCGCCACGTGGGATGGTGGCGCAAAGCTGCCCACACGCACCCGATTCGACGGGATTTTAATGGACGCACCTTGCAGCGGGGTCGGCACGTGGGGGCGTAACCCGCACGCTCGCTGGACGACGACCCTGCAAGATGTGCGGGAATTACAGGACTTGCAGTTGCAGTTGTTGCGTCACGCCGCGCCCGCATTGAAACCAGGCGGACGACTGATATACGCGGTCTGCACCATCACCCGCTCGGAGACGGTGGAGGTCGCGGAACGATTCAGTCGCGAGTTTCCCGAGTTCCAGCCCTGTCCGCTGAAGCATCCGCTGGGAGTGAGCCAGGCAGGGAAGGACGCAGCCGGTGGTGCCGAGTCGGGGTTCGCGCAGCACCTGATTCTGCCGCAGGACCATCACAGCAACGGCATGTTCATCGCCGCGTGGACTCGCGCGGTTTGATGTGGCGGCGCCAGTGATGGGCTGTCTGCGCGCTTCTCCGCGTCGCACATCTTGACCTTGGGATTTTTGCCTCTAGTTTAACTTGGTGTGGAATTCACTAGCATAAGGCGGACGCGGCGAAAGGTGGGGGAAATCTGCCGGAAGCCGGAACTGGGACAGAGTTGCAACTGACTATGAGCAAAAATCGACGGAGCAGATGGCTGGGCGTGCTGGCGGCTGGCTGCTGGTTGCTGGCATGTGGCTGTGCGAAAAACAAGGATATGGAGCTGCCGGAGTTATTTACCCCAGTATATGCCCCATTGCCACCAGTTTGTCTGACGGGACCCATCGGCGAGGTTCTGGCGGCCGCGCCACCTTTCAGCGCGCATGTGGAGGAGATGCAGGGCGGCCTGCGCGTGGCCGGGGAACTCTTCGGGCTGGACGGAAAATTGGTGTTTGCGCCCGAACCAGACGCCAGGACGGTGAAGGAAACCCCGGAAGAAATCTTCACGTTTATCTGGATCGTCAAGGAGAAGCGCGGCTACCTCCTGAACGAGGCGCTGCAAGGTTATGCTCCAGTGAGTTTTGGCATTGGAACGACAAACCAGACCACCACCAGCGACCTGGTCACCGAGCGGTCGAAGTCGTTGGGGGACTTCCCGGTAAGCTTTGCTTCGGGTACGGGTGCCGGGGCGGTCACGGTCAAATTATCCAAGGTAAGACTGAAGGCTGCTGCCGCCGACCTCTTTGTTCCGCCCAAGAGTTTCACCATGTATAAAAGCCCGGAAATCATGGCCCGGGAAGTAGCGTTGCGGCGGCGGAATCTGAAGTTTTAGGAGAACAAAGAAAACTATGCGTGCCTGGTTGCTGGATGACTTTACCGGATTGAAAGCGTTGCGGTTGGCTGAAGTGCCGGATCCGGAGCCCCGCCCGGAAGAAGTGGTGCTGCGGTTACAATTTGCCGCTCTCAATCCCGCCGATCGCTATCTTGCCGAAAAGCAGTATCCGTTGCGTCCGCCGCTCCCACATATCCTGGGGCGGGATGGTCTGGGGACGGTGATTCGGGTGGGGGCAGCGGTGAAGGATATCCAGGTCGGGGAACTGCGGATGATTATGCGCGGGGATACTGGCGGGACACGCGCCGGCACTTTCGCCGAGCAGGTGGTGGTTCCGGCCGTTGAATTAGCTGTGCCACCGTCGGGATGGACTGCGACTGAGGCCTCAGGGGCGGTACTGGTGTATTTGACGGCGCACCAGGCTTTGACGATGTGGGGAGAATTAGCGCCCGGAAGTGTGGTATTGGTCACTGGTGCCTCGGGCGGGGTGGGGGTAGCTACGGTGCAACTCGCGGCCGCCATGGGGCACAAGGTTATCGGACTGTCGCGCAGTCCCGAGAAAAGAGCAGCGCTCGAACTAATGGGTTGTCTGCTGGCCTTGAATCCAGAGGACCCTGCTTGGCGCGGTGAAGTGAAAACCAAAGCAAAACTGCGCGTCGATCTGGCTGTGGACAACATCGGGGGGACCCTCCTGCCGGAAGTGATCGATACGCTGGCGGAAAACGGCCGGGTTAGCTTGGTGGGGCGGTTGGCGGGACCAGTTCCAAATTTCAATACAGCGACCCTTTTCTTCCGACGTTTGCGCCTGGGAGGCGTGGCAGTGGGGGCTCCTTCACGGCAAGAAAGCATCGCGGCTTGGGCACAGGTGGTAGCGCTTTTGCAGCGCAACAATGCCAAGCCGCTGGTGGACAGCGTTTTTGCCTTTGACCAACTTTTGCGGGCGTTTGATCGCCTTGCGCAAGGGCCGATGGGCAAAGTCCTGCTGGCGGTGAGTCAAACCGCCGACTGATTACGCTCCCGGCTGGAGCACAATTTTTCCCGTCAACTCCCCAGTCTTGTGGACCGTGCTCTGTTCCTGGAGCCGATGGGCCTCCGCGGTTTGCGAGAGCGGCAATACCCGGTCGATGCGCGCCTTCAGTTTGCCTTCCTGAATCCAGCGGTTTAACGCGTTGCCTGCGGAGTGCTGTTCCCGCAACGTGGCGTTGAACATGGCGAAACCGTGGAGCGAGCAGTCTTTGACGTAAAAGGGGCCAACTGGAAACGCCGGGCGCGCTTCGCGTCCAGCCATGAGGATCATCTTACCGCGCATAGCCAGGAGCGAAACCGCACGTTCAAAATCGGGCTCTCGAAGCGTCTCCCACCAGATATTGACTCCGGCAGGCGCGAACGCCTTCACCGCTGCCGGGACATCCTCCAGCTTATAATTGACCACGAGGTCGGCTCCCAGCTCGCGGCAGACCGCGGCTTTGGCCTCGCTGCCGGCCGTGGCGATCACTTTCGCGCCATGGAGTTTGGCGATTTGCACTACCGCTGAGCCGACTCCGCCCGAACCGCCGTTTACGAAAACGGTTTGTCCGGCGCGTAAATTCGCGTCCCGCACCAAGCCCAGGTAAGCGGTCACCCCCACCAGCGAAAGCGCCACCACGGTCTCATCGGTGGCCCCCGCCGGGGTGAGGTTGAGGTACTTTTGATCCACGGCGGCCAACTCGGCAAAAGTCCCCTTACGATCGCCCATGCCCTGGTTGGTGGCCCAGACGCGATCGCCCACTTTGAAACCTTTCACGTTTGAGCCGGTGGCGATCACGACCCCCGCCAGGTCGCGGCCCAGTATAAAGGGGTATTCCAGCGGTGCGCCGATCATGCCGCTCCGCACGTACACATCGATGGGATTGACATCCACTGCAGTGACCTTGATCAGGCACTGACTGCGCCCCAGCTTGGGGTCGGGAAGATCCCCATAAATAATATTTTCTGCCGGACCGGTTTGTTTGATAAAGGCCGCTTTCATAATTGGCTTAAATTACGCCACCAGGACACTGGAGGCAACGTTCATCAGGGTCTTCGCGGGCAGGACAAGTGCAGTGAATTCAGTCAGCTTGCGAGTATGAAATGTACTTGCGCAAAATTATTTAGTGGTTTAGCGTTTTCCATAATATCCCAAGAATGCGAAGGACTCCTGTGCCGCGATGGCGCGTGGCGCATTTGGGGGGATAAAAACGGATATGAAAACTACTACCAACCTAACTGCAGTGCATCCCCGACAGGTTACTGGCAATGTGAACGGCGCCTCTGCCTTGGACTGGGGAAGAGTTATCGGTAATTTTCGGGCTATGTTATGGCTGTGGCTGGTGCTGGCCGGCTTTGCGCTGGCGAGCACGGTCGGTGCCGCAGACAGTCGCTGGCTCAGTTACGCGGCGCCTGGCCGCACGGCACTTGCTCCGGGAGTCACCAAGGCTCCGCCGGTCCGCTTGGTGGTCAAGGGAGTTGATCGCTCTGATTTTGAGGCCGTTTCCGATGGGGCTTGGGTGCACCCGCGCACTTTGGCCGGGCGCGATTTTTCAATGCTTGAACTGGAGGGGGGTGGCGTGGGAGGAGAGATTGGCGATCCTCAGATACCCTATCATGGCCAGTTTATCCAGGTGCCGGAAGGCTCGCAGGTCAGGTTGGTGATAGATGAGGTGCAATGGGCGGAAATTGAAGGGCAGTTCAGCGTGATGCCTCGGCAGGAGCCTCCAGCCGACGCCATCGGCGCGGGGACCCCTCCTTTCCGGCAAAACCTCTCGGCGTATCAGAAGGACGAGTTTCTCCCTGCCGCTCCGGTGCGGATTGCTGATCGGATGAAGATACGTCACAACGACCTTGTTTACGTCATGTATAACCCATTGACCTACAACGCTGAGCGCGGCCAGCTTAAAGCGGCTCGCTTCGTGCGTTGGCATCTCGAGGTCACACCCGGGACCGCATCCACCGGTGCGAGTGATCGCGCTGCGACAGACACCTTAGGCACGCAGGCTTTTGCACCCATGGTGGCGCAGGCCATAGATGTTCGCCCAGAGCCGGCGCCCGAAAAAGCCTCGCCGGAACCGAAGCTGGTGACTGGCAACGGAGCCGACTACCTGATCATTGTTCATCCCAATTTTGAAGACGAGATCACGCCGCTGGCGGACTGGAAGCATCAGAAAGGACTAAAAACCAAAGTCGTGAGTACGACCTCGATCGCTTCGCCGATCACTGATACAGCCATCAAGAACTACATCAAGAACGCGTACGACACCTGGAGCCCTGCGCCTACCTATGTGCTGTTGGTCGGCGACTCCAGTTATATTCCGGCTAATTACAAGAGCGTCCATCCCTATCACGGCACCAAGACCGCCACCGATCTTTACTATGCGACCACCGACGGCACGGACATTTTTCCGGATATTTTCCTCGGCCGGTTTCCTTGCGCCAGCGGGACGGAATGCACCCGGATGGTGAATAAGACCCTGGAGATGGAGAAGAATCCAACGACCAGCTCTAGCTTTTACAACAGCGTGTTGGTGGCAGCATATTTCCAGGACCAGGACGACAGTGATCCGGCGGACGGCTACGAAGCGCGGTTGTTTATGGAGACCGGCCTGGCGGTGAGGGATTACTTTAGTTCTCTGGGCTACTCCGTGAGCACCAGCTTTGTGGCGGAAAACAGTATCACTCCGCGCCGCTACAATCGAAACAGTCTGCTGCACACCAACGGAGCGCTGTATGCTACTTCTCCGACTTATTTGACGGCAACCGCGGCCCGGACCGCGGTATCCACCGCCGTGAACAACGGCGTCTGGCTGGTGCAACACAGGGATCACGGTGGGATTACCGGCTGGGGGGACCCGCCTTTCGGAAACACGGAGGTAAATGCCCTCGCCAACAGCAACAAATACCCCATCGTCCTAACGATCAACTGTCAGACTGCCTGGTTCGATTATTCTGGCGGAGATTGCTTCTCGGAAGCCTGGCTGAAGAAATCGACTGGTGGCTCACACTGCGTGATTGGCGCGAGTCGCGTCAGCTACTCGTGGTGGAACGATTGGATGGTCCACGGGTTCTTTGAATGTCTCTATGCCAACTACATGGAGACCTTGTCGGGGTTCACCGGTTACAAAGCCGGCTTGAGTTATGGTGACAATTTCGTCGGCAAGGGCACGCACATCGGGCAGGTCCTGAACTACGGCAAGATGATGATGTATGACAAATTCGCCGGCGGCTCACAGAGCGGATTGTGCCTGGTGGAATTTGAGATTATGACGCTTTTGGGCGATCCCGAGCACAGCCCGCGGAAAAAGGTGCCGGCCAGCATCGCGGCGACGCATCCGGCTGGCCTGGTTTCGACCATTTTCACGAATTTCAATGTGACGGTGACCAGCGGCGGTTCGCCGCTTGCCGGCGCGAAAGTGGCCTTGGTTCTGGATCCGGGTGACTATTTCACCGCCACGACATCCGCTGGCGGCATCGCGAGTTTCGGGTTCACGCCGGACACCCCGGTTGGTGGTAACAACCGCATGAGCATTGTGGTAAGCCATCCGGACTACCGGCCCTACACCAACTCCATCCTGATCACGACACTAGGCATGGTGGTGACGGTGCCCACTTCTGCCACCGAAGGTGACGGAGCTTTGACCCTGGCCGGGAATGTCCGAATTCCGGCTCCGCTCCCGACAGCTTTGACGGTTAACCTCAGTTCGCTGGATACCACGGAAGTCACCGTGCCGGCGAGTGTGATCATCCCGGCTGGCGCGACGAATGTGCTCTTCACTCCCACCGTAGTGGACGACGCCATCCTCGACGGCACCAGGAGCGCCACCGTCAAGGCGACGGCCGTTGGTTATGGAGATGCGGCGGACTCGATCCTGATTTACGACAATGAACGGGCGACCATTACGGTCACCACTCCCACCAAGACAGGCGAGGGTCGGCCACCCATCACCGGGACAGTCGCGCTCAACCTGATGCCGTATTACAACTTCGTGGTGAGCTTGGCGTCCAGCGATACCAGCGAGTTGACCGTGCCAGCCACGGTGACGATTCCTGCTTACACCACCAGCGCCACGTTCGATATCACTCCGCAGGACGATAACATCATTGATGGCACCAAGAACGTGACAATCACCGGCTCCCGAACCGGCCACAACAGCGGGTCGGACGTCACCGCGGTGTTCGACAACGAAAGCACCGCGATTGTGCTGCAAACTCCCGCGATCCTCATGGAAAACGCCGGAGCCCTGGTCGGAGCCGGTCGAGTCAGCCTGGACGGGACGCTGCTGACTAACCTGGTGGTGGCGTTGGGATCTTCTGACACCACCGAGTTGACGGTGCCGGCCAGCCTGACCATTCCCGCCGGTTCTACTTCGGCGGTATTTACCATCACCGCGGTAAATGACCTCCTGGTGGACGGTCCGCAGACCGTCCTGGTGAGCGCTGTGCCGTTCGGCATGGGGCGAGCGACCAATTCAATCATCGTTTATGATGATGAGAGTCCGCCGGCACCCTATAATCCCATCCCGGTGAACGGCGACGATAATGTCATCGTTACCACCAGTTTGGATTGGGATTACTTTGGCGTAAGCGGGACGGGGGTCAGCAACGAGGTCTTTCTCGGTACCAGCCCAATCCTAACCTCGGCCAATCGCCTGGGCTATACCACCAGCACGATCTGGACTCCGGTGCGATTGGCACCCATGCAGACTTACTATTGGCAAGTGATCACTCATCGCGGGGCATTGTCCACCGCAGGTCCGGTGTGGACCTTTGCCACACGCGGCGTCCACCACTTCACGTGGTCCTCCATCGTTTCGCCGCAGATGGTCATCAATCCTTTCGGCGTGATCGTGAGCGCCCGCGACGAGTTTAACACCGTGGTCACGAATTTCACCCAGACGGTGGATATCACGGGCCTGGTCGGGAGTCCTTCCGCCACGCTGTTTGCGGACAGTTTCGAAAACGGCAACTTCAACGGATGGACCAGTAATTCATCCTCCTTCGTAATTGTGGTGACCAACGGCACTTCAGCGGCTGGTTCAAACAGCCTGACGATGATCGGCGGCACCGGTCTGCATTACAACGGGCTTTCTTTCAGCCTTGCGAATCTGCGGCCCGAGATCGTGAAATTCAGTGTGCGGGCAGCGGCCAACGACAAGTACGCCGCCTACGTGGTGTTGGGTGACGGGGCCGCGGTCGGCACGACAGCGGCGTGGTTTTATACGCGGCCCGACGGCACGATGGGTCTTTATGAGGACATCGTCGGCCCGCATACGGTGCCGTTCGTAGCCAATCAATGGTATGAGATCGAGTTGGTGTTCGACTGGGACCAACAGAGGATCCATTACAAACGCGACGGCGTGCTGATCGAGAGCGGTATCCCGTTCCGCTCGGCTTCGGTGACCCACCTCAGCACGTTGAATATTTATAACTACGACAATACCCAGGCCTGGTGGGATGATTTCCAAATCATCTCGAGCAACCAGGTGACCCAGGTCGCGGTCTCGCCGACCCAATCGCCGAATTTTGTGAACGGTTATTGGAGCGGCAGTATGACGGTGAACGAGTTGGCCACCAACATGGTGTTGATGGCGGAGGATAGTCTAGGAAACAAGGGTGCCAGCGGCTCGTTCAATGTCATCGCCAACACCCATCCCGCTTTGTCGGTGTCCGATATCGGCGTGGTGGAAGGCGACAGTGGGCTGCGCTCCGCAGTCTTCACCGTGCGCCTGAATCCGGCTTCCGGGACGAACGTCACCGTCAGTTATGCCACTTCGGACGGCACCGCTACCGCGGGTGTCGATTATACCGCCGCCAGTGGGGATCTAACTTTCCTGGCGGGCCAGACGGCGAAAACGGTCTCCGTGAACATCCTGGGGGACACTTTGACCGAAGGAGATGAGCATTTCCTGTTGACTCTCTCCAATCCCTTTAACGCTTTGCTAAGCAATTCGGTGGCGAGGTGTGTCATTTGGGACGATGAATTGCCGCCCAATATCTATATCCATTCTGCTGTCGGCCAACCGTGGGGACGTCCCGACAACATTGAAGCGATGAACCAGGTTTTTGGCACGACCAACTGGATGGAGGTCTTTTTTGAGACAGTGAATCCGCAGTTGCTCTTCTCTACCGCCAGCCGGTTCATCTTCATGGAAGGCAGCGACGATAACGCCCTGGTCATGGAGGCGTTTATGAGCACCAATTCCTCGCGCTACTCGAGCTGGGTGGCTGCCGGTGGTTTTGCGTTCCTTAACGCCGCCCCGAACGAAGGCGACGGTATGAGTTTCTATTTGGGTAATACGCTCAATTATCCGATCAGCAATGCGCACACTGGCCGGGTGGTGATGGCGAGTCATCCGATTGCGACCGGTCCGTTTACGCCGGCCGGCACCACTTATAGCGGCAGCGCCTTTGCACACGCGTCGGTGAGCGGAGCTGGGTTGCGGACGCTAATCTGGGATGTCGAGGATACCAACCAGGTATTGGTGGCGGAGGAGCCATACGGTTCCGGCAACGTGGTGATGGGCGGCCTGACGATGCCGACTTACCACGCGCCGCAGCCCAATGCGTATAATCTCCGGGCGAACCTGATTGCCTG
The DNA here is from genome assembly GCA_002298785.1 of Verrucomicrobia subdivision 3 bacterium UBA693. Taxonomy (GTDB): domain Bacteria; phylum Verrucomicrobiota; class Verrucomicrobiia; order Limisphaerales; family UBA8199; genus UBA693. The sequence goes on from DBMR01000075.1 coordinate 20,100, forward strand.
GGCGTCAGATCCCAAGCCCTATATCCAAGGGTTGGATGCTTATGTAATCGAGACTGACACCGGCACGACCAACATGTATTTCCCGATCACGCTCAGCCGGCCTTACGGCTCGAACGTTACGGTCAACTTCGGCACATCCGCCATCAGCGCGACCGCCGGAGTGGATTACATCATTACTAACGGGACAGTGACGTTCCCGCCGGGCACGACGATCGTTTATGTGCCGGTCCAGGTGATCGGTGACAACCTGGCGGAATCACCCGAGCAGACCCGACTTTTGCTCAGCTCTGCGGTCAACGGAGTAATTCTGGGCAATGGTGTCGGAACGATTATCGACGATGACCAACCGTCGGTAGCCTACCTGCGATCCAACGTCGGCGACCCGTGGTCCAACGGCACCGCCTACACCAACGCTATGAACGCGGCTTTCGGCGCGGGGAACTGGCAATCGCTGTTCCTGGAGACGGTCAATCAGAACGCACTCTTTTCGGATGCGACGAGGTTTGTCTACCTCGAAGGCAGCGCCGGCACCGCGCTGGAATTGAATGACTTCCTGACGGCCAATCGCAGTCTCATCCAGACCTGGGTGAGCAATGGCGGTTTGCTCTTTCTGAATGCCGCCCCCACCGAAGGTACGGATATCAACGCGGGCTTCGGAGTGACCATCAATTATCCGGACTACACGCGGACGGGTCTGGTTTATCGGGCCACGCACCCAATCGTAAACACGCCGTTCACCCCGGTGGGCACTTCCTGGTATGGCAACAGCTTCGGCCATTCCACGATCTTGGGCTCGGGGCTTTATCCACTGGTGACGGACATCACCAACGCGAATAAGTATGTCGTCGCGGAAAAGGCTTACGGCGACGGCAATGTGGTATTTGGCGGTCTGACGACCTTCACCTTCCACTCGCCTTCAGTGCAAGCCTCCAACCTGTTCCTGAACATTCTGAAATGGGCGTCCGATCCGAAGCCATATGTGAGCGTGGATGATACCTGGTCGATCGAGACCGACACTGGAACCAGCAACATGTTTTATACCGTGCGGCTGAACCGGGAATCGAAGACCAACGTCAGCGTGAATTTCGGGACCTCCGGTGTAACCGCACTGGCGGGTTCCGACTATTTCGCCACGAATGGGACGCTCGTGTTCACACCCGGAACGGTCGCTTTGTCGGTGCCGGTTCGGGTCATCGGGGACAATTTGCTGGAAGGCAATGAGACCTTCCGGTTGGTGCTTACCGCGGCGACGAATGCCATTATTGTGGATTCATATGGCGTGGGCACCATCATTGATGACGAATTGCCGCCGTATGTTTACCTGCGGTCCAGCGCTGGAGAACCCTGGGGCAGCCTGGGCAACAGCAATGCCATGAACCGCGCTTTTGGCGTTGGCGGTTGGCAGGGGCTCTACCTCGAGACGGTCAACCCCGTGACCCTGTTGACGCCAGCTACCAAGTTCATCTTCCTGGAAGGTGGGCAGGTGGGAGCCGCGAGCCTGGAGGCCTGGTTGGGCACTAACATCACCGCGCTATACTCCTGGGTTAACGCCGGTGGCAGCGCCTTCATCAATGCCGCCCCAAGTTCCGGAAACGGCATGTATTGCGGCAATGGCGTCTATATTAACTTCTACGGCACGAATTACACATATTCCGTGGCGGCTGCCCTGCCGGATCACCCCGCCTTTGCGGGGCCGTACACACCGGTAGGCACGTCGTTTACCGGCAGCGCTTTCGCCCATGGCACGCTGTCGGGTCGAGGCTTGCTAACGCTCCTGACGAATACCACGGACGGTTCTGCGGTTCTAGGCGAGCGGCCTTATGGAAACGGCACGGTCCTCTACGGCAGCATGACGCCGGACACCTATCATTCGCCGCAACAGAACGCCACGAACTTCACAGCGAATCTGCTGTCGTGGATGGCGGATCCCAAGCCCTATGTTTATGTTTCGAACGTGGAGATGATCGAAGGCGACAGTGGCATAACATACGCCAACTTCCTGATCTCCCTCAGCCGTCGCGATCTTGCGCCCGTGTCGGTAAACTTTGCTACCGCAAGCGGGAGCGCGCTTTCGGGTTCCGACTTCCGCGCCACCAACGGCGTGTTGGTCTTCTCGCCGGGCAGCGCATCCGCTTACATCAGCGTCGGTATCTATGGTGACACTGTCGGGGAGCCCACCGAGACCTTTACGCTGAACGTGTCGAATCCGACCAATTGCGTGATCATGGATTCTTCCGGTCTGGGATCAATTCTCAACGATGATATCTTCCTGGCCGCGTTGCCGTTTACCGAGACCTGGGAAAGTGGCTTAAAACCGGTCTGGACCCTGGGCGGTGCAGGTAGTTATCGGGGGATTATCACCGCCAGCAACGTTCCCTATGCTGGGACGGCCCACCTGGTGCTGGACAGCACGACGGTAGGTAGTTACGCCCGGAACGAGGCGACCGTGAACTTGGCGACTTATGGCTACACCAACCTGCAGTTGAGATTCTTCGCCAAGAGTTTCAATGATGAATACCATGCGCCGCCTCCGCTGCCGTTCCAGCTCGGGGCGGATTTCGACGGTGTTGCGATCAGTACCGACGGTGTTTGGTGGTTCCCGGTCATGGGCTTGGCCGGCCTGGGTGCTAGCTACAGCGAGTATGTGGCCAACCTGGACGACACCATCGCGATGTTTGGTTTGGAATACACCACGCCGCTTTACCTGCGGTTTGTCCAGTATGACAATTACCCGGTGCCGACGGACGGCATCGCTTTGGACAATATCTCGGTAACGGGGAATCTCCGCGTGCCGAGCCTGGCGGCGGATAGCACGGTTCTGGTGACCGAAGGGTTCCTGCCGCCAAACGGTGGCGCAGATCCCGGGGAGTCGGTCACTGTCCGTTTTGTGCTGCGCAATGACGGATATGGGCCCACGACCAACCTGGTGGCGACACTGCTGCCTACTGGTGGGGTCCTGGTGCCGACTGGGCCGGCCACCTATGGCATGGTGCCGCCGGGCGGGGCTACCGTGGCGCAGAATTTCACCTTCACCGCCAGCGGGACCTGCGGTGGCATGGTGGTGGCGACCATGCAACTTCAGGACGGTGCGGTAAATCTCGGTACGGTGACGTTCCCCATCCGGTTGGGAGCGCCCACCATTCCGGTGATGACGTTTGCCAATGCGACACCGATTGTCATCCCATCGGTTGGTCCGGCCGCTCCGAGCCCGTCGGTGATCAATGTGGCCGGATATCCTGTGCTCCCCAGCCGCGTCTGGGTTAGCTTGAAGAACATCTACCACACCTACCCGGATGACATCGACGTATTGCTGGTCGGGCCGGGCGGGCAGAAAGTCATGCTGGTATCGGATGCGGGCGGCTCGTTCGATGTCACAAATCTTACCCTGCATTTGTTCGACGGGGCGCCGTCGACTCTGCCGGACTCCGCCTTACTCACGTCCGGGTATTACCCACCGACAGACTATCAGCCTGGTGAATATGTGACCAACGGGCCGGTCGGGCCTTATGGAACCAGCTTGGGTGTGTTCAGCGGTCAGAATGCCAATGGCGCATGGCAACTCTATGTCCAGGACGATGCGGCTGGAGATTTGGGCGGCATCGCCTCGGGTTGGGAATTGCATTTGGAGGGCGCGCCCGCATCTTGCGTGTCCCCGGCGATTCGCTTGATTTCAGGAGTCGCCACCAATCACCTCCTGCTGACCTTCCCGTCGGCGGCCGGGCAGAATTACCTGGTCCAATACGCCAATGCGATCCAGGTGCCGACTTACTGGTCGAACCTGACGACCATCGTGGGTGACGGCGGAATCATGACCTTCGTGCATCCGACCACGAACCCGGTCCAGAGGTTCTTCCGACTGCAACTACAATAGCCGGAAGATTGACGGAATTCGATGACCGGCGTCATGGTCTGTGCGGGCCGTGGCGCCGGTCTTTTTGCATGCGGGTATGTGGATCGCCAGCGTTGAGTCGCTGTGGGGTTCATCAGAAACTGATTTTGCCGGACATTGAAGCCGTTGGAGCGACTGGGTCATGAGGTGCAGCCGCAGCCTGGTCATCGCCCCGGGCTCCGTGAAAGGCTTGCTCCTCCCGGTGTTTTAGTCTAGAACTCGCTGTAGTATTAAACCACCAGGAGCGGCACCCGGATTACGCCATATGGCGAGCACTGCCGTGCCAGTGGTTTAGCTGAAACTGACTATGATTGTGGAGTCAGGGATTTTTGCCTGGCAACAGGCCGGCCTGGTGCAAACCTGGCCGGCGGCATACAAGCCGCCCATGCGACCGCCAAGCAGGCTGTTGAAAAACTCCCGGGACGCCGCGTGGGGGCACGCGGCCTACAGGATTTGCTCGGAATTCGGTATGCCTTGTAGGCCCGGTGCCCTCACCGGGCGTGTTTTTCAACAGCCTCTTACTCACGCGCAGGAAACGTCCAGTCCCCAACTTCTATGAAAACCAAAAAAATAATCCATGCCGCCGGCAAATTTGCGGAACCATTCCGGGTGGAAAAGGGCAAGCGCTTCCGGCTGAAAGACGTTGATCCCGGTGATACCCTCGAGTTCAAAGACGCGGACAAACCGCGAGCCAAAGAAGCGCTGGCCGTCGGCGTGCAGGCGCTGGCAGAATTGCAGGATAGACTTTACGCGCAGGACAAATGGGCCGTGTTGCTGATCTTTCAAGCCATGGACGCGGCCGGAAAAGACGGGGCGATCAAGCACGTGATGTCGGGCATCAACCCGCAAGGCTGCCAGGTTTTCTCGTTCAAGGCGCCGTCGGCGGAGGACCTGGATCACGATTATCTGTGGCGCTGCATGAAGGTCCTGCCCAACCGCGGCCATATCGGCATCTTCAATCGCAGTTATTACGAGGAGACCCTGGTCGTTCGTGTGCATCCCGAATTCCTGGCGAAACAGAAGCTGCCATCGGAACTCGTGACCAAGAAGATCTGGAAAGAGCGATTCGAGGATATCCGGAACTTCGAGCAATACCTGACGCGCAACGGCGTGGTCGTCAGAAAGTTCTTCCTCCATGTGTCGAAGAAGGAGCAGAAGCGGCGATTTTTGGAGCGGATCGACAATGCGGAGAAGAATTGGAAATTCTCGGCGAATGACGCGGCGGAGCGGGAGCATTGGGATGACTACATGGAGGCGTACGAGGAGATGATCCAGAGCACGGCATCCGAGGAGGCGCCATGGTATGTAGTCCCGGCCGACAACAAGTGGTTCACTCGATTGGTGGTGGCCGCGGCGGTGATTGAAACGCTCGCGTCGCTCGGTTTGAATTATCCCGAAGTTGGGGAGGCCAAAATCAAGGAATTGGCGGCAGCGAAACGAGCGCTGCTGAAAAAGTGAAGGCGGCCGGGTTGGACCATGGCGGAGATCCTCAATGGTAACGGCCAATCGGGCTCGGGCGCGCTGAAGTTTTTTCCGCCGGCACAATGGCTGACGGGATACCGCGCGCGGTGGCTCGGACCCGATTTTCTGGCGGGGTTGACGCTGGCCGCTTATGCGATCCCGGTGTCGCTGGCCTACGCCGCCCTGGCCGGACTGCCGCCGCAGACGGGGCTTTATTGCTTCCTGGTGGGTGGGTTGGGCTATGCCCTGTTTGGATCTTCCCGATATCTCGCCGTCGGGCCGACCTCGGCAATATCGCTGGTATTTGGCCTTACGCTCGGGCGTCTGTCCGGAGGTGATGGGGACCGGTTGCTGCTGCTGGCGACCGCCACGACCCTGCTGGTCGGTCTGCTGTTTGTGGTGGCCTGGATGCTGCGACTCAGCGTGATCGTGAATTTCATTTCGGAGAGCATCCTGGTGGGATTCAAAGCGGGAGCCGCGCTGTCGATTGCGGTGACGCAAGTGCCCAAGCTGTTTGGCGTGAAGGGCGGGGGGGATGACTTCTTTGAACGGCTCTGGCTGCTCTGTGGCCAGATGGGGCAAGCCAACCTGGTGGTATTGGCGGTGGGCCTGGTGGCCATCTTATTATTGTGGGCGGGTGAGAAGTGGTTGCCGGGAATCCCGGTGGCGTTGGGAGTGGTGATCCTGGCGCTGGTGGCGGTGCCGGCCATGGATTTGGCGAACTACGGAGTGGCGATCGTGGGGACCGTGCCTTCCGGTTTGCCGGGATTCGCGCCGGCGCAACTCATCATGAGCGGATTGGATGTTCACACCCGCCGCGAATTGTTCAGCCTGGCGTTTGCCTGTTTTCTGCTGGCGTATATCGAGAGCATCTCCGCGGCCCGGACCTTTGCCCTCAAGCATCGCGAAAGCCTGGACGCCCGCCAGGAATTGTTAGGCCTGGGGGCGGCCAACCTTTTCACCGGCTTGTTTCAGGGTTACCCGTCCGCCGGTGGACTTTCGCAGAGCGCCGTGAACGAAAAGGCTGGAGCGCGCAGCCCGCTTTCGCTGGTGTTCTGCTCCCTGGCGATTGGGTTGGTGCTACTGTTTCTCACCCGCCTCTTTCACAATCTGCCGGGCGCAGTCCTCGCAGCCGTGGTCTTGGTGGCAGTTAAAGGCCTGATCAATATCCGCGACCTGCGCCACCTGTTGCGGGTGAGCCGGTTGGATTTTGGTGCAGCGATGGTGGCGCTGGTGGGTGTGCTGTTCCTGGGCATCCTAAACGGCGTCATGTTCGCGGTGGTAGCTTCGTTGCTGATGTTGCTCTGGCTTTCCTCGACTCCGCACGTGGCGTTCCTCGGCAGGATTCCAGGCACCAACCGCTATTCCGACCTCGCGCGGCACCCGGACAACGAGCCCATACCCGGGGTGCTGGCTTTCAGGGTCGAAGCAGCGCTGCTCTATTTTAACGTCGACCACGTGCTCCGGGCCGTCCTGGAGCGGGTGGCTCAGATGCCTGCGGGCCTGAAGCTGGTCGTGTGCGATTTGTCCAACTCCGCATACGTCGATCTTGCCGGAGCACGAATGCTCACCCGGTTGCACGACGAACTCAGTCCTAGGGGCGTGGGACTGCGGATTGTCGAAGCGCACGGTACCCAACGGGATCTGCTGCGCGCCGAGGGTTTGGAGCAACTGGCCGGTCCGATTCATCGCGACATCGCGCTGGCCGACATCTGCAACGAGTTTTACGGAGGCAATCATCTCGAATCACCTTGAGGTTATCTCCCGAACCCAGCACCATCAGAACCGCTATGACGAATTTGGCACAGCAGCTACCCGGTCGTTACCCAACTCAATTCTCCGCTTATCGGCGGATCTGCGACGCCGCACTCCGCGCCCTGCGCCCGAGCCGCGTGCCGTTGTTGTTGGGACTGAGCCTGGCGCTCCTTTGGAACGCACAAGCGGCGGATGATGCTCCGCTGCGGGTCGGAGTTTCGCCGGTCTCGCCGCCGATGGTGTTCAAGGAGGGAAACACCCTCGCGGGAATTGACGTGGATTTCGCCATGGCCCTGGGACAGGAACTGGGTCGGCCGGTCAAGTTCGTCGAAGTGAAATGGGAAGATCAGATCGACGCACTGCAGGAAGGGCGTACGGATATCATCATGTCGGGCATGTCCATGACCCGCGCGCGGCAAGTGCGGGTGGCGTTCGCCGACCCATATCTCCAGGTCGGGCAGGCGACGTTGATCCGGCGTGAAGATTCTTCCCGGTATCTTCTGGGATTTCCGCCGCAACTACCCGGCGCGGTCGGGGTGCGAAAAGCCACGACCGGCGATTACCTGGTGCAGCAGGAGTTTCCGCGGGCCAAGCGCAAAGAATACAAATCGGCGGAGGATGGCGCCAAAGCCCTGGTTAAGAAGAACATAGATTTGTACATTTCTGACGCGCCCATCGTTTGGTGGCTGGCTGGGCTCTACGAGGAGAAGGGCTTGGTGGTGGTGCCGATCATGTTGAGCGATGAGAAATTGGCGTGGGCGGTACGGCGTTCGGACGCTCAGCTCCTGGATTCGGTGAACAAGGCCTTGCGGAATCTAAGAGATTCCGGTCGTGACAAGACCATTATCCGGCGATGGCTGCCGCAATTCAAATGAACCGCGCTGGCGCTATGACTTCGAGTTTGAAAGGTATGAATAATCGCTACGCTGGAGCGGTGTCGGCATTTTTTGGCGTGTGGTTGATGGCCTCCCTACTGACGGCTGTGACCGGCTGCACCTCCAGGGATGCCGCCCCGGCGGTCCCCGCGCCAAAGGACGGGATTTCTGAGTACCGGCGCATCGCGGACGACTCGCTGAAGGCGTTGGGGGGCACGATGCAAAAGCTGGCGCAGGTTAGTGCGCAAACCAATGTCTGTCCGCCCGGTGTCGTGGCGGGCTTTGTGCACTCGGTGGACCAATTGCAGGTGGAATCGGTTCAGTTGCGAGCCCGTTCGCAGGCAATGCAGGCAAGGGGCGACGCCTATTTCCAGCATTGGCAGGAGAACCTGGCCCGCATGAAGGACGCGCGCCGGCGCGAGCTGGCGGTGCAGCATCATGCCGAATTGGAGCAGAGCTTTCTGCGCATTAAAGAGACGTCTCAAAAAGCGCGGGAAAATTTCGCCGCGTTCTCTGCCGGCTTGCGCAAGTTGACGATCGCCCTCGAAAAGGATGCCGCCGCGGTACGAAGCGAGTCCACCCGGGAGCTGATGCGCACCACGACGGACAATGGCCGGGCGATGGAGGCGAAACTGACCGGGATTCGCGACGAATTAATCGCCATGAACCGGTGGCTGACTCCCACGTCAACTGATTCCAAACATTGATATGAAGCGATCTTTCCGAAGCTTGATCTATATTTGCGCAGTGGGCGCCGTGACCGGCCTGGTGGCGCTCGGACCGGGGCTGCCCCATGCGCGCGCGCAATGGCCTTTCGCCACTCCCACCACGCCGGATGCTCAACGCAACGCCCTGAGCACTGTGCAGTCACGGGTCAATTGGCTGCAAAACTCGACGCGTACGGCCGGCAACTTCCCGTCAGGCGGATATGATATGCTGTGGCAACAGTTCTCGACGTTGCGCGCCAGTTTCAATGCCTTCAAGAGCACGCTCACTCCGCAACAATTGAACTACGGCGCTAATGACCTCGCCGAGTTGGATGCGGGCCTGGATATCATTCAGGAAGGCTTCGCTGCTTATCAGGATGATGTCGCCAACGGCCGGCCACCAGCGACGGCCTTGCGCAGCCTGTGTGACGTGCTGGGACAGGCCTCGGGCTATTGGTGGCAGGAGTTGAAGCGGGACAGCGCGCGGCTGCGGGTCGGGATGCTTTGAGCTGCGGTCGTTGAAGCGTGGCAGAACCATTTCAAGCTGGACAAAGGAACGTGTGGCAGAGGATGCTTCGCCCTCAAGTTTGAATTCCTGTAATGGCTGGTCGCTGGTAAAAAATTGTGGTTATGCTCGGTAGGGCATGCCCGGTTAACCTTAGAAACTGTCGAACAACATGATCAAAAATTGTCGTGTGAACATTTTGAAGTCCTCAACTTTTGCCCAGGCCATCGTCGGCTTGGGACTGGCCCTGGCTTTTCTGCTGCCAACGTGCTCCGCCGTGGACACCCGGGTGGATAAGGGGCGGATTACGGCGCACACTTTTTCGTTTCTGAATACCGGCAATCAGCAGACGCCGAGCTACCTGGAAGCACGGAAGGAAGCGCATGCCATGATTCAAAAGGCCATTACGGATAACCTCGCCGCCCGTGGGATTTCGTCCGTGCCGAGCGGTGGCGACATCACCGTGGCGTATCTGGTCGTGGTGGGTAACAACGCGCAGACCACCTCGTTGAATCGCTATTTTGGATATACCGCCGATGCCGATGCCCTGGTGGAAAAGGTTCACAAAGCCCAAACCCAGAAGAACAAAGATCGTAATTATTTTGAGTCGGGCACCCTGGTGGTGGATATCCTGGACGCGAAAACCTCGAAAGTCCTGCAACGCCGAAGCATCAACGCCCCGATCCTGCGCGATCTGCCGGCTGAAAAGCGGGCTGCGCGGGTGCAGGCCATCGTGGACCAGGCCCTCAAGGATCTGCCGTTCGCCAAGTAACCGGAACGGGCATGAAGCAATCGGCGCGGATCCCGGTTCTTTTGCTGGCAGCCTGCTGGCTGTTCGGTCTGGGCTGCCGCACCGCCAATGTTAATCCACCGTCGCCGCGCCCCCACACTGGCTACATCGATTTCTACACCGATTCTGACCTGGTCCTGAGTTGGGAGGTGAAGCAGTGGAACGACCGTGCCGGCAAAATGGAGAAGGTATTCTCCGAGTTTGCGCCGGTGACGGGAAACACCCTGCGCTTGCAGGCTGCGCCGGGCAATCAGCGCTTTCAGATTTGGTTCATTAATCGAGCCACCGAAGGGCCGCTACCGGTTTCACTCGAGGTTCAGGACGGTAAGATTACCCCAGTCCATGTCGGTTTGTTGCAGGTCGCATCGGCGCTATCCGACACCAAGATCTACGGGTCGCGCCCGGCGGCCCGGGGCTATGGCCGGGGAGTGAAGATTACGACCGAGAAGGAGGAGGTTTATCGGATCGAAGCCACGCCTCAACCGGTTTTGGATTACCAGCCTAAGGAGCGGATGTCCTATTGGCGGGTGGAACCGGCGCCTTGAAAGGCGGTCATTTCAGCCGTTCGGCGACTTTGTCCAGCAATTTTTGGTAGGGGAGTCGGCGGGCATTCGAAAGCGGCGATTCATCCGCGAAAAACGAATCGTCGGCGTTGCGCACCATGTAGGCCTTGCATTGCAGCCGATAACTGCCGGCGCCAAGATCCACCAGGCAGGCTCTTACCCGGACAACCGTAGAGGCGCCGTAAGCCGTATCCACCACTCCGCCGTAAGCCATCGAAGCGCCTTTGGAAGCTTCCTTCTGGAAGACCAGGTTATCCGGCACCAGCGAACCTACTTTGTAACCGTCTTCCTGAAAAACAGCGGCGGCGGTCTGACAGATTTGCTCGGGCGTCTTTCCAGGTATCACCACCGCGGCAAAGCTGGCGCCAGCCGGTTGGCCCATGCGGCATCCCGCGAAAATGGCAACACCAAGGGTCAAAAGCACAATCGCGGTCAGGCGGCGGTGAATTGAAAAGCAGTTCATGGCCGGCAATTTATTCAGAGCCGTTCCAGTTGTCAGCAGCATTTTGTGCAGCGTATACAGGAATCAGGTAGCGTAGCCGTCCTCGGCTG
>DBMR01000120.1 GCA_002298785.1 Verrucomicrobia subdivision 3 bacterium UBA693
CCCGGCTTTTCACCGGAATCAAGATTAGCGTCTGACCTCCTGTTGTAATCATATCGTTGCCCATCGAGGCGACGAACTACCTTCTCGAAGCCGCCAAGTCGCTACCTTCGGTTTCCTTGACAACGGTTACAAACACCCCCACCGCGACGAACCGCAGCGTGCGACTGCCGGTGTTTGGCAACGCGCGATTCTTCCGCCTTGGCAAACCATGGCCTGAAGCGGATGAGGCAAGATAGAAACCCATTTCAACCAGCGCGCTGTTTCGAGCGCCCTGCACGGTTTCCACGCTCAAACCCAACCCCAAGGGGATAGGATGTTGTCACCCGTCGGTTTGCGGTTCGAGCTGTCACCGAGGTCGGTTGCCTTAGGTATTCATAATGCAGCGCAAGGGACCTTCTCCCCGAGGTTCAACCTGGGCAAACCGGCTTACTAATCAAGGGAGGCCGTGCCTGAGTCGCTCCAATTCCACTCGCAGCGGCAGCCAGTAACGCTGGTCCCTTGTGCGTTCGGCTGACTCCTCGGTCAGTAACGCCCTCTCCAGATCCTCGTTTCCACCCTGAGTAGCATAACTCAGCAACGGCCGCCTGCGCACCGATTGAAGGTACTGTGCCGGGTATTTTTGGGCGATTTCCACCAGCAACCGAGGGGTGCGTAGTTCCTGAAACCAGAAGCGGACTTGTGCGGGGTTGGGTTTCGCGCGGTGCTGAAAGTAATGCGCCTCGACTAGTCGGCGGATCATGGGCCAGTCCTTGTCGCGTTGGGTCTTTTTCGCTTGCACGAGGTCGGGCAGAGCGAGTAGGTCGCACCGGGTTCCGTCCGGCAGTTCGATGGTGGTGCGCCGCGCCCACAGTTTGGCAAAGGAATCCACGCCGCGCATCCGGGACATCACATCGACGCGCATCCGCAAAGCGTCGGGATGCTGGCAGCGGAAATGAATGGCATGACCGCGCCGGAGATAGTTCAGGTGAAATGGCGGAACGGCGATGACTATGGCTCGCAATTCGTCCAAAGCCTTTTGCAGCCGCGCGAGATTGGCGGCGTCAGCAAGGATGGCGAGGTCCGTGTCGCGGCTAAACTCGGCCGCGCCGTAGAACACGCACGCCTGCCCGCCCATGAGCAGAGCGCGGACGCGGTGCTCGCGCATCGAAGAAAGGACTTTGCGTATCGGGTTCGGGATCAAGGGAGCCTCCGAGCGCGAGGTAGGTCTGCCAGAGTTTCTCGCTCTCCAGCCAGCGTTGCACGGGCGTGAGCCGATACCATTCGGCCCACTCATCGCCCACTAGTTGATCTGGCTGAATCATGCCGTACAAATAGCAGATTTGCTATCGGGTGTAAATCTCACTAACAGGAGGCCTGTGGTGCCACCGCCTGCTTCCTCCACCTTCGCAATTCGCCAGCTTAATCCACGAGTTACAGTCAGAGCCCGCGATTCAAGGTTCAGTGTTTGGGCAGTTCGCCGGCTTCTACTCGCGCAAGGTCTTTGGCAATTTGTTTGCCCAGGGTGCGCACGTCTTTGTCGGTGGCATTGCGCGAGAGAACATACCTGGCCGCCATGGCGTAAGGATTCATTGTTACCAGGCCGCCAGGTGTGCTTTTTGAGCCGCTGCCAGTACCATAGACGAGGATGGGCTTATTGCGATTTTGGGCGAGATCGAAAACTTCCACCTGGACCAACGCCTCGCTTGCGCCGGCGCCGAAGCCAACAACGGCGCGTTTGAGCCGGTTGCCTTCATCCACTTGCAGAAACTCTCCGGTAACGACCAATCCGGAGGCGGGCCAGGGCGCGCCTTTTGGCTGGTGCATGGCAGGAAGTTTCAGAGTGGCGAGTTCTTTAGCGATCGTCTCCGACAACAAGTTGGCCAGACGAGCCGCCTTTTGCTCTGGCGTTTCGCCTGGGCGGAGGTTAGTCATCACGCGTCGAGCCGGCCCTTCGTGGCCCGATTTCGAATCCTGCTCGGTGCGCAAGTCGGCGACATCGAAGGAGAAATCGCACACCGCGATTGGTTTGGGATTGGTCACCAAGGCGGTGTTTGGAGCGTTGGTCCGGGAGGAGTTGCTGCTCGATGGGGATTGGCAGCCGGCGATAAGCAGGCCAACCCCGGCCGCAAGTACTACCGTCAGAGAACGGTGGAATGGTGTGATTTTGGTTGTTTGCATGGAGGTGAATTTCCTTTTAGGGTTACATCAGTCTGTTCGGTTGCGGATCGATAGCCATCGACGCGCCATTTTGATAGGACAGCCCATCAGTGGACCGCTGCATGATCTGCTGCGTTCACGTCCCGCGGGGATCGATTCCGGTCATGCTGCTGTGTCAGGTGTAGGAGTAACTCTAAAGTCCAGGGCTCGTCAAATGAATTGGTAGCTTAAAGCGACCCCAGGTAATACTGCACCGGAGGCGCTGCCCCACCAGCTTTGGTCGAGCATAGCGGGATTCCGGACCGAATGAGTTGACTTGGGCTTTTTGCGGGTTCTACCGCGGACCGTTGTCGTGCTTTGCAGGAGCCCCGGATGCGGTTGGGGAAGGTCTCAGAAATCACCACCCACGTCGCGAGTACAAACGTCAAGGGATTCCCATATCACGGCGCAAGGCGGCGACCAGCAACACGTGGCGGCGAAAGTTTTCGGTACCACCTTCACTGTCGTAATTCAGACCATAGGGCCAGATATGAGTGCAGTCCGAATTCAAATTGGCGGAGGGGCCATCGAACTGGCGAAGTTGCCAGACCGCATTCGACCCCGTCCAGATCCCGCCGGAAAGAAAGCCGCAGAAATTTGGCCCGGTGCCGACGCCGAGCGTGTGGGAGATCTCGTGCAATGCCACGCGATAATTGCGCGAGCCGCCGAAATCGATCCAGCCGCTGTAGCCGGCCTGTGCGGTAGGCACGCCGGGATTGTAATTGGCGGTCAGGCTTTTGTTGAAGGTGCCGTAGCGATTGTATTCCGCCACGGCGCCATCCATCGCGTAGATGATTTGCGCGCGAATATCGGCGGGCCACGTTTCGTTCCCCGCGGCCAAATGATAGATCAGGGCGCCGGCCGGGGCAGGCTTCACCGGAGCGCGCAGATACATGAACTTCTGCTGAGAACCCGTGGTCCCCGCAAGGATCGTAGAAAACGCACCGTTCACGTTAAAAACACCGCTTGCAACCGCCTTCCACTGCGCCGGCGGTGCCGCGAGATTGGTGGATTCCAGCACCCAGCAGGTCGCACCCGGCTCTCCGCGAGTCGCGGCGATCCACATCGTCCCTTCGGACAATGTGGTCAGGGACAATCGGGCACGGGACGCGGCGAGGAATTGTCCCGGCACGAGCGCGGAGTTGCAGATTCGGACCTCGTCAATGAAGCCGTAGGCACGATCCGTGTGCCCGCCCGCGTACAGGCCTCGTCCGACTGACCAGGCGCCTGCGGTGTAATCGGCAGCGCTGGTAGTTCCGACCGCAAGGGCACGATTTGGGCTGCCACTTGTAGTCAGATCCGTCAAGGCAACCAGGAGATTGTTCACGTATACTTTTAGCGTGTCCCCGTCGCTCACAGCTGCCAAGTGATACCATGGAGCCCCGGTGCCTTCGGGGTTGCTGCTGAAATTGAAACCATACAGCCACCCCGGTGGCGAATACGCCGAGTACGCATAGCCAGCGGCGTCCGTAAACGTTGCGCCGACGCTGTCATCGGGACGGATTTGAAGATAGAACGCAGCGAGGTCCCCATTTCCCGAGGAGACATAGCGTGCATCGCGACCGACGACCGTGCGATAGCCTCCGTTGGCCTCCGGCTTGTAGGAGGCTTCCACCGTGAATTGCAGGGGCTTCATGGTATCCGCGTTGAGGCCCTTGGGCAGGCTGGCGGAGGCTCGGGTGAACATCCCTGGGTAGGCGCCGGTGTTCTTGATGCTAAATCGATTGGCGTCACCGTTTTGGGGAAGGGAATTGAAAGGCACATCACTGCGGTAAGTGAAGCCGGCATAGCCACCTTGTGACCATGCTGACAGATTGTTGCCGTTACCGGAGGCATCCGGGGTAGTGCCGCTGAACACGCCGTCTGCGGTCGCGTGCAGGACATCCGTGTAAGCCGGACCGGCTTCAAAGCGCCACCAGGCGACCACGCTCGGCGGCGTGATGGGAGAAACGCTCACGCTGAACGCATCCAGGTCCGCGTACCATTGGCTGTTGTTCCCCACATCCATCGCCACGACGCCCGCGAACAGATTGGTGGCAGAATCCAGGAAGATTGGCGGAGCCGGGGTGCCGTTGCCATCGGTGCTGGCGTTCGGCAGTCGGTCCAGATCATTCACCTTCACGGACCAGGTTCCCGAGGTCCGCCGGATTTCAACCGTCATGGTGCTGCCCAGGACGGGGCCGAAAAACCGTGACGAAGAATCGCTGCCGTTGACGGTATTCACGGCGAAGCTTTCATTGGCATTTCCACCGACATGATACTGGTCGAAGTTAATGAAGCCCGCGCGCACCAGGTTGGTCGTCGAGGTGCCCACCACCAGGCATAACTGATCCGGAAAAGCGTGGAGGTTCGTGAGGTTCACGAAAGTGGCTTTGACGACAAAGTCGTTTTCGCCGGTGAACCCGAGCTCCGACAGGTTCACGCCCGCCACCGAGGCGTTACCCATATTCACCTGGCCGTTAAAGTCCGCTCCGGGCGAGGTGCGCATCTGAAGCACCCCGGCAGCGGGACGAAGCACGAGGTTAGGGTCGTTTCCCGTGATATTTGCGCCGCTGCCGGACATTCGGGCGGTGAATCCTGTTGCAACACCCGCAGCATCCAACACCTTGCCACTTGGGCAATTGAAATTGAGCGTCAACAACGCAGCCTGCGCTGGTAAAACCCAGAACGCGAGGCTCGTCACCAGTGCAATTCTGGGCAGGAATTCACTGACCACAATAAGGAGCCTCCTGGTGCCAAGGTCATGATTGTGGGCAAGCCCTCGATTGAAATACCCACGAAGTTTCCGGCTTTTCTGCAGCAGCCGACAGAGCAGGAGAGGAGTTGAACATGACCGAGATCGAGGTGTTGATGGGCGGATTTCAGGCAACAGCACGATGGGATCTTTGCAGAAACCGAAACCCCAGACAATTAGATATGAGCAACCGTAATCAGGACCGGTGGGAAAGCAAAAAGGCCGGGGGAAAATCCCCCGGCCCGTGTGTGATCGACTAGTTCAGTGCGGCTTACGGATAGACGTCGAGCCGGTAGAACAGCGCGCCGTCCGCAAACGGCACGGTCACCTGGATCAGCTCACCCACGAACTGAATCTGCGCATTAACGTTGCTCCAAGTGGGGTTACTCAAGCTGGGCGAGGAGCGCAGGAATGCCCCGGCGGAGGCTGGCCAGGAGAGAACCAAGTTGTTTCCGACCCGCGTGGATTGCAGAGTCACGGAAGGCGGTGTCGGTGTCAGAGAGAAGTCTGTGATGACTTGTGTTGAGACCGTGCCGCCATCGGCACCGGTGAAGCCGACATAAGCTGTCGTCCCGAGCACCGTAGCCGGGATGTCCACGACCATGTTGGTGGTGAAGGTGGCCGCGGTGACGGTGTCGGTGAAGGTGGCCTTCAGCAGACGGTTGAAGTAACTGAGGTTAACCCGGATCGTGTCCGTGTTGTCACCCAGAGGGACTGGGAGGATGGACATGTAGGCGCTCGGGCCGGCGATAGGCAGCACGCCGTTCTGGAGCAGGCTAATGCCGCGCGTGTTAGGTGAATAGATGTTCAGGCCAAGTGCCACGCTGGGCCTGATCCCGCTATAGGCGAGGCCACCACCACCACCACCCACGGCAGCCGCGCCGCGTGTGTCGTTCTGGATACAGAAGGTGGCGCCATCGGCGCCGACAGCGCTCGTCAGTTGGTAAGTGAAGACGGCGTTAAACGACGAGATGTTTACCTTGTTGGCGTTGAAGGCCGCGCGGGCCGTGCTGCCCAGACTCGAGGTGAGTTCGAGTCGGTTATTGCCCATGATCGGCGGGGTTGATCCCTGCATTGTCCAACCGGTGCCGGCGGCGCTGAACGGGACGGCGGGTGCCGAGGTGATCACGGTGACGGCGTCCACCGCGCTCGGGGCCGAGCCGCCGCCGTTGACGACGGTCACCTGATAATTGCCGTTGTCGGCCGCTGTGGCATAGGCGATGGTCAGCACATTGCTAGAGGCGCCGAAAGTGCGATAGTTATCCGTGATCGGCGATCCGTTCCGAGTCCATTGGTAAGTGAAGGGCGCGGTGCCGTGCGGCACCACCTGGAGCCGGATGATGTGTCCGAAGGCGATCGTATCCGAAGTCGGGAGATCGACATAGAACACCGGCGGTCCGCTGACCACAGTGATCTGCGCCACCTGGCTGGTTGTGGAGCCAAAATTATTGGTCACCACCAACTGGTAGTTCTGGCCATTCATCGCTGCCGTGGCCGTGAGCGTGAGGTTCGAGGAGGTCTGTCCGGCGATCGCGCTAATTGGGCTGGTGCCGTCCGATAGATACCACTGATAACCAAGCGTCCCCGATCCATAAGCACCGGAATAGAAGGTGGCGAGCACGTTCTCGGCGGTGGTCACATTGGTCGGTTGGGTCGTCAGCGTGGGCGGGAGCTGGGCCGCGTAGTAATGGGCCAGCACCTGGCTGGCAGTCAGCGCCGTGTTGTAAACAGCCACGTCGTCCACGCGGCCGATCCATTGGTTATTGTAAGTCGAGAGATCATTGGCTTTGCGAGCGCCAATCGTCACGGGCAACGGTTGGGTTAGGATACCCAGGTTCGCCGGTAGATCACCGTTCGCCGCAAAGAGACCATCAACATACAGATACAGCTTGCCGTTCGGTTGATCACAGACACCGACCACATGATGCCATCCAGGAACGGCATTCAGCGGACTGGTCGGGCTCTGGGCGAGGTGACCGAGGCCGGTAACATCGCGCACCAGGAAACGGAACTTCTTGGGCGCTCCCCCAACCACATCGAGCACAAACTGCTCGGTGCCGGTACCAGTGCCAGGAGTCAGGATGCCATTGTAACCCTTGGACACGATGCCTGCATCGGTGGTTTGGTCCGTGCCATAGACCCAGGCTTCAATCGAGAAACCATTGCCGCTGGGGGCATTGGTGGCGCGGGAGAAATCGACATCCTTGATGTCAGCGACGTAGCTATCTTCGGTGCCATAAACCCCGAATTCGGCCGCGGTATCCGGGTCTGAAACCGGGTTATAGCCGGCGACGCCTAATTGAGTGGCGTTGTAAGAACCATTGTGGCCGCCGCGATAGTCAAACGCGACTTTCCCATTGTTGCCGCCGGCATCATCCGGACCGTCGTCCAGCCGCCAATAGCCGATCGGGCTGTCCGTCAGCACGGCGGTCGGATAGGACTGCGTGGGGGCTGGGACTACCGTCAGCACGGCGCCGCTGCTGGTGATTTGGCCGAAGGTATTGCTGGCCATGCAGGTGTAAACGGCGTTATCAGCAGCTGAGGCGTTGGGAAGCACGTAAGTGGTCGAAGTCGCGCCCGCGATCAACGTGCTTCCGTTCTTGTACCATTGATATTTGGGCGCCGGGTAAGAAGCGGCCACCGCGGTGAACGTCGGCGAGGCTCCGGCGAAAACCTTCACCGTGGGTTCCGGTTGGCGCACCCACACCGGAG
This sequence comes from Verrucomicrobia subdivision 3 bacterium UBA693, assembly GCA_002298785.1. GTDB lineage: Bacteria > Verrucomicrobiota > Verrucomicrobiia > Limisphaerales > UBA8199 > UBA693. Next base: position 7,622 of record DBMR01000120.1, read on the forward strand.
GATTGGGCACCAGCGTGCCCAGCATATCGATTTCACCAATTTGGAGCAGCGCGTCTCCGTAAGGATTGCAGTTGTTGGTGAGCGTAACTCGATAGGATTTATATCCGGTACTGTTGGCAAAGTTGACTTCCGTCATGCTCATCGTCAGCGGATTCAGGGTCGCTGCGCCGGTGCCGTTGCGGGCGGTGGGCAGGGATAAAGTGCCTTTCAGGATGCCGCCGGTGATCTGCGTCCAATTCGCGCCGTCATTTGAACCTTCCAAGCCGTAATCGTAGGGATCGCGGCCGGAGGAATCGTTAGCGGAGTAGAACCTCAAGGCAGTGACAATCGTGGAACCGGACACGGGAGTCACGATATAACCGATCGGCCCGACAAACGGCAGGATCTGATTCCCAGTGCTGGGACTGTTCAGACCGCAACTCAGCCATTTCTGCGCTATGCGATCGATCACATGGTCAATGCTTTCACCGGCGGTGGAAGCGTCGCTGGTATAACTGGCCACCTGGTCGCCCGCAGGCTTGCCCACGAGAATACTCTGGTTGGTGGTCAGCATCATGACCGTGGCCACATAACTGGTGGTGGACCCGCTGGAGTTAGAGGCCACCACGAGATAATCCGCCGAATCCAGGACGGTGGCGTTGCTGATCACAAGCACGCTGCTGGTCGCGCCGGAAACCCGGCCACCATCGACGATGTTCGCAAAGGTCGAGTAATCAAAACTGTAGTTAACGTCCAGCAACCCGCCTCCCCGTGGCGCTTTCTTCCACTGGTAACTGATCGGGGCGGTGCCGGCAATATTGGTCACCGCGAGCACGATATTGGTTCCCTCGAAAAGCTTTACCCTGGTCACATCATTAAGCACCGCGTTTGCGGGTTGCCCGGGCGTGGCCGATCCGCGATAGCCGAAGATGGGCTCGATGCTGTCGGCCGGAGAGCCGCTGACTGCGAAGATCGCCGCCACACGGTTGCCCGTAGTGGCCGGATTCGTAAAGGTCAAAGAGATGCTGGTGACTGGGCTGGCGTTATTGGACAGGGTCAAGACAGAGTCGAATAGCCGGGGCACAGGGAAGCCGAGGCCACGAACATCCAGCGAAAAGGGCACCAGCGGTTTTGTCGGGATAAACGGGTTAATAAATCGATCCTGAGTGTTGTTGATGGTTCGATTGTTGGGATTGACGCGCCCGAAAGCCAGATATGACTGCGGCAGGACGCGGTTAAACCAATCGGGAACGAAAAGGGCATTAGTCTCGCTCGATCCGTCCTGGTGCGTAATGACGCAGGGCAGGATGATATCCCCGTTGGCGGAGGCGCAGAGGATGGACAGGGCGCCGTTAGCGGTTGCCCCGGTCAGCGAGATAGTCGCGGTGGTGACGTTCGAGGCGAGGAGAATGGCATTGTTGGCCGTGTAGCTGGGCGGCATTGTATAGGTAGCCTTCAGCGTCGCGCTGGTCAACGTGGACCCGGCGGCAGGAAGCCCGCTGTTCGGGTATGCGGCATAGAAGCCTTTTTCATACCACACATTGTTGGCCTTCGAGGTGCCGCCGTCCATAGTGGCGGTCACGTTATTGGTTAAAGTGCCGGCGGAGGCTACACCCGTGCCGGTGGTCTGTGGACCATCCGCTTCCACCACGGCGTCCTGGTTGAAGCCGGTCACCGCAATGGGGAAGTAGTTCACCATGTTCGCGGAGCCGCTGACAGCGAAAATCAGCGCCCGTCCGTTGTTGTTCGTGTTGCCGTTGCCACCAGAACCGGCATACGAGAAATCAATCCGGCTGATGCTGTTCGCGGGATTGCAGGCGATATCTGCGGAAAAAACCGCACCGGCAGGACTGCCGTTCACATTTTGAACGCCACCGTCGACGCTCACCCGGCCTGCGGAATTAAACACGTTGGGCGCGGCATTGAACCAATCGATCACCGAAAACGTGCCCGAATCCTCTGAATTATCCGCATAATGAATCACGTAAGCCACGTTAACTGGCCCATTGCCAGCGGTTGCCAGGAAGGAAAGTCCGCTGTACTGCGCGGGGGTGGTAAACGTCAGTGTCCCAGTGGGGATCAAAGCCGTACGTCCGCCCGCGTTGTGCCCTACCATCAGGACGTTATTAACGTGATAATCTGGCGGCATCTGGAAAACGTGGTCTCCCGCTGTGTTGGTAACGAGTGATCCCGCGGTGGGCACACCAGTGGTCGGCGCTGCTGGATTGTAACCCTTCTCATATAAGGTATTTCCGGTCTTGTTCGTGCCGCCGTCCACCGTTGCCGTCAACGCATCACTGAGTGTTCGTGGAGCGGTAGCCTCCACGACCACGTCATGATTGAAGCTGGCGGGATTTATCGGAATCGGCGTGAAGGCACCTTGGGTCGTCGCGGTCAATGCCAGGAGACTGGCCGTGACGAGGAGTGATTTTATGGGGTTTATCTTTTGCATACTACTTACTTCTTGAGGGTTATTGGACTAGCCGTGCACCAGCCAGCCAGAGGTTGAGTTTGGATGGCCACCACGAAAACCACTGCCCCACCCAAGCCATCCACGCCTCCAATACGCGGACTCGGCAAAGCCATAGGTAGGCAAAGCTTTCGTCGTTGGACATGGGTCGAATTATTCACAAGCCAATGCCAAAAGCGAGCACAAAATTCGGCGATCCGGCTTAGCGATTCAATGCATGGTCGAAGTCATTCACCAGATCGCCGGCGTCCTCGATTCCAGCCGAAATCCGCGCTAAACCATCGCTGATGCCAACCTGCTGTCGCTCCGCCGGAGTCATCCCGCGATGGGAAGTCCGGCTGGGAATACAGATGAGGCTTTCCACGCCACCAAGGCTTAATGCTGGAGTTACCACTTGCAGCCGACTTAAGACCGCCTCGATGCGGCTGGGATCCCGCAATTCGAAGGAAAGCATGCCGCCGAATCCGCGCATTTGACGTGAGGCGACGGCGTGATCGGGATGGGAAGGTAAGCCAGGGTAAATAACCCTTTCCACCTCTGGGTGCGAATCGAGGAAGCGCGCCAGGGTCAAAGCATTTTCATTATGCCGCTGGACCCGAAGGGCCAGCGTTTTCAAACCGCGCTCGAGCTGGGAGCAGGCGTGCGCATCGAGCATTCCGCCAAGGTTAATGGCGCTCGCAGCCACGCGTTGGATAATCACCTCTCTGCCCACAACGACTCCCGCGTTCAGATCGCTGTGACCATTGAGGTACTTGGTGGCGCTATGGATGACGACATCAATGCCAAGTTCCAGTGGATTCTGGTTAATCGGAGTGGCGAAGGTATTGTCGATAACGGTCATCACGCCCCGGCTTTTGCCGAGCGCCGCCACCGCTTCCAGGTCCAGGCAATGCAGCAGTGGATTTGAAGGCGATTCAACATAAATCAGCCGGGTCTCCGGTCTCAGAGTCGCCTCAAATTCCGCAACACTGGTGCCCCAGGAAATTTGCACCCCGTGGCGCAACAATTCCCGGTTGATGAATTGCGTGGTGCCGCCGTAGAGGTCGCTCTGAAATATTGCGTGGTCACCCGGCTTGAGGTGGGCCAATAGCAAGGTGGAAATCGCTGCCATCCCGGACCCGAATACCACCGCTGCTTCGCCCCGTTCCAAGGCGGCGAGTTTACGGCCGATCACTTGTTGGTTGGGCGTGTTGAAATATCGGGGATAGACGTTCTGGTTAGCTGGATTCGGAAAAGCGTAGGCGGTCGAGTTGAAAATCGGACTGCATGCGCCTCCGGTAGCTTTGTCGAGATACGTGCCGGCATGGACACAAAGTGTAGAGGGACCTTGTCGCTGCGAATCGGAGTTCATACTTCTATAATTACTTGCGGGCTTTGCGCGCCGGAGTTTGGCTTTCTAACAGGAAATCGCGCAGAACAATGGCCTGGTTGTGCTGTTCATCCCGCGCCGAGTAGACCAATGTCACCATCCCGCGCGCGAGGGCCTGGCGCAAGGGCTGTAAAGCCGTTGCTTGTGAGTGCAGTTCCACTCGATAACGATTCCGGAATTCTTCCCAACGCGCGGGGTCATGTCCGAACCAGTGGCAGAGGGCTGCGCTCGGGGCGGCGTCCCTGAGCCAAGCCACGAGTTCCAGGTTTTCCTTTTTGACACCACGCGGCCAGAAGCGGTCTACCAGGAAGCGCGCACCGTCTTCGGGTGACGGCGCCGCGTAGGCTCGTTTGATGCCAATTTTCATGCGTCCTTACGGATGGCGCGCCCCAGGTGGTCTGAGGCGTTCGTGCCGGACCGGTGCCGGTTTGAGGGACTGTAATCGTGCTTTAGAGGTATTTCAACTGCACGAGGTCAAGGACGGCCACTCAGTGGTGGTATTAAGGAGGCAGTCCGCGAGGCTAATGGCGGTGCTGGGGATTTGAATCTGATCGAGGCCTTGAGTAAGTACAAAAGCAAACCGGGCCTGTGGGCCCGGTTTGTGCGAATTCAGTTATGCCGACTGATCAGTTCACCAGGCGGAAGAAGCGCGGAGGATCGCTGAAGGTGTTGGTCCAGGGTGCCAGGGTGGCGCCGGGCACGTTGGTGTAAGGGCCTGAAGCTGCCGGTGCGCTTTGCAGATTATGACCACCCGGCCAGGTGAGCACCGCGTTGGCTCCAACCTGATTTGCGGTAAGCGTCGGAGGCGTCGGCACGGCGGGCATGGTACCGCCGGCGGGCACAAACAGATAACGGATGGTGATGGGATCCGCCATATTTACGACGGGGTTCCCGACGCCGGAGGTGGTCAACCGTACCCACTTGGTGTTGGCGGTGCCGTTGAACGCGAAGCGCAGGCGCATCGACTTGGTGCCCTCGTAGGCGGCGAAGTTCACGACGGTGGCGGCATTGGGGGAACCAGCAAGGTTGCCGCTGGTGGTGCCCGAGAAATTCGGGGTCCGGAAACCGACATCGGTAGCCCCAGCCACGGAGTTTTCAAACGTATAGAAAGTGTTGGTGCCGTTTTGGATGGTATCGATATAGATGTCAAACGGCCCGGTGGAGGTCTGGTCGTCGATAACGAACGCCAGTGCATCGATTACGCAGTAGTTGCTCGAGATGCAATTGAGAGTACCGGTGGTGAAAGGATCGCCGGTCGCACTGTTCCATTTGATGCTGGGGTCCACCGGATTGGCGTAGTCCGCGCCACGTTGGAAGGTGACCGTCTGCCAAACACTATTGCTGGGATAGAGAACGCGTCCCGGCAAACCCGGCGCTGCCCCGTACCGATTGGTAACGCCGAGGAAGTGAATGTTACCGGAAGCCGTGCTGCCGGAGGCTCCGACGGTGGTGGAGGAAGTTTCCCGCAAGCTCAGCGCGAGCCGGATGCGCGGGTTAACACTACCGACGACAACGCCAGTGGGGATGCCCCAGAGGCAGCCTTCCTGTCCATTAACGGTCTGAGTCGCGGCCAATTGACCGCCTTTAACAAGGCCGGAGACTGGCACCGTGTTCGAATTGGCGAGAATCCCCGAGGATTTTTCTCCTACCATCGTCCAGGCGTCGTTGAGATATTGATAGATCTTGATGCTGGTGGCAGTGGCGTCGACGTTCGTGACCGTCACGCTGGTATCGGTGGAGACGTACGAGCCAATGACCGAGGGTTGGGCCACGGTGGTGCAGGTGTCATTAACAAACAGAAAGGTATCGAGTAACAGCCGAGCTGAGGTCCCGGCGTTAACATCCCCCCCAACGAAATAGATGCCGATAATCGGGGACGAGGTGTCCGGATAATTGGTCACATAACCGAGAAACTGCCAGGGGTTAAGCCCGTTGACCGCGGTGCCGTATTTGCTTTGGAAGCGATCAGTGTTGGTGAACGAGAGGTCGCAGCCGCTGATATTCGTGAAGCCAAGGACAATATTCGTGCTCACGTTGCCCGCGGCCGAGCTGAAGACATGGTAAACTCTATACACCGCGCCGGTGACGTTCAGCGGCGGGCTTAATTGGATGCCGTAATCGGGCACCGCGTTGGAGAAACCATTGCTAAAGTAGCGGGCGCCTGACGTGTTGGGCTTGCCCGGCGCCAGGGAAACGGCGCTGGTGAAATCACCTCCAACCAACTCGTAATAGATGGGTAAGTATGTGATTTGGTTGTTGTCCACGTTTTTGTTGCCGCAGTCCGCCACGACGACGCAGTTGGAGGGGGTGGTGGTGACGTAGACAAACTCGGCGAGGGCGGTGGAGGTCAGGCATAATAATAGCCCCGCTAACAGGCTGGTGAGTTTCGCGCTGGTGATTGAGACGCTCCGCTGGGGAAGTCTCCCTTGTGAGTAGGTCGGATTAGCCATAATCTTGCCTATCTGTTAGGCAAAGCTGTGTAAGGGGTCAAGGTTTTTTGATCTGGCGGAGAGCGAGCCGGGTGCGGCGGAGCCGTCCGGAGCATCACGACTTACATCGTGTGCCGGTTCTCGACAAGCCCCGAAATTAATGTCAGTTTAAGTTTGTGGTGAATGACAAATTAGAGCGGCTGCGCGAACTGCTGCGCGGCTACGGTTCTTGCCTGGTGGCCTACTCAGGCGGCGTGGACAGCGTTTTCCTGGCTTTTGTGGCCCGTCAGACGCTGGGCGGGCGAGCGCTGGCGGCAATCGCTGATTCGCCGAGCCTGCCCCGGCGCGAGTTGGCGGAGGCGTTGGAATTGGGCGAGCGGTTCGGTTTCCCGGTGCGCGTGATTAAGACCCGGGAGTTTGAGAATCAGGATTATTTGGCCAACCCCAACGACCGTTGTTTCTTCTGCAAACACGAATTATTCACCGTGCTGGCGCCGATGGCCGTCGCGGAGGGATTCTCGGTAATCGCCTACGGGGAAAACGCCAGTGACGTGGGTGACCACCGGCCGGGCGCCCAGGCAGCGGCGAATTTCCAAGTGCGTGCGCCACTCAAGGAAGCCGGTCTGACCAAGGCAGAAATAAGGGAGCTGTCCGCGTTCCTGGGATTGCCCACCGCTGACAAGCCACAAATGGCTTGCCTAAGCTCCAGGATTCCTTACGGCGAAGCGGTCAGCGTGGAGAAACTGTCGATGATCGAGCAGGCGGAGAATGTGCTGAGGGATTTGGGCTTTTACGATGTACGGGTCCGGCATCATCAGTTGAGTGTCCCCAGTTTTCAGCTCCGGGCTGCGAACGGCAGCAAAAGGTTTGGTCAAAGTGCTCCGAGCCACCTCGCGCGGATTGAGGTAGGGGCCTCTGAGTTTTCAAACTTTTTGGCCAATGGCAACTCTGCAAAGGTAGCCGAAGCGATCAAGGCTTTAGGCTACACCCATGTGACGCTGGACTTGCAGGGTTATCGACGGGGCAGCATGAACGAGAAGGCTTGAGCCAGGGAGCCGGACGATCAAGCGGGACTGCAAGTGGTTGGGAGCGTAGTGGCTTGGGATTTTTAGCATTCGGCGGCTGGTCCAATCCAAGCTTGACGCGGAGCGGGAATGTGGTTGCATTAGGAACATGAAAACTAAGATTTTGATGATTTTTGCGGGGTTGGCCCTGATTACTGCCGGGTGTGTGGGAACGGTGAACGGGCGCAAAACCGCCGCTGTGCCTTTTACGTCGAAAGACAAAGTGCAGGGATATTATGAGCGATCGGTGGACATGGTCTTTGACGCTTCCAAGGCGGTCATTAAGTATAACGGCACGTTGGTGAACGAGAGCATCATGCATGATGCCACCAACTCGGTGCGGACGATCGAAGGCCGAGTGAATCAGCGCAAGGTGTGGGTGCGTGTGGAAGGCATGGATCCGAAGACTACGGCGGTGGTGGTGCAGGCTCGCACCAGTGGCGGTGGTTCGGATATTGAACTGGCGCACGAATTGGAGAAGCAGATCGCCCTCAAGCTCGTGAAGTAACCGGGACTGCTAACTGATTTTTCTACGCAAGAGCCAGGCGTTATTGCCTGGCTCTTTGCCTATAGGGTAAGGCAGGAAGCCGGTTAAGGGCGAGCTTCAGATTTCTGGCGTACGAGGCGGTCAGGGTGCCGCGCCCGGCTCATAGCGGTATCGTAGGTAATCTGGCATTTGCAGTAGAGGTCCAGCAGGCAATTATCCATGAGCACCATGCCTTCCTTCTTACCAGTTTGGATCACGTTCTCGAGCTGGTGCAGTTGATTTTCTCGGATGATGTTGCGAACGGCACCGTTGGCCACGACTAATTCGTAGGCGAGGACCCGCCGGGTGCGGTCCGCGGCCGGTAGCAAGTCCTGGCAAATGATGCCTTGCAGGGCGTTCGACAACTGGAGAATGATCTGGCGCTGAGAGCTTCCTTCAAAAACTCCGATGATGCGTTCCAGGGCGTTGGACACGCTTGGCGAATGTAGTGTGGCCAGAACCAGGTGGCCCGTTTCGGCGGCGGTTACGGCCGTGGAAATCGCTTCAAAGTCACGCATTTCGCCCACGACCAGCACGTCCGGATCCTGACGCAAGACATGGATCAGCGCGCGATTGAAGGAGCGCACATCCGTAAGCACCTCCTGCTGGACGACGATGGCGCGTCGGTTTTCATGCACAAACTCGATGGGATCTTCAATGGTGACAATCTTGCACCGCCGCTCATTATTGATCAGGTCGACCATATAATTGAGGGTGGTGGTTTTGCCGGCGCCGGTCGGTCCGGTGACAAGCACCAGCCCGTTCGGACGGCGGGCCAGGTCGTCGATGCGTTCGGGGAGGCCGAGTTCCTCGCGGGTGGAAATCTGGCTGCCACAGAAGCGAAAACTCATTTCCGGATGGCCATTGCGTCGATAAAACGTCGCCCGCAGGCGCCCCGCTCGCTCATGAAAGAGGGAGATGCACAATTCCCATTCCTGCTCGAATTTGGCCCGCTGCATATCGTTCAGCAGCGCCTGCGCAATGCTCTCCAGTTCCTCCTCGGTGACCGCGTCCTGGTCTGCCAGGACGATCTCTCCGTTTACGCGGTAAGCTGCTGGTACTCCAGCGACGAGGTGCAGGTCCGAAGCGTCAACCTCGGTGGCCGCTCGCAGGAATTGATCAAGTCTCGGGTGATTCATTTTCTGAAAAGATTGCCGATGCGGGAGCAGAAGCGTTTCCAGGAACCGGTATTTGACATCCGGGAGCAGGCTACGATGGCTTCATGGTCGCCCGGATTAAGTTCCCGGGCCTGCGCGAAGGAGCGCGTCGCCGGTCCCAAAAGCCCAAGGGCCTCCTGGCATTTGCCAATTTCCACCCAGAGCAGAAAATGCGTGGCGTTCAGTTCGAGGGCGTTCTGGAGGAGTTTCATCGCGAGGGCAAACTGCCGGTAGAAAATTCGAATTCGCGCCGCCAGCCAGGCCACAAACCAGTCCCCGCGGGATAGCATGAGCGCTTTTTCGAAGCAATAGTCGGCGCGTGTTTCCTCGCGAGCGAGCAGAACGTCGCCGCGGGCCAGCCACACGTAAGAGGTATCGCCGCGCTCCTCGATGGAGGCATCAGAGAACGCCAGCGCGGTATCCAAATCTCCGGCGCGCCCCAGCGCCACGGCCTTGGCGGCCAAGAGCTCCGGTTCGGTGGGGAACCGCTCCAGCGCTTTGTCCGCCCAGAGTTTGGCTTCGCGAAATTCGCCTAACTCGATCAGCATGCGCACTTGTCCGGCCCAGGCGGCGACATTGGTAGGATTGAACTCCAAAACCTTGGAGAAATACCGCAAAGCTTGTTCGAAGTTCCCATTTTCATAAGCCCGGCGAGCTTCCGCGGCATAATGCGCTTCGTCCTTCAGCGCAGCGCCGCTGGAACGCAGCTCATTCTCGTCCTCGGATCCGCCCAACTCCAGGTTTACAAAACGACTCATAACGGTAGCTGTCGGTGAAAGAACCAACGCTTAAACGGTTTTCCGACGAGGCGGTAGGAGGGCACGTTCGCCGCGCCGAGCATCGCTCCGGTCACTCCCGCCGCTCCCGCGTTCCCGGCATTACGAATACCAAATTCCGGCCAGATAAACCAGTGGTTTTGCGGCACCACCCATTCGCCATCTGTCGGCATGTGTTCCCGGCGGGGTTGCGCCACGTCGTTCACGAGAATGTTCGCAAGCGTGAACACGATTTTGTCCCCGCCAACGGCGATGACCGGGCCCAGGCCATAGCCCTCGCGTACCAACACTCCTTCATGAGCACCGCCGCTGCCCTCGATGCGGTAGGCCACCACGTCACCGACATGCATCGCGCGAGGGTTGACCCGGCGATTCACAACCATGACGTTCCCCCTGTAGGTTAGGGGTAACAGCCAGTGGTTTTGCACAAAGTCCCGAATCGGCATGTAGCCCGCCATTCCCAGCATCATGAGCAAGGCCATCATGAAGCCCACACGAAATAGGTAGCGGGCGTCCATGAGCAAGGGAGAGACGAGGTAATAGACGCTGACGGTGTGAATGGCGAGGAGCAATCCGAAGGCAAGATTGCCGAGGCCCTGCCCCAGAAAGACGATGAATGCCACCGCCAGGACAGCGCTGGCTCCCATCATGCCCATGCAAATTGTGTGCCCGCCTCGAGCCCGGAAACCCCAGCCGGGGATCAACAGGCTGGTCAACAGCACGCCGATGGATAAGCCCGAGGGCAAGTGAACGCGGTCCAGCCAAACTCGGCGTCTCAAGCCATCCAGCGCCATCAGCAACCCTGAGTACCAACGCGCGCGCGGCGGGTAATACTCGGAGGTGCTGTGGTGCCGGCCCATGGGCGGTTATCCTGACAATGGTTCAGGTTCTTTGATCAACTCGATATTGGACCACCTCGTCCGGTTCGTAAAACTCGCTCGTGCGGTTTTCCGATTTCAGTTCCCCGACGATTTTTTCAAAGGCTTTGACCACCTCCAGGCACGATTTGCCTTTGTAACCCTGCACGTGCAATTCCACGGTGCCGTCCGGGCCAATCGTAATTTCGAATTCGCGTTGTGGCATACGTCAGTTCTCCCAGTGGCGAACTTTCAAGTGGATGCTGCGATCCACTTCGCTCTGCTCTTCCACCACTACAAAACCTTTGGAGCGCATTTCATCCATCAACCGCTGGTAAACATATTGCTGGACGACCGCGCGGCTCATCTGCTCACCCAGGGCGCGCAATGTTTCTTCATCGATCCCCTGGCCAGTGACACAGATCGAGGCCCGGCCACGCGCATCCCGGCTGAAGGTGATGACCACGCCATCCTTGCTTACCCGGATTCGCTGGTCTCGGCCCAGTTGGTCCGTCACCAGTTCACTTTGAGCGATTTCGAGGTTCACCGCATTGGTTTCGTTGGTAACCTCCTGGTTGACATAGACTTCAGATGTGACCTGGTAACCCAGAGAAACGGCGGCCGCAGCCACCGCCGCACTGAAAGCCGGCCAGGCCGCGATAACAACTGGTGCTAAGATGCATACTGCGCTCATAGTAATTTGCCTGTTCTGGAGGATTCGACAAGGGCGACCGCGGGTTGTCACGAAGAATATGACCTGCGGATCATCCGGGCGAATCCAATTCGTAGAATCGCCTGATGACTTTTGAAAGTCACTTGCGTCCTTGGCAAAAGGTCCGGAGTAAACTACAGGTGCATGGGGCTCAGGCCCTAAATCATGACTCAAATGGAAAGGCAACTTTTAGACGCGCTGCTTGAACTGGAGGCCAAAGTCCAGTCGGTGTCAGTTTCCGCTTCTGGTGCATCACCGACCGCTACGACGCCACGTTCCACCGCCGGTCTCGGCCAACTTTTTGCCCGGATCGATGAGTTGGCGGCGGCGCTGCCGGCGGATTGCGACCCTAACTTGCGCCATTACTTGGAACGCAAGAGTTACCAGAAGGCCCAGCGGTTCCTCGAAGGGCAAAGCGCGGATAAATTGAAAGGCACCTGCGGGAAGAGGCACTGAGCCTCGATTTCCTGAGGTGAGCCTGGTCGACCATTTGCGCCATGTTTGAAGACACCATCGCGGCGATTGCTACCAGCATCGGGGAAGCGGGCCTGGCGGTAATTCGGATTTCCGGGCGCTCAGCCTTGGCGATAGCCGATCAGTGCTTCGTGCCGGCAGGCAAGGCTAGGACCCCACTGCGGGAGGCCGCCTCCCATACGATTCATTTTGGGCGAGTGGTGCGAGTGGGGCGCACGGTTGACGAGGTGCTGGTCTCGGTAATGCTCGCGCCGCGCACCTTCACCCGCGAGGACGTCGTCGAGATTTCCTGCCATGGTGGCATTCTGCCGGCCAGGATGGTGCTCGAAACCGTGCTGGCGGCCGGGGCCCGAGCCGCTTTGCCCGGGGAATTTACCCGGCGCGCTTTTCTCAACGGACGAATCGATCTTACTCAAGCCGAGGCGGTGGCGGACCTTATTCATGCGCGCTCCGAACTCGCCATGCAGGCTGCGACCGAGCAGTTGGAAGGAAAGCTCTCCTTGCGTTTGCGCGCGGTGCGGGAGGAATTGTTGACGCCGCTGGCGCATGTTGAAGCGCACATCGATTTTCCCGACGAGGATATCGCCCCTGACACCCGCGAGGGATTGGCGTCACGATTCGGCCAGGCTAGATTGCAAATGGACGCCCTGCTGCGGACGGCGAAGGAGGGGCAAATTCTGCGGCAGGGAATTCGCGTCGCCATCATCGGGCGGCCGAATTCCGGGAAATCCAGCCTGCTGAATCAATTATTGGGTCGGGATCGCGCGATTGTATCCGCGATACCTGGCACCACCCGCGACACCATCGAGGAGACCGCCAATATTCGCGGATTACCGGTGGTCTTTGTGGACACGGCGGGGTTGCGCCATGCCGAAAACGAAATCGAAGCCGAGGGCATTCGCCGTAGTCGCGAGATGAGAGATCGCGCGGAGCTGATTTTGCACGTTTTGGATGCCGCAGCGCCATTGGCCGAGGATGATTTGCTCTTGCTTCAATCCGAGGACCGCCGGCCACATATCGTTGTGTGCAATAAGAGTGATTTGCCCCGGCGATTGGAGTTTCCTTCGCCGATGAACCTGGTGAGGGTGGACGTCAGTTGTGTGACGGGGCAGGGCATCGAAGCGCTAAAAGATGCTCTCAAGGAGATGATCTGGTCAGGGGCAATCCAGGCGGAGATGTTGCAAGTAACCATAAACGCTCGTCACTTCGAGGCATTGACGCGGGCGCGGGAAGGAGTCCTGGCGGCGAAAGCGGCGCTGGAGGCGCAGGCCAGCCTCGAGTTGGTGGCCATGGACCTGCGCATTGCCCTCAATGCGCTGGGAGAAATCACCGGTCAGACCACAACCGAAGATTTGCTGGACCGGATCTTCAGCCAGTTCTGCATTGGGAAGTAAAGGCCCGCTGCGTCAAGCCGGAGTATGGGCAACATACCATTCCAGCGAATTTTCCAGGCCGGCACGGAGGGAGTGGGTGGGGATAAAACCGAGGTGCTCGCGGGCCAGTGAAATGTCGGCCTGCGAGTGAGCAACATCGCCAGCGCGGAACGGACCATAAACGGGTTGGGTTTTGGCCAGTTCCGGGCGGCGCGCGGAGAGCATCTCACGCAGTAGCCGGAACAGTTCATTCAGGGTGGTGCGCTCATTGAGCGCCACGTTGAACGCGCGTCCCAGGGCGGGCGCGGCCGCATGGGCGGCTGCGAGCAGGTTCGCCTGAACTACATTCGCCACGTAACAAAAATCCCGGCTGGTTTCGCCGTCACCATTAATCTGAATCGGTTGGCCGCGGAGCAGGGCATCGATCCATTTGGGGATTACCGCGGCGTAGGGGCCGTCCGGGTCCTGCCGGGGGCCGAATACGTTGAAGTAACGCAGGCCGATCACCTCCAGGCCGTAGCATTGATGAAACACGTTTGCGAACATCTCGTTGCTCAGCTTGGTCGCCGCGTATGGTGAAAGCAATTTGCCAAGCTCGGATTCAATTTTCGGCAGCCGGGGATGGTCCCCGTAGACGGAACTGCTGGAAGCGTAGACCAGGCGGCGCACTCGCGCTTTTCGGGCCGCTTCGAGCATGTTCAGCGTGCCGGTCATGTTCACCTGGTAGGAAGTGAACGGATCCTCGATTGAACGCGGCACCGATCCGAGTGCCGCCTGGTGCAGGACAAAATCCACGCCTGTGCAGGCCTCCAGGCAATCCTCCGGTTTGCGAATGTCCCCTTCAAGGAATTGGAACCGTTCCCAGGCTGCGGGAGCGACGCGCAGGCGCACTTCCTCCGGATTTTGTCGTGACCCGGTCGCAAAGTTGTCCAATCCACGGACCTGCTGGCCGAGATTTAGGAGGTGTTCCAGGATATTGGAGCCAATGAACCCCGCGCTCCCCGTAACGAGCCAAACTCGAGGCCTGGCTCGCAGTTCATCCTGGATGGTTTGAAGCGCGGTCATCATTAGGGTTGGCGCGAGTTTAATCGGAGGCTGGTGCAGGAGCAGATTTCCCGAGGACCTGAGTCAGCGCCTCGAGACAGCGGGCATTCTCCTTGGGAGTTCCCACGGAAATCCGAATCCACTCGGGCAGTTGATAGCCACCCATTGGGCGCACGATCACGCCCAGGCTTTGGAGATCATTGAAGACTTTGAGGCCATCGCCGACCCGCACGAGAATGAAATTCGCACCGGAGGGCACGAATTCGAGCCCAAGTTTGCGAAATGCCTTCGCATACAGTTTGAGGCCGCGTCGGTTGTTCTTGCGGGTCCGGTCGGAATGCCCGATGTCATCCAGAGCCGCCAGGGCTCCGGCTTGGGCGATTGCATTGAGGTTGAAGGGTTGGCGGATCTTTTCAAATTCCGCGATCAGGTCCGGGTGACCGATGCCGTAACCGAGGCGCAGTCCGGCCAGGCCGTGGATCTTCGAGAAGGTGCGCATTAACAGCAAATTTGGCCGGGAGCCATCGCGGATGACCGGCAGCAAATCCAGGGCGTCATCCAGAAATTCTATATAGGCCTCGTCCAGGGCGATGACCACCTGCGGCGGCACGGCCTCGATGAATTTGCGAAGTTGATCCGGGGTTACCGTGGTGCCGGTGGGGTTGTTGGGATTCGCCACAAACACCACTCGAGTTTGCGGGGTAATCGCCGCTAGCATCGCGTCCAAATCGTGTCCATATTTTTGCGCGGGCACTACGACGAGCGTACCGCCGAACAACGCCGTGACTATCGGATAGACTGCGAAACAGTATTGCGAAACGACCACTTCCGCGCCAGGGTGGAGCAAGGCGTGCCCGACTACCTCCAGCACTTCGTTGGAGCCGTTGCCAAGCAGCAGGTTTGCCGGGGTGACCTGTAGTTTCTCCGCCAACTTCCGCTTAAGGTAGAAGGCGTTCCCGTCTGGGTACAAGTGGGCTTTTGCCAGAGCGGCGCGCATGGCGGCCACGGCTCGGCGCGAGGGGCCCAGCGGATTCTCATTCGAGGCCAGCTTGATAATATTCTCCGGGGGTAGGTTTAGTTCCCGGGCCACCTCTTCAATGGGACGTCCAGGTTGATAAACCGGCAGGGTCTTCAGACAAGGATTCATTTCAAACGGTAATGGCATAATTCAAAGGATGCTGGCGTGTCGCGTCAGGGCGTGAGCAAATCGTCCCCGGGCAGCTTTTCTCCCGAGCCAGGATAGAGATTCTGGTAATCCACCGCCTGGACGGCGACGATGGCGGCGACACCCAGGATATCATGGGCATTCGAGCCGCGAGACACATCTGCCGCCGGGCGGTCCAGACCTAGCAGAATTTGGCCGTAAGCGTTGGCCCGGCCTATATGTCGCACCAGTTTACTGGCGATGTTACCCGAATTCAGGTCCGGGAAAATCAATACATTGGCGCTGCCGCCGAGTTTGCTGTCGGGCAATTTGCGGGCCGCGATTTCGGGAACAATAGCGGCATCCACCTGGAGGTCGCCGTCGAAGTCGGCGGAGAGTCCGCGCTCGGCGGCCTTCTGCTCGGCCAGCGCCGTGGCGGCCTGAACTTTCCCGACGCTCGGGTGGCGGGCGCTGCCTTTGGTGGAGAAGGAAAGCAGCGCCACCCTCGGTTTCACATTCAACAGGTGATGCGCCAATTGAGCGGTGGAAACCGCAATATCAGCGAGTTGCTCAACGTTCGGATCGGGGATCACCCCGCAGTCGGCCATGAACATCACGCCGTTTTCGCCGAAACGCGAATCTTCGACTTCCATCACCAGGCAGCTCGAGGCCGTAGTGGTTTGCGGCGCCACTTTGATGATCTGGAAAAGCGGTCGCAACACGCCGCCGCCTGATTGGCTGGTGCCCGAGACGAAGCCATCCGCCTGGTGCATAGCCACCATCATGGCCCCGAAGTAGTTCGGCTGGAGCATAGCTTCCCGGGCCTCGAATTCTTTCATGCCCTTGTCCTTATAACGGCGCAACAGTTCAAAGCGGCGTGCAAAATTCTCCAAATCCTCGCTCTCGGCGGGATTGATAATGCGGATTCCCTGCAAGTTGATATTCAATGCTTCCGCGGTCTCCTTGATCCGGGTGCGGTCACCCAGGAGAATCGGCGCGCCCAGGCGCAAGGAATGAAATTGCCGCGCCGCCTGCAGCACTCGTGGCTCCCCGCCCTCAGGAAACACGACGCGCTTCGGATGACGCTGCAGCTTCTCAATCACACTGCCGATGAATCGCATCCGGCTTTACTACCCGACCGGGCGCCAAACCGCAATCCGCATCTCAATCGTGAAACCCGTTGGTGAATAGTGCCATTGCGGTAACCAACGGAACGGGAGAGCCCATCGAACGACTGCAGAGCAGCGATGTGGCTCAGAGGGAGGCGAGATTCTGTGGCTTGCGATCAGAATTTCATTGGAGCGGCCTCCGGCGTGGTGCTCAGCGATGGCGGAATCCGCAGCGATAATTCAGGTTCGCTGAACGGCTCGGGTCGCAAGATGGAATTTGATTCAGGCTGGTCGTTGAAGTCCCATTTTCTTCATGCGTGAGAGCAGGGTAGTGGGCTTCACTCCCAGTAGTTCCGCGGCGCCGTCGACGCCTTTGATCTTCCAACTGGTGTGCTCGAGAATAGCACGCAGGTTATCGCGTTCGCGGCGCCTTAGTTCCACCTCGGTGAGGAATCCCGTGCCGGAATTAACTCCGAGGGGCGGTACGGATGAAACGGGGTGAGGGTTGGAATCTCGCACGGGCAGATCAAAATGGAGTGGGCCCCCACGAGCCAGGATCACCGACCGTTCGATCACATTGCGCAGCTCTCGGATATTCCCCGGCCAGTCGTAGTTTTGCAGATTTGCCACTCCGGCGCGGGTAAGTCGGGGTTTGACACATTTGAGATCCCGCACCGATAGTTCGATGAAATGCCGGGCCAGCATGGGTATGTCATCCTTGCGTTCCCTCAGCGGGGTGACCTGGATCGGGAACACGTGCAACCGATAGAAGAGATCTTCCCGGAATCGGCCGGCGGCCACCGCTCGCTTGAGATCCCGATTGGTAGCCGCGATCACGCGCACGTCGGCGCGGCGGGTGCGATCTTCGCCGACGCGTTCATAGCGTTTTTCCTGCAGGACCCGCAGCAGTTTGCTCTGCATTTCGAGAGGGATTTCTCCCACTTCATCCAGGAATAGCGTGCCACCTTCGGCGGTTTCGAAGCGTCCGGCCCGGTCGCGGATCGCTCCCGTAAAAGCTCCTTTCACGTGGCCAAAAAACTCGCTTTCATACAATTCCCTGGGAATCGAAGCGCAATTTACGCGCACGAGAGGACGATCCTGACGGGGGCTGCGCCGATGAATTTCGCGCGCCACCAGTTCCTTGCCGGTGCCGGTCTCTCCCAGAATGAGGACTGAGGCCTCGGTTGGGGCGACCAGGTCAATTTGAGAAATGATTTGGCGCAACGCGGCACTCTGGCCGACGAGATCACCGAAGGCCTTTGCCTCCACTACCTCCTCCTGCAAGTAGGTGTTTTGCAGTTCGAGTTTCGCCTTGAGCCTTTGAATCTCCTGAAACGCCCTCGTGTTGGCGATCGCGGCACCGATATGGTCTGCAAAGATACGGCCCCAAGGACGGGATTCCACCGGCAAATCCTCGCGGGTGAAACCAAAGATCATACCCAGGAGTTCGCCTTTGAACAGAATAGGGGTCACTCCCGCAACCCGAACCTGCTCCGATTTTATCCAATCGAAACCTGCCAACCCATCCGGTTGCCGGTCCAAATCCCGGAGCAGACATTGTTGTCCTGTTTCAGCGACTTTGCCTTGAAGTCCGATTCCCAGCGGCAGTCGGGCGTTGGGATTGTCGAAGTTTGGGGAAAGTGGCCCATCGCCATGAAGGGAGACGCCTTTGCCGGCCACCAGGTGCAAACAGTGAGTTTGGTCGGGACATTCAGGACGCCTTGGGCAGACCGAGCAGCGATCCCCTTTATCAATCAACCAAATCTGGGCGCAGGCCATGTCGGGTCGTTCGACCGCCCGATGCACCAGTTTCCGGAGGAGTTGATCCAGCGACTGCTCGTGTGCGATATCTAGCAGCAATTGGGCGGCAAAATTGGGATCGAACCGACTGTCGCTCGTTGACTCCATAATTAAATTACACTGCTTCCTCCCGGCCGATTTGTCGAGGTTTTTGAAATACGATTTTTCGCACGTTCGAGTTTTCGACCTGTGTTCAGCATGCTTTTTGAATTCATAGTACACAGGAAAGTAGCATGTTGTGTTGATTGACCGGTTGTTGGCACAAGGAATGCATTTAACGATTACAGGTCAATGTGTAGTCGATATTATGAACCCGGGTCGGGATAAATCACTGAAAATCGAGGTTGGCGATACGAACTTCGAGTCGGAAGTACTGAAATCGCAACAGGCGGTGCTGGTGGTGTTTTGGGCGCCTTGGAGTCGCCCGTGCCACATCCTCGAGGCGGCGCTGGAGGAGGTGGCGTCCTCCTGTGCAGGACAGGTGAAGGTCGTTAAGATCAATGCGGACGATAACCCCGACATCAGCCTGCTGTACGACATCCAATCCATTCCGTCCCTGCTTTACTTCGTTTCAGGCAGCGTGCGTGCCCGGCTCATCGGCACTGCCAGCAAGGAGGCGATTATCGCTAAATTGCAGGGAATCCTGCCGAGCTCCGACCCAAACTCAAATACGTCTAAACCAACGGTCTGAAAGTTTAGGATCCTTCATCGAGCCCCTCCAATCCCTTTTCAAATCATAATCACCACATACCCGCAAACTCATTAACTCTGATGCAACTCAACCGTCGAATTTCTGTCCGACCACTTAAATGGCGAACGCCGGTCATCGCGCTCGGGTTCGGCCTGCTGCTTACCGCCTGCAATCGCCAGTCACAAGCTCCTCCGGCGGCGGTGCCGGAAGTGGCCACGGTAACAGTTTCCCGGCAGCAAGTCTTATTGACCACCGAGTTGCCTGGGCGCACGTCGCCGTTTCTGATTGCGGAGATCCGGCCCCAGGTCAACGGCCTGGTGTTGAAGCGTCTCTTTACCGAGGGCTCGGACGTCAAATCCGGACAGGAGCTCTACCAAATCGATCCGGCGCCGTTTCAAGCGGCCCTGGACAACGCCCAGGCGGCGTTAGGCAGAGCCGAAGCGAACCTGCCGGCGGTCAAATCGAGGGCGGAACGCTACCGCCAGGCGTTGGCCGACAAAGCCGTCAGCCAGCAGGACTTCGACGATGCCAGCGCAGCCCTGCGGCAAGCCCAGGCCGAGATCGCGTATTACCAGGCTATGCTCGAGACGGCTCGGATCAACCTTAACTACGCCCACATTGTTTCGCCAATTTCCGGACGGATCGGGACCTCGACGGTCACGGACGGAGCGATTGTCACCGCGTATCAGGCGGTGGCGTTGGCGACGATTCAGCAGCTCGATCCCATCTACGTGGATGTGCCCCAATCCACCACCGAGCTGCTGCGGCTGCAACGGCGCTTCAAAGAAGGTTTGATCAATCGAGCTGGCACCAATTCGGACGAGGTCCAGTTGCTGCTTCCGGACGGTACGAAATATGAACTCAAGGGGACGTTGCAGTTTCAGGACATTTCGGTGGATCCGACCACCGGATCGGTCACGCTTCGAATGGTATTTCCGAACCCGAATCGGGTGCTGTTGCCGGGCATGTTTGTGCGGGCCGTGGTGCGCGAAGGTTTCGATGACAAGGCGATTATGGTGCCGCAACAGGTGGTGTCACGCGATCCGAAAGGGAATCCGGTGGCGCTTATTGTGGATGACGCTGGGATAGTGCAACAACGAACGCTGACCTTGGACCGCGCGATTGGCAGCCAGTGGTTGGTGACTTCGGGACTGCAGCCGGGAGACCGGGTGATTGCGGAAGGCATGCAACGGGTGCGCCCGGGGGCCACGGTGAAGCAGGTGGCCTTTAGCGAAACGGCGGCCTCGGGAACTGCGCCTGCGTCGGAATCCAGTGCGAAGGGAACTTCTCACTAAAGAGGGCGTGCCATGTTATCCAGATTTTTTCTTGAGCGGCCGGTTTTTGCCTGGGTCATCGCCATCATCCTGATGGTAGCGGGTTGCCTCGCAATCTTTAGCCTGCCAATTTCGCAGTATCCACCCATCGCTCCACCGTCCATCGCCATTACGGCGTTTTACCCCGGCGCCTCCGCCGAGACGGTCGAGAACAGTGTGACCCAGATTATCGAGCAAAAGATGACCGGGTTCGACCAAATGTTGTACCTGTCGGCGACCAGCGATTCCGCCGGCGCCGCGCGGGTGGAATTGACGTTCGCCCCCGGAACCGATCCGGACCTGGCATGGGCGCAGGTGCAGAACAAGCTGCAGTTGGCCATGGCCAGTTTACCGGAAGTAGTGCAGCGCCAGGGCATCAAGGTGAGCAAATCCACGCGGAATTATCTGATGGTGGTGGGGTTGATTTCCGAAGACGGGAGCATGGATGGAAACGATCTGCGGGACTACGCCCAGTCCAATCTCGAGAAGGTTTTGTCACGCGTGCCGGGTGTGGGTGAAGTCGAAGTCTTCGGCAGCCAGTATGCCATGCGCGTTTGGCTGAATACGGAGCGGCTCACGGATTATGGCATGACGGTCCAGGACGTCCTCACCGCATTGCGGGCTTATAACGTCGAGGTGAGTGCGGGGCAGTTCGGCGGAGCGCCGGCGGTCGAAGGCCAACGGCTCAACGCCTCGATCATCGTCCAAAGCCTGCTGAAAACTCCCGAGGAATTTGCGGCGATCCCGCTGCGAACCAATCCGGACGGATCCGTTGTGCGAGTGAAGGACATCGGGCGGACCGAACTCGGCGCTGAAAGCTATGACGTGGACGTTTTTCATAACGGAAAGCCTTCGACCGGCATGGCGATCCGCCAGGCGGCTGGGGCGAACGCGCTCAAGACGGCGGACAACGTACGCGCAAAACTGGCGGAGCTAAGTCAGTTTTTTCCGGCCGGGATGAAAGTGGTTTACCCTTACGACACCACCCCGTTTGTGAAAGTGGCCATTGAAGAAGTGGTCAAGACCCTGTTGGAGGCCATCGTCCTGGTGTTCCTGGTGATGTACCTGTTCATGGGCAACATGCGGGCGACCTTGATTCCCACCATTGCCGTGCCGGTGGTCATCCTGGGAACCTTCGCGGTACTGGGGATCTTTGGGTTTTCCATTAACATGCTGACGATGTTCGCGATGGTGTTGGCCATCGGGTTGCTCGTCGATGACGCCATCGTCGTGGTTGAAAACGTAGAGCGCATCATGAGTGAGGAAGGACTTCCGCCCATGGAAGCGACGCGCAAATCCATGGATCAAATCACCAGCGCGCTAATTGGCATTGGTTTGGTGCTGTCCGCGGTGTTCGGTCCGATGGCATTCTTTGGCGGCTCGACAGGGGTTATTTATCGGCAGTTCTCGGTGACCATCATTGCGGCGATGTTGTTATCGGTAGTAGTCGCCCTGGTGTTGACGCCGGTGTTGTGTGCCACGTTCTTGCAGGCGGTGCCTAAAGGGCATGAGCCGGCGGAGACAGGAGTAGGGTTCATGCGTCCGTTCTTTCGCTGGTTTGACGCGGTGTTCAACAATGGCCGGGACCGATACCTCAAGCTCGTGGGGCATTCCCTGGCGCGACGGGTTCGTTACGGGGTCGTGTTTTTGATCATCGTCGGGGCGATGGGATTTCTCTTTCATCGGATGCCGACCGCCTACTTGCCCGACGAGGATCAGGGCATGCTGATGGTCCAGACCATGCTCCCGGCCAATTCGACGCTGGAACAAACCAAAAAGATCATGGACAGCGTCAAAGATTATTTCCTGGTGGACGAGAAAGACGCCGTGGAACGGATTATGACCGTGGCGGGTGTTGGCTTTTCCGGCCGCGGGCAGAATGCAGGACTGGCATTCGTTAAATTGAAAGACTGGTCATTGCGCAACCGGCCCGAGTGGCGGGTCGGTGCGGTGGCGGGCAGGGCCATGGGAAGCTTTTCCCAATTTCGCAACGCGATGGTATTTGCTTTTGCGCCGCCGGCGGTGGTCGAGTTGGGTCAGGCAAAAGGATTCGACTTCCAATTGCTGGATCGCGGCGGCGTGGGCCATGCCAAATTCATGGAAGCCCGCAACCAACTGCTGGGCCTGGCGGCCCAGGATTCAGCCCTGACGAAAGTCCGTCCGAACGGACTGGAAGACGTGCCCGAATACCGGGTGGATGTGGATTGGGACAAGGCTGGGGCGTTGGGGGTGCCGATCAGCGCGATTCACAATACTATCTCCGCCGCGTTTGGCAGCGCGTATGTGAATGACTTCATCCAGGGCGGGCGTGTCAAACGGGTATATGCCCAGGCGGATGCCAAATACCGCATGCTGCCCAGCGATCTGGAGAAGCTCTACGTGCGGAACAACGTCGGCAAGATGGTGCCGTTCTCGTCGTTTGCTTCCGGCCATTGGACCTCGGGTTCTCCCAAACTCGAACGCTTCAACGGATTCCCATCATTGAATATTCTCGGCGAAGCAGCGCCAGGAAGAAGTTCCGGCGAGGCCATGCGTGCCATGGAAGGATTCGTGGCTAAACTCCCGCAAGGTATTGGCTACGACTGGACCGGGCTCTCGTACCAGGAACGGCAATCCGGCGCGCAGACCGGTCCGCTTTACGCCTTTTCGATCCTGGTGATATTCCTGTGCCTGGCAGCACTCTATGAGAGTTGGCCAATCCCGATCTCGATCCTGCTGGCTTTGCCGCTGGGTGTGATTGGTGGATTGATTGGGTCGAGTTTCCGGGGTTTGCCCAACGACGTCTATTTCCAGATTGGTCTGCTAACGACCCTGGGGCTCACCACCAAGAACGCAATCCTCATCGTTCAGTTTGCCAAGGCGCGCGCGGACGAAGGCATGGGGTTGATCGAGGCGACTTTGGAGGGCGCGAAGCTTCGATTGCGGCCCATCATCATGACTTCGCTGGCTTTTGGCTTCGGCGTGTTGCCGTTAGCGATTGCGCACGGGGCCGGCGCCGGTGCGCAAATGGCCATCGGTACCGCAGTCCTGGGCGGGGTGGTAACCTCGACGTTTCTGGTGACAATTTTTGCCCCGCTCTTCTTCGTGGTGATTGAGAGCTCTTTGGGAAAAGGCGCCAAGCCGGCGTCCGCGCCCAACACCAACGCAGCGACCGGAGGACATTAAGATGAACAAGCTTATCGTTTATTTGCTGACGGCCAGCGCACTCCTCTGCGCGGGCTGCACCATGGCGCCTAAATACAACCGACCGGCCGCTCCGGTTTCAAACAGTTGGCCGGGAGGGACCGCTTATCAGGAATCCGGCACAACTTCAAATGGGCCATCAGCGGCGAATTTGAGCTGGCAGGAGTTTTTCACGGACGAAAAATTGCGGACGGTCATTGGCATCGCCTTAACGAACAACCGGGATCTGCGGCTGGCCGTGCTGAACGTGGAGCGGGCCCGGGCCTATTACGGCATCCAGCGTGCAGAGCTTTGGCCGATCGTCAATGCCAATGGTACAGGGAGCAAGGCCCGGCTTCCCGGTGATCTTACCAGCAGCGGAGATCGGCAGACTGTGGAGCGGTACGACGCCAACCTGGGGGTGGCTTCCTGGGAAATCGATTTCTTCGGGCGCATTCGCAGCCTGAAAGATCGTGCTTTGCAGGAGTATCTGGCCACGGAGCAGGCCCAACGCAGTGCCCAGATCCTGCTGGTTTCATCGATCGGGCAGGCCTACCTGACCCTGGCTGCGGACCGTGAAAATCTGGCCCTGGCGCAAACAACTCTGGAAGCGCAAAAGGGATCTTACGATCTCATCAAGCGGCGCTTTGACCTTGGCCTCGCACCGGAACTGGATCTTTTTCGCGCTCAATCGCCGGTGGACGTGGCCCGCCGGGATGTCGCCCATTACATTCAGCAGGTGGCGCAGGATGAGAACGCGTTGCAGCTTTTGGTGGGGATTCCCGTCCCGGATGAGTTGCTGTCTGCGGACCTGGCGGGTGTTAGCGCCTGCATCGACATCGCGGCCGGATTGCCTTCCGACGTGCTCCTGAGCCGTCCGGATGTGTTGCAGGCGGAGAACCTGCTCAAGGCCGCAAATGCCGACATCGGCGCGGCCAGGGCGGCGTTCTTCCCACGCATTTCCCTGACTGCCGCTATCGGCACCGCCAGCAGCGATCTCTCCGGACTGTTCAAGGCGGGGGCAGGTGCCTGGAGCTATGCTCCGCAGATTGTGATGCCGATCTTCGACGCTCGAACCTGGTCGGCACATCGCGCCGCCAAGGTCCAGCAAGAGATTGCCGTGACCCAATACGAGGTGGCCATTCAGCGTGCGTTCAAAGAGGTGGCGGATGCCCTCGCCGTTCGCGGCACCGTGAGCCAGGAAGTGTCGGCGCAGGAATCGCTGGTCCATTCGTTTGCCGAAACCTACCGGCTTTCGATCTCTCGGTACGACCGTGGCATCGACAATTACCTCGGGGTGCTGGACGCCCAAAGGTCGCTCTTCGCCTCCCAGCAGGGGTTGGTCTTGTTGCGGTTGGCGAAGTTCGCCAACAACGTCCGGCTCTACGCGGTTCTCGGAGGAGGCTGGGAACCTCAAGCCGATCCTGAATTTGCGTCCGCCCCTCTTCGGACGGCGGAACCGAATCGCAAATGAAGCAGACAAAGCGAGGTGCATATGCCCGACAAACCTCTCAATGGAAACGGCAGATCGACACCGGGAAATTCGGCGCGGAACTACGCGCGTTTGACCGGTTCGGATCGCTGCTCTGGTGGTGGTATGTCAGAGGACCGCTTCTCCTTTGAGGAGTCGGAATTCGGTGACCGGGCGCGGTTGACGGACAAGTGCTCCCGTCGACCGGACTGGCAAGGGATCTTACTCTGGCTATTCGTCACCGGGATTGTGATCTTCAGCCTGGCCGCTGGCTACTTGATCTGGGCCAAGTGTAGAGGAGCATCAGTCGGGTGAGGGGCTTTTGTGGAGGAACCGTTCTGAAGAGCGGGCAAGCCTGGTCGCCAAGCTGGGGTTTGGAAGCGCTATCGGTGAGCTTGCTATTGACTTTGGGCGGCGTTGGTCATTTCGTACTGGCGCATGAACATGGAAGCTAAGACGCCGTATCAAGGCGCGATCGTTGGCCACGAGCATTACTTTGCGCTGCGCGTCTACATTGAAGATACCGATTTCGGCGGCGTGGTTTATCACTCGAATTATCTTCGCTTCCTGGAGCGGGCGCGTTCAGACATGCTCCGGTTGCTGGGGATCCACCAACGCGCGGCTTTCGAAGCGGGAGAAGGAGTCTATGCGGTAGCCGAGGTGCGAATCAAATACCGCAAGCCCGCCAGACTCGATGACGAATTGGTGATTGTCAGTCGATTGGAGGAAATTCGTGGAGCAAGCTGCGTGATCAATCAGAAGATCCTCCGTGGCGAGGAGTTGCTAACCGACGCTACGGTGACCGCCGCCTTTCTTGGCGCCGAAGGACGCCCCAAGCGGCAGCCGGCCGAATGGGTGAAGAAGTTTGGGAATTTCAAAACCGGTGGCGTTTGAGTGACGTCGGTTTTGGGCTTCGGCTGGAACTCGCGTTAGGGTCACCGGCGTTGAGCCATTGCTCGAAGCAGGGTTCGCCCTCAAACATCCCGTGCTTCCTCTCAATATGATGCCCCTATTATGGTTCAGGTTTGGGGCGTAACGAAAGGACCCAGCAGTGAGGCCAGGTCCCCGAGAAAATCGGTGGCCATCTCGGCGGCATCAGTGTCCTTCAGGGGCAGGTATTTTCCCGTCGAGGTTGCCAGTATCGTGCCATTTTGGTCTTTCAATTCCGCTTTGGCTTCAAAGAGTCGGCCGCGACGATTCGTGACGAGTTCCGCGGTAGCAACCAGTGGTTGGTCTGGTCGGACGGGGAGGAGGTAGCGGACGTTTAATTCCGCGCAGTAAGCGAAACGTCTGGATTGTACGACGCAAGCCCAGGTCATGATTTCATCCAGCAACGTTGCTGTGAGCCCGCCATGAACGGTCTTTTTGAAGCCAACGTGTTCCGAGCGGAAAGCGAACTGGCTCCGAACGAGTTTCCCATCGGTCTCCGAGCGGAGATTGAGCCCTTTGGGATTTGATTCGCCGCAGACGAAACACGAGTGGGTATGAGGCAATGGCTTCATACCCGAGAATGGCAAGAAGGCGGTGGCAAAATCAAAATCCAAAACGCCGGTCTCCTGAATTAGGCCCTGGCTCGGCCCGGCCGGGGCTTTACCTCCGCGCCATTCTCAGCCACATTGAGTTATGCGGATTAGTTGGAAGATTTATGCATGGGTGCTGGTGCAGGTTTGCCTGCTGACTCGCCTGGCAACCGCCGGTGGCAGCGGATTCAACGTGGCGGTGGTGGTGAATCAAAGCAGCAGCAACTCGGTGCAACTGGGAAACTACTACGCCGAGAAGCGTGGAGTGCCGCCGCAGAACATCATTCGCATCACCTGGAACGGTCTGCGTACGGAGTGGTTTTACAGCGATTGCTCCAACGCGTTGCTGGGGCCGGTGCGTTCGGCGCTGTTCAGCCGCCAACTCACCAACCAGGTGGACTATCTTGTACTTTCGATGGACATTCCTTACCGGGTAGTGAAAAGCACCAGTGCCAATAGCACGACCTCCGTGCTTTTTTACGGGTTCAAAGATGATGATCCCGCACCGGGACCGGGGGTGCCGGCTTCGTGCTCTTTGCCGGCGGCTTCGACCAGTGCTTATGCGGCCAGCGAATTACCCTTCCGCGCCATAGCCCCGGGCAGCCTGGCTCCCACCAACCTGCTGACCACCATGATTACGGCCAGCAACCTGGCACTGGCCAAGTTGACGGTTGACCAGGGGGTAGGCAGCGATGGGTCGTTCCCGATACAAACGGTTTACCTGGCTAAAGGCCCCGATTATAACCGCAACGTTCGTTATCCGAACTTTGACAACGCAGTCTTTGAAAATCGGGTGCGCGGCAGCCTCGCCATCGAGCGCACGGAGGCTGGCGGCCCGGGAGGCTTTGGTAATATCCTGGGATTCCAAAGCGGGATGTACAACTACGGGGTATCCCAGGTTTGGTTCATGCCGGGCGCCATCGCTGACAATCTGACCTCTTTCGGCGGATTGCTCTTCGAGGAGAACGGGGTGCAACTTAATCTGCTGGCCCTTACCGCTGCCGGCGCTTCGGGCAGTTACGGTACGGTGGTCGAACCGTGCGCTTATCTGGAGAAGTTTCCGTCCCCGATGGCCTTTTTTTACCAGGCCCGGGGCTTCAGCCTTGCGGAAAGTTACTACCTGAGCCTGACCAATCCGTATCAGGGCGTAATGGTGGGGGAACCGCTGGCGGCTCCCTTTGCCAAAGTCGGCCAGGGGACTTGGCTTCAACCAAGTATTCCTGGAACGGTTTTGTCTGGCATCGCCAGCCTCTCGGCGCGATTCAATGCGATCGATAACACTCGCCCCCTGCAAATGGCGGACTTGTTCCTGGATGGGCACTGGGTGCAGACCATCACCAACGTGGCGCCGGCGCGCAATAACGCGCTCACCCTGGTGTTGAATGGGACCACCATTAGTCAAAATGTCGCCCAAAACGCCACCATTCAATCCGTGGCCTCCAGCCTGGCGGGGGCCATTAATCAGAAATCGGCGCTCACCACGGTGACCGCGACTGCGGTTGGCGATCGCATTCAACTGGTTCATGGCGATCCCAGTGTGCCGGCGACACAGATTGGCACCTTGGCCAGCAGTTCGGTTGGATCGGCGACCGTGCTCACGACATGGCTTAACTCCAGCCGCACAAACTTCCTTTCTTCCACGGCGAATGGCATTCGCGAGTACAGCGTGGCGGGCAGCGTGGTGGTTGGGGATTATTTAACGCTGACCATCACCCGCACCAACGGAGTTACAGCCACTTTCGGGGTCACCAATTCCAGCAGTGGCACAACCCTGATGCAATTCGTCCAACAACTGATGAACCTGGTCAATGATCCGGCCAATGGTTTGCAGGGGGCGGACGGTGTGAAAGCGCAGGATTTGCAGGACCAAACGCAGGGGGCTACGCCGCAAATTGCTTTTGCGCTCCGCGCCCTATCCGCGGGTTGGCCGGCCAGCCAAATCCAGGCGAATCTCCAGGGATCCTTCACGATCTCACCGGCCACCAACTTCAAACTCGATCGCAATCTCGATGACTTGAAGCACCGGAATCATCTTTACGTCTCGGCCGGCCTGAATCCCCTGACCGCTGTGCTCGCATTCAATACCACTGGACAATCAGACGG
The DNA here is from genome assembly GCA_002298785.1 of Verrucomicrobia subdivision 3 bacterium UBA693. Lineage (GTDB taxonomy): Bacteria > Verrucomicrobiota > Verrucomicrobiia > Limisphaerales > UBA8199 > UBA693. The sequence continues at coordinate 36,165 of DBMR01000120.1, forward strand.
TCCGCACCAATTGAGCGTTGTCGCTTACGAAGGGACTGGCGTCCGGACACAAACCCGGGCGGAGTTGCCGGTTGTGATCAACAATAATTCGTGGTCCGCGAATCTCACGCCGCTGATGGCGGGCGGCAATACTTTAATTAGCGCCACCATGCAGTTCCGCGTCACCGCCACGATTGCCGGGATCAGTCGGATCGAGTTGTATAGCACTGGGGGACTTGTCGGCAGCGCGGTTGGTACGAACGACGCGACTTTCAGCGTGGCGGGGACGTCCCTGGGATTGGGCAACCACCCATTTTATGCTCTCGTTACCGCCAATTCCGGGCAAAGTTTTCGCACCGCTCAGATGACGGTGCGGTTGGTGGAAACCAATGCGCCGGTCCGTTTAGCCGTTTCGGTTCCGCCGCCGTTGGTTTCCTGGGCAGCCGTGGCTGGACGCAGCTACCAGATGCTGTCGGCTACCAACGTGCTGGGGCCTTACGTGGGGCGAGGGACGGTCACCGCCACCAATTCTACCGCTCAATGGAGTGATACAAATGGTTCCAGTCCGCGGTTTTACCGCGTGGTTGCGCCTTAGTTAGAGGCAATCCAAATGCCACTTGCGCGATTAAGGCGGAAAGGTACCCTGTAACCGTGGATTGGTTCACTGATCGCCGGAGCTTCCTTTGTGCCGTAATTATTTACGGCATCAGCATGGTTTACTCGGTGTTCTTGTGGCGGAAAGGCTTCCGCAAGGACAACTGGATAAACTACTTCCTGCTTTTGGCGGCGTTTGGGTTTCATTCCGTGGCGATGGCGATGCGGGGGTTCAGCCTTCAGCATTGTCCCGTACACAACCTTTACGAAGCCACGGCTTTTCTGACCTGGACCATTGTGGCGAGCTACCTGGTTTTTGGATTGTGGTCGCGCCTGCGGTTCCTGGGAGCGTTTGCGTCGCCCCTGCTTTTCGGTGTCGGAATATTCGCGCTCATGCCCGGCCTGGATGTCCCGCATGAAAGCTCCACGGAGTTTTCGCGCGTCCTAACCAGTATTCACGCGGCCTTGCTCGCGCTCTCGTATGGCGCGTTCGGACTGAGTTTTGTAGCAGCGCTGGTGTATCTGACCCAAGAGCACAATCTAAAGTTCCACAAGCTCAAGGCCATTTTTTCACTGCTGCCGTCGATACAGCGGCTGGAGACGATTGTGGGCCGCATGCTGCTCGTTGGTTTCGTGCTGCTCACCGTGGGGTTGGCGGTCGGGGCGGTCGGGATTGCTCAATTGAAAAATCCCCATGCTTATCGTGGTGACCCCAAGATTGTTTGGAGTGGTTTGGTGTGGCTGATTTACCTGGGGTTAATCGTTATGCGGTGGAAGTTTGCGCAATCCGGACGGCGCTTCGCGCTGGGGGCCGTCGGCAGCTTTGTGTTTGTTCTGCTTACCTTTTGGGGGAGCAACCTGCTTTCCCCGTTGCACAACCAATAACGCCGCGCGCTCATGCCCATCGTTGTTGTCGGCCTCAATCATCAATCCGCAGCGGTCACCCTGCGCGAGCGGTTCGCGTTTGCCGAAGCGCAAATTCCGGATGCCCTCGAGGCATTGCGACAGGCCGGCACCGTTCAGGAAGCGGTCATTCTCTCTACGTGCAACCGGGTCGAGATTTACGCTGCGACGAACCTCGAAGAGCGTCGGGCCTGCGAAGCTATCCGTCAGTTCTGCGTTCAGTTCCACAATTACACCGGCGACCTGGCGGAGGAGGTATACACCCACGCGGAACCGCGTAGCGTGCAGCACTTGTTCAAAGTCGCCTGCGGGCTGGACTCGATGGTGCTCGGCGAGACGGAAATTCTTGGCCAGCTCAAAAAGAGCTACGACCTGGCTTTGAAATCGGGGCACACCGGTCCGCGGTTGAACAAGGCCTTTCAACGGGCATTCAACGTGGCCAAACAAATCCGCACCGAAACCAATATTCAACGCGGTAGCGTTTCGGTCGGATCGGTGGCAGTCGAGTTGGCGGAGAAGGTCTTCAGCACCCTTTCAGATAAACAGGTCATGGTGATTGGCGCGGGCGATACGAGCGAGAAAACCGCGCGATCCCTGCTGTCGCGCGGAGCCGCCCGGATTTTTGTCACGAATCGGTCGATAGAAAAGGCCGAAGCGTTGGCCCAGGAATTGGGTGGGCGGGCGATCCCTTTTCACCAATGGGCCGATGACTTCGCCCATCTCGATATCGTGATCAGCAGTACTTCAGCGCTTAACTACGTCATCGACCGCGCCCGGTTGGAACCGCTGCTCAAGCTGCGTCGGGGAAAACCGCTGCTGCTGATTGACATCGCGGTGCCTCGCGACATTGAGCCCGAGGTTAATTTCATGGAGAACGTTTTTTTGTATAACATCGACGACTTGCAGGCAATTGCCGCAGACTATTTGCAGCAACGCCGGGAGGAAGTGGCTCGCTGCGAGACACTGATCCGGGATAAAGCCGCCGCACTCCTGAGTCGTCCAGCCTCTGTCGATGAAACCGCCAACTAACCCGGCGCCGCCGCATCCATTTCAAAATAAGCCCTCCCTTTATGACCTCCTCTTCCAAACCGGTTCTGATCGCCACCAGAGGCAGTGCTCTCGCGCTGGCGCAAGCCAATATGATCCTGGCCCAGTGCCGGGCCGCCTGCCCCCAGGTGGAATTTGAGCTGCGCATCATCAAGACCACCGGTGACAAGCTGCAAACCGCCGCGCTGGCTCGTGAAGGACAGGCGTTGCCCAAGGGGTTGTTTACCAAGGAGCTCGAAGTTGCCCTCCTGAACGGTCAGGCTGATCTAGCGGTACATAGTCTTAAGGATTTGCCCACCGAACTGCCGGCAGGCCTCCAACTGACAGCGGTCGCCAAACGAGCGGATGTTCGCGACGTCTTGATTTACCGTGATGCGCGCCATTCCACTGGAATCCCGGGGAAGCCGGCTCGCGGTTTTCCACCGGGTTTACGCGTCGCCGATTTACCACCGGGCGCGGTGGTGGCTACGAGCAGCACTCGCCGCAAAGCGTTGCTGCTGACGGCCAATCCTGGTCTCAAAGTTCCCGACATTCGGGGTAATGTCGCCACGCGCATGCAGAAATTGGCGACCCAGCCCGATATGGACGCCACCATCCTGGCCTTGGCTGGTTTGACCCGGCTCCATTTCACCTTTGATTCTGAAGGCCGGTTGGCTGGGGAGGGAGTGCCTGCCGGACTGCTCGGCAGCGTCCTGAGCACGGATGAGATGCTGCCCTGTGTAGGACAGGGGGCCATTGGCATTGAGACGCGCGTGGATGACGAGCGCGTTGCCGCTATTTGCGCGCACCTAAATCATGCGGAAACACTGCAATGCGTAATCGCGGAGCGGGCGTTTCTGGCGGGAATGGGGGGAGGTTGTCAAAGTCCAGTGGCCGCTCACGCAGAAGTGAAAGACGGCCAACTCCACTTGCGCGCCTTGTCCTTTGTGAAGGGGCCGGTTAGTCGGGCTGACGCCGTTCGTCCCGTGACAGAGGCCAAGGCTCTCGGTCAACAGCTCGCCAGCGCCTTGCGATGAAATCCTGCGGCACTGTCTATCTCGTCGGGGCTGGGCCGGGTGACATCGGTTTGCTCACCCTGCGCGGCGCGGAGCTTCTTCAGCGGGCGGACGTGGTGGTTTATGACGCCCTCGTCAACGCCGAGTTATTGCAGCTCGCGGCGCCGGGGGCGGAGATTATTTTTGGCGGGAAGCGCGCGCGTGATCACAGTTTGTCGCAGGACGAGCTTAATGAACTGTTGATTGCCCGGGCGCGAGAAGGCAAATCGGTGGTGCGGCTGAAGGGAGGGGATCCTTACATTTTCGGCCGTGGCGGCGAGGAAGCGGCGCAATTGGCGGCCGCCCAAGTTCCTTTCGAGGTGGTGCCTGGCGTTTCCTCTTTTGTGGCCGCGCCCAATTATGCCGGCGTGCCGCTGACACATCGGGATTTTGCCTCGCGCGTTACGATCATAACCGGTCATCGTGATCCGGTCGATGAACCGGCGGCCATTGACTGGCCCCAGCTTGCTCATACTCCAGGTACTAAAGTGGTCATGATGGGCACGGAACGGATCGGCGAAGTCGCCCATATCCTGGTAGCCAACGGTATGCCCGCGCAAACCCCAGTGGCTATTATTAATTGGGGCACGACTGGTCATCAGAAATCCGTCAGCGGTACTTTGGCGACCATCGCGGACGAATTGTCCAAAGCGCAGATCGGGCCGCCGACGATCGCTGTCATTGGCGAGGTGGTCAGTCTTCGGAACCAACTTAATTGGTTCGAGCGACGGCCGCTCTTTGGCCGGCGCCTGGTGCTCACGCGGAGTGCTGGACAAGCCGCACCCGCCGCCGCGCGGCTCTCTGAGTTGGGCGCGGAGGTGCTGCAAATACCCACCATTCGATTCGAATCCACCACCCGCACCCAGGATTTTGTCGATGCCCTGCTGTCGCTGAACTCGTACGACTGGCTGGTGTTCACCAGTCCCAACGGCGTAAGGTTCTTTTTCGAGTTGTTTTTCAAACGCTTCCAGGACCTGCGCGAACTGGGCGGGGCGCGCATCGCGGCGGTCGGACCGGCCACAGCCCGGAAACTGAAGGAACTCCATTTGCAGGTGGACTTGATGCCGGAAGAGGCGATCGGCTCAGCCGTGGCCAAGGCATTTGAAAAGTACGAGACCGTCGAGAACCTCAAGATGTGTCTGCTGCGCGCCGAAGTGGCGAATCCCGACTTGCCGAAAGCCCTGGAAGAGCAGGGCGCCATCGTGGACGACATTGCCTGCTATCGCACGGTCGCGGAAACCGAGGATCGCACTGGTGCCGCGGCTCGTTTCCTGGAATCCGGCGCGGACTGGGTAATCTTCTCCAGCGGTTCCACGGTGGAACACTTCCACGAGCGATTTAACCTGCCGGTGATCCTCCAGAAATTTCCGGGACTGCGTCTGGCCTCCATTGGCCCGGAGACCACCAAGGCCATCGAGGCACTCCAGCTTCGGCCGGATTTGGAAGCAAAGGAACACACGATGGACGGCCTTATCACCGCCTTGCTTCAGCATTATCGGGTCCAGTCAAAGCACTGATTTGCGGTGCAGGAGTGCCGCAGAATCCGCCGGGATACGCGCTTGAAGGTAGGATTGGCTCGCGCAGGCGGGGGGCGATGGTTTCGGCGGGAATGCGGATGTTCCCGTCAGTCGCGAACTTTGGGACTGGGGATTGCTTTGGCGTCGCGAATCGTTCGGGGGCTTTTCATTTCCTGATTGTACGTCTCATAGGCCTGCTTTAACAATTCTCCTGACGGCAGGCCGCGGTGGACCCATACCCGGTATTCACAGTGGATCGGCACACCTGGAGGGAAGGTCGCTGCTTCCACTCCTGGCCAGCCCAGACAGAGGGCTCCGTAGTGGCGCGTCAGCCACATCGGTGGAAAACCCGGATGCGTCTCGCGCACAAAAATCGCCACTCCGTCCTGGCGTGGATTACCTTCCATGAACTGGCCGGTCAAATCGGCCCACGCCAGCCGGGTCATGGGCAAGTCCTGTGCGTCGTCTCCCAGTGGGGTGGTGATAACTGTATTCGTCCGGGGACCGTAGCGGATGGACAAACCGCCGTAGCTCTTCCCCTCGGCGCCCAGTAGGGAAATCGGTTCGCCCAATGGAGTCCAAACAAAGTCCAGGTCAATCGCGCGGGCGTCTTTTTGGGCCGGATGCACCGTGATGACCACGCGCTCGTCCATGATTTTCTTTCCGCCGGCGATCCAACCGTTTTGAATTCCCAGCACAGCACGATCAGCGGTCGCTTCGCGCTTCAGCCAACGCTCGAATTGTTGCTCGACTCCTTTGAGCATCCACAAATCATACTCTTTCCCGCCGCTACGGACGTGCGGCCAGGCCCAGAAAATACCTCGGTGATGATAATGATCCTTTGGGAAATCGTCGGTTAGCACCTCGCCATCCAGACCGTAAAGCGGGTGGATATAGGTGCTGCGTGCGCGATCCGTCGGCACACCTTCTTTCAACAATTTACCGTGGTTATAAACCAGCACGGGGTGGTCGCCTTCCCACAACCCCAGCGACTTGTCGTTCACTTCTTGAAACCTGAATCCTCCCGCCACCGCTGCGCCGCCAAACCAAATGGCTCCCAGCGTCAAGCCCAGCACTATTCGCATCATTTTATGCATTGCTCTTTTCGAGGAGTTGTTTTCCGAGCGGTGTAACTATTTTCCTGATTTCTTGTGCTCCGATTTTTGGTCGACTTCAGTTCCGACAAACCGGTCCAGGATCGCCAGGTAACTGTCGATGGCGAACCCGGCGTCGTTCCCCAAATCTTTGCGGGCCGCACGCAACTGCGCCGCCGCGGACCTGGCTTCGGTCCGAATATCATTCTTATTGAGCTTGCCACTCAATAGCCCTGTCAATAATTCGTTAAATTTTGCCTGCGCCTCTGGCGTGGCGTCACGCAAGAATTGGTCCAGGACCGATTGGATCAGATTGGTTTGGCTGCCCAGGCCGGCCAGCGAGCCCTGTGGGACTGACGGGACTTCGGAAGGAGACGGGGATGTCGGTGGGTTGGGGAGGTTCGCCTGGGAAGATGGGCCGGATCCGAAGTGGATTTGGCGCACTTGGCTCCGAGGCAGTCTCAGAATTCCGAGCGTATCATTCGTCATCAGGAAGGTGCTGTTGGTGAAGCCCACCACCTGTCCAGTCAGTCGGTCCCCGTTCAACATCAGGACTTCGTCCGCCATCCCGCGCGTCGGGCACGCGCAGAGAAACCAGACCGCCAGCAGCACGCCAGCCTGGATTGAACCTCTCCACGGTTTCATGCTAAGACCCTATGCCCATTTCGACGCAAGTGCAACGCAAACATGACCTTCGCGATCCGCGGCCCTGACGTCGGATGTTCCTTTCACTCGACAGAGCCGAGCATGACCGATTAGATTGCCGCCAATGTCGTTTCAGAACAAAAACCTGGTCATTGCCGGACGGGAATTCGGGTCACGCTTGATCCTGGGCACGGGCAAGTTTTCCGGCCCTGAGGCCATGCGCGAGGCGCTGGCGGCCAGTGGGACCGAGATTGTGACCGTGGCGCTGCGCCGCGCCGATCTGAGCGGGAACAAGGATCCGTTTGCGAACATCCTGGAATTTATTGATCCTGCAAAATACCTGCTGCTGCCCAACACCAGTGGCGCGATGAATGCCGAGGAAGCCGTGCGGTTGGCCCGGCTTGCTGTGGCCGCGGGCTTGCCCAATTGGGTGAAGCTGGAGATCCATCCCGATCCCAGATTTCTGCTCCCGGATCCCATCGAGACTTTCAAAGCGGCGGAAATTCTGGTCAAGGAAGGCTTCACGGTCCTGCCTTATATAAACGCCGATCCCGTGCTGGCGAAACGCTTGCAGGATGTCGGTGTGGCCACCGTCATGCCGCTGGGTTCGCCGATTGGCTCGAACCGCGGGATTCAGACCCGAGACCAGATTGAGATCATTATCGAGCAGGCTTCCGTGCCGGTGGTCGTTGATGCGGGGTTGGGAGCGCCCAGCCACGCTGCGGCGGCGCTGGAAATGGGCGCGGACGCCGTGCTGGTGAACACGGCCATCGCCGTGGCCGGCGACCCGAACCGGATGGCGGAAGCCTTTAAAATGGCGGTCATTGCAGGGCGGGCGGCGTATGAAACGGGTATGGCGGCGCAGCAGGCGGTGGCCAGTGCTACCAGCCCATTGACCGCGTTTCTGGATTAGCCCAAATTTTTCATGATGACTCTCACCTCGCTTAGCGCGTCGCGCGTGCGCCGCATCCTGGATAATGCCAATCAACGACTGCTGGTGATTGGCGACGTGATGCTCGACCACTTCGTGTGGGGCACGGTGGCCCGCATTTCACCGGAAGCCCCGGTGCCGGTGGTGGATTTCGCCAGGGAAAGTTTCATGCCGGGGGGCGCGGCGAACGTCGCCCGGAATCTCACGGCCCTGGGAGTGCCGGCGGAATTGCTGGGGGCAGTGGGGAGAGATACCCCGGCGGCCCAACTGCGATCAATTCTGGAGCAACATCACATTGGTTGCGATGGTTTGCTGAGCACCTCGAAGCGGTTTACCAGTGTGAAGACCCGGATCGTGGCGCACAAACAGCAGGTGGTGCGGATTGATCGGGAAACTCGCGACCCGCTCGACCCCAAACTCACCCGGGAATTACTGGCCAAAATCCATGCCGGCCTGCCCGGGACCGCCGCGGTGATTGTTGGCGATTACGGCAAGGGAGTTGTCACGCAGGAATTGCTGGAGGAATTGAAGCGCACCTGCCGGGTCCGCGGCATCTGGCTCAGCCTGGATCCGAAGCCGGTGCACCACCTGAACTTGACCGGTCTGTCGCTGATTACGCCGAACCGCAAAGAAGCGTTTGAACTCGCGGATTTGCCCGATGAGACTCGGCACGCCAATCCGCTGCAGGATGTGAACCTGATGCGCGTCTCAGAGCGCCTGCTCAATGAACTGCGGCCGGCGGTGGCGCTTATCACCCTGGGCGAGTTGGGCATGCTTCTGTGCCGTCGCGACCAGCAACCGTTTCACATCCCCACTGTAGCGCAGGAGGTGTTTGACGTCTCCGGGGCCGGGGACACCGTGATCGCCACGTTTACCATGGCCATTGCCGCTGGGGCGTCACCCGTCGAAGCGGCCATTATTTCCAACCATGCCGCTGGTATCGTGGTGGGCAAAGTAGGTACTGCGACGGTTTCGCGCGAGGAATTGCTTGGCAGTTTCAAATGACGACTGCCTGAAACTGGCCGGGGCTTATTGGGGATGCTCAGTGAGCCAGTAAGCGATATTGCCGGTTTGCGAATTTCGGGGGTCCAACTCCAGGACCTTTTGGTAATGCACTCGGGCTCGCGCCGGTTGGCGCAGTTGCTGGGCGTATAAATTCCCGGCCAAGAGGTGCGCTCGTACATCAGTCGGGCGCGTTGATAATAATTTTTCCAGCTCCTGCGCGGCATCCAGCCAATACCCGCTGGTCTTCAGCAACAAGGCGAAATTATATCGCGCTTCCGAGGAATCCGGGCGCAAGGCCAGGGCGAGTTCGCACTCGGACAATGCCCGGGCTGAGTCGCCGATCTCGGACCACACCTGGGCCAGGTTATAATGCGCTTCGAACAACGACGGGTCTAATTTGAGTGCGGCGGTGTAGAGAGCCGCGGCTTCCTGCAGCCGCCGGGCTCGGTACTCGTCCAGCGCCTTCAAGAACACTGGCTGCGCTTCACTGGTTTTGCCGACTGCCGGCCTTGGCGGATTCAAGTAGGTGTACCGCTTAATGACCGGTGCAGGTGTGGATACCGGAGGGTTGCTCGGGGCTGCAGTCGAGGTCGATTCTGATGGACTTGCCGGGATTGGGGTCACCGTTTTGCGGGCCGGCTTCTTATCGCTGGTAAACAGGTTCAACGGGTTGATTTTTTCGAAGAAACTCCTTTTCGGGGGAGGTTGGCGCGCCAATAAAGCCATGGCTTCCTGATCGTCAGTTGCTGTGGTTGAGGGACGAGTTGTGGCGGGCTGAGGGCGGGCCGGGCTCACATCGCGAGCCTCCTTAACCGACGGGTCTTCCTGCAAACGCACGGTGTCCAGCGGGTTAGCGGGGGTAAAGGGCTGGGCGGAACGCGAAGTGGCCGGCGCGGATGCTGAAGAGGTGGAAGCAGGGACCGAACTCGTAATGGCGGGCGCACGGACAACTGTGAGAGGTGGGCTGGTCTTCGCCGGTGTTGACGATTCCAGGTTGGGGCGGGTCGGTGCGTTCGGTCGGGCAGCGGTGACGTTGGTGACTGGAGGCTTTGCGGCGCCCGTGCTGGCAGTGTTCACGGCGGAGGTCAAGGCGGTGCTGTTGGTGGGCGGCAGGGCGGGTCGGGGACTTGCCAACTGCGGCGCCGCGTCTGCTTCCAATTGCCGTAATAATCCACGCACGGATTCGGCGTTTTCCGGCAAGGGCTTCAGGGCCAGGTATGCGCGATACTTTGCCATGGCGCCGGCCGGGTCTTTCATATAGTTCTGCGAAATCAACCCCGCATTCAGCAGGGCCGCCGGGTAGTGGGCATCCACCTTGGTTGCCCGGTTCATATTCTGCAACGCTTCCACTGGTCGGCCACGCTGCAGCTTGATAAGGCCGAGTCCATTCCAGGCCTCGGCTATCTCCTGATTGATCCGCAAGGCATCGTTATAGCTTTTCTCGGCTCCGTTAAGATCTCGGAGCCGGATTTGTGCCGAGGCCAGTTTTAGAAAGCCATCCACGGAATTCCCTCGCCGCAAGGTGAAGGCGAGCAGCTCGGATTTGGCGAGGTCAGGTTTGTTTTGTTCCAGGAGCAGGCACCCGAGATTGTAGCGCGCCTCTCCCAGATCGTGGTTTAGCACCAGGGCCCGTCGATAAGCCTTTTCGGCGTCCACCGGCCGTTGTGCCTGGTGATATGCCAGACCCAGGTAGTTCCAGGCCAGCGCATTGGTGGTAAGAATGGAAACCGCCGTCTCCAGTCGCGTCACAGCTTCCGGGTATTTGCCGGCGTCCAGCAAGGCCTTGCCTTGCAGGAGATCCCGGGGTCCGGGCGGGGTGCAGGCCGTCAAGTACAGGAGGACCAGGCCCAGCAACCAACAGTAACGTAATCCCGGAATGGCTCCGGACGCTGGCTTCTCGGTCATGTGCTTAAGGCCCCACTTTTTGGTGGTTCGCATCGGACGGGGTGGTATCATCCGTGGCTCGAAGTGTCAAGAAACGCGCCATACAGATTGTGCCAAAGCAGTAGCCTTGCGGCCTTAACCGCGATGGTGGCAATGCTTTGCTGTTTCGCAACCGCCATTCAGGCCGAGATTGCTACCACAAATCGGGCCCGTGTGGTGCAGGTCTACGACCCGGACGCCATCGAGTCGTTTCGGCCACGGTTGCCCCGGGTCGAGTCGATGATTCAGCGTGGCCTCCTCGCTTTGACCGGCAAGTCCGATTCTCGGGAAGCCTGGCGCAGCCTCGTGTCCACCCAGGATGTCATTGGGATCAAGGTATTTTCCGCCCCTGGCGCCAGCAGCGGCACACGCCCCGCCGTGGTTGAGGCAATCATCAAGAGTCTGATCGATTCCGGCCATTCTCCGCAGCGCATTGTGGTGTGGGACCGCCAGTCAGTCGATCTGAGGTTGGCTGGCTTTTACGACCTGGCTGGGAAGTACGGTGTCCGGGTCGCCGGCAGCGTGCAAGCCGGCTACAATACGACCAACTATTACGATACCCCGTTGCTGGGTAACATGCTCTGGGGCGATCATGAGTTCGGAAAGAAGGGTGAGGGAGTTGGACGCAAGTCGTTTGTGTCCAAACTGGTGTCCGACGAAATCACAAAGATCATCGATGTCTCGCCCATGTTGAATCACAATTACCTGGGAGTGACGGGCAATCTTTATAGTCTGGCCTCTGGCAGCGTGGACAATCTCACTCGATTTGAAACGGATCCAAGCCGCCTGGCCACCGCGATTCCAGAAATCTATGCGCTGCCATCCCTGAGTGACAAAGTCGTGCTCAACATTACCGATGCCTTGATCTGCCAATACGAGGGGACAGAGCGATCGCTGCTGCACTATAGCGCTACGCTAAACCAGTTGTGGTTTAGCTTCGACCCGGTGGCGCTGGACGTTTTGTCCATCCGAGAGATGGATCGTCAACGCGAGCGCAACGAGACTCGCCAGACTCAGATGCCCCTAGACCTGTACAAGAATGCGTCACTGCTCGAACTGGGTGTGAGCGATGTCGGCAAGATCAAAATCGAATCCTTCAAATAGACGACTCGACTGCCACCGCCAACTTCCTGGGCCACTATCTCCTTGCCCTCTATAGCTTTTCCCGCTTTGCTCCTGCCCGTGAAATTCATTCGCCTTTCTGGTGTGTTGGTGACCTTTCCGCTGCTCGCCTCCGCCGCCAACTGGAAGCTCGTTTGGTCCGACGAGTTCGACAAGCCCGGTTTGCCCGACCCTGCAAAATGGGGATATGAAACCGGATTCGTGCGCAACAACGAAGCGCAGTTTTATACCTCCAAACGCAAAGAAAATGCCCGTGTGGAAAATGGTCTGCTCATCATCGAGGCGCGCAAGGAGGATTACCCAAATCCAAATTTCAAACCGGGTTCAAAACGCGATGGCCGCGCTTCCGCGAGTTTCACTTCCGCCAGCTTGACAACCCAGCAGCAAGCCGCCTGGACCTGCGGGCGATTTGAAGTAAAGGCCAAAGTCCCACCAGGGCGTGGCACGTGGCCTGCCATCTGGATGTTAGGCACCGACCGGTCGCAGGGCGGTTGGCCGGCCTGTGGCGAAATCGACATCATGGAGTTCGTGGGCTTCGAGCCGGGGCTGATCCATGCCAACGTCCACACGGCCAAGTACAATCACACCAAAGGCACCGGCCGTGGCGATAAAATCCAGATTCCTGACGTCGGCTCCGCTTTCCACGTCTACGCCATGGAATGGTTTCCCGATCGCCTCGACTTCTTTGTGGATGGCAAAAAATATTTCACCTGCAAGAACGACAACGGCGGACACGATTCATGGCCGTTCGACAAACCCCAATACCTCATCCTTAATCTGGCCATTGGCGGGGCCTGGGGCGGCCAGAAGGGCATTGATGAGTCCATATTCCCGGCCAGATTCGAGATTGATTATGTGCGCGTTTATCAGGCTGAAGGACCAACCCTCTAGGCCGTTCTGATTTTAGCAAGATTACATGAAAAAATATTCAATTCTGACTTCGCTACTAGTGCTGGTGGGGATTCCTGGAAGCGTGCGGGCCTGGGATTACGACGCCCACCGGATGATCAATCAATTGGCGCTGGCCTCGCTTCCGACCAATTTCCCCGCGTTTGTGAGAAGTTCCGAGAACCAGGAGCGCATCGGTTTTCTGGCCGGAGAACCAGATCGATGGCGCAACACCCCCGACCTGGCACTTAAACATTGTAACGGCCCCGACCACTACATTGATATCGAGGAACTTCCCGCTTACGGCCTGGACCCGCTCAAGCTACCGGTCTTTCGTTATGATTTCATTGCCGAACTGGCGTTGTATCGATCCGCTCACGCTTCCAGTTTTCCCCAAGTTGATCCCGCCAAAAACGAGGACCACACCCGGGAACTGCTTGGCTTGTTGCCCTGGTCGCTGACCGAACAATACGGCAAGGCCAAATCTGGATTTTCCTATCTCAAGGAGTATGAGCAGGCCGGCAGACCCGAGGAGGTGGCCAATGCCCAGGCCAATATCGTTTATGTCATGGGAGTGATGGGACACATGGCCGGTGATAGCGCTCAACCGCTTCACACAACCATCCACCATCATGGCTGGGTTGGACCGAATCCCGCCAATTATTCGACCAACAGCCGAATTCATAGTTGGATTGATGGCGGCTATTTCGCCAAAGTTGGCGGCCCGAATTTTTCCGAACTGCGCCAGCGGCTTCGTCCGGCGCGGGTGGTCATGCTGGGGGACCGTCCGGCCAAGCCGGCGGAGATTTTCCAGGTGGTCGTGAAATTTCTCGTGGAACAGAACCGCCAAGTGGAACCGCTTTACCTGGCCGAAAAGCAGGGGAAGCTCTCCGGCAATGGCACCGTCGGGCTGGAAGGCAAAGCGTTCCTGGAGGAGCAGGTGCTCAAGGGAGCCCAATTGCTGGGGGATTTGTGGTTCTCCGCCTGGCAACAAGCGACTCCGGATACCTTTCTCAGCAACCAACTCGCCCGGCGAAAGGCGAATCAAGCAGAGAAATAATGCGCAAATAATGGAGGACAAGACTCGATGAGAAACAATCGGCAAAACTATTGGATGATTCTTGGCGCGGTCCTGTGCCTGTGCACTTCCGCCTCCATTCTGGCGGACGCGCCGGCGAGCATTCGGGTAAACCTGGCCCAACCGGGCCATGCGATCAGCCCGATGCTCTGGGGGATCTTTTTCGAGGATATCAACTGTTCGGCCGACGGCGGAATCTACGCTGAACTGGTGCGCAACCGCAATTTCGAGGATTCGCCAGAGCCAGAGCACTGGTCCTTGCTCAGCAGCGGCACGTCGCGTGCGAAAATGACGGTCGACAAATCTCAGCCGGCTTCGTCCAAGAATCCCAGCAGCCTCAAGGTGGAAGTCGAAGCCACTGGGCCGGGTCGCGTGGGGGTGGCCAACTCCGGTTTTTGGGGAATGGGACTGGTTAAGGGTGAGACTTACCGGCTGAACCTGCTCGCGCGCAGCAAGGGCATCGATAAACTCACGGTCGCTCTCGAAAGCTCAGACGGATATGTCTACGCACGGGAGAACATTTCTCGGATCGCTGACGACTGGAAGGAATTCAGATTGGAGTTGGTGGCTAAAGAAACCGATCCCAAAGCCCGGTTGGTGATTTCCACGGTTCGGCCCGGGACCTTTTGGGTGGATATGGTTTCGCTGTTTCCAACGCGGACCTGGAAAGGCCGCGCCAATGGACTGCGGCCGGATTTGGCGCAGAAACTGGCGGAACTGAGTCCCGCGTTTGTGCGTTTCCCGGGTGGTTGTTGGGTGGAAGGCGACACCATGAAGGATGCCTATCGCTGGAAGCAAACGATTGGTCCCATTGCCGAGCGCCGCACCCAGCGCAATATTTGGCAATACCAGGCTACCCACGGCCTCGGCTATCACGAATACTTGCAGCTCTGTGAGGACCTCAAAGCGGAACCGCTTTTCGTTTTCAATTGCGGCATGTCCCACCGCGAAGTTGTGCCCATGGATAAAATGGGCGAATACGTTCAGGACGCGCTCGATGCGATCGAGTACGCCAACGGTCCGGTCACGAGCACTTGGGGAGCGGTCCGAGCCCGGAACGGGCATCCCGCTCCTTTCGGCCTGAAATACATGGAAATCGGCAACGAAAACGGTGGCCCGGCTTACCACGAGCGCTACGGGCTCTTCTACGACGCGATTAAGGCCAAATACCCGGACATGCATCTCGTGGCGAACGAATGGAACGGGCGCCCGAGCAATCGTTCCATTGAAATTCTGGATGAACATTACTATTCGTCTCCCGAGTTCTTCATTCGCCAGGCCGGCAAGTACGACAGTTACAACCGTCAAGGGCATAAGGTGTACGTCGGCGAATACGCGGTAACGCAGGGCGGGGGACAAGGAAACCTGCGCGCCGCGGTCGGCGAGGCGGCTTTTATGGTGGGTATGGAGCGCAATTCCGACGTGGTGGTCATGAGCTCGTACGCCCCCTTGTTTGCGAACGTTAATTACAAAAAATGGAATCCAGACCTGATCAACTTTGATAGCTCGCGGGTGTTCGGTTTGCCCGGGTATTACGTGCAGCAAATGTTCAGCCGAAATCGCGGCGATGTGCTGCTTCCGGTGGCCGTAACCGCCGCCGAAGTCCAGCCTACCGCTAAAACCGGAGGCATTGGGGTCGGCACCTGGCTCACCCGCGCCGAGTTCAAAGATCTCAAGGTCACTCGGGGCGACCAGGTTCTATTTCAGGACGACCTCTCCAAAGGCACGTCTGCGTGGCGGTTAAAGGGTGGCAAGTGGTCCGTCCAGGATGGCGCGCTGCATCAGGATGATTTGTCCGAAAACGTCCGGGCCTTTATTGGGGATAAATCGTGGTCAAATTATACTTACACTCTCAAAGCGAGGAAGATCTCCGGCGCCGAGGGTTTTCTTATACCTTTTCTCGTCACAGACGATGACGCCAAGGGATGGTGGAACCTGGGTGGCTGGGGTAATCAGAGGCACGGCATTGAGATGGATGGCGTAGATCAAGCGGATGTTCCTGGCCACATCGAAACCGGCCGTTGGTATAGCATCCGCATCGAAGTCGAGGGCACGCACATTAAATGTTTCCTGGACGACCAGTTGATTCATGACGTCCGCAGCACGCCGATGAAGAGTCTCTTCACCACCGCGAGTCTCGATAAACGGAATTCCGAGGCAATTCTCAAAGTGGTAAACGTCTCATCCGAGGCCATACCAGCCGAGATCAATTTCGAGGGTGGACACACCGCAGCTCCCATCAAGTCCCTGGTGCTGACTTCGTCTAATCCCACTGACGAGAATACTCTCGAGGAACCCGAACGCGTCGCTCCCCGGCCGGTGACTTTGCGTCTCGATAATGGGCGGATCAGCCATTCGTTCCCCGGCAATTCTGTGACCCTCGTGCGAGTGCCGCTCAAATAGCTCCATGAGCCAGCGCGGCGATACACTGAAGGGAGGGTGGCTGGGAAATTACCTCTCGCGTTGCCGCACATGATTCCTGATCCTGAATCCCACGAATCTCCGGGGTCGCCTCCATCGTCCTCTGATGCTCCCCGGCGGCAGCCCTGGGTCGAGCGGTTTGTGCTACATCTGCGCACTGACAAGTCGGCCTCTGATTACACGGTGCGCAACTATTCTCACGCGTTGAACGAGTTTCTGCGATGGCACGAGGAAAGTCGTGGCGGCGAGCCGGAGTGGGAGGAGTTGGATCGCGATGATTTTCGAATCTACCTTCGCTACCTGGGCCGTCAAAATTTGGGGCGCGCCGCCATTCAGCTCCGGTTTTCCGCACTCCGCGCCTTCTTCAAATACCTGGTGCGGTCTGCCGCCCTCGCCGCCTCGCCGATCAAGGACATTGCCTTGCCGAAGCTCGGCAAACGCCTGCCAAAATTCCTGACTCGGGAACAGATGGAGGAACTGTTAAACGCGCCGATGTCCTGCCTCCCTTCCGACGAGCCGCTCGGTTCGATCAAGAGAATCGAGGCTCTGCGGGACCGTGCCATCCTCGAAACCTTCTATTCCTCAGGATTGCGCATCAGCGAATTATGCGGCTTGCATGTTGAGGACATTGATTGGGACGGATTCTTTTTACGTGTGATGGGCAAAGGTAGGAAGGAACGACATACGCCGGTGGGGACTCTGGCGTTGAAGGCCATCCGGGCTTATTGGGACTCCCTGAGAGTGCCTCCTGGCGTGGGTCAGCCGGCCTTTCTGGCTCGCTCGGATGCCACCCACGCGGTTAGTCCCCGGACCTGCCAGCGCCGGATGAAAACCTACCTGGCGCGGGCGGGCCTGGATCCTTCGATGAGTCCGCACAAACTCCGTCACAGTTACGCGACTCACCTTCTGGATGCCGGCGCGGACCTCCGCAGCATGCAGGAAATGCTCGGGCACAAGCACCTTTCGTCGACGCAGGTTTATACGCATGTCACTGCGGAACGCCTCAAAGAGGCGTACGAAAAGGCGCATCCACGGGCTTGAATAGGATCGTGGCTGTGGAGGTCGTGCACGGTGCAAATCCACACGGTCTCCTAATCAGCGTGTGGAGTAAGGGCGCATATTGTCTTTATCGA
>DBMR01000004.1 GCA_002298785.1 Verrucomicrobia subdivision 3 bacterium UBA693
GAGGGTTTCCTGTTGGACTAAAGCCGCCCAGGTTTTAAGTACACTCATGCAAATAGGGGTGCGTTTTCCGTTCATTGCTTGAGGCTCCCAGGGCTTGGATAACGGACCATGAAGGCAGAACAGAAAGCTGCCCCGATGCAGATTGCGATGCCCATCAAGCGTTGCCATTCTCCGGTGGTCAGCCCAATTGCTCCACCAATTAGCGAAGGTGCGGAGAAAGACAACGCGCCCCACCACCAGGCCTTTCGCCAAACCAGCGCCATGGTCCCACCAAAGATTGCGCCTAATACGGCCAAGAAACCAACCAAACCTGGACTAAAACTCGTGGCGCAAATACCGTATCCACCCATCGCAAGACCCATGGTAAAGCCAGCAACCAGCGCGACCACACATGGGCCCACACCGATGATGCTTCTCGTTGCGCTCATAGTACTGCGCCCGGTTTTGGCTCGGGCGCGATCGGGCTGCGAGTCAGAAATAACAACAAGGCGAAACCGGAGTTGTCCTCCATCCAATTATTCGCCTTCAAGTGCTTCATATCCACCGTGCTCCTTATTCTCGGTGATTCTGATCCGTTTGTTTTAGAGCCTCGATGGCAGTAAGCAGGTTTGCAAGCGAAAAGCCACTCGGGTCGTTGACTCCCATTTTCTTGGCACATACCTCGCAGAAATCAACCGTCGACGAGCTTCCGTCCACCATCTGCGAAATATGAACGGTCGCCTCCTTCACATTGCAAAATCTGCATTTCATGTCTGATTTCTGCCGCCGCGCCTGCGATCAGGCGAACGCCGAAACTCAACGCCGCAACGGAGCCACACTCGGCGCAGTGACTTGTTCGCGCCTTTTCATTTCAATTTCTCCGAGCATGACGAAACTCTCTTTGAGCCGACCTTGGTCCGGGGGCAAAGGCACATCTAAGCTCTCCGACCTCACGACGAAGGTCCTCTGGTACGGGGTATAACCGTCGATCGCGATATCCACGGCCGCTCTTGTTGCGTCCGCCCACCATGGGCCTCCAAGCCAAGTACAGAAGTGGTGCATGTCGAACGCAACTTTAAATTCCCAGCGGGGGTTCGTCTTCTTTTTGAATTCCTGCCCGTCCACCCAGATTGAAACACGGCTCTTTGCGATTGGTGCTCCAGTCGCAGCATCCGTAAGCCTCCCTTCAACGCCGTAGTGCGCAACCGTCTTTTTTGGCACCGGGATACAGCCCACCGCTATCCCGCAGAGGACAATGACCACTAAAAGACAGGTGCTACGGCTCATTGCGCGAAAGAAAAAGTGATCGCCCGCGACCAAGAACGCAAAGCCGGAAACCTGGTCGCACTCGCCGTCTGCTTCACGGAGTGTCAGGTCGACCGGCCTTTGAGCAGCTCCGGTAAATCGATTGGTTCAACCCGATTAATGGACAATCGCTCGCCCGCCGCCCCCCGATGCGCAGGAAGACACAAAGCAAGATATTGGGTGAGGAATTCCCGACTCTGTCTCTCCCAACCCGAATGCCATCCGTGATTGCCATAGGAGTACACATAGCGCCCCTCGAATTGTCGGACACCCACATACGCACCTGGATCTGACGGTGAGGGGTAATACGGATCATAAAATCCCAGGACGCGATCCGCCGATAAACCTGCGATGACGCGCTCGGCCAAATCGCCAGGGACGGTATGGTCGACAATGTAGCGGCACAAGCATGGCGAGGCTTCACGCGTTAAACCTGCCACGTCGTCAAGGTATTCGCCCATACAGATCACGACTTACGAAACGGCCAGTGACCGGAGTCAGCCGCCCTAGCATACTCTTCAGCTTTTGCAATGAGTTCTTCCCATGTCAAGCTTGACCTTTAGGCGCAGGGTCCCTTTAATGCGTCGACAGTATATGCGCCGCAACACTTCTCGCTTATGAAATCAAATCGCACTTTTTCCCGCCGCAACTTTCTCGCCGCCACGCTGGTGGCCGGAGCCGCTCCGCTGGTGCTGCCCTCCCGGATCTGGGCCGCCGACACACCCGCCAATGCAAAGATCAACCTGGGCTTTGTCGGGATGGGCACTCAGAATCGCGGATTGCTGAACGGCTTTATTGGTCGGGAGGAAGTGCGCGTGCTGGCGGTTTGTGACGTCGATAAGACCCGTCGTGAGGCCGCCAAACAGACGGTTGATACCTATTACCAAAACCACAAGAAAATCGCGGCTCCCCCGCCCTGCGTGGCCTATGGCGATTTTCGCGAATTGGTCGCGCGAAAAGACCTGGATGGCGTAGTCATCGCCACGCCCGATCATTGGCACTCCATTATTGCCATCGCGGCGCTGGAAGAGGGGAAGCATGTCTATTGCGAAAAGCCGATGGCTCACAGCATCGCCGAGGCGCGCGCCATGGTGAAGGCCGTGCGCAAAAACAAACGCATCCTGCAGGTCGGCAGCATGCAGCGATCCTCGCGGGAATTCCGGGCTTCCGCCGAGTTGGTGCGCAACGGCTGCCTGGGCAAAATCTCCAAAGTCGAGGTGGCCGTCGGCGGACCGGCCGTTCCCTGCAACCTGCCCGAAGAAGCGGCTGAACCGGGGTTGGACTGGAATTTCTGGCTCGGACCCGCTCCGCTGCGCCCCTATAATTCCGCGTTGAGCCCGCGCGGGGTTCACAAGCATTTTCCGGATTGGCGTAATTATCGGGAATACGGCGGCGGCGGGGTTACCGACTGGGGTGCGCACCATTTTGACATCGCCCAGTGGGGCATGGGTTACGACGACAGCGGTCCCATCGAGATTCGACCGCCGAACAAGCCAAACGCCCAGAGCGGCGTGGTACTTCTCTACTCGAACGGCGTGGAAGTGCATCACGTCAGCGGTAACGGCATCACTTTCTTTGGCGAAAAGGGCAAGCTTTACGTGAATCGTGGCAAATTCCAGCTCTGGATCGGGGAGCAGCAAAAAGCCGAGGACATCAGCTACTGCGAGCCCATCCTGAAGGAGCTGTTGCCGGCAAATGCCGTCCGGCTCTACAACAGTCCACATCACCTGGCCGATTGGCTGGGGTGCATGCGTTCGCGCAAATTGCCCATTTGCGACGTCGAGATCGGCGCCCGCACGGTGAGCGTTTGCGAGCTCGTGAACCTGGCCTATTACCACGGCCAGAAGTTAAAATGGGATCCGGCCAAGGAAGTGTTCATCGACGGGACGGGCGATGCGAGCTGGCTGCATCCGATTGTTCGTCCGCCGTGGAAAGCGGTGTGAAATATTTGAAATGTGTTTGACGTCTTAGGCAAGTCCCATTATTTTCATAACTAATATGAACTCAGCTCGTTGTGCACTAACTCTAGTCACGCCTTGCTTCTTACTGCTGGGAAATCTTCCGACGTCCGCTCAAAGTGTGGTGGTCGTTCCACCGGAACGCACTTCTTCACTGGCCAATAATGAGGATGACGCGCCGTTGGGAAATGTGGATCAGCACTTTCAGCAGATCTATTCGAGCAGCCTCTTAACGGGGATTAACGTGGGAGATCAGATCACCGGGTTGGGCTTCCGGGTTACCGCCGGCCAAACCGACGTGCCCACGCAAGTCGTGCCAAATTACCGGATCTGGCTGGGCCAATCCGCAGTGGCCCCCAGTGCCATGAGCCTGACCTTCGCGGACAATCGGGGAGCTGGTTTCACGCAAGTACGCTCGGGCGCACTTAACATCACGCCCGGCCTGTTCGTCGGTGGTCCGGGGGTTAACCCCATCGGCATGATCGACTTCTCCACCCCGTTCACTTACACGGGGGGCAATTTGTTGATTGAAATCTCCTACGATACGTTCCCTGCCGGCGGTCGCAATGCTGAGTCGGAATCGCCCTACAACCAAAGCCTCGCAGCCGCGGCGTTTGGCAACGGCGCGAACTCCACGACGGCTTTCGCCGTCTATGATGAGGCGTTGGTGATCGGTTTGCGAGTGGTGCCAGCCCCCGAACCCAGCATGGCGCTGCCGTTGTTAGGCGGATTGGCATACCTCATCTATCGCCGCAAATAAGCGTAGCCGCCGCTCGCCATTCCCAGTCAGAAAAGCTTTGCCACGCCGGGGATTCAATTCCCCGGCGTTACTGTTTCCTCAAAATCCTGGGTTTGGTAAACCGAGACCACGGCTTCAGGAGCCTCCCAACCGTTACGATTCAAACCGGCCTTCAGACTGAGCAACTGCATGAATTCCACCTTTGAGGCCATCCGCTCCCAAACCTTCGGCAGAAAAGTCGCCATTCGAAACCCGAGTGACAACACCACCCCATCCACGCCCGGTCGCAATTTCTCCAACAAATCCTGCGGACCGGCGTAATCCAGTTTCCTGGGATCACTTAGCACACTCAGGTGTAAGTGGACTAGTGGCAGTTCACTAGCGCTGATTGGAGAAAACCTGGAATCCTTGGTAGCCGCGCCCGTCGCCGCGTCAATGACCGATTCGTACAACGGTTTATGGCTGAGCACTTGTCCGACGCACCCACGCAGTTCATCGTTCCGGGTCACGGTTACGAATGCGGCACCCGGCCTGCGCAACTCTGCCGGTATGGAATCGGGTGCTGGTCGCGGCATTCTCTGACCCTGAACCGCATACTCAGCAGCCTGGCGCGCCAGGCGCAGAAGGAAAGATTTCGGTTCGGCAGATAATGCTGGGGCGATCTGTTTGCTCAAATCATCATTTCCCATACTGCCATGGTAGCCACGATGTTCCACCCATAGAATCATACCCCAGGTTTACCGCTTTGGCACCTGATGATTCCTGGATTGATCGACTTAACCACGGTTAACACTTGGCTTTCGCCTCAAATTCCGTATAAATCTCGCCGCTAATTGATTTTATGGCATTAATCGTTCAGAAATTCGGTGGGACATCGGTCGGCAATCCCGAACGCATCAAAAATGTCGCCAAACGAGTGGCTGGTTACCGGGCGAAAGGTGACAAAGTTGTGGTCGTCGTCTCCGCTATGAGCGGAGTGACCGATAACTTGATCAAAATGGCCAAGGAAATCATGCCGCTTCCTAATGAGCGGGAAATGGACGTCCTGCTGGCCACTGGTGAACAAACCACGATAGCCCTGACCGCCATCGCGTTGCACGCGTTGGGTGTCCCCGCCGTCTCTCTGACGGGAGCTCAAGCCGGCATCGTCACCGACGGCGTGCATACCAAAGCCAAGATCCAGAATATCACGCCCCGGAAGATCCATGAGTTACTCGACGCGGGCCAGGTGGTCATCGTCGCCGGATTCCAAGGGCAGACCATCGAAGGCCAGGTCACGACGCTGGGCCGTGGTGGCTCCGATCTTACGGCGATCGCCTTGGCGGCGGCGTTGAAAGCGGATTTGTGCCAGATCTACACCGACGTTGACGGAGTCTACACCGCCGACCCGCGGATCGTGCCGACGGCCCGCAAACTCGACGAAATCTCCTACGACGAGATGCTCGAGTTGGCGAGCCTCGGCGCAAAGGTCATGCAATCCCGTTCGGTGGAATTTGCGAAGAAGTTCGGAGTCATCTTCGAAGTTCGCTCGAGTTTAAACGATAACCCAGGAACCATTGTGAAAGAGGAAACCAAGAGTATGGAAGGGATCGTCCTGCGCGGCGTGTCCCTGGACAAGAACCAGGCCAAAATCACCCTCGTGGCCGTTCCGGACAAGCCCGGCGTTGCCGCCCGCATCTTCAAGGCGATCGGCGATGCGAACGTGAACGTGGACATGATCGTGCAGAACATCAGCCACGGCAGCGGAACGCCCGCCACCGATATCTCCTTTACGGTGGACAAGCCGGATTTGCTCAAGGCCCAGAAAGTCATCGAAGCGCTGCGGCAGGAAGTCGGCTTTGGCAAGGTCATCTCCAGCGAGAATATCGGCAAGCTGTCTATCGTGGGTGTCGGCATGAAGAGCCACACCGGCGTCGCCGGCAAGATGTTTGAAAACCTCGCCCGCGAGGGGGTCAATATCGATATGATTTCCACGAGCGAAATCAAGATCTCGGTGGTCGTCGACCTGGCCAAAGGCGAGCAAGCGATGAAGGCGGTGCACGCCGCTTTCCTGGGGTAGCCCGCACTAATTCCGCGTGCCTTGACCAAGGAAGCATTGCAGAGCTAAAGCAGGCTCTAGCGTTTGGGAGATTCGCAGGCGGTCAGGCGCGCGGTTAAAAACCAGAATCGCGCGTCATCATGCCCCGGCTGAGAACACTCCGTGGAGTCCTGTTACTCGGGATTACGGTTTTGGTTTTCTGCTATGGCGCGTCGGTTATGGGGGCCACGAATTTCATGCCCGTGCTTGGCCCGAACGGCGCCGGCATTTCCGATCTCGTGCTGATTTACCAGGGCGGTACCCATCGACCGGCATGGGAACCGGAGGAATTAGCCCCTTATGCCAGTTGGACAAACGTCTCCACGGCCAAGGAAGAATGGCTTTTCGACGGCTTCCTGTTCATCGAGTTCAAGGATAATCGGGGACGCGAGTATGCCAAAGGCTATGGACAAAAGTCCGCGCGCCAGCAGGACTGGGCTTGGCTGCTGGAACGTAATTGCGAGACCAACCGCGGCATAGCCGCGCTCAATCAAGTCACTATCGAAACCGCGAAACGGCTGGGACCACCCGCTCGTCCGCGCCAGGTAATTCTCACCCTGCCAGAACCGATCGCCGGCCAAAAAGACTGGGGAACGCTCAACGGCCACCCCTTGGATTTCGACCGTTCCGAGGACCGCATCGCCGCTTGCGAGTGGCACATCAATACCGCGCTGGAATACTGGCGCAAACTCTCGCCGCAACACCTGAAGCTGGCCGGATTTTACTGGGTCGCAGAACATTCCACCGGCGCCACCAGCATCCTTCCCGAGGTGGCTCGAAAAATTCACGATCGCGGCCTGCGCTTTTTCTGGATTCCCTACTGGAGAGCCGCCGGAGCCCAATCATGGCGAACCGCGGGATTTGATGTCGCTTACCAGCAGCCGAACCACTTCTTCCACGCCGAAGTTCCCGACTCGCGATTAGCGGAAGCGTGCGCGTTTGCCCGCACCAACGGCATGGGGCTGGAAATGGAATTTGATTCCCGAGCGATTACCTCAGCGGAGGTATTTCGCCCGCGACTCGCAGCGTACCTGCGGGCGTTCGAACAGGCTGACGCAGCGCGTACTGCTGCGGTAGCCTGGTATGAAGGTGGTGGTGCGCTGCTGAGCTTCTCTCGCTCGACCGATCCGGCAATTCGGCAGTTATATGCCGATGTTGCAGGCTGGGTTGCAAATCGCCAACACGCAGTCGACAAGGCACTTCTGACTCGCTGACCACCCGTCAGGGCTGCTTCTGAAACCTCCCCTCCCCGGCCTGGACCTCGGGTCTGCATAATTATGTCTAGACTACGCAGGCTCTTGTATTAGGATCATCCGCGTCGTTAGTCATTCGCTTCCGGCCGAATGGGCTACGAAAGAGAAATCAGAAACTGGTACCCACGACGCATGATTAGAAAGCTCTCCGCACTCGCTCTCCTACCGGTTGCGTTGCTGGCAGCAACTCCCAGCCAAGCTCAATTGAAATCCGGCGCTACCGTCGCCGCGCCGCCGCCCGATTCCCTCGAAGCTTTGCTGACCAGGATCAAGCAACCAGCGCCCTGGTTCTCGTGGGGGGCAGACCTGCGGGTCCGCAATGAGTACTTTGACCGCGCGCTAAGCCTCACCGACGTAAACCCGCTGCACGAACAGGATGTCATTCGTATCCGTGGCCGACTCTGGGCCACCCTCTCGGCGGGAACCAATCTGACTTTAACCACTCGCCTGGCGGCGGAACCACGCGAATGGATCGAACCAGCCTATTCCGGGACGTACCTGGGAAAGACCGGCATGGAGTGGCGTTATGGCATGATCGACAGCCTGAATGTAAAGTGGAGCGAAGCCTTTGGCCAGCCATTGAGCTTTACCGTCGGCCGACAGGAACTGCAATTGGGAGATTATTACGACTGGTGGCTGGTTATGGACGGCACCCCAGGGGACGGTTCCTGGACCACGTTTCTCGACAGTGCTCGGGCCACGTTTGACGTCGCTCCGTTGCACACTCGCTTCGATTTAATTTACATCAACCAACACGCGCACGTGGACGAAGGACTCCCCGCCATCAACATGCACCAGGAGTCCTACTACAATATGGAGCAGAATGAACAGGGAGCGATCTTGTATGCCTCCAATAAAACCCTGAAGAATCTCCAGGCCGACGGATATTTTATTTATAAGCACGATGAGAAAGTTTTTGCCACCGGCGATAACGCGGATATTTTCACCCTGGGCGGAAAGCTGACCGGCTCGCCTGCGGATCATTGGCAATACTCGGTGGAAGGCGCTTATCAAACCGGCACCAAACAGGACCGCATTCTCGGAGTGTGGGCCGAACGCGACATCGACGCCTTCGGCGGGAAGGCAAAGCTCTCGTACCTGTTCAAAGACGCGTGGAAAAATCAAGTGAGCCTGTGCGCAGAATTCCTTTCGGGCGACGACCCGCAAAGCGGCAAAGACGAAATGTTTGACGTGTTGTGGGGACGGTGGCCACGTTGGAGTGAGTTATATATTTATTCCTACATTAATGAGACGAGCCGAAAGGTCGCACAAATGAACAACCTCGCCCGCATCGGCCCATTCTGGAGCAGTTCTCCGGTCACCGGCATGACAGTATCGCTCGCCTACAATGCGCTGTTCGCCCCGCAGACGATGCCGACCCGGCAGGTGGCTGCGCTCCCACCCTTGTTCAGCAACACCGGACATTTCCGCGGCCATTACCTCCAGGCGGTGCTCAAGCAGCAGTTCAGCAAACACTTTTCCGGCCATCTCTGGGGTGAATGGATTTGGGAAGGCGATTACTATGCCAGCCAGCAAACCATGAGCTTCCTGCGCGGCGAAGTCACCTTCACCTTTTGATCAACACCCATGTCCGCTACCCATAACCTTAGCCAACTGAACGCCGGCATCATTGGCACCGGCTTTATCGGACCGGTACACGTGGAAGCGCTGCGCCGATTGGGAGTGCGGGTCCTGGCGGTCTGCGACCAACCGGGCCGGGCTGGGCCGGCCGCCGAACGGCTTGGCATTCCACGAGCCTTCGTGGACTACCAAAAGATGCTTCAATGTCCAGACTTGGACGTCGTCCACATCACCTCGCCAAACCGGTATCACTGCGAAATGGCGTTGGCAACTATTCGAGCCGGCAAGCATTGCGTTTGTGAAAAACCGCTGGCCATGAATTCGAAGGAGACCGGGCGAATCGCAGCGCTGGCACGAAAAGCAGGCACCGTTTTCGCGGTGAACTACAACGTACGGTATTACGCGGCAGTGCTGCAACTGCGCAGGCTCGTGCAACGGGGCGACCTGGGGTCGATCATCCACGTGCAAGGGTCCTATTTCCAGGACTGGCTGTTCAAGGATACCGATTACAACTGGCGTTTATTGCCCGAGGAAGGCGGCAAGTTGCGCGCCGTGGCCGACATTGGCACCCATTGGCTGGACACCGCCACCTTCGTCCTCGGGGCGCCATTAACTTCCGTGCTCGCGGACCTGGGCACCTGGCACCGCCAGCGCAAACGGCCTTTGGGCGAGGTCGAGACTTTTGCCGGGGCGGAAGCCAGCCAGCGCTACGCCCCTTATTCCGTCAAGACCGAAGATTTCGCAAACCTCTTGTTGTCGTTCGAGAATGGCGCCCGCGGCAACCTCGCGGTTTCACAGGTGGCAGCCGGACGCAAAAACTGCATCCGGATCGAGATTTACGGATCAAAGCGGTCGACGTGGTGGTGTTCGGAGCATCCGGAAGTGTTGAAATTCGGCAATCGCGACGGCATGAATGAGGAAGCGGTACGGGGGACGCCGGAGTTCGGACCGGAGGTCGCGCCCTACTGCGATTATCCTCCCGGCCATGTCGAGGGGTTTCCGGACACGTTCAAGATGGCATTTCGCAACATCTATGGCAGCATCGTGGAACCCGTGGCGACCGAGCGGTTGTATGCCAGCGCGCAGGACGGCCACCAGGAGGTCGTCGTCTGTGAAGCCATTCTGCGCAGCCACCGTCGGCGATCCTGGGTCAAAATCAAAACAACCTAACCGGCTCTCAAATAACCCTCACAATATGAAACTTGGATTTTTCACGGCGATTCTCCCCGACCTCACTTTCGAACAGGTAGTGCAGTTCGCCGCCGAGAATCACTTTGAATGTCTCGAAGTCGCCTGCTGGCCGGCTGGCAAGGCAGACCGCAAGTTCTCGGGGGTCACGCACCTCGAGGCAACGAACCTGTCCCACGGGCAGGCGGAGGACATTCTCAGCCTTTGCGCAGCGCATAAAATTTCCATCTCGGCGCTGGGTTATTATCCCAATCCACTCGATCCAGACCCTGCGGTGTCCAAAGTAGCGGTCGACCATTTCAAACAGGTCATCCTCGCCGCGGAGAAACTGGGACTCCAACATGCCAACACCTTTGTGGGGCGAGATTGGACGAAGAGCATCGACGCCAATTGGCCACGCTTCTTGAAGGTGTGGAAACCGCTGATCAAATTTGCCGAAGATCATGGGGTGAAGGTCGGAATCGAAAACTGCCCCATGCTCTTTACCCAGGACGAATGGCCTGGGGGCAAGAATCTCGCCGTCTCTCCAGTCGTCTGGCGCCGAATGTTCAACGACATCCCCTCCGACAACTTCGGACTGAACTATGATCCTTCCCACTTTGTACTGCAACGGATGGACCCGCTGAGTTGCCTGGGCGAATTTCGGAGCAAGCTGTTTCATCTGCACGCCAAGGACATGGTGGTGCACACCGACAAATTGAATGAAGTGGGCATATTCGATTTTCCGAAACATTGGCATACGCCGCGAATTCCCGGCTTTGGCGAGATCGATTGGGCAAAGTTCATGGCCCGACTCTATGAAGTCGGTTACGCCGGACCGGTATGTATCGAGGTTGAAGACGGAACCTTTGGAAACGAATTAACCGACCGGCAGCGCGCTTTGGTCGTTTCTCGAAATGTGCTCGCCCCTTACTTCTGATCAACCATGCGCTACTCCTACGAAGAACTTGCTGGAATGATCGATCATTCCCTGCTGCACCCCACAATGACCGACCGGGAGCTGGAGGCTGGCTGCGAACTCGCCGCTAAATATCGCGTCGCCTCGGTTTGCATCAAACCCTATTACGTGCGGCGGGCGGCGCAGTTGCTGAAGGGAACCGGCGTAAAAGTCGGGGCGGTGATCGGGTTTCCACATGGCAACAGCACCACGGCCGCGAAGCGATTTGAAACCCGCCTGGCCTGCGAGGACGGGGCGGTGGAGATCGATATGGTGATCAACATCGGCAAAGCCCTCAGCGGGGATTGGGATTATGTGCGCCAGGACATCCAGGCGGTGTGCGATGAAGCCCACCAACACTCCGCCAAGGTCAAAGTGATTTTTGAGAATGATTACCTGGCCAATGGCGGCGCTGGACTGACCGCCGAGGACCTGAAACGCAAGCTCGGGCAAATCTGCGAATCCGCCGGAGCGGATTGGATCAAAACCTCCACGGGTTATGGCTTCGTGAAAGGTCCCGATGGCCACTATAATTACCGGGGCGCCACCGAGGAGGACCTGAAATTAATGCGCGCAAGCGTCTCTGACCGGGTCCAGGTGAAAGCTGCAGGCGGCGTACGCGACCTGGACGGACTGATCAAGGTGCGGGACCTGGGAGCCACTCGCTGCGGCGCCACAGCTACCGCCGCCATGCTGGAAGAGTACAAACTGCGCACCGCCCAACTGGCGGCGGGCGCCCAGGATAACCCGGGCACTATCGGCACAGGTGGATATTAGCCCTAAAGCGGAATTTTCCCGCTGATGACTTACCTCTTCAACCGATAGAAGATCACTGGGTTGGTGCTCGGCACCGACACACTGCCATAGGAATTGGTCAAGGTCGTGCTAAGCAGTGGCAGCCAGGGGACGATGTTGGATAGGTTGGTTTTATACTCGACTGAATACGTCGCGCCGGGAATCCCAAACAAAACCAGGCTGCGCGACGTATCCGGATTCAGGGCTGCCTGAAGGATGGGTGGATCCGCAAAGGTCTCGACGGCGCGATAAAACAACTGACTGGACGCGGACGAGACCCCCGGCAGCGGAGTAACCAGGCTGGTGACGACGACCGGAGTTAGACGCGTCCAGGACGTGGGTTTGCTCAGGCTAGTGGTGTATTCGAGCGCATAGGCAGAATTAGGTTTCGCATAGAGAATCAGACCGCGGTTTCCGTTATTTCCGGTCATCTCCAGCAGGGATTCGTTTCCAATCAGCACCGCGCGACCCGATTGGGCGATGAGAGTTCCAACTGCCGAGTTATCAGGCTTTTTGGCGACGATCTGCCGCAGTTGCAGCGGGACGAACGCGGAAGGTTTCCCCGGGATCGAGGTGAACGAAAACTGTCCAATGACGCGCGAGCCCAAAAGCGATTGACCCACCTGCGTCTTAAAGCTGAGTACGGTGATGCCGTTGCTTTGCGCAGTGAACGCCACCGTGGCCGGATTGATCTCCGGTGCGAGCGCCTGCAAGGTGAGGTTGCTGAGGTAATCCGGCTTCAGGCCAAGTTCCAGCGAGAAATCCGAGACCCCCATGCTCGAGTTGAAACTAAGCGGCACACTCCCGCTCTGCCCTATGCGCATTACGGTCGAGCCCATGCTCAGTGCAAGAAATTCCGTCCCCACCGAATTGGCGTTGCCTTTGGCCACCTGGAACAGGTTGCTGAATGAGAGAAAGAACTGCGCGGCAGTTTCTCCAGAGTTGGGAGCCAGCACTTTCGCGGTAAACACCTGGGGACCCATCGGCGCCAAATTTCCAGACCCGGCGAGCGCGAACAAATCGTTGACATTAAAGAACACCTGGTTGGTGCCCACCCCGTCTCCCACTATCGAGGCAATGGCAAACGCCGCGTTGCTATGCGTCAGCGTGACGACCTGCCCCATGGTATCCACGCCCGGAACATCAATAATCAACTGCTGGTCATCAACGACGAAGGTGTTTTCTTGAGGTGTGGTCACCGAAGGCAGAGGCCCAGAGTCCGGGTAGACTGCGGGAGTGCCCAACGGTGGAACTGATCCCAGGCGAAAGTAATATGTCGTCCCCGGTTTGCAGCCCAGGACTCGCACCAACATCAAACCTGCCCCGGCCGTCTTCTGACGCAAGGTCGCTTGGCTAAGACGCCGTTCATATAACGTGGGAACATCCGGATTTCCCGTATGCACTGGAAAGGCCTCGATACCGAACTTGCCCACCAGGCTGTTGGTCCCGGCGGCATTGGTGTAGACATCGATGGAAGGGGTTGAATTGGCGGCGGTACGCCACAACACACTAAAGCTGGTGGGCGCCACGTTCACCAAGGATACATTGGTGATAGTCGCGGCGTGCGCCGAAGCGCCCCCCAGCAAGACAGCGAGCATCGCCGCCAGCGCTCCCGGGCCTGACAAAGTCCGCTGAAGCCGGAAAAACAATGATGGTTTAGACATAGGATTACCGATCGGTATTGGCATTCTTCAGAAACGGAACCTGCGCTTCGGTGAAAACCGCCGTGGACCCGGAACGTTCCAGTCCGGGTTTGCCCTTGCGCAGAATTATTTCCTCGCCACCGGCGAGGATCACAAAACGCTTGTTGCCGTTGGCTTTGAGCGCCCGGCCAATCTCCTGAGCGGTGCCATCGCCACTATCCACCAACACCAGCAAAGGCGTCACGCCCCCCATGGTGCCGTTCGCCGCCTTGCGTGGGGCGGCAACCGCAAAAGGATCCCTGGACACGGTCGCGCCCGGAAACTCTGTCGCGAGATCGACTTGCGGTTTGGACGCACCAACCGCCGCTTTGGCCGGGGCCGCGGCCTGGCGCAAATCGACGATCACATAATTGCCGGAGACGTTCTTAAGCTTGTCGTAGGTAATCATCGGCAGTTGGCTGACAGTGATGCCCGGGTCGGCCGTGGTTTGCCCCCCGGCTGCCTCCCAGGCCGCCAAACCACCTTCGAGCGCCTGCGCCGCAATGCCCGGCTTTGCGTTAAGCGCCGCCACCGCGCTCGTGACCAAATCTTCCCCCAGACCCGCGTCGTAAACTATTGCCTTCCCCAGTTTGGGCAATCGTTTTTGCGCGATCACGGACGCGGGAATATTAATCGCCTCCGGGACGTGGCCCTTTTGAAAGAAATCCGTGGGGCGAACATCGATGACCGTGACCGCCTCGCCCGAGGACAATAAACGGGATAGGTCAGCAGGAGTCACGGCGCCGGCCGTGAACCCCGCGGCGCAGCCGCACACCATCAACCAGAGCTTTAGATTATTCATATTCTTTATTGCGGTAGGAAGTTGCTCACGGCGGAAGTCAGGTCAACCATCAACACCGCCACCTTGGGTATTGGAAAATCAGTACCAATCGGCCGCCCGTTCTGGACCAGGGCGACGACCCAACGCCCGGTTTCCGCATCCAGCATGCGCACGGATTTCACCCGGGAAACTCCCAGTTGGTTCAGGAATTTGTAGGCACTGTATTGGCTCGGGAACCCGGAATAGCTGAACACGGACGGCCCCGTGGAAAAATTCAGTGGATTGGCGGTATTCACACCCAAATCGACGATCTGATTGTCCGGGAATTTAATCCACAGGAAATCTCCCGGGACCAGGTTAAAGTTCGCACCGCTGGCGACTCCATTGCTGTAGTTTGCCACTTCGGTGTTTACCTGGGGCACCAGTGAGGTGTAATGACCGATTTGCGTCACACCCGCCTGCGCATTCCATAACTTCAGCAGCTTGTAGGCGTTTTGTTGGTAAGTCGCCATGGATTCAGTGACGGCGACCGCGTTGCGATTCTGAAATACTCCCTGCAGGGAAGGCACATCCACGGTCTGGACGCTCGCCAGTCCGCCGACCGTCTCCAGCCATAGGGCCTTGCCGTTCGCCAGCGAAGGCCGGTCCTTAGCCGTGCTGGTGCGGGTGATGGGAACACTGCGCAAGCTCGGCAGATGGATGATCCGCAGGTTGGCCGTCAGCGGGCTTAGCGAGTCTTCCTGGCAAATCACCCACGGCCCATCTATGTAAGGCCGGGTTTCGTTCTCCGGAGTGGCGGTCAGGCGCACTTCGGTATTACGCAATAAATCGAACCCATAGAGATCGACCTGACCATTCCGGTTATCCTGCCAGACGATCCACTGATTGTTAATCACCGGGTTATACTGCCCAAAAGTATTGGTCGTGATCCGTCGTTGTTCCGTCGACTCGAGGTTGCGGAAATAGATCTCGCCGGGACCGACGTCACGCCAATCCTGCCAAACGACGCGCCCGGCCTGCACGCTGGGGTTCAGTTGATCCTGGGTGGAAGGCCAGACCAAGAAACGTTGGCCGCTGACCAGGTTCGTCGCAAAAACCTGCCAGGGGGCGCTCGGGTTGGCCGAGGCACGCCGTTGCCAAACCACCCACGGCCAGTCAATCGCTGGATTGATCTCAT
This sequence comes from Verrucomicrobia subdivision 3 bacterium UBA693, assembly GCA_002298785.1. Classification (GTDB taxonomy): domain Bacteria; phylum Verrucomicrobiota; class Verrucomicrobiia; order Limisphaerales; family UBA8199; genus UBA693. Next base: position 15,453 of record DBMR01000004.1, read on the forward strand.
CCGTGTCGGGTGTCGCCGTTAGGGCCTGCAGCGGTGCGGCGCTAGTCAAATCCTTCAGGTAAACTTCCCAGTTTCCATTGGTCTGACGCCCCTGCCAAACGACGTAACGCCCATCCGTCTGCGGGTTCTCCTGACTCAGCGGCGTACTAGTAAGTTGCTGAATGGCGGGACTCGCGCCCAGGCGCTGTGCGTAAATATCCCATTTGGTGGCGCTTTGGTCCTGCCATACGGCCCATCCGCCCCGCGCGTAAGGATTTCGCGGCCCGCGGGCGACGCCGGCCAAAATGCCGGGTGTGCCAGACGGATTCCCAATCTGCACCAGGCGGGTTGAGAAATTCGTGCGTCCCAGGGCGTCCTCCATGGTGATCCGGACGGTATACCAGCCGGCGGGCAAAACCGCGCCCTGGTTGTTGCGTCCGTCCCACACAAAGGTCTGCTGCGTCGTGCCGATATTGGTGACCGAATAACTTCGCACTAACGGCAAATTGGCAACGCTATAGCCAAACAGCGGATCATAAATCCAGCTCACTGTGGTGGCGTTTGCCTGCGGTTGATACACCCCGCCGACTTTTCCAATAACCGCGAGGTTGACCACTTGCTGGGTGGGAGAGGAGGTTGACAATACCAATGTCCCTGGAGCGTTCGTCTCCGCCCGATAGTAGGTATTGTTGAGATTCCAACGATAAGCCGTCACCCCGGTCCCGCCAATACTCAACGACGCAACATCCGATTTGGTCGGCGAAGGCGGCGCGCCGGTGATGCGAGTGGCCGGCGCGGTAGGATTCACCACCCATGAAACCGTCGTGAGATTGGTGTCGCCCGGATAGTCACCGTATTGCGAACGACCGAGCACATCCACGGTCTGAGTGCCCGAAGTCAGTCCGGACAGTTGAATGGTGTTGGCGATCGCCCGCTCCGTACTCCAGGGCCCGCCGTTAAGCCGGTACTTATAAAAATCAACCACCGGCCCACTCACAGTCAAGGTGGCTGTGGTGTCGGCTGTCGGGGTGGACGGAGTCCCGGCTACAGCAGCCCATCCGACCACTCCTTGAAAGATCTCAACCTGGGCGTCCACCTGGCTGGGATTGCTGGCCGCTTGAAAGGTGAATGGACCATCCAGCGGCCGCACTGAAACGGCGTCGCCGGAAGCAAAGATCGGTTGGGTGGGAGAGGTCACATTGGCAAACGCCAATCCACCACTTCCCGATACCACCACAATGTTGGTTTGGTTGTTTTCCCGGTTATTGGAGGTGTCGATCGAATAAAACACAATCTGGTACTCGCCGGGATTACCCAGAATGAATGGCAGCGCTGGTTGGAAATCCACCCCATTCAGGCTGTAAAACATGCTCACCGGGCTGATATCCTCCGCCGTGAAATAAATCTGGGTCTGAGGCGTGATGTAATACTTGCCCCCGCTTTGGTCCACCGAACCGACAAAACGCATCGTGGTCACCGGCGGGGTGGTGTCGGCGACCGTTTGCGCGTAGGTCACGGTGTAAGTGTAATTCTTAAGATCTACCGCATCGAAGATGTTGAGCCAGTTTTGCCGGATGTTACCAATCTTCGTAAAACGGAAGTTGGTCCAGGCGTTGTTGGTATTAAGTACTTTACCGTCTGAACGGACAACGCTGGCGATCGGCAGCTTGGCTTGCCCGGGATCGGTCATCCGCATGTAGCCCCAGCCACTTACCTGTGGCGTAAGCTGCACCTGGAAACTGCCTCCCGGTCCGGCGGAACCCACCACGACCGTGTTGGTCAGATAATTCACCGGCAGGGTGTTGCCTTCGCTCTCGAACAAGGTATCCGGAACCTGGTCCGGATCATCTACAACGTCCGCCAGAAAATCCTTGAGATTATCCCGCCCCGGCTGGTCATCAAACACCTCATGGGAGATGAAGTACGCGTTCAGCGACTTGATGACCGAAGTCTCCTCGCCGCCCAACTCGGAGGCGTGTGTATAGGAGGCTTTGAACTCGATAAACTCGCCCGAGAGCGAAGTGATCATATCCCAGGAACCTTTCTTGGTGGTACTGGGATTGATGTCACCGAGATTGACCATCAAACTGGTCGGTTGCACCGGAGTGTCCCCTACCCTGGCCCCCAGCAACTGGGCAACCAGCAGCAACCCGTTGAAGTTCTCCACGATCTTGGGCTGCTTCGAATCGATCTTCAGTTTGCGCGCGGGGCCATAACCAGAGTTCTTCACTAGCACACCGAGAGTGAATGGGATTGGGCTCTCCACCTCAGGAGTGAACGGGTCGTCGCCCTGCACATCACGCGGCTGGAAATAGGTGATGTCCAACTGTGGATCCGGCTTCACGGTGATGGTCGAAGGGATGGCGAACAGTACGTCGCCCGGGATCTGCGATCCGCGGATCTTTCCGGACAAAGTGCAGCCAACACTGTAGCGCAATCCGTCCGGCGAAGTCCCGCCCGCCGCGATTTTCGGGATGATGAACCAACGCACCACCGACTTCGTGGTCGGCCCGATTACGCCGCTCCCGTCCACCGAGTTGAGGTTCTCGAACGTCGGTGATTGGACAAAGAACAATTGGGACGCGTCCAGACCGGCGGCGTTCGTGCCGCTGGCGGTGGTTTGAAAAGTCAGGCTGGCGAAGAAATCCGTGATGGGATCCTGACCGTCGTTATTCGTGACCTCGAGGCGTGCCTCGAAGCCGGTGCGCTCCAGCGTCAACTCCTGCTCGATGACAATACGCACGCGGGAACAGACGCCCTGGAACTGCTGCTGCGCGCTCGCCTCGGGCAGGACCAGCAGGAGCAACAGGAAAGCGGACACTAGGCATTTCATATTCAAAAAGCGCTGGCGAATCATGGTTACAGCCTTGTAAATAAGCGGGGATTTCATCGCACCACCTCCGCCATAGGCAAGCTGGGTTGACGGCGGGAGATCCCGTTGGGTACCGGCGAGCGATCGCCGCAACTGTCTCGAACCAGCAGATTATTGGCGTAGAACGCGTGATCATCCCGGTTCGAGATGGTGTAGACCCGCACCGGTCCCGTCGTCGTTGTAATATCGCGCACCAGCAAGCGCTCGCCATCCGCGTCAATCAGCCAGTCGCCGGCCTTCAATCGTGCCACGGCGGTCCATCCCTGGCCGTCCACCCAGAATTCATGTTCCGGTGTGGCCTGGACAGTGCCGGCGCGTTGCCGCCCACTGGCCGAAAGGCCCAGAGCGGGAGCGAACTCCACCGTTCGAATGCTTTCAACCGTGCGAGTGGTAGTTTCGCCCACGCGCGCAAAATCCGCCGCGCCTCGCCCGCTACGCACCAGATCATCCGCTCGAACGTCTTCGATGGGCTTGGTGGTGCCATCGGCCATCAGGACTCGCGTGCCGCCCACAAAACAGCCAGCGCCACCGCCTGTGTAGGACGAGAAGCCACGCGGGCCGGAATCACCGCCTCCACCGCTACCTCCCCCACCTCCCCCACCACCGCCTCCACCGCCACCCGGGCAGCCAAACAGCGCGCCCAGCGTATCCACCACCTGCGCGGCCGTGGAAATCGTGGAGGTAATGTCGGAAACAGTCTTGTCCTCGAAGTGCGTGACCAAACCAGTGATGAGGTGCATCGCGGTCTTCAAGTCGGCACAGACGGCGCACGCATCCGCGATGGCATTGAGCGCCCCCAGCAAATGCTCGAGGTCAAATGCCCCGCCCGTGCAGGGATATTTGTTGAAGTCGTTGTAATTCTGCAAAATGGCCAGACCCGGCTGCGGAGTAATATTCCCGTCCGCATCGATGTCGTAACCAAAGCAACGTTTGCGTCCGCACGGCGAACTGAGGCCGGGTCCGGAACTGTTGGTCACGATGTTGTACCCCCAGTACTGGAAGTGCATCGGTATCTCCACTATTTGCTGGGCGGCCAGTTTCGGGAAGTAGTTGATCAGCGGCGTGAGCCGTCCTTGCGGTATGACGCTGCCCACGATCTGCACATCCACCGCCTCGATCAACCCCTCGTTCTTGAGCGTCGCGATGAAGGTGGCGTCAAAGCCTGCCTGGATGCTCTTGAAATCCATGAGCGACGGCTTGAAGATCAGCACCGGCGCCGGCACGTGCGTCTGGAAGGTCTGTTCAATGGTGATTTCGTAACGATCGGTAAACGGCACCGGCGTGACGGTGAAGCTAACCGTAACCAGGCTGCGAGAGAGGCGGGTGTCGACACCCACCACCTGATTCGGGATGACTTCCACGACCCCGACATTGGCGCCGTGCCCTGCCGCGGACACTTGCCAAGCCCATTGCCCCTCCTGCAGGTCATCAGTGTCGACCTGCCCGTTGGCATCAGTCTTGAGCGTGTATTCCTGTTCCAGAATCGTGTTCTTGATTCGAATGGTGGCGTTGGGCACCGGTTGCACCAGGATGTCGTCCACGCTGAAGTGCACTTTGCCCTTTTGGGCGGAGGTCACCAGCGCGTAGAGGTTGACCTTGAAACTGGCGGGTGTATTCGTCCCGCGAATGGTCACAAAGTCATTGATATAATCCAGCGGCGCATTAGTCGGTGGCGCGAAGACCGCGGTGAAGACGTTCGAGGCGCCGATCGCCAGGTCCGGCAGATGCACCAGGCCGTCGGCATCCACCGGCAGGTTCAGGCTCATCCAATTAATATTGGTGGGCGGTTGCAGGGTCATGCCTTGCAGCGCGCGCAGACCACGGTTGACTAGCGTCACCGTGCGGCTGGCGATGTTACCCCGATTAACACTGACTTCCGCATAACCCACCGGCGGATCCACTACCGCCAGCAAAGGATTGGCCGGTAACAACGCCAGGTTGACGGTGCAGGTCGCCGCCGCTCCCTCACTGGAGGAGAAGCGCAATTCCACAACCGCATTGTCTGGAGCGTCCAGGGCCGCCTGCAATTGGAAGCCGACCACCTTCGAAGAACGCGGTGCGATCCCGAAATTGGTGGCAGACAGCGACGAGGCCGTGATGGTTGAGATCGGTGTCCGATTCGTGCCAACCACCTGATACGCTTGCGAATCAAGGGTGAACGTCGTCAAATTCTCATCGCCCGGATTGATGAGCGTGATGTTGAAGTTGATCGTGTCGTTCTTGCTCATACGCAGCTCAGGTTGCGACGGCGACAGGTAGCAACGGTACAGTTTGAATTGAGCCTGGTTCAACGTATCGAAAACATCCGGATGCGCAGCCCAAACGTTGAAGGTGCCGCTCAGACCGGGCGTCGGATTCCAGCTATAGCTGAAATTGCCGTTGGTATCGGTAGTAACCGGGTAATAGAACTGACAGCCCCGAGTGAAGAAGCCAATCTTGAGCGGCGCCAGCGGCTTGGGCAGCCCCGACTGGCGATCGATCGCCTGGCCCGTGATTTGCACCACGCTGTCGTTGGCATACAACGCTTTGTCTGTCTGCGCCACGCCGTAATACGGAGTGAGCGCCAGCGATGAAGCCATCGAACCAGTCAGCGGCCCGGCCACCGCCTCATCCGCCGAACCCAGGTTGTAGTATATGCGCGGCACGTTGACCGCGAAGGTGGTGACATTGGTCCCCAGGGCGTCCGGCACCAGCACATTGGGCACCGGGAAACTCTTCGAGCCACCCGCAGGGATGCGCAAGTAACCACGACCGTCGAGGGTGAAGAAGGTCCCCGGCGGCGTGCCTTTATACTGCGTCCGCCCCACTTCCTGTCCGAAACGGTCGATCACCGACAGGTAAACATCGCCCGGATCGGACCCGGTATTTCTCGTGATCAGCACGTCCATGTCCGCGTAACCACGGTTGTACAGGGTGACCGTGAAGGTCGCCAATCCACCCGCCAACGGCTGTTGTGCGGAGGTGACATCGACCATCGCTCCCAAAGGAATGATCGAGTCGTAGTTCAGGAAGCGTTGGTAGATGACGCTGCTGCCCGCCAGGTCGGTCTGCTGGATCGCCTGTACCCGCACGTTCAGCGGACCATTATTGGTGCCCGCCGGGAAGATGATGTCCGTCTCGTAGAAATTCCCCCCGCCGATCGTGGTCTGCACGGTGGCGCTGCGCGTCACATATCCACTACCGGAGAGGCTGCGGGAAACCACGACAGTATCCAGCGGCAGGCTCTGGCCTGTGGATCGATTCGTCACGCTGACGTGCAACCGATCAAACCAATAGGTGACTGGCGAGTTCTCCACGCCCGCCTGAAGGTTGCCTACGAAACCAATCGCCGCATCCATCACGGTGACGGTGCGGGGCGCGCTCTCCGCGTTCGTAGCGTTCACCGCGCGCACGGTGTAAACGGCCACGTCGCCGGCAGGAACCCCCAGGTTATCCGTGAATGTGGGCGAAACGAGCGGGGTCGAATTCTGCTTCACTCCATTGCGGTAGAAGTTGAAGCCCACCGCGGTGTTGTCCGAGGAGATCCAGCTCACGGTCGGGGCCTGCCCCGGAGTGACCAGGGCCGTGAGATTGTTGACCGCGCCCACCAGGAGTTCGATGGATGCCGGCGCGCTCTGGGCTTCGTTGCCCAGCGAATCCCCGGCGGCCACCACGTAATTCATGATGCCACGTGGCGGCGAGTCGGTAATGTTGGTGGTAGTCGCCCCCACGGTCGTGATAGCCGTGCCATTGCGATACACCTTGAAGTAACTGGGGGTCTCACCCGCCCCGGGTTGCCATCTCACCTGAACTCCGTTGGCGAGCAACTGCACGTTCACCCCGGTCGGAGCCGGCGGCGGCGTGCGGTCGGATAGCGCCACCCGCACGATGGAGTTGGTTCCTTCCGCCCCACGACGCACCGCGGTAACCACGTAACGGTAATAACCGTCCGACGAGGGCAGATCGATGAACGAATTCGAGGTGATATTATCCGCCACCAGGTTGGTGGGGGTAATAAAGAGGTTTGTACCAGCTTCGCTATACACACGGTAGATTTCCGCGTTGGAAACCGCATTCCAAGTCAGTTGCACCCTCCCTCCCAACAAGCTGCTCCAATGGAAATTGACCGGCTGCCCAGGCGCGGAAGGCAGCGCAGTGTTGTAAATCTCCAGCGGGCTGCCCTTGGTGATCAAATGGCCCACGTTGTCCAGGGCGTCGGTCGCTGTGAGTGAGAAAGTGCCATAACCGGAACCCATGGCGGGAACCATTTGCAGCACTCCGGACCAATTCGAGCCCGAGCCGCTCAACGGAATCGCCACCGAGGCCCCAATCGGCGGGCCAAAACTCAGCGACGGCTGAGTCCCGGGTTTCACCACCTCCGAAAGAGTCAGGCTGATGGTGACATTTGTCGCGTTGGTGGCTTGGATGGGCGCGGTGGGGATGGACGCGACCACACCCGAGGGCGGCGTGACATCAATCGTCATGTCCGGTCCCGAAGGGGCACCATTAAACGTGTTACCGACCAAATCCTGACCGGACACCGAGAAGCCGACCGGCCCGGACGGGAATGACGGAGTAACATTCAACGTACCTTCATACGTATTGAACGCGGTGTTGGTGATCAGCAAAGCGACCGGCGAGCTATTGGCCGGCTTCAAACTGAACGAGGGCACGCTGGCCAGCGGCTTCGAGGAGGTGACGATGATCCTCAAATAACCGACGCCCATCGGACCGCTCTTATCGAAGTTGATGGCAAAGGCCGGAGCCACCGGATCAAAGTTATACGACACCACATTGGAGATCGGACTCGCATTATTAGCGGAGTCATAACCCACGACCGCGAAATAATATGTTCCCGCGACCAAACCCGGCGGGGCGTAGTTCATGTTGACCAACAATGGGCTTTGCGCGGAAGCCTGGGCGGGATTGGCGAAGATGTTGGTATGCCAGAACACCCGGAACCGACCGGCACGCTCACCTACATCGGCAAACTTCCAGCTCAAGGTCAGGCCGCTGGCCTGGCTATAGACCGGCGAGTTCAGCACCAAGGTGGCGGGTGGGCCGGTGTCCAGCACCAGGTTGCGCAAATTGGAATTCGCGCTACCAAACCCATCGAAAGCGGTAGCGGTCATTTGATTGGTGCCTTCGATCAAGACCAGGTTGGTGAACGCCCATTTGCCGCGGAAATCAGCCACGGTGGTCCCCACCGGTGTGGAATTCTGCACCAGTCGGACGTTGATGAATGGCTCCGCCGTCCCCGCAATAGTCCCGTAATTCGTGTTCAGGAGCAGATCGGCCACCGGGTCGGTAATAACCGGACCAGAGGGCGGTAGCGGAGTGACGGTCACGTTATTTTCCGAGGTGGCGAAGTTGCCACTCGTATCCCGTGCCACCAACCGCACGCGATGTGTGCCGACGGTAACCGTGCGGATGTCCCACCAATAAGAGAAAGCGCCGCCGGAGTTGGTAGTGAGTCCGACATTATCCACGTAGAACTCCATGGCAGCCATACCCAGCGGAGCCGAGGCGCCCGCGGTGACTCGTGTGGGCCGGTTGAGCAGTTGGCCTTCCGTCAGGTTGAAACCCGAAATCGTGGGCCCAGCCGTAATGTAGGTGACGGTAATCGCCACCGGCGCGCTCGTCTGACCGGTAATGCTGCGGAATTGGGCAAAAATGGTCTTGTCCCCGCCGCCGCCGCTGAGCGCGAACGGCGTCGCATTGGTAAACGGTGTGAAGAAGACGGCAAAGAAGGTCGAATCTTCGCTCAACCGCATCGTATCCGCCGTTCGGCAGGCGAGACGGAGATTGACCGATTGACTGCCAACCTGGGTCACATTATTCACCGTGCCAATTGCCGGCGTCAGCAAGGGCTCGCTGGCCAGGTAGGACCCACGGTCCACGGTGCCTCGAATCGAAGCGTCGATATCGGTAGTGGCGGAACTCCCCCACCAGTTCGCCTGTGCCACCAACGTGGCTCCGCCCACCGCCAGCGCGTTGGTGTCGTTATTCTTAAGAACCGAACCACGAATTCCCAACGTGCCCGAGCCCAATTGACGCGCGCCGATACCGTTGTAAGCCAGCAGCGCATTGGTGGTGTTCAGCACCGCGCCATTGGTAACCGTCAGACCGGCCGGAGCGTTATAAAGCGCGGTGAATGCGTCGATGGCCGGGGCGCAATTACTTAGCGTCAATCCAGAACCGAACTTGACGAATACATGTCGCAACGAAGAACTACCCGTCGCGCTGCCGAGCACGATCCCCTTCCAATCCCCGGCGTTTGGTGACAACCCGAGTTGGTCGTTCGCGGAAGTGAAGATGATGGGATCCAGCGCCGTACCCAGCGCCACCAAACTGCCTTGCTGAACAGTCATCCCTTTCCCGGGCGCGAAGCGCACCGTGGTCCCCGCCGGAATGGTAATCACCGCGTTGTTTACCACGGTCATATCCTGAAGGATGTCCACGAAAGGCTGGCCCGCGCCGCCCAGAGTCATGCTGGCAGCCACATTGCCCGCATACGGATCAGACCAGGCGGCAGTCGTCACCGTGGCATTGAACTGGGTGTTCACGTTGAACCCGACGACAGCGAAGTAATAAGTTCGCGTGCGATCCAGGTTATCAACCTGGAGTGAACGAACTGAAGCACCGAGTGATTGCTTCGGAGTGAGTCCACTGACGGAGGCGAAACTATTGGTTTCGTAATACACCTGGAATCCAGCGAAACCGAGCAACGCGGAAGTATTGTAGCCAAACCAGGTGACATTAGCCGACGAGGCCCCAACCGGCGCCACCGCCACCGTGACCGGCGGCGGGAGCGTGCTGGGCAGCGAGAAGTTCAGCGGGCTCACGCTGGAAACGCTGTTACCCGCGACGTCCACGGCTACCACTGCCGCGTAATAAGGACGATCCAGGCTTAACCCGCCATAGGTGTAGCTGCGGGCCGCTGATCCGAGGGAAGAAACCGGTGTCATCCCCGCGACACTCGCGAAGCTGTTTGTCCCCAGATACACCCGGAAACTGCTTAAGTCGGCAGGTGCGGTATAGGCGGACCAACTGATGGTCGCGCTGGAGCTATTCGAGGAAATCAAAGTCAGCGTCGGGTTCGACGGTGGAGTCACGTCCACGACCACGCTACGGACATTGGTGCGGGCCAATAGCCCGCCCCCCAGGTCCTGCGCCGACGCAATGAACACGCTATTCGTGCCGTCCATGCCCGTGGCAAAGCTAATGCCGCGCGTTTGGAAGGTATCATTCGGCTGCGAGTTGGTAGACCATGTGCCACCGGGCGGAACCACCGCCTGCAAACCCACCGGAACCGCCGGATTCGTCAAAGTTACTGTGGGAGTGATATTGGTGTTCATGGACCGGTTGAATTGGAAGGTCAGCATGAAATTGGTCGTGACCGGCACCGGGTTCGGCAAGTTGGCAATCACGTTCGTAACCAGCGGCAGGATGCTCACCGTGTCGTAAATCGCCACGAACTGCATGTTGGTCGGATCCAGAGTGGAAAACGTCTTGCTGAAACTTGCGCTGGAACCGGCCGGTGCGCCATTTAGGGTATACTGCTTGAAGTTATAAATGTTAGGCGGATTCGTTACTGAAAGCGGCGTGGTAAACGATCCGATCTGGCCATTGGTGTACGTCCCGGCCCCAGTGACCACTGCTACGTTCGTTGGCGAACTTCCGGTGGTGACGACGTGAATGACGTTGGCTTCCCGATAATTGGCAACCACAAACCGATTGCTCGTAACCACATTGGTCAAAGATACCGTGGTGGCGATGACATTCCCGGCCTCCGTCCAATTCGTGAAGTAGTATCCGAAAGAGGCATTGGCCGTCAGCACGTTGGTCGTGCCGTAGGCGTAGCTGCCCGCGCCCGAGACGGTGCCTCCAGAAGGCGGATTATTCGACGCGGCAATTTGCAGGGCCGGCAGTGAGAAGTTGGCGACCAGAGATCGGTCCCGGGTGACGATAAAGGAATAATTGGTGCTGGCACTCTGGAAGGCGCCGCCTTCGGTCCAGTTCACGAAGAAATAAGGTAACGCGTTGGTGACCGGAGTCGCCACCGTGTTTGCCGTCGTGTTAAAGGCATATGTTCCAGCACCGGCTAATAGCCCTGCCCCCGGCGGGACCGACTGCAACGTCACGTTGTAGTAGGCAATGATCTGGAAGGTGGTCGTGGCGATGTTATTCGCCTCGGCAACGGCGTGTCCGTTGGTGTTAAACTCGTAAATGTCATTCTTGGAGTCAGTGATGATCTGGACCTGGTAGAGTCCCGGATTGGTCGTCACCAAGCTAAAATTCCTCGGCACCACCGCATTGGGTATCAGTGAATTTGTCTGCACCCGTTCGAGGTTTACCAGCAATTGTCCGCTGCTCTGGTTGCGAACGACGATCTTCTCGTAATAGCCGGCGGGCGCCACTGCGGTTCCTCGATTAGCGGTGTTCCAGGAGATGCTGAAATTGTTGGTGGCGTCCGGTCCCACGACGTTCAACCCTTCGACCACGAGATCGGGATAAGGCGCCACGTCGATGTGGAAGGTATTGGTGGAGACAGTCGTATTGTCCCCTTTAAACAGGTACTCGTTCACGGAGTTGCCCGGGTCCGCCTGGACGATCAGGTAGAAATCACCGCTCACCCCGTCAGGGATCTGGAAGTTGTTGGTGACGGAGTATTCCCCACCGACATTCAAAACGCCGACATGCGGGAAGAAGCCCAGGAGAATGTCGTCTCCATTGCCGAGCGTCAGGTCTTGCGACAACACCGCACGGTCAAACCAGTTACCCACCAGAGTACTGGCGTTCCCCACGTTTGCTACCGTGAAGGAGTAAACCACATTCTGACCGCTCAAGATGCCGGAACCGGAAGGCGGATTGACCGCCGTGACAATCAGGTTGGGGAAATTGATGCTCCCGGTGGGAACCACATTCGCGTCCAAAATATATTGATCATTGAGTCCGCCAGTGCCGTTGCCGGAACGTACCAGCGCGTAATAGGTCCCGGTGACAGTGACGGGAACGTTGGCCAACCCGTCATTGGCACGCCCGCCGATGGCCTCTGCCTGGTAAACCCCGGCGGAATTATAAACACTCACGATCGGCCCGAGTGAACTGCTCCCCGGTAGCCGAACATTCAGGAAGATGCTCGATCCGTTGGTAATGGTGCCGAGGTTATAGTAATCCAGGTCTGACACGTCCCGAATGCGCCCGACGATGCTGCTCGTCTGGCCATTGGTATTTACGGTCCAGGTCAGCGGATTCGCCAACGCAATTGTCCCGTTATCTTCACTCTCATACTGCATGGGCGGGGCCAATGTGGTGATGCGGAAGCGGTATTCTCCCTGGAAGTCATAGTTATAGGTCACCAGCAAGCTATAGGTACCGGTCACCGGGAGCGTCACGGACGGCGCCTGGCCGTCTCCGTAATAGGAAGGATAGTAATCCAGAATCTGCGTTCCATCCGGACGAAGAATGCGGTAGCGGAGCTGGGACGCACCAGGGAATCCCGGCACCCAAGTGGCCAGATTTAACAAGTCGCCCGCAGTGCCTGGGAAGGACCAGTAGTCCGCGTCTGAACTGTTGAAAAGGTTGCCACGACCGGCGGCCGTCTTGAACCCGGGAGGATCTTCGATCAGCGGCAGCGGAGTGGCGCCGGCAACAGTGTTGTCGTTTCTGCCTTCAAGTACGTATCCCGGAACGTTGCTGATGGTGAAATAGCTGATATACGGCGTCATGGCGTTGCCGAACTGATCGGTAAAGCCCGAGCTAACCATGAACCGATAATAGCCCACCTGCAGCGGACCATCCGTAATCGAAAGTCCGAGCGAAAGTCCGCCGGTGTAATTGCCGCTGCTTAAATGATAAACAATGTCGTCGGACGTATCGAACAAACCGTCCGGTCCCGCGGCACGCAAATCCAGCCCGTCATAAGGATCGGTTGGGAACGGATCCAGGGTGTCCGGGATGCCGTCATGATCCGTATCCGGCCCCGAGACCTCGACTAAGGCGCGGAAGGCGTCACTCGCATAGTAGGTAGCCCATGTGCCGGCCGGGAGCATGGCGGCAAAGTCCTGGTTATTGGCGGTACCGGGTTGTCCGCTATTCCAATTCGTGAAGGTAAAGGCATCGCCGCTGACCCACACATAGTTGTTCGACTGCAACTCATCGTTTAACCCGATCCACAGATTGCCATAGCTCCCAAAATTATCGGACAACCACTTGTTTTCGACCGCATCGTTGATCGAAACCAAGTGGCCCCCCAAGGCTTTGGCCTGCTGTTCCGCATTATACCAGGTGGTGGCGGAAGGCGTCACGGTATAGGCCTTTCCGTTATACACACGAATATCGCGGTTGAAACCGTTCAACCGCGGATCGAGTTCTTTGCTAAAGCTGAAGGAAAACCGATCCACCAGGCTTAAGTTCGTGGTGCCGTTGGCCGGCAACGTTGCCGCGGTAATGAACGGCGCCTGCACGTCCATCAGATCAATCCCCAGGAGGTACTGCGCAAAAAGGCCACGCACCACCCTGAACCCAGGTTGATCGTTTTTGGACCATACCGCCGAGAACAAGGTGGCATTGCGGGCATTGGTCGTTACATCCATTGAAACCGCCCCGACCCCTTCGTTGAAGCGCCAATACCCGATCAGATCGGTCTCGGAACCCGTGAGGACGTTGGTGCGATTGAATTGCACGTCGGCCGGAGTAAAGGCGCGGGCAAAGACCCTGGCCTCATCTATATACCCCGCCAAGTACTGGCTGGGCGCGTCCTGCGAATACCCGAAGCGGATGCGGTTATCCCAGGTAAAATCCGAAGCCGCTTTGGTGCTGGCGGCCATTTCACTATTATCGACATAGACCTTGCTCCCGGCGATGGCGCTGCCATACGTGAATACAACATGATGCCACTGACCATCCGCAAAATTCGCGCCTGTGGAACCAAAAGCACCCGCGCTATAAATACGGGCGAAAATATTACCGCCATTAAGGTATACGTGGCGATCGTGACTGCCGCCTCCGTCTGATACCGAGAACAAGGCGGCATTCGGATCGGCCGTGCGGAACCAGAAGCTGACGGAGCACCCATTGTCCGGGATGTTGATAGGAATTTCCGCGTAACCGGCACCGCCATAGTAAGGAGAATTGGTGCTGCCGGTCGGATGGATTTGCGTCGGTGGCAACATGCCATTTACCGCTCGCACCCGCGCATAGTACGCCCCATCCGCACCCAACGGAACCGTGTAAACAAGATTTGTGTCGGCGACACCGGAGGTGGCGACCACGCTCCCGCTCGGATTGAGCACCTCCATTACACTGGCAAAGCCACTGCTCGCTGGCTGACGCAGAGCGAGGCTGATCACACTATTGGAAGCCAGGGTCCCCAGTCGGAAATTATCCCCGGGATCATCGCTACGCAGATGCCCCAGCATGGTGGCGGTGTTATGACCGCTCGACAGGTTGAAGGATACTCCGTTTGCGCTAGTATAAGCGTTGTTATCTTCGGTTTCGGTCTGGATCGGACTGGTGGCCAGAGTCAGCCGGAACCGATACTCACCGCCGTAATTGTAATTTGGGTCGACCCGCAAAATGTAGCGACCGGTGGTCGGCAGCACCGTTCCCAACTGCCCTCGCCCATAATAATCGCCGTAGAAATCCGTTAGGTAGCTCCCATCCGGTTGATAAATCAGGAAGCGGAGCCCGGAAGCACCGGGATTCCCCACGATGTCGCACGCGGCGAACAGCACGTCTCCAGCGTTGGCATCAAAGCTCCAATAATCAGACTGGGAGCCATTATAGAGCACGCCCCTGCCGGCGGAGATGCGCAACCCGGTGACCGGATCAACTCCGATCGGTTCGGTCCCCCACCCGAGCAGGATTCCGACGCTGGCGCCACTATCATTGCCGTAGGCGATATCCAATCGGTTATCGTTGTTGAAGTCGGCAAGCGCCAGGCCCACGGGACGGTTGCCCACCGCATAAACTGCTGGAGTGCCGAAGGTGCCGTCTCCCCGGTTCATCAGGACATTAATCCGGGAGTTATTATACCCCGGCATGACCAGGTCACGCCAACCGTCACCATTCAGATCCGCCGCCATCAACTCATAGCCATCACTCGAAGCCACGGCATAATTCACGCGCGGCTGGAACGAGCCGTCTCCGTTGCCAAACATGACGCTGATGGTGTTGTCTCCACCGTTAAACACCGCCAGGTCCAGCTTGCCGTCGTTGTTCAAGTCGGTCAGCACCACCGCGCGGGGGTTGATGCCCGTAGGAATTACCAACTTGGACCCGAACGTGCCGTCGCCATTTCCCAGGCGCAACATGAGGTCGTTATCCCCATAATTCGCCACCACAAGATCGGGTTTGCCGTCTCCGTTAATATCCCCTACCGCCGCATAAACGGGCGTGGTCCCGGAAGGATAATTCGTGGCCGGCTGGAAGGTCCCGTTGCCGTTGCCCAAAAGCAGACTGAAGTTCGCGCTGTCGGCGTTCGGCACCACCAGGTCGAGCTTGCCATCGCCATTCACATCCGCGGCCACCACGTGATATGGGTGGATCCCGACCGCCATGTTGGTGACCGCCTGGAAGGTACCGTCGCCGTTGCCGGTTAGAATACTGACCGTTCCCGCGCCATAGTTGACGACAGCCAGGTCCAGGTTGGTGTCGGCATTGAATTTGCCCAGCGCCAGTGACCAGGCGTTGGCCCCGGTGCTATAGTTGGTCTTCACCGTGAAAGTGCCGTCCCCGTTGCCCAGCAGGACCGCCACCTGACCCGCCTGCCACAAGGCAGCCACCAAATCCATGTTGGTGTCGCCGTCAATTCTCCCGGCCGCAATGCGCTCCGTGCCGCTGCCCAAAGAGAGAGTGCTGCCCGAAGTGTACGAACCATCGGGATTGCCGTTGCGGTTGGTGCTCAAACTGGTCGCCACATTCCAGGCGTTACCCCCGCGGGTTTCAAACACGAACCCGGGCACATTGGTGACCGAGAAATTTCGTACGTAATTCGTCGCCAGTGGAGTGCCCACTGGATCCGCCAAATTGGTTCGAATGGTCAAGCGGTAATCACCCGGCTGTAACGGACCATCCGGAATGACATAACTGGCGGTGGTGCCAGCCGAATAGGTGGGCGAGTTCACTACCGTGTAAAGCTGGTCGTCTGCAGTGCCGAACAAGTGGTCGGGACCGGCGGCTCGCAACTCATAATTAGTGGAGACATTCACGGTCGTCGCGTCCATATCCTCGGAGAACGTGGCGCTAAAGCGATCCAGGATGTTTCCCGAAATGGAGCCTTCGGCGGGAAGACTGACCGCGAGCACTTGCGGCGGCACCGTGTTGATAAGGTTGATGCCTAAAATATACTGCTGGTAAAGCCCATAAGGAATACTCTGTGGTTTACCAAGCGCCACCCAGACGGGACCGTTCACCAGCGTGCCAGTGCGGGCGTTCGAGCTGAAATCAGTCACGGTGCTGCCCGTTCCTTCCCACAGCCGCCAGTAACCGGCAAGCCCCGCCTCATTACCTACGAGGTTGTTCGCCATGGTTTGAACCACGTCCGTGCCTGCCAATGCGCGATTCCAGACCGAAACCTCCTGAATGATGCCGGGGAAATATTCGCCGCAGCAAACGTTGCCGCCAATACGCGCCGCTCCGGTATAGGGCACATAGTTCACCTCCGTCGGTCCGCTCGCGGCCAGCACGCCGTTGACATACAGATATGCATTCGTACCGTCGCAGACAGCGGCCAGGTGATACCAAACATTGGGTTGAGCGTTGGCAGTGCTGCTGTAAGTGATTCCGCAGCCACCCGGTTGCCGGGTGTTGACCCCAAAGCGCCCGTCCGTCATCACAATGCCCCAATCCAGGCAACTGGAGGCACTACCCGCAATCTGGCGGCGTCCGCTCGGGATGTAAGATGGCATGGCCCAGGCCTGTACCGCCCAATTTGTTCCAGGCCCCCAGGCCCCGAGGTTCACGTAATTGCCGTCGAAGTAGAGTCCATTGGTTCCGCCCGTCGGTTTGCTGGGATAGGCCGAGCTTACGCGGGCATAATACGCGCCGCCGTTGGTCGGCCCGACGGTAAAGACCAGGTTGGTATCCAGCGGGCTGGAGCGTGCCATCAAAGTCGAAGACGCATCATAAATCTCCATGATTTGCGCGAGACTGCTGTTGGCCGGTTTGCGCGCATTGAGCGTGATTTGGGTATTCGGCCCGAGATTTCCCAGCCGGAACCAGTCTCCTGCGTCATTGTAAGAAATGTACCCCAGCACCTGGGCGTTGCGCTGCCCGGCGCTCAAGTCAAAGGTGAGTGTATTGGCCTGCGCCAGCGTGCTGTTGGCTTCGGTCTCGAGTTGCAGCGGGGCCTTGGCCACCGTCACACGTAGCCGGTATTCGCCATAGAATGCATTGTTCTGCTCCAACCGCACCGTATAGGTACCACTGACGGGGGCGGTGAGACTGGCATTGCCGATTCCGCCATTACCGTCGCTGTAGAAATAGGTCCACTGGTCGCCAGTGGGATAGTAAATCCGGACCAGCAGACTGGAGCTACCGGGATAGCCCAAACACTCGGTCGAGATCAGCAGGCGATCCCCGACTTCCGCCGAGAATGTCCAATAATCCAGGTCACCGCTCTGCGACAGACTCCCGCGGCCGCCGCCGGTAGTAATGCCTGTGCCCAGCGGATCGGGCGTCAAGCCTTCGAAGTTGTTCCCGAGGAACACGGACAGATAATTACCCCCATAATTCGCCGAGGCCAAATCAGGAATCCCATCGTTATTGTAATCTCCGACTGCGACGGAGATGGGATTTCCTCCTGGAATATATTGCAGCACCGATCCAAAGGTCCCGTCACCATTGCCCAGCGCGGTGATCAGCCTATTTCCGCCATAACTCGCCACTGCCGCGTCCAGTTTCCCATCTGCATTGAGGTCGGCCAACACCACCTGGTAGGCGTCGTTCGCGCCGCACTCGGTGTCCTGCCGGGGCTGGAAGGTTCCATCCCCATTACCCAGGAACACGCTGAGCTTCGAGCCCCCCACGGAAACCAGATCGAGTTTTCCGTCGCCATTCACATCGGCGCATGCCAGGGACCGGCTCGCGGCCGAGTTGGTGAGCACCATTCGCGCCTGGAAAACGCCGTTGCTGCCGAGCAACACACTGATCGTGGAATTGTTGTAGTCGGTCGTCGCCAGGTCCACTTCACCGTCCTGGTTGAAATCCCCCAGCACCACGGTTTCCGGGCCGCTTCCTACAGGGTAATTTGTTCCGTTCTGGAACGTACCGTCACTATTGCCGAATCGCACGGAAACCGTGCCCGCAGCCATGTTCGGCACCACCAGGTCCCGGATTCCGTCATGGTTCAAATCCGCTGCCGCCAGCACGAAAGGATTGCTGAATCCCGTCAAATTGGTGAGCAACGTGAAACTACCGGTCCCGGTGCCAAGGAGGATAGCGACTTTATTGTCCGCATAAAGGGAAACGGCCAAATCCGGGATACCGTCGCCGTTAAAGTCCGCGGACGTGATTGCCACCGGCCCATTGCCGACGCTGATGTTCGTGGTGAGCGTGAAGGTTCCGGTGCCGGAACCCTTCAACACCGAGATGTTATCCCCATTGTAATTGGCGGTGATAAGGTCGAGGTTGGTGTCGCTGTCGAATTTTCCTCGAATCATGAAGTGTGGATTGCCTGGAACACCGACCGTGGTGTAACTGCTAAAAGACCCATCGAGACGGTTGCTCGGGGTGGTGCTCAGAGAAGTGACACTGTAGTTGTTCCCATTCTGACGCCGTTTTTCGCTGAGAAACCCGGGCACCGGGGCATTGGTGAAATACTGCGTAAAGTTGGAACCCAGGTTGATACCGAAACGATCTTGGAGAGCCGTGGTGACCATGAACCGGTAAACCCCTTCCTGCAACGGACCATCCTGGATAAAGAAAGTCGTGCTGAGCCCACTCGAGTAACCCGTACTGTAGACCCGATAGACGATATCATCTGGGGTGTCGAAAAGACCATCCGGACCGGCAGCCCGCAGATCAAACGCGTTTTTCGGATCGGACGGATAAGGATCCAGCGAGTCCACCAGGCCATCCCCGTCGGCATCAGCGGTCGAAGTGATCTTCACGACCCCTCGATAGCTGGTCGAGGGGGAGATGTCGCCCCAGCGGGAATCCCCGTTACCATACATTCGCACCGTGGGCTCATAACCATTGCCGTTATTCAGGTCGCCTGAAGCAATGTTGTTATAACTGTAAGGGTCGCCGCTAACCCAACCGATGGCCTCCCGGTAATTGAGGTAATTCAAGCCCAGCCACAGAGAACCAACGCCGGAGAATGTAGAATTGATGAAGTTGTTCTCACCCACGCTTAGAATACTCGCGAGGTTTCCGCCGAGCGCCTGCGCCTGCCGCTGCATATCCCACCAAGTGCCCGAGCTGTCGGTCAGAAGGTAGCTGCTGGTGCCATATTTGTAGATATTTCGAGACAACGTGTTAAACGCCGGGTTCATGTCTTCGCTGAACGAGACCGTGAAGGAATTCTGTTGGTTGGTGGAAAGCCCGGAGGGGAGACTGACACCGGTGATCAGCGGTGCCACTGAGTTGGTGATGTCGAAGTCGACCAGATATTGCGCACTCAAACTTGGCGAAGCCGCGTTGGTCGGCCCCAAAGAGAGCCAGGCGGCCCCCCCAACGAGGGTGGCTACCCGGTTGGAAGGACTGTGATCAGCCGACACTGTTCCGAAGCCCTCGTCAAAAGTCCAATAACCCACCAGGTTCGGTTCGTTGCCCGTCAAGGTCCCGGTCATGCCCGCCACAACTTCTCCACCGGACAGCGGCCGGTCCCAGATCCGCACGTCATCAATCATGCCATTCCAATTGCGCCCACCGCCTCCCCAGCGGCCGATACGCAGAAATTGCTGACCATTATAGTTGATTTGGCCGGTGCCGATGGAAGTGCCCACCAAGGTGCCGTTCACATACACGCGTGTGACATTTGTCAAGTCGCGCGTGACTGCCACGTGTTGCCAGGTGTCGGCGGACAAATTGAAAAGCACTCCCGGTCCGCCGTCACCGGCACCCCAACTGTATTGGTTCAACGTGTTGACATTTTGCTGAATCACCCAGTTGATGCCGGACTGATGATTGTTATCAAAGATGTCCGCGTAGGTAGGTTGCGAACTTGAAGGCGACACCCAAAACGACAAGGTGAAGGCTTGATAATTAAACCAGGAACCCAGGTCGACTTCATCGCTGCCACCATAGAGTCCCATGACCGCCCCAGGCTGCGCCGTATAACCTCCCGAAGCCGCCGTCACGTAAGCATGGTAGACTCCCGGTTGGTCCGACGGCACTATGAAAGCGAAGTTGGTGGCCCCAGCGCTGCTGTTGGTCATGGCCAAGCCTGCCGCGTTATACACCGTGATAATGGGGAATATCCCGCTGGTGGATGGCTGCCGGATGCCAAAATTCACCCGATCCGCAGCCTGCAGGTAGCCGAGATTGTAAAAGTCGCCAGGATCGCCAGCGGAAATATACCCGGCTACCGAACTGCGCAACCGGCCCGGGGTGCGCGAAAAGTTCAATGGATCGGATTGCGCGATGGAGTTGTTGACTTCTGACTCAAAATCCAACGCGCCGCTGGCAAGGCTGACCCGCACGCGATATTCGCCCTGATAATCATTGTTGGGCGCCACGCGCACCAGGTAGGTGCCGGTATAGGGCAAAGTTACGATGCCACTTTGTCCCCAGCCACTGCCGTCGGAGTACCAGGAAGTATAAACCCCGCCGTCCAATGCGAGGATCTGGTAATACTGCTGGCTGCTGGACGGATTCCCGACCGTGTCCACCGCCACCATAACCCGATCACCGGCGTTCGCGGTGAACTGGTAATAATCGTTGTCAGTGCTAGTGGAACGGCGGCCCCGCGCCAGACCAGTGCGCAACCCGCTACCCGGCGGGTCTTCCGGCAACAGGCTGACCGGGTTCCCCGACCATAACGAGACATAACTGCCGTTGTAATGCGTAAACACCAGATCCGGGCGTCCGTCGTTGTTGAAGTCCCCGCATGCGGCGGCGATGGGGTTCTGGCTCACGCCGTAGGAGAACAAATTGGTAAAACCACCGACACCGTTGTTCAGGTTGATGGTGAAACTGTTGTTCCCGTAGCTTGGCACGATGATATCAGGACGATTATCCCCGTTGAGATCAGCGACTACCAACTGGTAGGCATCGTTGGCCGCGCACGGATAACTGCGCACCGACTGGAAAGTGCCGTTGCCATTGCCCAAAATGACTCCCACAGTGCCGTCACTGGATTGATTTATTATCAGGTCTCCTTTGTTGTCCCCGTTCACATCCGCAATCACCACAAACCTCGGATTCGGCCCGCAAGGCAGGTTCGTTGATAAGGTGAACGCACCACTGCCATTGTTGGTGAAGACACTTATCGTCGAACTGCTGTAATTAGCCACGACAATGTCGGGCACACCGTCCCCGTTCAAATCGCCGGCTGCCACGCCTTGCGGGTTGCTCCCTGTCGTATAATTGGTGCGCGCCTGGAACGTGCCATCCCCATTGCCCATCAGGACGCTGACGTAATTTCCGTTGTAGGAAGGCACAATGAGATCCAGCTTTCCATCCCCGTTCAAATCGCTCAGGGCGATATTGTAAGGCCCGGAAAAGCCCCCGATATTCGTCACGATTAAGAACTGCCCGGTGCCGTCCCCCAGCAGAACCGAAACGGTGCCCGCATAATAATTCGCCACTGCGGCATCAGCCTTGCCGTCTTTGTTCAGATCGCCTGTGACGACCGAAATGGCGCCGTCCCCGGTGGGAATATTGGTGGACGCAACCAGCCCCCCCCGGCCATCGTTGGTTAAAACGGTGATGCTGTCGCTGGAGAAATTGGCGACGATCAAGTCCAGGTTGGTGTCCCCGTTATAGAATCCCGGCGCCGCCGAGCGCGGGTTGGAGCCGACGCCGAAGTTGGCCAACCACCCCACCGATCCATTCCCGTTAGTGCCGCTAATCGGTGCCATGGGAGTGGCGCTGCCACCACCTTCGTTGTTGCGGCCTTTCACCACGTAACCCGGCAGATTCGTAACGGTGAAATTGCGGACGAACGGCGCCGCCAATTTGTTCGCCGCCCGGTCGGCCAGGTTCGTCCCCACCGTGAAGCGAAACTTCCCAGGCTGCAGCGGACCATCCAGAATGGCATAGCCGGCGCTGAGACCACCGGAGTATCCGGTAGTGCGCACCGCATAAAGTTGGTCATCGGGAGTGTTGAACACGCCGTCGTTCCCGGCCGAACGCAACTCATAATTGGCGCTATTGCTCAATGAGGAACGCTCGATGTCCTCGGAAAATCCCAAAGTGAACCGGTCCAGAATCTCGGAGGTGGTGCCCCCTTCGGAGGGGAAAGTTGTGGAGGTGATCACCGGGGGAACGCCGTCGCTCAAAGCAAAATTCAGCAGGTACTGCGAGCGAAGATCTCGATTGGCGCTTTCCGCACGAACGTAGTAAACCCCGTCCGCGTTTACCGTGAAACTGAGGTTCCCGGTATTGTTGCTCGCCAGCACCGTTCCCTGCCCTTCAAGCTGCACCGTCAGCACCGGCGGCCTGCCGGTCAGACTCGAGCCAGCGGGATACTGGACATTAACATTGATGGAATTACCCACGTTTAAGGTACCCAACCGGAAGAAATCACCGGCGCTGTCCGCCGCCGGCAAAGAGCCAACGATCCTCCCTTGAGAAAGCCCGGCGCTGAACGCCAGGTTAATCTGGTTTGCCCCGGCCTGCGATCCGTTGTCCTCATTTTCCATCTGCGGGCCGCGCGACTGATCCAGGCGGAGCCAGTATCGTGAACGGTTCGAGGTGCTCCAGACGCGGATGTAATAAGTACCCGGGGTGGAGATGGTCACATTCTGCAACTGAGCTACGCCATCGGCTCCGCCAGAAGTAGTAAACACATTGCCGCCCGCAGCGTTTTGCACGTATAAATTGGGATAAACTCCTCGAGCTTCGCTTTCAAGCCGAATGGTCAAGACGTCGCCAGCCTCGGCGTCAAACCGCCAATAATCGACATCGCTGGTGCTTGCAAACTCGCCCACCGCGAACGCGGTACTGAACCCACTGCCCAACGGCGTCTCAGCCACTGGCAGCGAGGTCGCCGTCGCGATGGTGTCGTTTCCGAACGACTCGATGACCCCGAAAACCGGGTTGGCGATCGTAAAATCACGGACGAACGCTTGCACCGACACACCGTTAGTGCCTTGCAATCCACCCAGGGTCTGAAAGCGGTATAATCCCGGTGACAGAGGCGCGTTGGTGAGCGTGACTAAAACCGTACGCCCTCCCGGGCCGGGAGAACTGACGCCGAACGGAATCAAAACATCGTCGGGAGTGCCGAACGCACCGTCCACGCCGGGCATGCGCAAGGAGTAGTTCGCGACATTGGTGGCCGTGGCGGTGTTCAGCGGCCAATTTGCTGAGAGGGTGAAATAACTCAACGCGATCGCATTGGTGCTGCTTTGGGCCGGCAGCGTCGTGGAGCGAACAAACGTATTGGTGGTGTTGGACGCGAGGTCGACGCCCACGTTATCAATGCCCCAGGATTCATCGTCCAGATTCCCATCCACGTTCACCCCGCAAAAGGAGATCATGGTCACGGAATTGCTCGCGGTAAAAAGCACCTCGATGTTGCGATAGATGGCGTCCACGTAACCCACCACAAAACCCAGATTGCTGCGCCCCTGATCCGGCACCCCCGGATACGACTGAGGGCTGTTCGGCGGATCCTGGTTGTAATTGCTGAAGGTATACTGGAACGGTGTCGCACCGTTGATCCGCACCATAAAAGTGTCGGATTGCGCGTTGCCATCCCAGGAATCCAACGCATAAAAATCAAAACCAAGCCGGTACGTCTGGCCAACGACAAGATTGGTCAGGGTCAATGTCTGCGGAGTGTTATTAAATCGGCCGGAAAACCGGGTGAAAACCGCCTGCTCGTCCATGTTCCACAACGGCAACGACCACTCCGGTCCCAAGCCGCTCTCGAAATCAGTGAAATAAGGCACCGGCGCCCCAGGCGACGTGGGACACTTGCCGTCGGTATTTGAAGCATATAGGGCAGCCACCTCGGTTCCGCTCAAGGCTCGCCCATAGAGAGACACCTCATCAACGATTCCATCCAGCCACTGCCCGTCACCGCGGCGCCCAATATACAGCGAAGATGTGCCGTTCGCTGTGTCCCCGGAGAAAGTGGTATTCTCGGCGACGAGAACCCCGTTCACATATAAGCGGGAAAACTGCCCTTTGCGCAGCACCCCGGCCAAATGATACCATTGGTTGGTGGTTATGGCGTTGGTTGGAGATACCGAGCCGTAATTGTTCCCGTTCGCCTGCCAGGTCCCAAACACCGGGATCATGTTTGTCGTGATAAAGAGCCCGTATTCCCAATTGCCGGTGGTACCCTTGACCGCAATCGCCCGGTTGGCCTGACCGGTCGCCGTGTCGAACTTGGGGAGCCGTTGAAAAAACACCCACGCTTCCAGGGTCACCTCGCCGCTGGCTCCGGTGTGGGGGCTAAGCTCATTGGCATCGGGCACTTCGACCCAGCTATTCGTGCCGTTGAACAAAAAGGCTTGGCCCACTTTGCCTGGCGTAAATAGGACGCCGCCCTGCAACGTGCCGGGAAAAATGCCTCGCGTATCATTGGCGTTCGATTCCCCCGCCCACCACCCGATCAACCCTGCCGGCGGTGGAACACAAGTGCCGAGCACGGATGCCGGAATGAGACCAAGGAGCGCTCCACACGCCCACCAAATAGTCAATGCCGCCTTCTGGATACGGACTTTGTGATTTTCCATACTTAAAATGCAGAATTATTGAAAAAAAGTTAACCCACCACGTCCCGCTTACAAGTAGAATGCTGTGGTTAAAGCACTTTTCACTACTGATTGCATAACTGATTAATCATCTTAGCGTTTCTTAACAGAAAACGCGGCAACACTCCTGCTCATGCTGATGCGCTATCAGCTTACTTTTTTTCTTTCAGTAGCTTACAATACCCCAAAGACCCCTCAAAGTCCATGCCGCAGAAGCTCCTCCCTGTCCGTAGAAATACCGAACGATGACCGACCTTAGGGTCCCGATTCCCCGCTAATGCCAGAACCAGGCGATGACCGGAGCAATCGCCAGGCCGGGAAGATAATCGGCCAATTCCACCTTCTTTAACTGCAAAATCACGAGCGCGACGCTAAAGACCAGCAAACCGCCCACAGCATTGATCGGATCCACGAGATTGTGCACCTCCAGCCAGGGTCGGAGGAATCGCACGACGAGCAACGTGATTGTCCCTTGGAAGGCGAGCAGCGGTAAAACGGAAAGCAGCACCCCGGGGCCGAAGATCATCACAAATCCCATCGCAGCCAAACCATCCATGACCCCTTTGACAGCCAGCGGATAGAAATAATCGCTCAAACCGTCCTGAACAGCCCCGAGCATTCCCAAAGGGGCGGCGCAGAAGAGTACACCCGCAGTGCTGAAACCGTTGCCAATCCGTTGCGGATCATCGGGATGGGCATGAGCAACTCTTTCCTTCGCGAAGTGTCCCAAACGATTCGAGAACTTCTGCAGCCCAATCAACCTCCCGGTCAGGCGACCCAGAATGAGGGACAACACCATGATGCTAAGCTGCCTGAGGATTTCGCCAATGGAACCGTTCAAGCTGCGCCAGGTGAGCTGCAAACCGAACCAGACCGTAAACACTCCCAGGACTACCTTGAAAAAAGACTCATTGACCGGCGTAAGTCCTTGCCGGCGAGTGAGACCGACCACTCCGCCGACTGTTACACCGATCACATTTAATGCGGTTCCTATCATTGCAGCAGTTGCTTGATACCGGATAACCCGCCCAGTGACAAATCCAATAGAACGATGAACGTCGTTAACCTTACTGCTCCCTCTTGTCTTTCCAACGCCCCGGTCTATGCTGATAGGGTGAAGTTTAGATTCATCTGGCGCCAATTTGCTCGCCTTTCGTTTCAAGCCCTTGGTGTTCTACCCCTCCTCTTTCTGGCGGTTGAAGCTGGCGATATCCGACTGCGGAATGAAACGGTAGCCACCACTGCCGCTCCAACTCGGACTATGCTCGCCCCGACTACCGGTGGCATCGGCGCTCAAACTGCAAATGGTTTGATCCTCATTCAGTTTTCAGCACCGCCAGACCTGAAGGAGCGTGAAGCTCTGGCTCGGCAAGGAATTAAGCTCATTCGATACATCGCCGACAACGCCTGGATCGCTCGCAGCTCCACCGGAGTTTCCTCGGCGGCCCGCCCCATATCCTCGGTCAGTTGGCTTGGTGAATTTCGTCCCGATTGGAAGATTCACCGCGCAGTGGCTGAGCGGGTATCGAAAGCGGTCGCAACCCCGATGCCAGTTACGGTGTTGTTAGCTAGCGACGCCAGCCCGGAGGAAATCCAGAGCGTGCGCAAGGCCCTGGACCGTGTCGAGCAGGAGAGCGCCTTGAAGTCAGGTCAGGTTTTGCGAGGAACGATTCAGCCCGGGCAGATAGCCAATTTGGCGCAATCGACAACGGTGCTCTGGATTGAGCCGGGTCCGAACATCAAGCTATTTGATGAAGTCGCCTCCAAGTTGGTGGCGGGTGACGGTGGTCCCGGGCGCCTGTTGACCGAGAGCCTTGGCTACAATGGCGCGGGCGTGACGGTAGCCGTGGCCGATAGCGGCTTGAATAATGGGGATGCCCTGACCATGCATCCCGATCTATTTGGCCGCACCCCCGCGTTTTTTGCGTACGGCGGCTTGCTCGACGCCGCGGACGAGCACAGCCACGGCACGCATGTCGCCGGTATCGTCGCCGGCAACGGAGCCACTGGTGAGGTGGATGACAATGGCGCACTTTATGGGCTTGGTGTGGCCCCGGGTGCCAGCATCATCGCGCAGCGGATTTTTGACGGATCGGGCGGCTATTTTCCTCCACCGAGCTTCGAGCGCATGACGCGCGACGCGGTGAGGGCCGGGGCGGATATCGGCTCCAATAGCTGGGGTGATGACACTCAAGGGCGGTACGATGTTTCCGCGATGGAATTTGACGAACTGGTACGGGACGCCGACGCGCTCAAACTGGGTGACCAACCCTACATTCTCGAGTTCTCCGCCGGCAACGCTGGCCCGGGATCCCAGACCATCGGCAGTCCGGCCGTAGCCAAAAATGTGCTGGCGACTGGCGCCTCGGAAAATGACCGGCCCGACTTTCTTAGCTATGCGGATGGACCCGAAGCCATGGCCGATTTTTCCAGCCGCGGGCCTTGCGAGGACGGACGCATCAAACCGGATGTCGTCGCCCCGGGAACGTGGATCTCCTCATTGCAATCCGCCTCAGCCACCGACCAGTATGCCTGGGCTCCGATTTCGCCCAACTACCAATATCAAGGCGGCACGAGCCAGGCGGGCCCACACGCTTCCGGTGCGGCCGCGGTCTTTGTGCAGTGGTACCGCCAAAATCATAACGGGCAAACCCCTTCCCCAGCCCTGGTGAAAGCCGCGCTCATCAATACCGCCGCCGATTTATTGGACGAATTTGGCACCGGACCGGTGCCCAATATGGACGAAGGCTGGGGACGCATCGACCTGGTTGCCTTGCTCGATCCTGCCCTGAAAATAGCTTTTCTAGATCAGACCCAGCCCCTTACCAACGGGCAAGTTTATGAGCAACAGATCGTGGTAAACTCGGCGTCACAGCCACTCAAGATTACCCTAACCTATTCTGACGCCCCGGGGTTCCCTGGAGCGATCCCCGCCCTCGTCAACGATCTCGACCTCGAAGTTATCGATCCGGTGGGCACAATTTATCGCGGGAATCAGTTTTTCGAAGGCGAATCCATCGCCAACGCCGCACAACCCGACACGATCAACAACGTCGAAGCGGTGCATTTGTTCACACCCATCCCCGGCCGCTACTTCGTACGGGTACGGGGAACGCGGGTCGTGGAGGACGTGGTGTCCCAGACCTTTGCCATTGACCAGGATTTTGCGCTCGTAGTCTCAGCGGACCTCGCCACCGCCGGGACCGGTGTAATTGGAATGGACCGCACCAAATACCGCCAGGGCGCGCCCATCCGCATCCAACTCGTCGACTCAGACCTTGCCGGAAAGAATTCGGCGACGGTCTCCATTTCCAGCACGACAGAAACCACCCCTGAACCCATTACCTTGAAACCTGACGGAGTCAGCGGCGTGTTTACCGGAATGGTGCGCACCGCCACTGGAACACCCTTGCCCGACGGTCAGCTTCAACTCTCCCATGGTGATCAGATCGATGCCCGCTATTTTGACCAATCCGCGGGTGTTTGGCGCACCGCCACCGCACAGGCCGATTTTCTCCCGCCGGTCATCTCGGCGGTGACCGTCACTAATCAGTACGGCCAGGCTATCCTGCAATGGACGACGGACGAACCGGCCAATTCCGTGGTGCGATTCGGCACCAACACGGACCGTCTGAGCTGGACACGGGCGGTTACCAACATCGCCCTGGAAACGAGTCATTCGCTGGCCCTGGACGGTCTAACCCAAAATCAGACCTATTACCTGTATTTCTGTTCGGCGGATGAGGCGGGCAACACGTCGACCAACGATAATGCCGGCAATTTATTCTCGGTGTTTATTCGGGTCGTGCCACCCGTTTTGCTGGTGGATTCGTTTCCCGACGACCCCACGACCCTCGGTGCGCCGCCAATCTCCGGCTATACTGATGCCCTGCAACAGGCAGGAGCGGTTTATGATTTCTGGAATGCCGTAAGCAATGGGCCACCGACCGAGGGGCTGCTGCGCAGTTATCGCGCGGTGATCTGGCGGGTCCCCGAACTGGTCGGGGTCTGGTCCCCGGGCGAACGAACTTCCATTTCCAATTACCTCGCCGGCGGTGGTTCGCTCTTCGTCGCGTCGATGGAGGTTTTGTCCCGCCTCGAGGAATCCGGTGGTGCCGCCTTCATTCACGACGTGCTCCAGGTGCAATCGTACGTGGTGGACCCCCAAAGCACCGGGGCATCAGCCATTCAAGGTTTGCCACTGGACCCCATATCAGCCGGCCTGGACCTTACTATGGATTACGCCGAGTACGAGACGCTATGGCTCGGATTGCTCGGCCCGGATCTATCCGACACCATTGTACCGGGCATCCACGCCACGGGTGTCTTCAAAAATCAGGCCGGAGACACCGTCGGTTTGAGAACTCCGGCTCCCGGCCAGACCTCCACAGGGCGTCTGGTGTTTTTCTCTTTTCCTTTCGACGCAGTGCCAACGGCTGACCGGGGTCCGTTAATGACCAAAATCCTCGCTTACCTCGCTCCCGGTTCGCGGGGGAGCACTGATTTACTTTTGGATTCACCGGCTTACACGCTGCCGTCGCGGGCGGGAATCCAGTTGGGTGACTCCGGTCGCGCCGGTCAGGGGTCGGTATCCGTCACCGCCGGCACCGACACCCAACCAGGCCCAATCCAGCTTTCTCTGTTCGAAACCGCGAGGCGCGGAGTGTTCGCAGGGACGGTCGATTTGATTGCGGCCACCAATGCACCACAATCAGGAAAGCTGCGTGCAGTTCACGGGGATACTTTAACCCTGCAGTACGTGGATTCGTCCGGTGCTCACGCCACTGCGACCGCGGCGGTCGATACCCAACCGCCAACCATCACGCTCGTAGGATCCGAGCCAGACTATGTCTCTGCGATCATCTCCTGGGATACCTCCGAGCCGACGGACGCCCTGGTGCAGTTTGGAGAATCAGCGCTCTTAAACCGCACCGCCTACGCAGGCGATTTGTCTTTCAACCATGATGTCTCCATTCCCTTCCTGACTCCGGATCGGCTGTATTATTACCAAGTCGTGAGCCGCGATGCCGCTGGAAATACAACCACCGACGACAACCATGGGAAGCTCTACACTTTTCGAACCTTGCGACCGATTATCGCGCCATGGGCCGACAACCTCGATTCCGGTGCCACCAATTGGACTACCTATACAGACCCCGCCTCGTACGTTCCCGGGGTCACGCCCGAGTGGACATTGGGGGTTCCCAATAATCAACTCGCGAATAAGGCCCATTCCCCGCCGAATGCCTGGGGCAGCAATCTCAAAGGCGCAGCCATCGATTTCGCCGAAAGTTACCTGATCAGCCCGGCCATCTATTTGACCAACGGAAACGTCGCCACCTTGCACTTTTGGCACTGCTATGATTTTACCGATCTCTCCGGCTATGACGTGGAATTTGGGCAGGTCATGGTCGTCAGCGAGAATCAGGCGATCCCCATCGCCGAATTTGGAGACTCTGCCTTCGATTGGATCGAAGAGGAGGTGGATCTCACACCGTATGCCGGCAAGCTGGTATACCTGGTCTGGTATTACGTGATGATCTCGGTCGATGCCGCGCCGCGCCCGGGATGGCTCGTCGATGACGTCTCCATAACCATGGCCACCCTGGTACCAGGGACGATATTGATCACGAACAACCTCTGGCAGGCACACTACTTTCTAAGCGGCGCCGCCCATCTCAAAGGCACCGGCAAGTCTGCCGTACTCAGCAACACGCCCCCCGGCAATTACATCATGGAATACGCCGATCTGCCCTACTACCGCGCGCCGGCTGCCGTCACCAATTACCTCGCCCCTGGAGGGACCATCACATTCACCGGCAATTACACGTTCCCCGACACAAATAATAACGGCATCTCCGACGAATGGGAACTGGCCTACTTCGGCGTAGTCTCCTCCAACCGGACGGCCAGGACTGACTCTGACGGCGATGGCATGTCGGACCTCGCCGAGTTCATCGCCGGCACCGATCCCATGTCCCCACGCCTGGCGTTCAAACTGACAGCCTCGTTCCCGAACCCGCAATCGATCCAACTTGAGTGGCCCTCTACCGTCGGAGTGCTTTATCGTGTCCAGGCAACCACCAACTCGTTCACCTGGCAAAATGCCACCCCTTGGATTGAAGCCACCTCGACCGTGACCCGCGTCAACCTCTCCAATCCACCTCCAGCCAGATGGTTCCGGGCGCAAATGCACACTCCCACCAACACCCCCGGTCCGTTGCCGGCGAACTTGTCGGTGCAAATCCAACCCGCCTCCTCTAATCGTGCGCAACTGGTTTGGACACCGGTGTCAGGTCGCGCTTACCAGCTTCTATCAAGCACTAACGGCATCGACTGGATCCCGGCCTCAGATTGGCTCCGGCCAAAACTCCCACCGGCTTCCCTGCTGCTTCCGACCAACCAGGCCAACGGCCCCTCCATGTTCCGGCTCCAGGTGCAACCGTAATACGCCTCGATGTTGATCGCTTTCAACAAGCCCTACGGCGTGCTGTCGCAATTCACGCCCGATGGCTCCGCCAACCGGCCTCTGGCCGGCTTTGGATTCCCCAAGGACGTCTATCCGCTCGGGCGGTTGGACGCTGATTCCGAAGGTCTCCTGCTGTTGAGCGATGAGCGCGAGTTGAACCGGCGTTTATTGCACCCTGTTCGTGCACACCCACGGGAGTATTGGGCCGAAGTGGAGCGAATCCCCACCCCGGCCGCCCTGGAGAATCTGAGCCGGGGCGTGGTCCTTCAAGGTCAGGCCACCCTGCCCTGCCGATGCTGGTCGCTGGATCCCCAACCCACCCTGCCGCCGCGCGTCCCGCCGATACGTTTCCGAAAGAACGTTCCGACCTTTTGGATCGCTTTGGAACTGGTAGAAGGCAAAAACCGGCAGGTCCGCCGCATGACCGGAGCCATTGGACACCCCACCTTGCGCCTGGTGCGCGTGCGCATTGGAAACTTCATGCTGGGCGAACTGCCGCCCGGTAAGTGGAGCGAACTGGATGCCCGCCAGCGCCAGCAAGTGTTCGGTGGTTAAAATTCTCAATTGCTTTCGGCGCAATCACCCCTAGCCTTGCGGCGTCATTTATGGGTTTGAAGCTGCTCAACACATTGACGAGATCGGTTCAGGACTTTGTTCCTCTGGATCCGTCCGGGAAAAACGTCGGCCTCTACTGCTGCGGCCCGACGGTTTACGATTTTGCGCACATCGGCAATTGGCGCACCTTTGTCTTCAGCGACCTGGTGCGGCGTTGCCTGGAATTCCAAGGATACCAGGTGCGACACGTCATGAATATTACCGACGTGGACGACAAGATCATCAAGCGCGTCAAGGAATCGGGCGGCACTCTCACCGAGTTCACCGGGAAATTCGAGCGGGCCTTCTTCGAGGACCTCGGCACGCTGCGCTGCCGCCTGCCGCATCACACGCCGCGGGCCACGGAACATATTCCCCAAATCGTGGAGCTGATCGGCCGTCTGCTCGCCCGTGGCCTGGCCTATCAAACGCCGGATGGCTCAGTCTATTTTTCCATCCAAAAGTACCGGGACGCCGGTCAGCAATATGGCCAGCTTGTGCACTTGAATTTTGAGGAGATGCGCATCGGCGAGCGCGTTGCCAGTGACGAGTATGCCAAAGAGTCGGTTGCGGACTTCGCCCTCTGGAAAGCTCGGGTGCCCGAGGACGGCGGAGTGTTCTGGCCCAGCCCCTGGGGTGAAGGGCGCCCCGGCTGGCACATCGAGTGCAGCGCGATGAGTATGCAGTTGCTTGGTCCCAGCTTTGACCTCCACCTGGGTGGGGAAGATCTCATGTTCCCGCACCATGAAGACGAGATCGCCCAAAGTGAGGGTGCTGGTGTTCAAGCCCCAGGCCAGCGGTTCGTCAAATACTGGCTGCACGGTGCCCACCTGCTGGTCGAGGGCAAGAAGATGAGCAAATCCCTTGGCAACTTCTTCACGCTCCGCGACCTGGTCGCCAAGGGCTTTTCCGGCCGTGAGATTCGCTACCTATTGCTCACGGCGCACTATCGCGAAACCTTCAATTTCACGATTGAGGGCTTGCAGGGGGCACGCAGTTCCCTCCAGCGCATCGACGAATGCGTCAGCAAACTGCGGGAGCTGGCCGCCGGCTCCACCGGGACGGCGGATCCCAGCCTGGTCCGCAAGCTCACCTTGCCATTGGAAGAGGACCTGAACATTTCGGGGGCCTGGGGCGCCGTATTCGAATGGATTCGCGAGACCAACCGCAAACTGGCAGACAACACGGTGACCGCCGAACAGGCCGCCACGTGGCTGGCTTCCTGGGAGCGGGTGGACGAAGTCTTTGGGGTCAGCCTCCCTGCGGTGGCAGCCGTTCCGGCCGAAATTACGGCACTGGTGGAAGCTCGACAGGCAGCGCGCAAGGCCAAAGACTTCAAGCAGGCCGATGCGATTCGGGAACAGCTCAAAGCTCTGGGATGGGTTCTGGAAGACACGCCAAAAGGGGTGCGCGCCAAGCGAATCGGCTCATGAAAGGCCTTTTCCTAACCTTTGAAGGCAACGAAGGGAGCGGCAAGTCGACCCAGATTTCTCTAATGGCCAGCCGTCTCCGGGATATGGGCCATACGGTGCGCACGCTACGCGAACCCGGCGGCACTCCAATCGGAGAGGAAATACGACATACCCTCAAGCACAGCCACAGCAATCACGCCATGACTCCCGAGGCGGAATTGCTCCTCATGAATGCCAGTCGCGCGCAACTGGTCCGGGAAGTGATCCGGCCCGCCCTGGCGGACGGCGAAATTGTGGTGTGCGACCGATTCTACGACTCGACCACCGCCTATCAAGGGTACGGTCGACAATTGGACCTCGGAATGGTTCAGGCCATAATTACCGCGGCCGTTGGGAACACACGCCCTGACCGGACCTTGCTCTTGCTGGTTAGCCCCGACGTGAGCGAGCAACGCCGACTCGCCCGTCAGGCCACCCTGCCCTTCATGAGGGACCGCATGGAAGAGGCAGACCGTGGCTTCTTTGAGCGTGTCCACCTTGGTTATACCGAGATCGCCCGCGCCGAACCTGACAGAGTTCAGACGTTGGACGCCTCGGGTTCAGTGGCCGAGGTGCAGGCCGCCGTCTGGAAGCTCGTGTCTCCCTGGGTCGAGCTTCTGACGACTTAAGTAGGAAACAGAATCGCTCCGAACCGCCCCCCCCCTTCCGCTAAATGCCGCAAGGCCGGGAGAAGCTCCCGGCCTTGCGTGTTGGTCACACCATCGGTGCGAACGCTGTCGTGCTTCAGCTTACGGGCGAACGCGATAGAACTGCTTGGGCTGGTCCGGCGTCACCAGGTAGGGTGACTTGGCACTGGACAAATCCGTGTACTGGCCATCGATCGTTCCCGAGGTTTGCAGCACACCACCGGTCCAGGTCAATTCCACCTGGTTGCCGACACGCCGGACGGAAATCTTCGGCAACTCCGAGCCAAAGGTTACGCCATTAATAGCTCCGGCCACGTAAAGTCCGGCGATCTCGGACGGGGTCAGGACCCGGCGCCAAACTCCCATGTCGTCCAAGTCGAACTGGGCCGTCTCGCCATAGTTGCCGTAAGCGTCCTGTCCAATGTTCGTAGGCCGCCCGGTGTCGATGTCACCGGCTTTCGTCACGGACCGCGAGTCTACTTGCAAGCCGTCGAGATAGGTGACGCCATTGCCGGCACGATCAAACGTGTGGGCCAAGTGGTGCCAATTGCCATCGTTAATCGAATTGTCAGCTCCATCAATCGCGGCGCCGGCTTTGCCGCTATTATATAAGGACCAAGTCCAACCCCCTCCGTTATAGGACGGGCTGAACGTATAACCGTAGTTATAGCTCGAGTTGGTTGCGTTACAGAGGAAAGGCAAGTCCCCAGGTTTTTCCCCAGGGACCGCCATCCGCACCCAAAACGCGACCGAGAAGTTCACATTTGAGCTGAATTGCAGGTCCGGCCGCAATCCCAGGGTAACGTAATTGAACGTGCCCGCCGCCGTGTCGGTGGAGACATGCAAGGCGTTGGCGCCAATCTTGCCACCCACGAACGTGGTGGCCCCCACATTTGTCCCATGGTTCGCTCGCCCGCTCGCGTCCTGGTAATTACCATCAAACTTGAGGTGCAACACCAGGTCGGGGGTAAGGTACACCGCGGTCGGCGCGGCCAGGACCGCCAAATGCGCCACCTCACTTTGAGTCGTCCCGGCGCTGTTGCTCAAAAGCACCCGGTAGTCCCCGGCGTCGGCCGCAGCCGGACTGGGAATCGTCAGGGTCTCCATGGTTTCACCGAGCAGGTTGACGCCACCTTTGGTCCATTGGTAGGTGATCGGCTCGGTGCCCTCCGCCTGGACGGAAAAAGTGGCGCGCAACGACACGTAATTGGTGACCGAGACCGGTTGCTGTCGCACTAGCGGCTTCGTATTGGCTCCATAGCGAGCTTCGTAATGAGCCCGCACTTGATCCGCTGTCAAGGACGCGCCGTAAAAGGCCACCTCGTCCAGTTGCCCATTGATGACTTCGTTCCCGCTGGGATTGCGCCCCAGGAAAAGCGGCATGGTCGAAGGCAGGGCCTCGCCAAGGAACGCGATGCTGCCCACCGATTGGCCATTGATGTAGAAGTAGAACATGCCCGCTTCAGCGACCCCGGCAAAATGATACCACTTTCCTGTCGTCAGCGATCCGAAACCGTATGCCGTCAAGTCCAGGTCAAAATCCTGCACGCCAAACGTCGTAAAGCGCAGGCCGGACGCCCCGTTGATGCCAAACCCAAAACCGCCTCCGGACGACTGCCAGTCGGAGAAGAATCGCTGCACCCCAGTGAGGTCGTCAAATTTCGCCCACGCCTCGAGGGTGAACGAGGGCGCGATGCCGATGAAGTTGAATGCCGAATTATCCGCAACCGAGACTCCGCTTACGGAAGCTGGAGACAGTCGTGCGCAGGTATCCGGATCGATCAGCGAAAAACCGGTCTGCCCCAAGATGACACCGCCATAATTGCCATCATGGCCACCCCAGGAATCACAAGCCGGCGCATCACCGACGTCCCCCAAACGCCAATAAGCGAGCGGATTGTCTGAGATGATCTTCGCCGCATAGCCGGTCGGAGCCCCAACCGTAAGCTTGGCTTTCGCGCTGGTAATCGTCCCGGCAATGTTGGTGATCGTTACGCTGTAATCACCGGCATCGAGGGCTTGCACGTTGTTGAACGTCAAAGAACTGTCCGTAGCACCGGGGATCGGAGTCGTGCCGTTACGATGCCATTGATAACGCAAAGGTGCGGAACCAGTCGCCTTCACGCGCAATGCCGCTTTCGCGCCGGGATAGGCGGACCGATTCTGTGGCGCCACCGTTATCGACGGCGGATTGGTGACGTTGGCGACCGACAAGGCCAACACCCCATTGTGGGTGCTCAAGGCCACAATCATGCCCGCCCCAATATCCGTGCCGCCCGTGACGTTCCCGTCCGCAATCGGTGTGCCGGGAAATGCCATGTCTCCGCCCGCCAGGATCGCTGGAGCGGCAGGGTCGGTAATGTCGTAAACTTTTAAACGATGGGTACTGGCGCCCCCATCGTAAATACAGGGCATGAAGTCAAATCCGCCCAGAGTCGACTTTGAAATGCCCAAACCCGGCGAACTCAGCGGGATATCGGCGAGCAAGGTGCTGGTACCCGCCACCAAGTCAAAGCTAATGTGGTGAACGACCGTGCCATTAGCGATCATGGAATAAAAGGCATCCTTGGTGCCATCGAAGGCCAAGCCGCGCGCCGCTTCGCTCCCTCCCAACCCGCTCGGCAACGCAATCTGGGTGGCTGTGAAGTTGGTGCCATCCGCAGTGGTGAAAACCGTGAAGTAGCCGGAACCAGTGCCCGACGCAATGATCTGCGTGTGGATCCCCGCCCCGCGTAC
This sequence comes from Verrucomicrobia subdivision 3 bacterium UBA693, assembly GCA_002298785.1. GTDB lineage: Bacteria > Verrucomicrobiota > Verrucomicrobiia > Limisphaerales > UBA8199 > UBA693. Next base: position 52,055 of record DBMR01000004.1, read on the forward strand.
AGCGACGGCATCACCACAGCGCACCATGTTCGGCCCCGGTTGACCAGGACCGTAAGCCAGCGTCGGCACCACGGCCGGATCCTCGGAAGACCAACGATAAATCTGGAAAACCGGCGTATTTACCGCCAGGCTGCAAATATAGATCACGCCATCATCGGCCACCCCGCCCAAATCCAACGGAAAGGTCCCGGCGTGCCCGCCGGACACTCCGGTCAAATTCAGCGTCCCCAAGTCCGAGCCATCGACGCCGCTCATAATGCTGACTCTGGGAGTGGCCGTGCCCATCGGAACCAGCACATTGCCCGTGACCCGGTTGATCATAATTCCCCGGGGCCAGTTATTCGCCGTGTCCAAATAGGACCGCGTGCCGGCCGGTACGTTCCATTTATTGCTTAGCACCAAAGTGCCCTGCCCTCGCGCGCCCGGAACCAGGGCGGTAACAAATGCCGCGAGTGAAACTGCCAGAACTTTCCACTTACTCGTCATTTTCATAGTTTGAATACCAAGGTTGAACTGCGCCACGACAGCGTCGGTCTCACAGGATACAGGCTCGGCAACGGTCCGAGTCTGTTACTTGACATTAACTGTTAAGCTGTATCAGGTGTTCTTTCCCATTCAGCGGAGTTTCCCCACCTTTTCTGCTCGACCTGACACTATCGATTTTGAGTCTGGAGCTGGATCGGATTTACCATAAAAATCCAACACCAACAATCCCGGGACTATAAGAGGATCCGGCCTTTATCGTCAAGTCACAAAAGCATACGCGCCACCGTTCAGCGCAGGCTCGCCCGCAGGTCAAATTCCCGCTAAACCAATTCCCGAAACTGTCGGCATGGCCCGAAGCGGTCTATTGCCGAGGTTTCGGTGGCACTGCGGGCTTCGGTGGAGGAGGCTTACGAATTTCGGCATCAAAGGTGCCCGAAAGGAATCCCTGGTCCGCGTCGGGGAGGCTGAGCCATATTTTTCCGGGCATATGCCCACCAGCGGGTTGCCCGAAACTCACCACTAAGGCATAGCCCCCGCGATGTCGCTCAACCTGGACCTTGTCCAACTCACCTTTCCAGCGCACCTGAATAGTCGGAGCCGGTGATTGATCCGACCGAATCTGAACGGTTTTACCGGCAAGGTCCTCGCCGCGAACGGCGTGCAACATTACTGACAGCGCGATATCGAACGTAGCGCTTTGGCCCTGTCTGAACGTTAACACGCCACCCTGCAAGACCGATCGATCGGGATCAAACAACCGGCCCCGCAAACGTCCAGCCGCCGGCGCATCCGGAATGACGGCATTGGTGATTTCCAGGCTCCATGGAAACAGGTTTGAAGGTTGTGGTTCAGCCGAACTCTCGACGTTGGCCCGCTGTCCTGGCAAGAGGGATGCGTCTGGTTTCTGCGGAAGCAACCGGTCCTTGAAACGGTAAGCGAGGGTGGCCGCCAGTACACATGCACTGATAAAAACCAAGGTGGCCCAAGGTAATGCAGGGCGCCGCCGAGTCGCCAGGAAGGCAGTGTCCCCGGTTTGCGCGTCAGGGCGACGGCGTTGTGTGGCCGAGGCTGCGCGGCGAATCAGGTTCGAGCCTTCAGTCGGCGCTGGCGGTACCACCATTTTTTGGAAGCAGGTGGGACATTCGATTTGCTTTCCACTATCGACCGCCTCAGCGGAGACGTGTTGACCACAAACCGGACAGGCAAACTTAAACACGCTCATCCTTCCGGGGTAAACATTCCATACCGGCGCCATAGTCACAACACTTTTTCGCAGTGACAACCGCTCGGGTTCGGCGCACATTTTGCCGCAAGTCAAGCGCATGAAAAAACGTGCCCCAGTATCACGCAGTGGCCGGTTTGAACACGGACCCGCGGCCGACGTGGCCCAATTTACCGAGTCGATCTCGTTCGATTGGCGCCTCTGGCGGCAGGACATCCGCGGCTCGACGGCCCACGCCCGAATGCTCCGCAAGATCGGCGTGCTCAGCCCGTCCGAACTGGCTGCCATCGAAAAGGGCTTGCGCGAGATCGCCGGCGAGATCGAGCAAGGAAGATTCGGTTGGAAGATGGAGTTGGAGGATGTTCACATGAACATCGAAGCTGAATTGACCCGCCGTGTGCCTGCGGGGGCCAAATTGCACACTGGACGATCTCGCAACGATCAGGTCGCGCTGGATCTGCGGCTGTGGCTGCGGGACGAAGGCTCCGGTTTACTCGAGGAAATCCGGCAGCTCCAGACCGCCCTGATCCGGCTCGCGGAGCGGCATCCCGGGGTTATCATACCGGGCTACACCCATTTACAACGAGCACAGCCGGTCTACCTGGCTCATCATTGGCTCGCCTATGTGGAAATGCTGCAACGCGATTTCGAGCGCGTGACAGCCGCCCTGGATCGTAACAATGTCTGTCCGCTGGGAAATGGCGCGCTCGCTGGCTCCACCCTGCCCCTCGACCGTGATTTTGTGGCCCGGGAGTTGGACTTTATCGACGCCAAAGGCCGCCCACGCGTCACCCAAAACTCCATGGACGGCATCAGCGATCGGGATTTCGCCATCGAATTTTGCGCCGCGGCCGCTTTGCAGGCGGTTCATCTTTCCCGGCTGGCGGAAGACCTGGTGCTCTGGGCGGGCAGCGAATTCAATTTCATCCGCATCGATGATGCCTACACCACCGGCTCCTCCCTCATGCCGCAAAAGAAAAACCCGGACATCGCGGAGTTGACCCGGGGCAAGAGCGCGCGGGTGATCGGGAATTTGACCGGATTACTCGTGTTGCTCAAGGGTCTGCCGATGACTTACAACCGGGACCTGCAGGAGGACAAGGAACGAATCTTCGACACGATGGATACGGTGCGCGCTACCACCCGGATCTGCGCCGCCATGCTCGACCATACCACGGTCAAGGCTGAGGTTTGCGCCCGCGCCGCCGGCGACCCGTCGCTGCTGGCGACCGATCTGGCGGATTACCTGGTCCGCAAGGGGCTGCCTTTCCGCCAGGCGCACCATGCCGTAGGCGCCTTAGTCGGTCTGGCTGAAAAGACTAATAAGACCCTTCATCAACTATCCCTTGACGAACTAAAGACCGCGTCTCCCTTGTTCGAAACCGACGCGCTAACGACCTTCGACCTTGCCGCAGCTATGGAGCGACGGAATCTAACCGGCGCTCCCGGCTCGCGGGAAGTCCGCAAGCAACTCGCCAGGTGGCGCAAGGTCCTGGGCGCCTGACTCCGATGCCGGCGGATTCTCAGCTCTTGACCAGCCATCTCGCAGCGGTTTCGCGCAGCTTCTATCTTACTCTTAAGGTTCTTCCATACCGTGTCCGGCCTCAGATCGGCCTGGCGTACCTGCTGGCCCGCACCTCAGATACCATCGCGGACACCGACCTCGTGCCGATAGATTCCCGCCTTCGGGCTCTGCAGGATTTTGGCGAACAGGTACAGTCCTCGCGCGGGGCCCCCTTGTGGTTCCAGGATTTTGTAGGGAAGCAGAGTTCGCCTGCTGAAAAGGCGTTGCTGGAACGCTGCGACGCCAGTGTTGCGCTCCTGGAGACCCTAAGCCCTGACGATCGTCGCCGCGTACGCACCGTCCTCCGCACCATCATCGGTGGACAGGAATTGGATCTCCAGCGGTTCGCCGGTGCCTCCGCTTCGACCCTGGTCGCGCTAAAGCACGCAGCGGAACTGGACGACTACACTTACCGGGTGGCCGGTTGTGTGGGAGAATTCTGGACGGAAATGTGCCGGGCACACCTGTTCCCCAAGGCAAAGTTGGACGACGGGCTGCTGTTACATGACGGCGTCCGGTTCGGCAAAGGTCTGCAATTGGTTAACATCCTCCGGGATCTTCCGGCGGATTTGCGCCTGGGACGATGCTATCTGCCGGCGGATGAATTGCTGGCACTAAGCTTGCGTCCTGACGATTTGCTTGACCCCAGGAATGAGGAGCGGTTCCGGCCACTGTATCGGAAGTATCTGAACGTTGCGCGCGAGCACCTCCAGGCTGGTTGGCGCTATACCACCACCTTGCCGTACTGGTGCATCCGTGTTCGCCTGGCCTGCGCCTGGCCGGTTCTATTAGGGCTGGAAACACTTCGCCTGCTGGAGGTGCAGCCAGTGCTCCCGCCCGACCGCCGCGTGAAAGTGGGTCGCGACGCCCTCAGAAAGATCATGCTCCGCTCCGTGTTTCTCTACCCATTTCCTGGTCTCTGGAGACGACTGGGCCCCTCACTACCAGGGGAGGCTCTGCACGAGCAGGTGAAGGCTCGCTGAGGCTAGGCACCACCCCAAGGTCCCAATTCGGCCGGATGATGGCGCCTGGCGGACCATGGTCCGCACACACCTTTCCGCTGGTGTTCGCCCGGGAATTAACGTAAGTTTGAGTTAAGAACAAAATAAACTGATATGGGGACACCATCTAAAGTGTTGTTGACATTGGCTGCCGTTTGCCTGCCTGCGGGGCTGCTCATCGTCACGGGGGTTATTTCGGCCAAGGCGCTTCCGGATCTTCACGTTGTCCTGCCGCTGGGCGCGATTTTGTTTGGGCTGTTCCTGCTCTCGAGAATCCTCGAAAAGGAACCCCTCGACTCCGACACCGAGTCCCATACCAGCGACTACGGCAAAGCGCCGAAGCCGCACTAAACATTGCCGGCCGGCGAGGCTACGGGGTGCGGGATTTCGCATGCCCGCGCGGCGGTGGCACCCAGAAATCCCGCCAATCCAAGCCCAACTCCTTGATCATTGCCAGGCTGTATTCCAGCTTGCCGATATCACGATCCGTGTTGTTGGTGCCCATGGTGAATTTGCATCCAGCAGCTTTGGCAAGTTTCAAAAATGCGGGTCCGGGCAGTTGCAGCCGGCTGTTGATTTCAATCGCGATACCACGGGCCGCCGCCGCCTCGACAACCCGTTGCATTCGGTCCTCGGTCCACAAACGGTCATAGTCACCGGCAATCTGTGCCGGCAAATACGTCGGGTTTACGTAGACGTTTATCGGTTCATCCCGAAGTATTTTGACCGTGCGGTCCACCAGGGTATCCATGAACGCTTCCGGATTCGGAATGGGTGGAACCTCGTTTGTGATCCAGAGGCGCATGCGTCGGCCGGTATCATCGACGATCGTCATCGCGTCGGTGAAGACATAATCAAACTTCCCGATGGCCTCGCGAGAGAACAGGTTTACCCACTCACGGCCCTCGGCCTGCATGGCGACAAACGCGGATTGCCACTGCATTTGGCGCAGGTAGTCGGCGATGCCGGTGTCGTTCGTGACGGAAAAGTTCAGACCACAATTGACCGCGATGCCATAAAAGACGCCGGAGGAACGTGAGGTGGCCAGGGCTTCAGGGAGGGTCAGCCCGCCTTTCAGGTGGACGTGATAATTCATCACCGGATAGTTAGCCACACCCAGCCACAGCAGCTCTTTCTCGTAACCGTTTAACGGCGGCCCCGCCGCCGCGATCGCAGGACCTTCATCCGGCAATCGCATTACGCGCAGGTTGCGGTAGCAGACCTTTCCATTGGGATCGTGACATTGCAGGGCAAAGGTACCTGAGCCCAGTTGCCTTTCTCCGAGGTTGAGATCACTGATGTTGGCGGGTTCGAGCCAGTCCACTAATAGCACTTCATTCAACCACGTGCGCACGCGCTTGCCCTCAACTCGAATCCGTAACTTAAACCACTGTTCATCCGGCACGAGCGATTTGTAGACGTTGCGAATGCCATAAAGGCTGCCGGTGAGCTTATTCTCGCGGTATCCCCTTTGTTCAACCGGCAGGTTCAGAACCTGAACCTCGAAACCTTTCTTCAGGAATCCTTCCCGCTCAAAGGCGGTGTGAAAGTAAACTCCTGAGTTCGCCCCGCCGAAGGTCATCGCCTCGCACTCAAACTCAAAGTTGCGAAAACCTTTGGGAGCACCCTGGTATAGCAGATGCGCCCGCTCACCCTGGCAGACGATGGCCCCGTTCTCCACCCGGAACGAATTCGGGTTTTCATTGGCTTTCCAGCCCGAAAGTGATTTGCCATCAAAGAGGGGTTGCCAGTCCTGCCCCAATCCCGGCTCCACACTCAAAAGCCAACTAAAGGCAGCGAAGGTAAGCGTTCCTCCTACGAATAAGTTCCGCAAGTTGCCAGTCATCGCGTCGATCATACCCCCTTCATCCCCGGCATCCAGTTAATTGCGCACCGAGTGGAGTTTTCGGTTTCACCAAATCGGCTTTCGCCAGGGCTTTGGGACTTTCAACCACCCATTTCGCGAAACTGCGAACCGATAGGTCTCTACCATCCACTTTTTAGACACTTGTCCTGACTGCGGCTCAAATCTTAGTCAGCGCCAGTTTCTCGCGCCGTCGAATCTCATTTGGTTGGCATTAGAATTGCCTGTGATCGCTGCGTAATTCGTTATGGATGGCGTCGGCCGCGCTCTTGGCAGCCAAAATGCATTAGGAAGGCAAAATTTGAGCCTTTGGTTCCAAATGCATAAGAATACTGACGCTTCTCGGCGAGGCTATGGCCTGAAAAGGCTGATGCACCTAGCGGCCTTTCTCTGGCTGCTCGCCTCCACTTCGCCCGCGTGGGCACTCCAAACAGTATCGCTCGCCTGGGACCCCAGCCCGGATGCCGACGTCATTGGTTATAACATCTATTACGGCGCTCGAAGCGGCGTATATACCAACAAGGTCAGCGTTGGTAACGCGACCACCGTAACCATCAGCAACCTGGTCGAAGGTGCCACCTACTACTTTGTCGCCACTGCCTACAATACCAGCGGGCTGGAAAGCGATCCTTCGAACGAAGTTTCCTACACCGTTCCCAGCGGCTCCAATCTGCCCCCAACGCTCGATCCCATCGGCAACATCGTATTGCTTCAAAACAGCAGTCAACAAATCATTACTTTGAGAGGTATCAGCTCAGGTTCAGCCAGCGAAAATCAGACACTGGTCGTGTCTTCCGTTTCCAGCAGTCCCGGTATTGTGGCCATACTGTCATTGTCCTATACCAGCCCCGGCACGAACGCCACGCTTATCCTAACCCCTGTAGCTAATGCCTCCGGTTCTGCCACCATCACGGTCACCGTCAATGACGGCGGCAGCTCCAATAACGTCGTCTCCCGTTCGTTCACCGTCACCGTTTCTCCGGTAAACCAGGCCCCAACCCTGGATGTCATCGCGAATCGCACTATCAATGAAGATTCCGGGCTCCAGAATGTTGCCCTCACCGGGATCTCTTCTGGCGCAGCGAACGAGGCTCAAACGCTGACCGTGACCGCAACCTCCAGTAACCCGACTCTGATCCCCAATCCCACGGTCTCTTACGTCAGCCCGGCTACCACCGGTTCTCTCTCGTTCACTCCCGCAGCCACCGCTTTCGGCTCCGCCACCATCACCGTCACCGTGAACGATGGCGGCAGTTCTAATAACATTGTCTCTCGCTCGTTCATCGTAACTGTCTCACCGATTAACCAGGCCCCGACCCTGGATGTCATCGCGAATC
>DBMR01000006.1 GCA_002298785.1 Verrucomicrobia subdivision 3 bacterium UBA693
CCCTTCCGCGTAATCCGCGTTTTCCGTGGTACCCTTCCCATCACGGCCAAGCCGCACCTCCGGTCTAGACTTTCCTGCCGCTCAGGCGCATGATCGCCTGTCTTTGGAACCTTAATCAACCGACAATATGGAAGAACCTCTACCTAGCCCAACCCCTGACCCGGAGGCGGCACCGGTGATACGCATGTCGTTTTTCGCACGCTTGCTAAATGTCTTCGCGGTGCCCGGAGATGTATTCGAGGACGTCAAAACTGCGCCAAAATCCACGGCCAACTGGCTCGGCCCTGTTGTAATCTCGGCGGTGGTCGGCGGGTTGGCCGCGATCATCATGTTTTCACAACCTGCTATCCAACAGCAGATTAAGGAGCAACAAACCAAAGCCATCGAAAAACAGGTCGAAGCCAAAAAGATGACCCGCGAACAGGCTGACCAGGCGATCGCCATCACCGAGAAATTCATGGGACCGACCATGATGAAGATCTTCGGAGTGGGCGGGAGCTTGGTTTTCAGCGTGGTCCGGGTATTTTGGTGGGGTTTCGTGCTCTACCTGATTTCGCAGTGGTTTCTTAAGATTCGAATTCCATACCCGAAGGCGCTGGAGGTAGCCGGTTTGAGCCTGATGATCTCGGTCCTGGGCATGATTGTAGGGATACTGTTGGTAGTGAACCTGGGGAAGATGTTTGCAGGTCCCAGCCTCGCGCTGGCAGTGGAAAACTTTGACCTGCAACGAAAAAGCCACGTCGCCCTGGGTGCGGCGAACGTCTTTTCATTCTGGTTTGTAGGCGTGATCTCAGTCGGCCTGGCCAAGTTGGCCGCGGTGCCGTTAATTCGAGCCCTGTTCCTGGTGTTCGGCTATTGGGTGTTGCAGGAGTTCTTTTTCATCATCACCGGTCTGGGACAATTCGCACTTTGAACCAGGGCAGGATTGTTTGCACTGAAACAAAAAGACGCCAGCCGTGTCTTATTACTTGATTTAAGATGTCAAAATCCAAAAAAGGCCGCAAAATCCTCATATTCACTATGATCGGAGTGGTGCTCGTTGGCGGCACCGTGACGGCGGTTTTGCGCAAGAAAGAGCCGATCATTACGGTACAAACGGAGAAAGTCTCCCGGCATACCCTCACCGAACTGGTGGTCGCCAACGGCAAAATTCAACCGGTTACCCAAGTCAAAATCAGCCCCGAGGTTAGCGGTGAAATCATCGCCTTGCCGGTGAAGGAGGGGCAGGTCGTGCAAAAGGGAGATTTGATCCTGAAGATCAAGCCGGACTTTTACATCGCCAGCCGCAACCAGGCCGAGGCCAGCTACAAATCGTCGCTGTCCAGCCAGGCGACTTCGGAGGCGAACCTGGCCAAAGCCGAGGCGGAGTACAAACGCAACGAGGAACTCTTCAACAAGAAGTTGATTTCAGATTCGATCTTCCTCGATTTCACCACTGCCCTGGACATCGCCAAAGCGCAGTACAACGGCGCGCTCCACCAGGTGGCCATGGCCAAAGCCCTGCTCGCCCGGGCCGAAGAGGAACTGGCCAAAACCACGATGGTCTCCCCCATCACCGGGACCATCAGCAAACTCAATTCGCAACTCGGCGAACGTGTGGTGGGAACCGCCACCATGGCCGGCACGGACGTGATGATCATCGCCGATCTAAATGAAATGGAAGCCCGAGTCGACATCGGTGAAATCGACGTGGTGCTTATCCAGCCAGGCCAGCATGCCCGGTTGGAAGTGGACGCTTTCAAAGACCGCAAGTTGAACGGAACCGTGACGGAAATCGCCAACTCGAGTAAGGGCTCCGCCTTCTCCACCAGCACCAGTTCCACGGAAGCCACCAAGTTCGAAGTCCGCATCCGCGTAACGGAAAAAGAGCAATTCCGACCCGGTATGTCGGTGACGGCGGAAATCGAGACCCGCTGCCGCACCAACGTCCTGGCGGTACCCATCGCAAGTGTCACCACCCGTGCACCCAAGGATAAGAAGCCCGGATCCACGTCTGGAACCAACGCCCCAGCCGGCAAGACGAACGAAACGCAAGTGGCCAAACCCTCAACCACGAATGCGCCCGAAGCTGAACTTGCCGGGAAGTCCGACAAGAAGGCCAAGGATGCGGCCAAACCGATCGAGGTCGTGTTCCTCCTGAATGGTGACCAGGCCAAAATGGTCCCCGTCAAAATCGGGATCAGCGACGATACTTACTGGGAGATCACGGACGGATTGAAGGAAGGTGACGAGGTGGTCTCGGGCGGGTATCGGGCGATCAGTCGCGATCTCGAAGACGGCAAAAAGATCCGCAAAGGGATGCCCGAGAAAGGCAAAGATAAAGAAGGCGGCGAAGAAAAGGCGAGCTAAGCCGATTCAGCGCTCTGCCGTCACATCCCCGGAAGCACTCAATGCCACTCATCAGGCTCGAAAAAATCTCCCGTCGCTATCAGATGGGTTCGGAAACGATCCATGCACTGCGCGAAGTGTCGCTGGGCATCGAGAAGGGAGAGTATGTGGCCATCATGGGACCTTCGGGCTCGGGTAAATCCACCCTCATGAACCTGGTGGGCTGCCTGGATACCCCGACCTCGGGTCAATACGAGCTGAACGGGGTGCAGGTGGGCCAGATGGACGATAACCAACTCGCGGAAATCAGGAACCGCGAGATCGGGTTCATCTTTCAGACCTTCAACCTGCTGCCCCGATCCGACGCCCTGCGAAACGTGGAATTACCGCTGATTTACGCGGGGGTTCCATCGGAGGAGCGACGGGAGGTCGCACTGAAAGCGCTGCGGGATGTCGGACTGGGCGATCGCATGCACCACCGTCCCAACGAATTGTCGGGCGGACAACGCCAGCGGGTGGCGGTGGCCCGGGCGCTGGTCAACAAACCCTCGCTGCTGCTGGCAGACGAGCCCACCGGCAATCTCGACACCAAGACCGGCAACGAAATCCTCGCGTTGTTCGAAGAGCTTTCGCGCCAGGGCAACACCATTATCGTGGTCACCCATGAGGAAGATGTCGCACGCCATGCCCGCCGCATCATCCGCATTCGCGACGGCCTCATTGCCAGCGACGAAATCGTGGCGGATCGGCTGCGCCCGACCGCCCCGGCATTGTCAGCGGCCGTCCCCGCCCCGGCCACGGCGTCCTGAGCTCCGCAGCCCATGAACATCTTCAGCGAGTTCAAGGAAGGGATGAGCATCTCGTGGGGCGCCATTCGCGCGAACAAGATGCGATCGATTCTCACCACGCTCGGCATCGTCATCGGCATCGTGACCGTGACGTTGATGGGCACGGCCATCGAAGGTTTGAACTCCGCCTTCATGCGCAGCATCTCCTTCATTGGCGCGGATGTCCTCTATGTGGACCGGTTTAACTGGATGTCGCATTCGCACGAAGAATGGATGCGGATGCAGAAGCGCCGCCCGCTCAACCTCGCCCAAAGTACCTCGCTCGAAAAATCTTTGACCCTCGCGCGGGCGGTCACTCCCGCCACCGACACCATGCTGCCCATCAAATATAAAAACCGCCGCTCGGACAGCGTGCATATCGTGGGCACCACGGAAGGCTTTCTGGTTACTAGCGGCATCGGGGTCTCCCAGGGGCGATTCATGTCGCCGACGGAAATCGAAGGCGGCCGGCCGGTCTGCGTGCTGGGAACGGATGTTTCGAGCAACCTTTTCCAGCGGGCCTCGGCAGTGGGCAACAAAGTAACCATCGGCAATTCCTCGTTTGAAGTCGTGGGCGTGTTGGAAAAGCAGGGCAGTTTCCTGGGCGGCATGAGCCTGGATAACCAGGCGATCATCCCGCTAAAACAGTTCCTCGTTTCGTTTCAAAATAATCCCGATTTCCAGATCCAGGTGAAGGTCAAGGAGCTCGAGCAATTAGAAGAGGCCCGCGAGGAATTGCGTCTGGCCATGCGCAAGATTCGGCGGCTCGCCCCGAGCGAACCTGATGATTTCGCCATCAACCAGCAGGACCAATTCGTCGAGATGTTTCACAAGGTGGCCGGCACTATCGCCGCCGTGGGCCTGTTCATCACCGGCCTTTCCCTGTTCGTCGGCGGCATTGGGATCATGAATATTATGTTCGTTTCCGTGGCCGAACGAACGCGGGAAATTGGTATTCGGAAAGCCATCGGCGCCAAGCGCCGCACGATCATGCTGCAATTCCTGATCGAAGCCGCCAGCATCTGCCTCCTGGGTGGCCTCGTCGGCCTGGCTCTCGCCTGGCCGATCACGTTGATCATTCAGAAATTCCTGCCGGCCACACTGTCGTTGACGGTCATGGGCATCGCCATCGCGGTATCCCTCGTCACCGGCGTGTTGTCCGGTTTCTTCCCCGCGTGGCGCGCGGCCCGCATGAACCCCGTCGATGCGTTGCGCAACGAGTAACCCCGGCCTCCAGACGAACGCATGATTCCCAAGCGCTACACGATTTTGCTCGGCGAAATGCGCGAGAGCTTCTCGATGGCCATGGGCGCCCTCGCCGCCCACAAACTGCGCTCCGCGCTCACCCTGCTCGGGGTGCTCGTCGGCGTGTTCTCGATCATCGTCGTCATGACCGCTATGCGGGTGATGCAGGGCGATATCGAGCAGCAAATGAGCCAGCTCGGGTCCCAAACTTTCATGATCCAAAAGTGGCCCGCCATCTACTTCGGCGGTCCCGACGGTTTTGAAAAATTCTGGCGCCGCAAAAACATCACCCTGGCCCAGGGCCTGCAACTCCAGGAAAAGGCCACCCTCGCTCGCAGTGTGGGCATCGAATCGACCTTTTGGGGCGGCCAGGTCGAGACTCGCTACAAGAAGACCGCTCCCAACGTCCAGTTGTTCGGCGAAACTCCCGGCAGTTTCATCGCCCGTAATTGGGTGCTCGAGGAAGGCCGCTTGCTGCTCGATATGGACGTCGATAGCGCCCGGGATGTCTGTGTGCTCGGCAATTCCCTGGCCAAAGACGTTTTTCCCAACGCCAACCCCATTGGCCAGCGCCTGAAAATCAACGGCATCAACTACACCGTTGTCGGCGTGCTGGAGAAGAAGGGCGGCTCGCTCGGAGGCAACCAGGACAACTTCGCGGTGGTGCCGGTCACCACCGGCTTAAACCGGTTCGGCCGCTGGAACCGCAGCTTGAGCCTGCTGGTGCAGGCCCGGGACCAGGCCTCTTATGAGGACGCAATGGAACAGGCACGCGGCATTTTGCGCGTCGTCCGCAAGGTGCCTCCCGGCAAGGAGGATGATTTTGAAATCTTCTCCAACGACTCCCTGATCGCGCAGTTCAATTCCTTCACGATGGCCGTGCGCGTGGGAGTGTCGGTGGTGAGTTCAATTTCCTTGCTGGCCGCCGGAGTGGGAATCATGAACATCATGCTGGTGTCCGTCACGGAACGCACCCGGGAAATCGGCATTCGACGCGCCATCGGCGCCAAGAAGCGGAATATCATGACGCAATTCATCATGGAAGCCGTGGTGATTTGCGAGGTCGGCGGCGTGCTGGGAGTGCTCCTGGGCATCCTGGGGGGCAACGCCACCTCCTACTTCCTGAAGCTGACGCCCGTAGTGCCGCTCGACTGGGCCGTCCTGGGACTGATCATCTGCTCCGTGGTCGGCATCGTTTTCGGCACTTATCCGGCCTACAAAGCCGCCAACCTCGACCCCATCGAGTCCTTGCGCTACGAATAACCCGGGGTTCGGAACGTTTAGGTTCCGCTCGCCCGGCCCCGCCGCCTCTGGCAAATTCCCGGTAATGAACGACTCCATTGGCGAGTTAACCCGGGATATTCGCAGCTTCGTCGACGCGCGCGATTGGCGCCAATTCCACGCGCCGAAAGAACTGGCGGTGGCCATCACCGCGGAAGCCGGTGAACTGTTGCAGCATTTTGTCTGGCAATCCCCGGAGCAATCCATCGAAAGGGCGCGCCTGCGCCAAAAAGAAATCGCCGGCGAGGTGGCGGACGTCGCGATCCTGCTCTTCGAACTGGCCGACAACCTCGGTTTGGATCTGGCGACCGTGATCCGTGAAAAGCTCGCCTTGAACGAGCAACGTTACCCCGTTGCCAAAGCTCGCGGGTCAAATCGCAAGTATAACGAATTGTGAGCGAATCCGAATCTCAACCCACCCCCGACGGGTCTTCTCCCAAGCCGGCCACACCGCATCGGCGGCGCCCTCGTTACGCGGGCAAATACCCGCGCCAATTTGCCCAGAAATACAAGGAACACGCGCCTGAACAGCACCCAGAAACCATCGCCAAAGTGCTGGCCTCCGGCAAAACCCCGGCAGGCACGCACCGCCCAATCATGGTGGAAGAGTTGCTCGAAGTGCTCGCCCCTGCCCCGGGCGACTTCGCGGTGGATTGCACTCTGGGCTACGGCGGGCATGCCTCCACCCTGCTTCGAAAAATATTACCCGGGGGGCGATTGCTCGGCCTGGATGCCGACCCTCTGGAATTGCCCAAAACGGAAGCACGGCTCCGCGCGCAAGGTTTCGGCCCGGAAACATTCCAAGTATGGCGCAGCAATTTCGCCGGTTTACCCCAAGCCTTGCAACATGCGGATTTTCCCCCTGCGAATCTTCTGCTGGCCGACCTTGGCGTCTCTTCCATGCAATTAGACGATCCAGCTCGCGGCTTTACCGCCAGGTTCGAGGGACCACTCGACATGCGGATGAATCCTGGCCACGGCCAGCCGGCATCGCGGTTTCTGGAGCATATTTCCTCGGACAACCTTGCAGAGGTGCTAACCGCGAACGCCGATGAGCCTCGGGCTCGATTGCTGGCCGAGCAACTCGCCGGAAAGCATTTCAAAACCACGACCGAGCTGGCCGCAATGGTGCGCCGGGCTCTGGCCGGCGTGGACCACGAAACTCAGGCTCTGACCGTTCGGCGTGTATTTCAGGCGGTGCGCATTGCCGTCAACGAGGAATTCTCCGCTCTCGATGCCTTGCTGCGTCACCTGCCTTCGGTTTTGGCTCCAGGCGGACGCGCGGCGATTCTTACCTTTCACTCTGGAGAAGATCGGCGCGTCAAAAAGAGCTTTGAAGCGGGTCTGGCTGCGGGCCTTTACACCGAGATCTCACCTGAAGTCCTGCGCGCCTCGCCGGAAGAACGACAGGCGAACCCGCGCTCGACCTCTGCCAAGCTGCGCTGGGCGCGCCGCGTCGAGCAGTAGCCGCGCAGGCAAGATCAACCAACCCGCCGCCTCGTTTTCGCCTCGCCTGCGTCAGGCCGGGCTGCACAACGAAAAAAAGAGGCCCGGAACATGTCCGGGCCCGTAGAAATCCAAAATCTGGATTTAATGCTATTAGTAGCGCTCGCGACGTCCGCCGCCGCCGCCACCGCCGCGGAAATCACGGCGAGGTCCGCCGCCGCCGCCGGCCGGTCGATCTTCGCGAGGCCGCGCAATGTTCACCGTCAGGGCGCGCCCAGCCAGTTCCTTGCCATGCAGGGCCTCAATCGCCTTCTGCGCCTCTTCAGGCGTGCTCATCGTCACGAAACCAAACCCACGAGGACGACCAGTCGTCCGGTCCATCATCAGGTTGGCTTCCACCACCGTGCCATGGGCCGCGAAGGCGTCCTGGAGGTCGTTTTCCGTAATGCTGAAGGAAAGATTTCCTACAAACAATTTTGCACTCATCTATTTATCTATCGTCCGAGACTGACTCTGCTTTATCCAGACTGTTCCCGCTTATCGGGTTTCAAATCATCACTGAACCGAGTTCACCTGAAGATTTCCATGCCGTGGAAGCGACAATCTATCTACCAGACAAAGCGAACACTGAGGCTTTTGGAAAAAATAGCAAGCATTAAGCATCACAAAAATCATGACTCCTAACACATACACAACCGGTTGTTGCATCGAATTCCATCACCCCAACATATAGCGTATAGTGTCCGCCGGATCGAATTGTTGCGGCGAGAATTCCAGGCACATTCCATCCCCTTGTGGATGCAGAGCATGCGCCACCCGCGGCGCGATCACCACGAGGTCGCCCGCTTCGCAGTCGATCATCGCGCGCTCGTGATTCTCGAGGTCTTCAACAGCCAATCGCACTCTGCCGCGTAACAAGTACAGCCATTCCTCCTTCTGTTGATGGTAGTGATTTCCCCTCGGGTGAACACCCGACAGCTCGATGTAGGCAATATACCGGACACCGACCGGTTCATTATAGATCTGCGCCAACTCGCCTTGCGCGAGGCGCAAACGCTTGCGCGCCGTGGCCGCCACCTGAGTGGGATCCGAAAAGATCGGCAGCGATTGCTTCCGTACTTTTCCCGAGAGGTATTCTGAGAAATCGCTCATGCTGGGCCACCTGCATGGGTCCAGTAATCAGGCACCGGAAATTGGGTCTTTCGTTCTATTGTCATCGTCGAATTCTGGCGTAGGTTGCGCGCGCATGAATCAACAAGCAAGCTTGCAGGCAACCCTGCTCAACCCTGGCGAAGGCACTTGGCTTCAAGCCTTCGGCGACGAATTGATCTTCCACCTTACCGGCGAACAGACCGGGGGCCAATGCTGTCTCTTTACCGACATCACCCCGCCCGGAGGCGGCCCGCCGCCTCACTATCATCTGAACGAGGACGAATGGTTCAACGTGCAGGAGGGTCGGGTCAGCTTCTTCGCGCATGGACAGTGGCGCGAGCTGGGACCGGGGGGGATTGCCTTTGTACCTAAGGGCCTGGTGCATACCTTCAAGAACACCGGCACCGTGAACTCGCGTATGCTGGTCACCACCTCTCCCGCAGGCTTCGAGGTATTCATGAAACGGTGCGCGGACGAGTTCAACCGTGATGGAGGCCCGGACATGAGCAAGATCCCGGGAATCGCGGCCGAGCACGGCATTCACTTTGTGCAAGATTGACCACCGTCCGCAAAAGGATCGCGCCTCGGCCAGATCGCGTTTGACCTTTGTCACCTTTTGTTGATTGCTGAGGGGCATGAATCTCAAAAGCCACGCGCGCCTGCTGCAGGAAGTAACCCTGGAAGCGGGCGCGATTTTGCTGCGGCATTTTGGCCGCATCCAAAAAGTCCGCATCAAAGACAACGCCAGCGTGGTGTGTGCGGCCGATTTAGCCTCTGAAAGGCACGTGATTCGGCGGTTGCGCCATGAGTTCCCCGGGCATGGGATTATTTCCGAAGAGGCGGGAGTCATGGCGTCCGGCTCGGAGTTTACCTGGGTCATTGACCCACTGGACGGCACCTCGAATTTCGTCGCCGGTATCCCGTGGTTTGGAGCCCAGATTGGGCTGCTGTATCAGGGCCAGCCCGTGCTCGCCAGCATGTACCTGCCTGTGACGGGCACCCTCTATACCGCCGCCAAAGGAAGAGGCGCGCGCCGCAACGGAAAACGACTCAAGCCCAGGACCCAAGCTCGGCTCGACCAGGCGCTTATCGCTTTCGGCATGGATCCCGAATGCGCCACCAGGGATAGCGGACGCACCGCCGCTATTTACCTGGCGCTGGCTGCCAGCGCCCGCAATCTGCGTGCAACCAACTCCCTGGTCGATTTTTGTTACACGCTCGAAGGGCGCTTTGGCGGTGCCGTGAATTTGGCGACGAAGATTTGGGACATCGTTTCCGTGTCGCTGATCCTGCCGGAGGCTGGTGGCGAGTTCACTGGCCTGGACGGAAAGTCCCTGGTCTTTGATTTGACCGAATCTGCAGCCAAACCGGCATATGAGATACTTGCGGCTGCACGACCGCTCCACCGCCCGCTGGTCCGGGCACTTCAGAAGCGCGAACAAATTAGCCTGCAACGGACTTAGCCAGTCCACGGACTTCCGCCGCGGTCAGATGGCGCCATGAACCTTTCTCCAGGTCCCCGAGTTCCAAACCCCCGATGGTGACTCGGATCAGCCGCAAAACCTCGAGCCCAGACTCGGCCAGCAAACGGCGAAGATGCCGATTGCGACCTTCGCTCAACTTCATTTCCAGCCAGCAATTGCGCGTCCCCGCGCGGATAACGACGGCAGAATCGACCCGCAGCCAATCTCCATCGCACTGGCGGCCGATCTCAATTTGCCGAAGCGTGGCTGGAGGCAGAACCTGGTTCACTTGCACGTGGTAGATCTTTTGCATCTTGGCGCGTGGATCGGTAATGCCCGCTGCCCATTGAGAGTCGTTGGTGAAGAGCAGCAAGCCTTCGCTGGCTTGATCCAGGCGCCCAACCGGAACAACGGGTGGCAGTCCGGCATTTGCGAGACAAGCAAAGACGGTCTCTCGCCCTCGTTCATCGGAGGCCGTGGTCACCAGCCCTCGTGGTTTGTTGAGCATGAGGTAGGTCTTTTCACTAGCTCGTACGGCGCGGCCATCCACTTCAATGCGGTCCTGGGTCAAGCGCACGCGATGCTCCGGGTCGCGCATTAGCACGCCGTTTAGCCGCACGCGACCGGACTGGATCAGTTCCCAAGCCTGGCTGCGCGAACAGTAGCCCAGCTTGGAAAGCGCCCGCGCCAGGCCACAGCCCGGATCGGTCGCGTTGGCCCGCTCAACGGAGCGAAAAGCATGGCGGCCACGAAATGACCGATTCTCGCGATTCATGAGCTTACCGGGCGGGGCCCGGCGGGCAGCAGGCGTGAAATGCGAGTGAAGACTTCCGGTGGGAATCCCATGGCTCGTTTCAACTGGTAATCCCGCTCGATGGGGTTGGCATTACGGCGACCGGCGCGATAGACGTTCCAGTCCACCAGGCCCCGCAACCACGCGCCCACCGCGTAAACCGGCACCGGGAAATCACTGCCGTGCACCAGGCGGGAAACCAAGGGCTCGCGAAGGCACTCACGAATGCGACCTCCTCTCGTCGGAACGTTAAAGGCACTGATATCACCGTACAGCCTGGGATAGGCCCGCGTCATCTCCACAAAGGTCTCAAAGTAATCGCGATCCAACAGTCCGCTACGCGTGCCGCAATGCGCGGCAATGACCGTGACGCCGCAGTCCAGCGGTCGCGTGAGAATGCGGGGGTCAGCAAGATCCGGCCGGACCACCGGCAAAGTATGCTCGCCACCGGTGTGCGCCAACAGCGGCAATCCGGCTTCCGCCATGCGCTCCCAAAACCTGGTAAAACGCGGATTGCGGCAATCGATATTCTGACAATTCGGAAGGCACTTCATCATCACTGCCCCGCCGGCGATGCAGCGTTCCAACTCCTCGAGGGCGTCCGGGCGGGCCGGGTGAATGGAAACCGCCGGCAGGAATTCGGGATGCTGCCGAGCCAATTGCAGCACGTAACTGTTGGGCACGTAAAAGGAGCCGGGGTCCTGGCAGCGTTTTCCGGAATCGTCGTGGACCGCATCCTGCGCCAGAATTACCGCCCGCCGGATGGAAGACCCGCGCAAAAGCTCGAGCAAGCGCGCCAGGTACAGCCTGTCCAAATCACCGCGCAACGCCGATGCCGGGAGTCCGACGTGCCGCAGCATCAACCCCGCCACGGGCCGGTGCCAGGAATCCAGCTTCAGCCAGCAACCGCTGCCCGACGAGCCGTTGCCGACGATATGCACGTGCATGTCAATAATTTCGCCGGGCTCGGACTTCATTAACCGAGTTTAGCCACCGGCAATCGCGCCGCCAAGCACACTCCGGCACCGGCAACGCGGTAATTCCTCTAGTCTCCGGGTGGCGCATTCTCGTTAAAACATTGCCGCCACGAGGAGGCTGGCCTATGGTTTGGCCCGCAAAACATTAACGAAATATGAGTGTACTGATTGTTGGCTCGACCGCGCTCGACTCGATTAAGACCCCGAAAGCCGAAAATCCCCGCCTGCTGGGCGGTTCCGCCAGCCACGCCGCCGTGGCCGCCAGTTTCTTTGGCCCGGTAAATATGGTGGGTGTCGTGGGCGACGACTTCCCGCGTCGTTACATACAACTTTACGAACGTCATCAGATCGACCTGGAAGGTTTGCAGCGCGTGCCCGGGAAGACGTTCCACTGGTCCGGCGAATACGAATTGAACATGAACAATCGGCGCACTTTGCTGACCGAATTGGGTGTGTTCGAGACCTTCAACCCCCAACTTCCCAAGAGCTACACCAGCAGCCCCTTTGTGTTGCTGGCCAATATCGCACCCTCGCTCCAGGAGCATGTGCTCAACCAAATGCGCAAACCCAAGTTCGTGGTGGCCGATACCATGGATCTGTGGCTGAACATCGCCCTGCCGGACTTGCTCAAGCTGATCAAACGGCTCGATGGCTTTGTGCTGAACGACAGTGAGGCGCAAATGCTTACCAAAGAGGAGAATCTGTTTCCGGCACTGAAGAAGATTCATCAGCTTGGACCAAAGTACGTCATCATCAAAAAAGGCTCTCACGGCTCGATCCTATCGAGTCCAGGCGGCCTGTTCCTCTGCCCGGCTTACCCGCTCCCGAAGGTGGTGGACCCAACCGGCGCGGGAGACTCGTTTGTGGGTGGGATGATGGGCTTTCTGGCTGCCAGTAAGGGCGGTATCGATAAAAATATACGGCGCGCCATGGTTTACGGAAGCGTGGTGGCCTCATATTGTTGTGAAGGATTCGGCCTGCAGCGCACAGACCGCGTCACCCGCGCCCAGGTGGAGCAGCGCATGCGGGAACTGACCCAGTTGACCAAATTTGCATGACCTGGCCGCTAAGGGCCTGGCATTTGCGGCTAAAAATTGACCGCTTTTCCGGCTTGCGTTTTGGCATCCAACAGCTAGTCTCCAACGCTCCCGTCGCGGACCTGCGGCGGAAAATTTTTGACAAACTAGAATATGCCAACAGCAAATGATCTTCGCCGCGGTATGGCGATTAATTACAACGGCGATATCACAGTGGTGCTGGATAGTCAGCACCGCACCCCGGGTAACTTGCGCGCCTTCGTCCAAGCCACCCTGCGCAGCATCCGCACCGGCAAATCTTCGGATGTCCGTTTCAGCTCCACGGAGAAAATAGAAGTGGTCCCGATGGTGACCCGCAAAATGGAGTTCAGCTACAAGGACGGCGAGGATTACGTGTTCTCCGATCCGGAAACCTACGAGACCGTCACGCTCTCCCCGGAAATTGTCGGAGACGGCAAGTTTTACCTGGTGGAGAACGCCCAGGTCACTGTGACCTTTGTGGAAGACAAGGCGGTCAGCATCGAACTGCCTTCCAGCGCGATTCTTACGGTGGCCGACGCTCCCGAAGGCATCCGCGGTGATTCGGCGAACAACGTCCAAAAGACGGTGGTGCTCGAGACTGGCATTTCTTTGCAAGCACCGCTCTTCATCAAGACGGGTGAGAAGATCAAAGTCGATACTCGCACTGGCAAGTACATGGAACGCGCCTGATCCCTTCTAAAACCTCTTTTCCAACCAGCGCCCGCTTTAACCAGCGGGCGCTTTTTTTACGCCCGTGCCCGGGTCACTCCGCCCGGTCCAAACGGGGCCGGAACCCATATTTCCGAGCCAGAGCCAGCGAAGTCTTGAGCTTCTTGATGCCGGCCGTACAGGTGGCATCGGAGAGGGAAGCGGCAGCCAGGCAGACGCCCGTCTGCAAACACCGCTGCAATTCCCATCCCTCATGCAACCCCATCAGCACGCCTCCGCAAAAGGCGTCACCGGCACCAGCGGTCCCGGCGATAAAACCGTGCGGCAGTTTGAGCGAGGATTGCCAAACGTCTTCGCCGCGACGGGTCCGCCCGAAGGCGCCCTCGGCAAAGTGAATGACGACCAGGTCGCGAACTCCTTGCTGCAGCAGCGCACCGGCCGCGTGCCGCAACGCAATGGTGTCCAAGGTTCCGTCCGCCAGCCGGATTTTGAAGCCGGTGGTCTTCCCCGCCTCGATCTCGTTCAAAATGCAGTAATCGACGTGCTTCAACGCCGGATTTACGATCTGGGCAAAGCGATTGCTGTCCTCGCTGACGACATCCACGCTGGTCTTGATCCCCGCCGCCTGCGCCGCCGCCAGCATCCGGGCCGCCTTGGTACCGTAGGTGTTATCCGGTTCATCCAGGGAATCCAGAAGCAACAAATAGCCCAAGTGAAAAATCCGCGCCCGCACTTTGTTAAAATCCAACCCGGCCCCTTTCCACAACGCATTGGCGCCGCGCGCATGGAAGAAAGTGCGCCGCCCGCCATTCGTTTCCGTCATGACGTCAGTGTAGGATGTCGGCGCCTTGTCAGTGGTCTCAAGGTAATGAACGTCGATGCCATGCGCCCGGCAATCGGCTTTGATCTCCTCGCCCAGAGCATCCTTGCCGACCATGCCCGCGGCGCTCAGCGGGAACGGCACCCCGGTCTTGGCCAGGCCGATCGTCACGTTGTAGGAAGATCCTCCGGTGCCCTGGGACTGGCTGGTGATATTGGCCAGTTGTTCGGGCTGCGGAAACACATCGATCATCTTTACCTGGTCAATAATCCAGTTGCCTCCGGCCAGCAAACCGCGACGGAGATTGGCAGTATTGGTTTTCATCAGTTTTTGTGGAGAACGCCAGCCACAGTGAAGCGGCATAAACCCGTCAAAGGCAAGGTTTTTTTAAGAATTGCTTTCCAAGCGATACCGATTTGGTTAAGTGTTTCCGGTGCCTGACTCTTTGCGCAAAGGCGAGCGAATTTTTCGGGGCATTCCGGTCTCCTCCGGGGTGTGCCGGGGGAGGATCCTCGTCCTGCGCCGTATCCGGCCCAACATCGAGATCCGAAAACTCCATCAGGACGAAGTTCCGGCGGAAATTGGGCGCCTGGAACAAGCCCTGGTCCAAACCCGCCACCAAATCCTCGAAGTCCAGCGCCGCGTCAGCCAGGCCATGGGTGCCGAGGAAGGCAATATTTTCGAAGCCCACCTGCTGGTCCTGGAAGATCGCACCCTGATCGACGAAGTCATCCGGGTGATCAAGGACCAGAAGGTAAACGCGGAAAATGCGTTTCATACCGTGGCCGAGCGCTACGCCAGCACCCTGGCGGCGATCGAGGACGATTACCTTCGCGAACGCGCCGCGGACATGCGCGATGTGACCAACCGGGTGTTGAACAACATCTTGGGGGTTGAACCGGAAGTCGATCTGCGCCACCTCAAGGAGCCTTGCATCATTGTCAGCCATGACCTGACGCCGTCCAACACCGCCCAACTGGATAAGCAAAATGTCCTGGGCTTCGCCACGGACGTCGGCAGCCGCACTTCCCACACGGCCATCATGGCGCGTTCCTTACGCATCCCGGCGGTAGTCGGCCTGCAGAATGGCAGCGAGGAAATTGAAAGTGGCGACTACGCCCTGCTGGACGGTTTCAATGGGGTGGTGATCATTAACCCGACTGATCAATCGCTCTACGAGTACGGCCAACTGTTGCGCAAACAAGTGACGCTCCAGGAGCGCTTGCGCGATGTGCAGGATAAACCCGCCATCACCCTGGATGGCCATCGCCTGCTGCTTTCAGCCAATATCGAGACCGCCGCCGACACCGCCGAAGTTAAAAACAACGGGGCGGATGGGGTCGGCCTGTTCCGCACGGAATACCTGTTCATCAATCGTGGCCGCCCTCCCGGGGAGGAGCAGCAATACGAGGCTTACCGCGAAGCCGCCGCCGCCCTGAGCCCCATGCCTGTGGTCATCCGCACGCTCGACCTCGGTGGCGACAAATTCATGGCGCATAACCCGATCCCGCAAGAGATGAACCCCTTCCTCGGCTGGCGGGCCATCCGGTTCTGTTTGCAGGAGCGGGATATGTTCCGGGAACAGTTGCGCGCCATTTTGCGCGCCAGCGCCGAGGGGAACGTCAAGATGATGTACCCTATGGTGTCCGGCTTGGATGAACTGAACCAGGCCAACGCGCTGGTGGAGGAATACAAAGCGGAATTGCGTGCCGAAAATATTCCCTTCGACGAGAACCTGGAAATTGGGGTCATGATCGAGACGCCCTCGGCGGTCATCGTGGCGGACTCGCTGGCGAAGCGGCTCAAGTTTTTCAGCATCGGCACCAATGATCTGATCCAGTATTCCCTGGCGGTGGATCGGATGAACGAGAAGATCGCGCATCTGTACGAGCCCACTCACCCGGCGATCGTCCGGTTGATCAAGGCCACGGTCAATGCCGCGCACCAGCACCAGATCCCGGTCAGCGTGTGCGGTGAAATGGCGGGTGACCCCGTGTTGACCCCGCTGCTGTTGGGCTTGGGCATCGATGAGCTCAGCGCCGCCCCGGCGGTGGTGCCTTCGATCAA
The DNA here is from genome assembly GCA_002298785.1 of Verrucomicrobia subdivision 3 bacterium UBA693. Classification (GTDB taxonomy): domain Bacteria; phylum Verrucomicrobiota; class Verrucomicrobiia; order Limisphaerales; family UBA8199; genus UBA693. The sequence continues at coordinate 16,127 of DBMR01000006.1, forward strand.
ATTCATCATCCGCCGCTTGAAACTGTCCGAAGCCCAGGCGTTGGCGGAATTCGCGTTAAGCTGCGAATCGGCGTCGGAAATCCTGGGTCGTTGTCAGGAACTGGCCCGGGAGATCGCTCCCGATCTGTTCGAGGCGAAGGAAGAATACGGCGGCACCCCGCCGCCGGCAAGTTAGGGCCAGCTCCGGCTGGCTATCCCTGCTCGCAACTACTCTCGCGCCGCAAGTCACGAAGGCGGTCACGTAAAACCGCCGCCCGCTCGAAATCCTGGCGCTCGATGGCTTCCCGAAGCTCCCGTTCCATCCGTTCCACGTTGGAGACGGGCCGGGACTTGCTGATGGTGGCCACGAGTTCACCCAGCACGCCCAGCGCCCGCTGCTTTTCAAAAGCGAACGTCTCGTCCTCGATATCTTCGAGGTCTTGAATCTTCTCCATGGCGGCGGTGGTAATCCGCAGCGCCTTATCGAAAGCATTTTGCTCCATGGCCAGCATGCTTTCGGCGGTCGCGTTTACCCGCATGACGTATGGGCGCCACTTTTCCAGAAAGAGCTGGTCCTCCTGCTCTTTGGCATAACGCCGGATGAAATCGAAAACGCGCAGGTTCCGGGCGGTGTCCCGCGCCGTGCGCGCCCAATCCCGAAGCTGAAACATGCGCAGGTAACGAAAATAGAAGAGCGTGCCTTCGTTGAAGAGCTCGCCGCATTCCTTCGAGCTGAGCTCAAAATCCGCTTCCTTCCCCTCGAGCTTCTCCAGCTCAAATCGCTTCTGGTAATGCTCAAAGATCGTGGTCTCCCCATACGGCCGCTGGCCGTCCGGGCGGCCATCCAGTTCCATCTGCTCCAATCCCAACAAGGTACGCACCTGGAGCATCGAGCGCCCATCCTCGGTAATAATGATTCGCGCGTCGTGCTCCGGGTCGTACGGCCAGGCCGCTAAAATCCTGCTGATATCATCTGATCGTTTCATCCAACTACCGCTACTATGGTCTATACCGCTCCGTTTTCAAACAGCGAAGGCGCGCCGTCACCCGCCCCCGGAATGCCACCCTGCGAACCCACCGGATTTTGAACAATTCCGGGGATAAACAGTCGAAAAGCCAATGACCTCAAAATTCCGGTCTCTGGGCGCTGGCGCCAAGAAGTGGTGGCAAACGGAGGGACGCTCTTTCCTGGTGCTGATGGTGGTGCTGTTCTCGATCCGCTCCTCGCTGGCAGATTGGAATGATGTGCCGTCCGGCTCGATGCGCCCGAACCTGGTTGAAGGCGACCGAATCTTCGTAAACAAAGTGGCTTATGACCTCAAAGTCCCTTTCACCACCCTCCGCATGGCGAGTTGGGGGAATCCTCAAACCGGGGATATTGTGGTTTTTTACTCTCCGTTCGATGGCATACGGCTGGTCAAGCGCGTGATCGGGCTGCCGGGGGACGTGGTGGAACTGCGCAACAACCACTTGTGGCTCAACGGCCAACCGGTGGAATACCAGGAGTCCAGCGTGGACCCGCTGCAGAGCCTCGGTTTGCGGGACCTGCCGGTCGCCAATTTTGCCACGGAGCGTCTGCCCGGCCGCACCCATCTCATGTCCACTTTGCCCAACGTTTCCGGAGCCCGCCGCGATTTCGGCCCTTACCAGGTGCCCGCCGGTTATTATTTCATGATGGGTGACAACCGCGATAACAGCTTCGACTCCAGGTTCTACGGACCGGTGCCCCGAAGCCAAATCGTAGGCCGCGCGGAGACCGTGGTCTTCTCCGTCAATCGCGATCATTATTACATGCCCCGAGCCCATCGTTTCTTGAAATCCCTCGCCGAGTAACTCGAGGGTTTTTTCGCGTGGCGCGCCGGTCGTTGTGGTCCGGCGCGCTTCGCTTTTTCCGCTCCGCACTAAATGATTTACATCATAATTGGGCCGTCCTAACCTCAGGCGTCATTAGGCTTCTGGTTCCGCGCAATCAGCAGGCGGCCTGCGCGGCAGGCATAGATTCTCGGACATCGCCGCCCCGACGAAATGGGTAGAACTGATGAGTGCAAAATACACAATTGGGCTCGATTACGGCACGAACTCTGTGCGGACGGTTCTGGTGGATGTTGCCAACGGCAAGGAAATCGCCACCGCAGTCTGGAATTATGCTCACGGCGTCAAGGGCGTCATCCTTTCACACGATCCCAACCTGGCTCGGCAACACCCGCGTGACTACCTGGACGGGGCGGAGGTAACGATCAAAAAAGCGCTGGCCCTGGCGCGGCGCCAGGTGCGGGGCTTCAAGCCCGAACAGGTGATCGGCATCGGCGTGGACACCACCGGAAGCACCCCGTTGCCGGTGGATGCTAACGGGCAACCCCTGGCTTTCCAGAAGAAATTCGCCAATAACCCGGCCGCCATGGCCTGGCTGTGGAAAGACCACACCGGGGTGGCCGAGGCTGCGGAAATCACCGAGAAAGCACGCCAACTACGACCCCAATACCTCGCTAAGTGCGGCGGCACTTACTCCAGCGAATGGTTTTTCAGCAAGATCCTGCATTGCCTGCGCACCAGTCCTGCAGTGTTCAAAGCCGCGCATTCCTGGGTGGAACTAGCCGACTATGTGCCGGCCGCCCTGACCGGCACTGAGGCACCGGATCGACTCTCGATCGGCATCTGCGCCGCGGGTCACAAAGCCATGTTCCACGAAAGCTGGGGTGGCTACCCCGACGCTGAATTCCTCTCGGCTTTGGACCCGGAATTGGGGGCTTTGCGCCCCCGCCTGCAATCAGTGGCCAAGACCGTGGATCAACCGGCTGGCAGCTTAACGGCCGATTGGGCACGACGCACCGGCCTTCCTGCGGGCATACCCGTTGCCGTCGGCGCCTTTGACGCACACCTCGGAGGCGTCGGTTCCGGGATCACCCCGGGCACGCTCGTTAAGATTATCGGCACGAGCACCTGCGACATGATGGTCGCTCCCCTTAGCGCTCAACTGGCGGACATCCCGGGACTCTGCGGAATCGTGCCGGGCAGCATTCTCCCCGGCTTTTATGGACTGGAAGCCGGACAATCGGCAGTGGGCGATATTTTCAATTGGTTCGTGAACTATCTCCAGCCGATGGGGAAGGCGGGCACGCACGAGGCCCTGACTCAAGCCGCAGCCAAACTCGCACCCGGCGAATCGGGCTTGCTGGCCCTGGATTGGAACAACGGGAACCGGACAATCCTCGTGGATCAACGCCTCACCGGCCTGCTCATCGGCCAGACCCTCTACACCACCCCTGCGGAGATTTACCGCGCGCTCATCGAAGCCACCGCTTTCGGCGCCTTCACCATCATCCAACGGTTTGAAGAATACGGCGTCAAAGTGGAACAGATCGTCAACTGCGGAGGTATTGCCGAGAAGAACCCGCTGGTGATGCAGATTTACGCGGATGTCACCGGACGACCAATCAAGATCTCGCGTTCCGCCCAGACCTGCGCCCTGGGTTCCGCCATCGCAGGCGCGGTCGTCGCCGGACGCGCACGCGGTGGCTATGACGATTTCGCCGCCGCACAAAAGGTCATGACGGGATTGAAACCCAAAGTTTTCAAACCGAATCCGAAGGCCCATCAGGTTTATCAGCAACTCTATGCGCTGTATCGCAAGCTGCACGACGCCTTTGGTACCCGGTCCGGCAACGGCCAACTTTTCGACGTGATGAAGGAGTTGCTGGAAATCCGGTCGGCGGCCCGAAAATAAGCACCAGAACACTCTTAATGTTAGCCGAACTCAAGCAAGCCGTTTGCCAGGCGAACCTGGATTTGGTCCGGGAAGGTCTGGTAATTCAAACCTGGGGTAACGTCAGCGCGGCCGATCGCACGCGAGAGGTGCTGGTGATCAAGCCGTCGGGAGTGTCGTACGACATCATGAAGCCCGAGCACATGGTGGTGGTGTCGCTGAAAACCGGCAAAGTCGTCGAGGGGAAACTCAAGCCCAGCTCCGATACCGATACGCATTTGGAGTTGTACCAGGCTTTCGAGGGCATCGGTGGAGTAGTGCACACCCACAGTCTCCACGCGACGTCCTGGGCGCAAACCTGCCGCGAGGTTCCCGCTTTGGGAACTACTCACGCCGATTACTTTCACGGCCCGATCCCGTGCACCCGCCGCCTTCGTCCGAAGGAAATCGAGAACGATTACGAACGGGAAACCGGCAAGGTGATCATCGAGACGTTCGCCGGACGTGATCCCTTGCATTGCCCGGCGGTGTTGGTCGCCAATCATGGCCCCTTCGCTTGGGGCGCCTCCGTAACTGAGGCCGTTCATAACGCCATCGTCTTCGAGCATGTGGTCCGGATGGCAATGCTGACTTTGTCCATCCAGCCAAAAGCAACCACGATGCAGCAGGCGCTGCTGGACAAGCACTTTTTCCGCAAACATGGTCCTGGCGCCTACTACGGCCAGGGCTCCTCTGGTTCAGCCTCAGTATCACCCCAAAAAAGAAATAAATAGATTGAATTGATATGGATATGAAACTTCGCACGTGCTTGATTTTGTCGGCCCTCGCCGGCGGGCTGCTGCTTTCCGGCTGCCAGGCGCTTTCCCCCTCGGGCTCGCGGGTGACTCGCGAAGCCTGGGGCAAAACCAAAGAAGGCACGCCCGTACAACTGTTCACGTTGCATAACGCCAGGGGCGCCGAGGCCAAAATCTCCAATTACGGCGGCCTCGTGGTTTCGCTCAAAATGCCCGACCGCAACGGCAAATTCGGCGATGTCGTCCTGGGCTACGACAAAATCGACGGTTACCTCAAGGATACCCCATACTTTGGGGCGCTGATTGGCCGTTACGGCAATCGCATTGCGCGCGGCAAGTTCACGCTGGATGGCGCCAGCTATACGCTCGCCACCAACAACTATCCCAACGCCCTGCACGGCGGCGTTAAGGGCTTCGATAAAGTGGTGTGGGAGCCCACAATCGTAGGTCGCCCGGAAGGCCCCGGACTTAAACTGCAGTACGTGAGCCGCGATGGCGAAGAAGGTTACCCCGGCACCCTGACGGTGACCGCTGTTTATATCCTCACGGAAGACAACGGCCTGAAGCTGGAGTTCACCGCCACCACGGACAAGGACACGATTCTAAACCTGACGCATCATTCATACTTCAACCTCGCCGGCAAAGGCGACATCCTGGGGCATGAAGTCATGATGCCCGCCGATCGGTTCACCCCGGTCGACAGCACCCTGATTCCGACCGGAGAACTCAAACCAGTCGACGGTACCCCCTTCGATTTCCGCAAGTCGACGGCCATCGGCGCGCGCATCAATCAGGACGATGAACAGCTCAAGTTCGGCAAAGGCTATGATCACAACTGGGTTTTCACCAAGGCGCCTGACCAATTCACCCTGTTGGCGAGCGTTTACGAACCAACCACTGGCCGCACCCTCGAAGTGCTTTCCACCGAACCCGGCCTCCAGTTTTATTCCGGCAACTTCCTCGATGGCACCATCACCGGCAAAGGCAAATGGACCTACCAGTTCCGCAATGGATTTTGCATGGAACCCCAGCATTTCCCGGACTCGCCCAATCAGCCTAACTTCCCGACCGTCGTTCTGAAACCGGGACAAGTGTATCACAACACCATCGTCTACCGCTTCTCGGCGAAGTAATTGTCCTTCGGGCACCCGGTTGCCTTGATGCGACGACCGGGTGCTCTTTTCCAAAAAACACCCCCTCCAAATCTATGCCCCCCATCATGTTTGCGGCCGCTCAACCAGGTCACGGCACTTTAACCGGAATCGATTGGCTCGCTATCGCCTTGTATTTCCTCGTCCTGCTCGTGGTAGCCTGGAAAGCTATCGCGAAGGAAAAGGATACTGCGGCTGATTATTTCCTCGCCGGACGCAACCTTAGCTGGTGGGTCATTGGAGCATCAATCTTCGCCTCAAACATTGGGTCGGAGCACATCGTGGGGCTGGCGGGCTCGGGAGCGAAAGACGGCGTCGCGCTCGCCCATTATGAGTTGCACGCCTGGTGTTTGCTGGTGCTGGCCTGGGTGTTCGTGCCGTTCTACGCTCGCTCGCTGGTGTTTACCATGCCGGAATTCCTGGAACGACGCTTCTCCACCAGCTCACGCTATGTGCTCTCGATCGTCTCCCTCATCACGTTCGTCGTTTCCAAGATCGCCGTGGGCATCTTCGCCGGAGGCGTCGTCTTCGGCACCTTGCTCCCGGAATTGAAGATCACCCTGGGTTCCACCGTCATCGACAGTTTCTGGATCGGTTCAGTCCTGGTCATCGTCCTGACTGGGCTTTACACCATGCTGGGCGGCATGCGCGCGGTGGCTTATAACGACGCCGTGCAGGTCATCGTGCTGATCTGCGGCTCCGCCCTGCTCACCATTTACGGCCTCATCCAACTCGGCGGCTGGGGCGAACTCAAACGCATCTGCGGCTCCGAAATGTTCAACCTGTGGAAACCGCTCATCCCGGATGGCATGCAAGGCACGTGGGCTCCGGTGAAGGAACCCACCCGCATCGCCTGGTATTTCAACACCAATTTCCCCTGGCTGGGCATGGCGATTTGCGCCCCGGTAATTGGCTTGTGGTACTGGTGCACCGATCAATACATCGTGCAGCGCGCCCTGGGCGCCCCGAATGAAACGGTCGCACGCCGTGGCAGTATCTTCGCCGCCTTCCTCAAGCTGTTTCCCGTCTATTTGTTCATCATCCCCGGTTTGATTTGCTTCGCCCTGGCCAAAAGCGGGAAGGTTCCCGGCCTGGCCCCGGTCTATGACGCAACCACCGGCCAAGCCACCGGCCAGGCCCAGGGCGCTTTTCCGCTCATGGTCGAGCACCTGTTGCCGCCTGGTTTGCGCGGTATTGTCGTCGCCGGTTTGCTTTCTGCACTAATGGGATCTCTGGCCGGGGTGTTCAACGCCTGCTCCACTCTCTTCACGGTGGATATCTATGAAAAGATGCGCCCCAAAGCTACCCAGAAGGAATTGGTCAAGGTCGGCCGCATCGCCACCGCCGTCATGGTGTTGATCGCCATGCTCTGGATCCCGGTGGTTAAAGGCGCTGACGGCCTTTACAACTATCTGCAAGCCGTACAAGGTTACCTGGCTCCGCCCATTTTCGTGGTGTTCTTTTTCGGCGTCTTTTGGAAGCGCCTCAATGCCCAGGGCTGTTTCTGGGCCATGGTAGTGGGCTTTATGCTCGGCCTCTTCCGCATGCTGGTCGATACCCCCGTCACCCTCGGACTGGAAAAATTCAAACAAGGTTATCCCGAAGGTTCCTTCTTCTGGATCGTGAACAATATCAACTTCCAGTATTTCAGCATCCTGATCACGCTGGTTTCCGCCGTGGTCATGGTCGGGGTAAGCCTCGCCACCGCCAAACCCGACTACGAACGAATCACCGGACTGACGTTCGCCACCTCGTCGGCAGACCATAAAGCGGCGTCACGCGCCAGTTGGAATTGGCGCGAAGTAGGCGCCTCCGCAGTGGTCCTGGCCTTCATCATCGGGGCCTACCTCTACTTCCGCAATTAAACCCCACGTGCCATGAGCAATCTTCGATCGTTGTGCCTCGCCGGTTTGTTGACCATTAGCGCCGTCCCAGCCCTGGCGGAGGCCCCGCTGGTTTACGAGGGCGGTAGCGGCCCCGGCAAAGGCCGCCACATCGTCTTTCTGGCTGGAGATGAGGAGTATCGCTCGGAGGAGGCGCTCCCTATGCTGGCCAGGATTCTAGCCACGCGACATGGCTTCCAGTGTACGGTCCTGTTCTCGATCAACCCGCAATCCGGTAATATCGATCCTTTGGTGACCACGAACCTGCCGGGCACCGAGGCATTGAATAACGCCGACCTCTGCTTCATGAGCCTGCGCTTCCGCGACCTGCCAGAAGCACAGATGAAGCCGATCGTGGATTACGTCAACGCCGGCAAACCGATCATCGCTCTGCGCACCAGCACCCACGCCTTCGCCTTCAACGTCCATAAGACGGGCGCCTACGCCAAATACGATTGGCAAAATAAAGCTTGGCCGGGCGGATTCGGCCAGCAAGTGCTGGGTGAGACCTGGGTAAATCATCACGGAGATCACGGCAAACAAAGCACCCGCGGCATCCTTAATCCCGATCTCAAAGACCACCCGATTTTGCGCGGTGTGGCGGATATCTGGGGGCCGACCGATGTTTACGGCGTCGTGCATCTTCCTGCGGACGCAAAGGTCTTGGTTCGTGGACAGGTCTTGACTGGCATGAAACCAACCGACCCTCCCCTGCCCGGCCCGAAGAACGATCCGATGATGCCCCTCATCTGGCTGCGCCAGCACGACGTGGGCGGCGGCAAGCCCTCCAGAATCGTTACCAGCACCATCGGCGCGGCCGTAGACCTGGAAAGCGAAGGACTGCGTCGCCTGCTGGTAAACGCCTGCTACTGGACCACCGGCCTCGAGGACAAGATACCCGCCAAGGCAGACGTTACTTACGTCGGACCTTACCAACCGCGCTATTTCGGTTTTGGCAAATTCCAGGAAGGCCTAAAACCCGCCGACCTCCGCTAGCGCCCCCCAATCGCGCACAAGCCTTCGTCCTCCGATCCACCAGCGCGCAACCCGGAGGCTTCCCAGCCCTTAGCCGGGTGTTGAGCGCAGCAACACCCCCGAGGCCTGCCACCTCGCGGCCACAAGCACCAGAACCGCCAAATCGGTCTACGCCCGAGTGACGGTGTCAGTTCTCATCTTATTGTGTCTCCCGAGCGGGTGCGCCCGAGCGATGGTGTCAGTCCTGCATTTTTTGTGGGGTCGCGGGCGACAAAAAGTGAGGACTGACACCTCGCGGCCACAAGCACCAGAACCGCCAAATCGGTCCACGCCCCACCCCCCGCGTCCTCCTCCTCTCCCCCTCTTCCGCGTCTTCCGCTTATTCCGTGGTTCCACTTGGCACCGTCCCCCGCGCCTGGGTTCCTGCAATCCACAGCCCCCGCCACCAAGCCCGCATCTTCCCGCTATAACCAACAGCAACCCAATTTTTTTGGTGCACCCTCGCGCAAAGATCTCTATTATTGCGCGACTTTCGCCATGGGCGGTACTTTCGGAATAATGATTGTAGCCACGGCGTCCCTTCCGGGCCACCACGCTCCCACGCGCCCCTAGCCAATGAACGAAGCCGATACATGCCGCAAGTTCGTCGTGCCTCTTCTTCAGAAGGCCGGGTGGGATAACGACCCCCACTCCATCGCCGAGCAGCGCGCATTTACCGCCGGCCGCATTGTCTCCCAAGGGCCGACCGCTCGGCGCCGCCCCGGCAAGCGCGCCGACTACCTTCTCCGCTACACCCGCGATCTCCCGCTCGCGGTGGTCGAAGCCAAGGCCGACTACAAACACCCGGCCGATGGCCTCCAGCAGGCCAAGGATTACGCCACCATCCTCGGCCTCCCATTTGCCTACGCCACTAACGGCACCGCCATCATCGAGTTCGATTTCCTGGCCGGCAAAGAGCGCGAACTGCCAGACTTTCCAACCCCAGACGACCTCTGGGCCCGGTACCGCCAGAAACAGCGCCTCACCGACCCGGCCATTGCCGAACGCTATCTCACCCCGTTCAACCTCACCACCGGCAAGACCCCGCACTACTACCAGCGCATCGCCATTGACCGCGTCATTCAGGCCATTCTCGGCGGCCAGCGTCGCGTGTTGGTTACCATGGCCACCGGCACCGGTAAAACCGTCGTCGCCTTCCAAATTTGCTGGAAACTCTGGTCCTCCCGCTGGAACTGCCAGGTAGGAACGACTTCCACGTCGTCCCCATCTTCAACCTTCAGAAAGCCCCGCATACTCTACCTCGCCGACCGCAACTTCCTCGTTGATGACCCCAAGGACAAAACCTTCTCCGCCTTCGGCGATGCACGGTACAAAATCGAAGGCGGCGTCACGGTCCTCAGCCGCGAGCTCTACTTCTCCACCTACCAGTCAATCGCACGCGACGAGCGCCGACCTGGTCGCTACAAAGAATTCCCCCGCGACTTTTTCGACCTGATCATCGTGGACGAGTGCCATCGCGGCTCCGCTCGAGAGGAGTCTAATTGGCGCGAAATCCTCGAATATTTCGAGCCCGCCTACCAGCTCGGCATGACCGCCACGCCGCTGCGCGACGAGAACCGCGACACCTACCTCTACTTCGGCAACCCGGTGTACACCTACACCCTCAAGCAGGGCATTAACGACGGTTTCCTGGCTCCCTACCGTGTGCACCGCATCGTTACCCAGTGGGACGCCGTCGGCTGGCGCCCCAGCAAAGACGACCTCGACCGCTACGGCCGTGAAATTCCCGATGAGGTTTATACCACTGCCGATTTCGAACGCCGCGTTGCCCTCCGCGCCCGCACCCAGGCTGTCGCCAGGCACCTTACCGATTTCCTCAAGAAGACCGACCGCTTCGCCAAAACCATCGTCTTCTGCGTGGACCAGGAGCACGCTTCCGAAATGCGCACCGCGCTCAACAACCTGAACGCTGACCTGGTCCGACAGTACCCGGATTATGTCTGCCGCGTCACAGCCGATGAAGGCGACATCGGCCGCGGCCACATGCAGCGGTTCCAGGATGTCGAAACCCGCACGCCGGTAATCCTGACAACTTCGCAGCTCCTCACCACCGGCCTGGACGCCCCAACATGCCGCAACGTCGTCCTGCTCCGCCTGGTCAATTCCATGGTCGAGTTCAAACAAATCATCGGCCGCGGCACCCGCGTCCGTGACGACTACGGCAAGCTGACCTTCAACATCCTCGACTACACCGGCACCGCTACCCGCAACTTCGCCGACCCGGCCTTTGACGGCGACCCGGCCTTCGCCACCCAGGAACAGATTGACGAACACGGTAAGGTCAAGGAAACCGAGGTCATCACCCCCGAGGAGCCGGAGGATGCTACCGGCGCGATCGGCGAAACGCTCCCACTTCAGCCTTTAGCCTTTAGCCTTCAGCCTGCCGACGCGCCGGTGGGCTTCTACGGCATACCGCTCCTCGAACTGGATTGCCAACCGATGCTGCGCTATTGAGCCTCCCGGTCAATTAGTGCAGCGGGGGATAGCGGCTAAACAATTACTCACGCAGAGGCGCAAAGAACGCCAAGAGGAATGGGACGGGGAAGGGATTGGACGGCCGGCAAACGCAAAACTACCTGACATCTTCTGGAACTGGTGGGTGCTGGAGTCGGAGCTTCCGAGACATGGTCGCAGGCCTGGAACACTCTGAACTGCAGCAAAGACCCACTATATCTACGGGCTGACTTATTCGCGGAGGGCTGCGAGTGCCCGGACGGCTCGCGGTTCGGGGGTACCCCATTTTGCTCAGGGGAGCGTGATTTGCACCTTGTTCTTGTCCGTGATCGCGACGGCTTTTCTGGCGACAAGGCCAGCGATGGTGTCGGATAGTTCCGAATCGGTCAGGGCTTTGCCGAAGAGATGCTGGATGTGGGATTCGAGCGCCTTGCGGTCGGTGGGACGAGTGTTCTTGTTGCCGCTGGCGGTTGGTGTGGCGAAGTACTGAATGATGAATTCGACGCGCTCGCCGTTGTTCATGAGGATCGGGATTTCGCTGAAGGCAGCACGGCGGGCGGCCGGGGTACCGTTGTCTTTGAGATAACCGATCAGAGCATCAAAATCCTTATCGCCGGAGAGAATGTGGAAGTAACCACGGGGATCGGTCTTCTTCGTTTCGCCGATGCGCTCAGAAAGGACCAGGTCCAAGGCGTTTTTGCCCCCGCGACCGGTTTCAACAAGGGTCACCTGTGGCGCATACTCCAGGAGTTGCTTCACCAGGGCGACTTCAAGCTTCCTGTGCCGCTCACCAAGGACCAGGATCACCTTGACCGGCTTGTCCTTAATGCGGTCCAGGTCGATTTCCTGGACGTTTTCAAAATCAATGAAGATGTAATTGGTGCGAGACATGTGATTACAGTTTTCCTGGAGGGCATGGCAGAGATGCGATGGGCCAAAGGCCGAGAACAGAATTGGAGACCGCGGAATACGCGAAATACGCGAAAGTTAGGAGCTGAGAAGGCATTTCAGAGTTCTCCTTTGAAAGCGCGGTCGAGGATGGCGGGGAGGAGGGCAATGCCGAAAGGATGAATTATGAAGGATGAAGGATGAAGGTGGGGCTGAGTCATAGTTCACCTTTGAAAGCCCGATCCAAGATTGCGGGCAGCAGCGCATCGAGCTCGGCGGCGGTTTCGGTTTGGAGGTTTTTCAGGGCGTCGACCTGGGCTTGGAAGGCGTCAAGTTCGGTCACGATGCGGCGCTGCTCGGGGAGGCGGTGCGGCGGTAGTCGCAAAGCCAGAACTTTCTCCTTCGAGATGTTCTTCATCGTTGGCGAGGTGCCGGAAGCGCCGATCTCAATTTGCTCGCGCAGAGCTGGCGATTTCAAAGCTTGATCTAGATATTCTGGCAAAACCTTGCGTGGCTCGCGGAATACGAACCGAAATGTCTTGTCGCTTAACATGAGTTTCGAACGCGCTTGTCGAACCAGTGCACAAGCTCCAACCAGCTCAACGGTGTTCGCGCGACTCATAATGAAATCGCCTGAGCGAACTTCTAGTGACGGCGGCACGTTGAACGAAATGGGTAGTGCCTTGTTCTCGCGCTCATCGAACACTCCAAACGATACCGCTCCAACTTTAAGCACGCCCCATTCGTCTGCGGAGGCTGGGCGACCGTCCGTCGCCGGGCTCTTCCCGTTCACGATGCTTGATACGTAATCGCTCAACGGGATCCAATCATCCTCAGGAGCTTTCCCAAAAACCGCACGGCGGCGGGATGCGAGAAGCGCCTCGGCCTCCTCGGCGGCTTGGTGGCGGAGGGTGCGTGCTTCGTGTATTTGGGCGGCGAGTTCTTCGATGCGGGCGACGATGCGGTGCTGCTCGGGCAGCGGTGGGAGGGGAATTTCGACGCCGAGGAATTGCTCCGGTTTGATACGGTTTTTGCCACTAGTGCCGCGGGATTTCTCGTCACACTTAGCCCAAAAGCCGCGCGTTTTGGTGAGCCAGTGCATCCAGCGTGGTTCCAGTTGCGCACGGTCCGGCTGGAACATCGGAAACTCGCCCGAGCCGAAACACCCTGCGAGTGCCTGCGGCACGACGGCGACGCTTCCATTGCGGGCCCATATTTTGTTGACGATCATGTCGCCTGCTTCGGCACGGAAGAGTTGTGCGTACTTTGTTTGTGAACCGTCCATGGGCTCACGTTCGTATGCACCCTCACCCCAGAGCTTCACGCCGATTTGCCTGTAGATGATCCCAGGCGTTGGCGTTTCGGCACGTTGCACCGGCGTCAGCACGTCCCGGAGATTGGCTGTTGGCCAGGTTTTCATTGGGGCGCTCCGGTGGTACAGGACAGGGCGTTGTGGCCCCCCTTCAGGGTGCGGAACGTTTGGAGGTGTGGGACCCAGGGTAGCGCCGACGGACGGCGCAACCCTGGGCTAGTGCGTGGAACGCCGTTGGCGTTGGGCTGAGGGACAGGGGACGTGTTGGCGGCGGCGTGGGCGTTCCGGGGGCGGAAAATTGGAGGGGTGGGAAGCATGGGAATTATCGGAGATTGGGGAGCTACGGGCCGCGCCGGTGCGGGCGGTTTCGGAAACTCGCCCATCGCTAAGGGCCAGTTGGCAAAGTATGACAGAATGTGATAGGGTAGTACTGCAGGTAAGCGCGGGAGAACTTCAGGTCGCTTTTCGGAGCGGCAGCCCATTGTGGGTGGGATCCTGAGGCCCGGGACCTGCTTTCTTTTTGGAAAGGTTGTTCTTACCCGTTGGAGTATCGCTTCCTTCAGCGACTCGCCCAGATTCAGCAACGACCAGGGCTTTGTCATGCGGTCTTACGCATTCTCCGCTCGATCGCGGAGCGGGCTTTTGCGATTTCAGCGGCGAGCAACTTCTCGCTCGGCAGTGCAGTGCGGTATTCGCGAATGAGCATTTTGTTGGGGAGCCCTACCAGGGCATAGCGGGCCAGGGATTCACCGTGTTCGGTGCAGAGGATGATGCCGACGGGAGGGTTTTCGGCCGGGTGCATCCAATGGGCGCGGGCGTAGTTAAGATAAAGGTGCATCTGGCCGATGTCGGCATGGGACAGCGGGCCGGTCTTGAGATCGATCACGACCAGGCTGCGCAGTCGCCGATGGAAGAAAAGCAGGTCGATGCGAAACCATTCGTGATCAATCCGGAGTCGCTTCTGGCGGCCGACGAAGGCGAAGTCATTTCCCAATTCCAGCAGGAAACCTTCCAGGTGCCGGATCAGCGCCTCCTCCAGGTCGGTTTCAGAGTACTCGTCCTTGAGGCCCAGAAACTCAAAAACGAGTGGATTGCGGATTTCTTCGTCGGGCGTCACGGCGTCCTGCGGTAGCGGCTTCTGACCCTTGCTGAGCATGGCCACTTTGTTGCGGGACAGGGCGGTCCGCTCATAGAACTGCGTGCCGATCTGACGCTCGAGTTGCCGTACAGTCCAGCCACCTCGAAGAGCCTCGGTCTGATAGAAACCGCGCGCCAGGGGGTTCTCGACCCGCAACAGGCGGGTGTAGTGGGTCCAGGACAGCGGAAAGCAGTTGGCCAGGCGCGCAAGATTCTTGAGCACATCCGATGGGGACTCTTTCGACACCGCTCGAATGATATCGGCTGGGGTGGCTGGCGAGCGGGATTCGTCAATCGTCGATTGAAGAATCTTGCCAGCACTCGGGGGTAGGCCAATTTCTTCAATCGCTGATTGAAGAATTCTCGGGTAGGCTAAATAGAACTGACGCATTATGTTCAGTTGTACCAACCCAAAGCCCCTGCCGAAACGAGCTGTTAGATCCTGCGACAATCTTTCCAGACGGCGCTGGCCATACTCCGCACGTTGGCTGCCTGCCTGGTCGAATTCCACAATCCGCCGCCCCATCTCCCAGTAGGTAGCTGTCATGATGGCATTGACCGTGCGGGCGGAAGTGTCCTTGGCAAAAAGCTCGAACGGGAACTCACAGCAGGTGACACCCATTCTGTACACGTTTTGTCGCGTCAGGGACACCCTTTGTCACGCCATATAGGGTGAGATGACCAAAAAGTGCGGCATGCAGAGTGCCGAGCCCGAACCCGGCGCCGCGACGACCCGCTATTGTAAACCCGGGACCCCGGCGCCCGAACCTCCGCTTGGGCCCAGGTCTTTAAACCGTCCCAGCCCTCAGACGCTTTCCTCCGTCCGGTTTCCCTTCCGCGCATTCCGCGTTTTCCGTGGTTCCCTTCCCATCGCGGCGACCCCACGTTTTACACCTCACTTTCCAAGCTCTTTTCTGGCCAATTCTCACCTATTCTCNNCTCACCAACTTTTAACCCACCGCCCCGATCATGAACCCCATCGACGAATCCACTCCCAGTCCCGAAACCACTCCGCCAAACCCGCCCCATGCCCGCCGGCGCACCGGCAAAGTCGCCCGTCTCCCTCGGGCCCTCCGCGAACGCATCAACGAAATGCTCGACGACGGCCTCCCCTACGCCGTCATCCTCCAAAAACTCGGCGACGACGGCAAACACCTCACGATTAATAACCTCTGGACCTGGAGCACCGGCGGCTACCAGGACTGGCTCAACGCCCAGGCGTGGGCCGATGAATTGCGCGCCCGTCGCGAATCCTTCGAAGCCCTGGTCCGCAGCGAAGACGGTCTCCTCGTCCCCGAAGGCGGCCTCCAGCTCGCCGCCCTCAAAATCTCCGAATCCATCCGCGACCACTTCGCCAGCGCCGGGGCCGACGACTCCGACCTCGCCGAACTGGCCCGCCTCGCCAATTCCCTCGCCCGCCTCAGCCGCACCCTCATCGACTTCCAAAAACTCCGCCAGGAGCAGGCGGCGGCCGAAGTCGCCTCCCGGCCCGTCAATTCCACCCCCGAAATCACCCAGCGCGAGCATGATCTGATCACTCGCAAGATGGACCACTTCTTCTGCGCGCTCCCCAAACCACCGCCCGGCAATAANNGCACCTCAAAAAAACCAGCCAGCCCCCAACCCAGCCGACCGCGACGGAGCCCACCCCGTCCCCGTCTTCAGCCCGCCAGAGCCTTCCCCCGCTGCACCACCCTCCACCGTCCTCCCCGGCGAATCCTATGCCCGCCATTCTACCTGACCTGGCCCTCGATAATCAGTCTGTCTTGGCCCAGTACTTTACGCCCTCTCAGCTCCTCTGGATCGAGGCCGAAACCTCCCTCCACGCCCAAAATTTGCAGGCCTTCGCCCTCGCCGAAAAATCCGTCCGCATCGGCTGGACCTACGCCGATGCCTTCAAGAACGTCCGCAAGCGCCTCCGGTTCCCCAACCGCGATTATCTCTTCGCCACCAAAGATTGGCCCAGCGCTCTCGAATACATGCGCCTCGTGTACCGCCTCACCGAAATCTTCAGCTACACCCGGGCCGTCATCAGTCACGGCGAGGATTGGGTCCGCACCCGACCGCTCCCGGGCGCCCGCAACTCCCGGACCAGCCGCGCCGAAGTCAAAATCGGCTATGTGAAATTCGACAACGGCTCGCGCATTATCGCCTTCTCCGCCAATCCCTACGCCATGGCCGTGTATGGCGGCGATGTTGGCCTCGATGAATTCGCCAAACACCCCAACGCCCCTCTCCTCTGGCAAACCGCCCAAGGCCGCGTCACTTGGGGTTACGACCTCGCAGTCTGGTCCTCCCACGACGGCGAGGACACCCTGTTCAACAAATTCGCCCAGGAAGCCCGCGCCGGCAAAGGCCCCTGGAACCTCTACTTCCGCGTCACCATGCCCGAGGCCCTCGACGCCGGCCTGCTCGACGTCATCAACCGCGTCCAGGGCACCCGGTTTTCACGGGAACAATTCCTGCACAACTGCCGCGCACGCTCCGGCTCCGAACAAACCTATCAGCAATCCTACCTCTGCAACCCGGCCGGTGCGGCCACCGCCGCCATCGTGGAATGGTCCGCCCTCGAACGCTGCCGCCACGATTACCAGATCGAGCGCGTCCACCTCGAGGCCGACGATATCCGCTCCCGCTTCGGCAACTTCGAACCAGGCCAGGAGGAGGAACGCGTGAGCCGGATTCGCGCTTACTTAATGCATGAATTCCGCCAGTTTCGCCATCTCCAGGGCTCCGAAAACGGGATGCCCAGGCTCTTCCTGGGTTTCGATGTCGCCGCCTCGGGTAAGGGCGACCTGGCTGTCATCTGCATCGAGGAACTCCAGCACGGAACGCTCTGGATGCGGGCGCTGCTCACCTGCCGCACCGAGGACTGGCATTTCCTTAAGACCGCCCTGTTCTTCTTCTTCGAAGCCCAACCCGAACTGCGCGGGGGCGGCGATGAAACCGGCCTCGGACGCCAAATCTGTTGGGAGGCGGCTGCCCGGTTCTCCTATGCTTTCAGCCGGGTGAACTTCGCCGCCAGAAAAAGCGAACTCGGCTTCGCGCTCATGAACCAGTTGAGCGTCGCCGAAAAACGCTTCCCGCGCTCCGAGCAGGATGTGGCGGCGGACTTCTTCGCCCTGCGCAAAGCCTTCGTCTCGACCCGCTGGCTCTTCAGCGAAAGCTCCAACGCTTTTAACCCCGCCAGCCATTGCGATATCGCCTGGGCATCGGCGATCATCTCCTGCATCCGGACCACCATCCCGGTCGGTCCGGCGGCGATGGTGGGCTGACGCAAATCAATCCTGCCCTGGCTTATGCCGGTCACAAAAACGAAAACCATCCCCGCCCCGGCGCAAACGAATAACCGCCCCCCCGCTATTGCACGCTTTCGAGCGCCAATTCCTGCTCGACCCCACGAGCACCGGAGGCTAATCTCCGACCCAACATGACCCATCTGGCTTATGGATGAACTCTTAAAGATTTTGCAGACCAACGCGCTTGAATCGCGCGAGAACCTGGCCCGCATGCTGGGCTGCTCGGTGACCGATATCGAAAAGCGCATTGCAACCTTCGAAAAGAGCGGCGTAATTCGCGGTTACCAGGCGATTCTGAACGAGGACCAGCTCGACCTCGAGAAAGTCACCGCCGTGATCGAAGTGAAAGTGACGCCCCAGCGTGAAGGCGGTTTCGACACGATCGCCGAACGGGTCAGCCGTTTCCCCGAAGTGCGATCCGCCCATCTCATGAGCGGCACTTACGACCTGCTGCTCTTTGTCGAGGGCCGTACCCTGCGCGAAGTAGCCTCTTTCGTCAGCGAACGCCTGTCTCCGCTCGAAGGTGTCCTGTCCACCTCCACCCATTTCATGCTCAAAACCTACAAACGCTTCGGTGTGTTAATGCACCAGGACGACTCTGATGAACGCCTCTCCGTCTCTCCGTGATTTCCTGAATGTTACGGTGCGGGATATCCCCCGCTCCGGCATTCGCGATTTCTTCGACATCGTCACGACCATGAAGGACGTGATCAGCCTGGGCATTGGGGAACCGGATTTCGACACCCCCTGGCACGTCCGGGAATCCGCCGTCTTCGCCCTCGAGCGCGGGGTCACCCACTATACCAGCAATCTGGGTTACCTGGATCTCCGCCAGGCGCTGGCTCGCTACGCCGCAAAAACCTTTGGCGCCGAATACAATCCGCAGACCGAGGTGCTGGTTACCGTCGGAGTCTCCGAAGCCCTCGACCTGGCGTTGCGCGCGCTGATCAATCCGGGCGACGAAGTGCTTTACCACGAGCCCTGCTATGTGTCTTACCGGGCCACCATCCTCTTTGCCCATGGCGTGCCGGTCGAGGTCGAGACTCGCGCCGAAAACGGCTTCCGCCTCACTCGCGCCATGCTCGAAGCCCGCACCACGCCCCGCACCAAAGTGTTGATGCTCAATTTCCCCAACAACCCGACCGGCGCCATCATGAGCCGGGCGGACCTGGAGGACATCGCCGCCTTTGTTCGCGAGCGCAATCTCATTGTCATTACCGATGAGATTTACGGCGAGCTGACGTATGACGGTCAGCATACCAGCCTGGTGAGCCTGCCGGGCATGCGGGACCGGGCGATCCTCTTGCACGGCTTTTCCAAAGCCTGGGCAATGACCGGTTTCCGCCTCGGTTACGCCTGCGGCCCAGCCGAATTGATCGAGGCCATGATGAAGATTCATCAATACACCATGCTCTGCGCTTCTTCGCTGAGCCAAAAAGCCGCGCTCGAAGCTCTCGCCCGCCCCGAAACCGATGTCACGGAAATGGTCGATGAATACCGGCGCCGCCGGAATTTCATCGCCGCCGCACT
This sequence comes from Verrucomicrobia subdivision 3 bacterium UBA693, assembly GCA_002298785.1. Lineage (GTDB taxonomy): Bacteria > Verrucomicrobiota > Verrucomicrobiia > Limisphaerales > UBA8199 > UBA693. The sequence continues at coordinate 35,292 of DBMR01000006.1, forward strand.
GGTGGAAATGGGACTACCCTGCCACCGCCCGCTGGGTGCCTTTTACGCGTTCCCATCGATTGCCGGGCTGGGACTGAGCTCGCGTGATTTTGCGCTGAAACTGCTGCACGAGGAACGCGTGGCAGTGGTGCCCGGCACCGCGTTCGGTGTCTGTGGCGAAGGCTTTGTCCGTTGCGCCTACGCCACGAGCATGCGCAATATCGAAGAGGCCATGCTCCGCCTGAAACGCTTCGTAGCCAGGTTAAAATCCGGCGCCTGATCGGGGCGGCGCCAGCACGCAAATTCCGCCATGCCCAGAACCGTTCCAGAGCCGCCGCCCGTGCTGAATGGCAGCCCGCGCAACTTCTTTCTCCGGATCGAGGAACTGGAGCGCAAAGTCGCCACGCTCGAAACTGAAAACCGGGCCTTGCGCGCTGAAGGCGAACTGCTCTCGAGCGATGCCCGTTTCCGCCAGGTGATCGATGCCTCCCCAGTGCCGCTGTCGGTCGATGACATGAAGGGCACCATCGAGTACGTCAACCGCAAGTTCGAACAGAAATTCGGCTATTCCCACGCCGAGGTGCCCACTTCCGCCGCTTGGTTCGCCCGCGCTTATCCCAACCCCGCGTACCGCGCCCAGGTGGCCAAAGAGTGGAAAGCCTGCCTCGATGCCGGACTCAAATCCGGCCGCGAAATCGGACCGTTGGAGGTGGAAATCTCCTGCAAGGACGGCTCCCTGCGGCGTGTAGAGTTTTTAGGGACTCTCCTGGGCAGCCGGTTGCTGATCGCCGCCCGTGATATCACTGAGCGCAAACGCCTGGAAAAGGAAATCCTGGAAATCGCAGAAAAAGAACAGGAGCGAATCGGACAGGATTTGCACGATGGCTTGTGTCAGTTGCTCAGCGGCATCAAATTCAAGACCACGCTGCTCGAGCAGAAATTGCAGACCAAAGCCCTGGCCGAGGCGCACGAAGCTGGCGCGCTGGAAGGTCTGCTGATCGGGGCGATCGAGCAGGCCCGGAATATCGCGCGAGGCCTGCATCCGGTGGACCTCGAAGCCCGCGGCCTCATGTCGGCCCTGGAAGAGCTGGCCGCCAGCGTCTCCAGCGTCTACGAAATCTCTTGCAGTTGCCAGTTCCCCCAACCGGTGCTGATCCACGATCACCAGGTCGCCAAACACCTTTACCGCATCGCCCAGGAGTCCATTAATAATGCAATCCGCCACGGACAATCCTCGCGAATCGTAGTCCGGCTCACCGCCGAAACCGACCGCTGCTCGCTCACCATCCGGGATAATGGCATGGGCATGGCCAACCGGCCCAAGCGCAAAAAAGGCGGTTTGGGCTTGCAGTTGATGAATTACCGCGCCCGCACGATTGGCGCGGCATTGACGTTTCAAACCGATCCCAAAGGCGGCACCGTGGTCACCTGCACTTTGCGACTAACCGCCGCGCCCAAAGCCCTGGAATCCCATGCCCGCCCCAGCACGCTCCACTAAACATCGGGTGTTGTTGGTCGAAGACCATCCAGTCACACGCGAGGGCTTCGCTCAACTCATCAATTACCAGACCGACCTCGAGGTCTGCGGCCAGACCGGCTCGGCCGCCAAAGCGCTCAGCAGCACCGAAACCCTCCGGCCCGACCTCGTCATCGTCGATATCTCCCTGGCCGACTCCAACGGCCTCGAGCTCATCAAGAATTTAAAGTCCCGTTTTCCCGAGCTGCCCACCCTGGTCTTGTCCACCCACGACGAGTCGCTCTACGCCGAGCGAGCCGTTCGGGCCGGCGCCTCCGGCTACGTCATGAAACAGGCCCCCACCAGCGCGGTCATGACCGCGATTCGTGAGGTGCTGAAGGGCAAACTCTACTTGAGCGAAGCCATTCGCAGCCGCCTGGTGCAACAGCAAGTGCAAGGCGGCCTCACCAATCCCTCCTACGGCGTCGAGTCCCTCAGCGATCGGGAATTAGAGGTTTTTCAACTGCTCGGCCAGGGCCAGGCCACGCGCGAAATTGCCACCCGGCTCCACCTTAGCGTGAGCACGGTCGAAACTTACCGCGCGCATATCAAACAAAAGCTGGGCCTCGCCAACGCCACGGAACTGGTCCATCGCGCCGTCGAATGGGCCAACTCGCAGGGCAAGTAACTTCCATGAGCGGCGGAGATTAGTCGCGTTCCCCCAGTGGTTTGCGGACATAATGGTTTCCGCTATGCCTAAATCATGGGCGGCATGATTCCCCGGGAAAAGCTACTTGACTACCTTGTGATCACTGCGCCGAACCATTAACCGAATCGTCGCAAAGCAATAAAAATGAATAGCAGGATTTCTGACGAATTCACGAATCTGAACATTTCGCGGCAGCGGAAATACCAACTCCGCATGCAACGGGATAAACGCTGCACCGAATGCGGTGCGCCCGCGGCCCAAGGCTCGCGCTGCCTGGAGCATTTGGTCAAGGCACGCGAACGGCAGCGGAAGAAACGCGGCCTGAAGCGGCGTTACCTGAACACCCTCAGCTACAAGCTGGAAGCGGTGGCGGCCTAGGCCTCGCATCCTGCTCCCTTTAACCCCGAACCGCCCGGCAAAAGTCGCCGGGCTCATTCAGCCTGAATTCAGGCGTGAAAAAGGCGGCCCGGTAACCCCCCGGGCCGCCTTCATTTTAACAACCTCAACCCAAACAGAAAAGCAACCAACGCCGTTACTTTACCTTGCCTTGCCGACATCGGCAATCCGGGAGTTTGCCGGATCCACCCTCGGGGATTCCCTGAGGCAGATTGGCCAAACCCTGAACCCAGCAGAGTAGTGGACGCCCCGTCCGATTGAGCCCGCCCTGTTTCGGTTAAGCCCCCCGCACAAAAGCCGATTCACCACGGAGCTGCCGTTGGTAGCACGCCCCGCCTTCCCTCCGGCAGCCCTCCGGTCCGATCCTTGTTTGTGGTGCATCAGGTTTGAACCCCGCACCGAATTGCAGTCACAGGTGGTACTGGGCTCGTTGTTTCTTGCTCCGCCATGGGTTTCCTGACAAATTTTCGCCTTATGTCAGCACTCGCTTACTCACCGATATTAGTGACACGCAGCACGTGCCGCATCTGCGGCAGCCGGGCGCTCACACCCGTTGTTTCCCTCGGTGACCAATTTCTGTCCGGTGCCTTCGCCAAACCCAACGGTACGGCCCCGGTGCAACGTCGGGTCGCGCTGGACCTCGTGCGCTGCGATCCTGCCCTTGATGAAAAGGCCTGCGGCCTGGTGCAGCTACGCCACTCGGTCCCGCCCAAGGTGCTCTACGCCTCCTACTGGTATCGGTCTGGGGTCAATCAGACGATGCGCGACAACCTGGCCGGCATTGCCCGGGCGGCGGAACAAACCCTGAAACTGAAGGCCGGCGATCTGGTGCTGGATATCGGATGCAATGACGGCACGTTGCTTAAGTCCTACCAAACACCGCGCATCAAGCGGTTGGGCATCGACCCGTCGAACGTAGTCGCTCATGCGCGTGCCGCCGGTCTGGAAGTCGTGAACGACTTCTTCTCTGCCGCCGCCCTGCGCTCGGTTTATCCCCAGCAGAAGCCCAAAGTGATCACTTCCATCGCCATGTTTTATGACTTGGAGAACCCCAACGCGTTCGTGGGCGACATCAAGGACAGCCTGCATGAAGACGGCATTTGGGTGCTGGAATTGAGCTATCTCCCCACCATGCTGGCGATGAACAGTTTCGACACCATCTGCCACGAACATCTCGAATATTACTCCCTCGCGGCCATGGAACGGCTTTTTGCCGAGCACGGCTTGGAGGTTTGGGATGTGGTCCTGAACGACATCAATGGCGGCAGCTTCCGCATCTTTGTGGGACATGCCGGCCGGATCAAGCCCACGCCGGAAGCCGCTGAACGAGTGCAGCAATTGCGCCTCAGCGAGTTCGACCTCGCGCTGGACACCGACGCGCCTTATGCGTTGTTCCGCAAGAATCTCGAAAGCCTCAAAAAGGAAATGATCTCGTTTCTGAAAAAGGCAAAGGCCCAAAAGAAACTGGTGCATGGCTATGGCGCCTCCACCAAAGGCAATACCACGCTGCAATACTACGGGATCACTCCGGATTTGGTCCCCGCCATTGCCGACCGGAACGAGGACAAATGGGGATCACACACCATCGGCACCAATATCCCAATCATTTCCGAAGAGGAATCGCGCCGGCAAAAGCCGGATTACTACCTGGTGCTGCCCTGGCATTTCATCAATGAATTCAAGCAACGCGAGTCGGAGTTCCTGGCGCGCGGCGGCAAATTCGTGTTGCCGATGCCGAGGTTGACCCTGGTGGGAGGCTAATCGAGCGGACGAATGAAACGCGCGGCTATCACCGGAATCGCGGGGCAGGACGGCACGTACCTGGCCCGTTGGCTCCTGAGCCAGGGCTACACGGTGCATGGTCTGCTGCAGTTTCCGTGGGATCGCGAGGAACCCGGCCTGCGCCGGCGGTTCACCCCCGAGATGATGTCCACTGTCGGCTGGCATAACGGCTCTCTGGAAGATCCTTTCTCGCTGGTGCGCTTTCTCAAAGCGGCGCAACCTGATGAAATCTATCATCTGGCCGGACTTACCGATTCCCGCCAGAGCTTCCTGGTGCCGGAGGAAAGCGTGCTCGCCATTACTCTCGGCACTTTGCGCCTGATCGAGGCCGCCCGAGAATTCTGCCCTCAGGCCCGCATCTTTCTCGCTTCCTCATCCGAAGTCTTCGGTGTGCCCACCGAGACTCCGCAAAGTGAATCCACCCCTCGCCAACCAGTAACTCCGTACGGCATCGCCAAGCTGGCCGCGGATCATTTCGCCCGGTTGCACCGCGAGAAATATCAGCAGTTCATTTCCATCGGCATCCTCTACAACCACGAATCCCCACTCCGTCCGCCGAATTATTTGAGTTGTCGCGTCGCCCGGGCGGTCGCCGCCATCCAGCGCGGCGAACTGCGTGAACTCCACCTGTCCGATTTGACGCCGGAACGCGATTGGAGTGACGCGCGCGATTTCGTGCGCGGGTTCTGGCAGTCGCTGCAGGCCAAAGACTCCGCTGAATTCGTCTTTGCTTCTGGTCAGAGTCATACCGTGGCGGAGTTGGTGGAGATCGCGTTTCGCACCGCCGGCCTGGATTACCGCGAATTCGTCAAAACCAACCAACGCGCTCCCGCCGCCACCCAGGTCTTGGCGGGTTTGTGCGGCAAACCTGCCCGGGCCGTCAACGAACTGGGCTGGAAGCCGGAATGGAGCTTCTCCGATACCATCCGCGACCTCGTTCAAGCCGAACTGGAGTCGCGCCCCGAAATCGACCGTGCCGACCCCTCGCCTCGCCGAAAATAAAACCCCACTACCCGACCCGCTATGTTCGCCATCTCTGGTTACGTCAAACAAGCCTTTCGCAAACTGCTCGCCCTGCCCTCCAACGTCGACCGGTTGATGCTCATCCAGCAGCACCAGTATATCGACTCCCTGCTCGCCCAACCACGTTACGCCGATCCCAAACGGCTCTTCCGCTACGAACAGCAGGTCTTCTCCCAGAACGGCGAAGATGGCGCCCTGGCGGAAATCTTTCGCCGCATTGGCACGACCGACAAATATTTCCTGGAGATTGGCGTGGGCGACGGCCTCGAGAACAACACGACCTTCTTTCTCGCCCAAGGCTGGAAGGGGGTCTGGCTGGACGGCGACGAAGCGGGCCTGAAGAAAGTGCAGAGCCATTTTTGGAGACCCATCTCCAAAGGCGACCTGGTCGTGCGCCAGGCGATGGTGACCGCCGAGAATATCCAAGGACTGTTGAAGGAGCTGAAGGTCCCGGTGGAATTCGACCTGTTCTCCCTCGATATTGATCGCAATACCTGGTATATCTGGAACGCCCTCCGGCATCTGCGCCCGCGGGTGGTGGTGGTCGAATACAACTCCAGCTTCCCGGCCGAGATGGATTGGAAAGTCGAGTACGATCCCCATCGGGGCTACAATTGCACCTCCTACATGGGGGCGAGCCTGAAAGCTTACGAAAACCTGACCCGCGAACTGGGTTACTCTCTCGTCGGTTGCGAACTGGGCGGCATCAACGCCTTTTTCGTGCGCAATGACCTGGTGGGCGACAAATTCTGCGCGCCCTTCACCGCGGAGAACCATTACGAGCCCCCGCGCTATTTCCTGCTGCGCCGCGACGGCCATCCGCGCTGCTACACCGACCTTCCCAAGCCCGAGTAAGGGCGCGGCAAGGCGCCCCTTCCAGCGCGTTTCCCCGCCTACTTGCTCGGAGCCGGAGCCGAGGTGGATTCGAGCAACGGCTTGGCCTGGAGTTGCATTTGGCGTTGCTGCTGCATCGCCCCCTGCTGTTCCTTGATGGCATGCAGATTATCCACCAACCCGATTACGGCGGCGTTGTAGGGATCCAAATGACGGCACGTCTCCGCGACCAACAAGGCGTCGTCAATCCGCTGGAATTGCATGAGCAGGTTCACATAGCGAAACACGGCTTCCGGGCTGTAGGGACAGAAAGCGAAGGCCTGGCGGAACGCGAAGTCAGCCTCCTTCGACAGGCGCTGAAATTCCTCGGGAGTCTTGGGCCGGTACTCCGGCGGGCATTGCGGTCCCATCCGCCAGGCGTAAACGCCGGCAATAGAGCTGCGCAACTTGGAAAAGGCCTTCTGCGCGTCGTTGTCCCGAATGAATTTCAAATCGCCAGTGACCCCGCGCAGATCGCGATGCATGTACACCTTTTCGACCCAGGCCGCGATATCCTTGACTGGGGTATCGTAATTGACGATGTCGCCGGTCAACCGCTTGGAGTATTCCCGCCAAAACGCATGGTCCCGGTCCAGAATCTCGTTGCTCAAACTGGTCAACGGTTGCCGGTTGATCTTCATGATGATGCCGTACGGCGTCAGGTGCGGATACATCCAATCCAGCGGAAAGCTTTCCTCAACGAAAAACTCGTTCTTGGGGTTCGCGTCAAACATTACCTTGGTGAGCAGGCCGTTGATGCTCATGACGGCGATTTGGCCGGAGACCTGCACGCGGTTGTCGATCACGCGCACATCCTCACCGGGTTTGATCTGACGGGGCTCGTTCGGAAATTGCGCGTCATGCTGCAAGCGCTTCTGGGCATCCGCCAGGTAATCCTGGAAGCAGCGTTGCGAATCCGCTGGTGTCGCAATGTAAATCTCGCGATCCGGGTAAACTCCGCCCAGGCTCTTGGCGATTTCCTTCGGATAAGTCGCTTCCAATAACAGGCGGTTGAGGCGTATCCGGGTATGACTTTGCGGATTCTCTTTAATGAAATCCTGCAAATACTCGGAAAGGTTGGCCCCTTTGAAGCGCTCCGGTTCATAAAGCGGCTTGAAAGCGGAAAGTTCGGCGATCTCCTTGGCTAGCGTTTCCTGCCGGCGACGCAAGCTGGCAGAGGGATCGCCGTAGGTAAGTTCCTGATCCACGCCGGCCTTGGCCTGCTGTGCGGCCACCAGCCGCTTGCTAATCCCAACTTCCCGTTCAATGATCGTGTTCAGATCGCTGGCGAGCGGCCGTTTCAGCCGGTCACCGGCGCTCGCATCGGCGAGCAGCTTCTGCGTTTCAGGCCGCAGGTTATCATACAAATACTTCGACACCGCATCCTGCGATGGCCCGGGACGCAACTTGCCCGCCAGGGAATTGATATCCGTAAAATCTTTAGCGGTGAAAAGGGACGTCGAGGTGCGCCGCTTTTTTTCAATACTGTCGCCGATCCCCGTGAAGAGTTGGTCCAAAGGTCGAACTGCCTGGGCCAGCAAATTGGTCTTGTAATTCAATTCCCGCTCTTTGCCACCCCGGAACAGGTCCTGGAAGAATGGCGGATCGATTTGCTGGCTGCGATTGTAGTGGGCGCGGATGTAATTGAGGTAGGTGCCGTCCGCTAGAGCGTTCTGCGTGATGATATAAACGTCACGACGATCGAACGTCTTGTCTTCCACCGGGCTGAAATAGCCGGGGGCAAAGCTCTCACAGAAGATCATGTACGTGGGGCAAAAGCGGCCGGGATCGGTGCCACCGTAAAGCACGGCGTCTTTGGTCATTTCCGGGTAAAGCGGCTTGCCGTCCGTCCCTTTGAAAGGCGGGGTGAACATATCATGGCCGAACCAATAGCCGAAAAAGTGCCCCCGCTGTTCGTTGTCGTACCAATTAATGAAGAGGGCATTCAACGGCATGAGCGCGAACACGAAGAGCACGATCGCCAGGGGCGCACGCTGGCGATAAACCAACAGTGCCAGGAAGAAAACCACCGTCATGGACAACAGCAACAGACCGGCATAGATCGGCCAGCCGTAATACTGACCACTGAACACCCCGGTGATATGGGCAAAAACCTGGCCGAGGCTCACGGCCGCCGCTTCGCCGAAATAAAACTTCTCGGTGTCTTTCACCAATTCATAGATGGCCAGCACCATGGCCACCAGGGCTCCACCCATCGCCCAGAACCGAAAACTTCGGTAGTGCGTCGCCATGAAGGCCGCCGTCAGCGCGAGCCCATAGCCGATCAATGCGGCGATGATCGTGTGCGAAGCGGCGAAAAACACTTTCACCAGGTCGGCCGAGGCGCGGTCCGGCGGGGGATTCAGCAGAATCATCAGCAACATGCCCAGGCAGAGATAAATTGCGCTCAGCCCAATAATCCAACTTTTTTCCCGCCGCTGCATCTTGCGGAAAAACATGAACGGCACCAGCGCCAGGAACGTGTAAACCCAGGTGAACTCATCCGTGACGTTCCCGAACAGCATTCCCATCTGACTGAAAAACCGGCCCGATTCCGTGAGAACATTGGTCGGGTTGGGTTGTTCATACTGTCCGCGCGTGAGCGCGTGCAGGAAACCCTCCACGGTGCGCGGGTAACCCCACTGCATGGGCGGATCGGTCATGCCGGCCAAAGGCATGTAAAAATAAAACGCCGCCCCCAGGAGCCACAGTGCCCCCATAATGATGACCTGCTTCCATTCCGTAAGGAACCCCTTGGTCTTGGATGCCAGCCAGAAACTCGCGGCCAGCGATCCGATCCCCACGCCATGGAAGATAATTAACAACCCTGGCTTGGCGCCGAGGTTGCGGAAAATATGCTCTCCAGTGACTCCCAAAACGAGCAGGTAGATGAGGTAGATGAGGCCATTGCCGAAGAACACGTCGCGACCCAGTTTGGGGCTGGCGGCCGCAATCGTGATCTCGATGCCGATTGCCGCCACGATCAAACTTTGGTGATTCGTGAAGCAGACCCCGAACATGAACAAGGCCCAATATGCGTAACGCATCTGGTGCGGCGCATAGATCCAGCGCAACAGGCAAGCCAGCACCACCATGAAGGAAAAGACGCCGAAGACGTAAACTTCGACAATGACCGATTGGCTCCACATGTAACCGTTGAGTCCCATGAGCAATCCCGCCACCACCCCGGAAATCAGGCAAGTGACGTTCTCCCATTTGCCCGTCATCTGCTTCAGTTCTTCAATGCCTTCGACAAACAGGCTGCTGCCGCGGGAAACCATCAATCCCAGCAGACCGCAAGCCAGTGCGCCAGAAGTCGCTTCCGCCAGTGCTACCCGCCAGGCGATATTGCCGATCGGCAGCAGCACCGTCCAAAGCCACGTGTAAATCGTCCAAACCGGATACCCCGGAGGATGCGGCACGCCGGCATAAAACGAACCCACCGCCAATTCGCCCGAATCCTGCAAGGTCAGTTGCGGTGCCAGCGTAAAGAAATACACGCCCCACATCAGGGCCGAGGTGATGGCAAACGTCAGCCAATCAATCTTCCGGAAAAGCGGAGCTACCTTCTCCGACACCGTCACCGGCGCTGACTTGGGCGCAGGCCGATTGCCGGAATCCGCTGCATTGTTTTTGGTCATAAATGATGCTGTTGATCGGCGGATACGATACCCTCACGCCCCCTCAAAGCGAGTTGATTTTTTGAACCTGGAAGGGATGCCCGCGAGCGGCCTGCGCCTCCTGGGAGACCGGAAAATCGACGCCGAGGGTGCGTTCTGGTTTGGGTGGCGCGAATCAAAACTGGTCCCGGCGATCGTAACCGCTACTTTTTCCCGACCTTGTCCCGGGCGGTCTGGAGAATTCGCCGTTCCCGTTCCGTCAGACTATGAATGCCGTGTGTGGATATCTTGTCGAGGATTGGATCAACCTCTTTGCTGAGAAACTCCTCCGGGGAAAGATCTTCCGCCGGAGACTTCTTGATGGATTTCCAGCCGCCCAGAGTTTGGGCTTTGACCTTTACGAGCGTTGGCGTTCGAGGAGTAATGTGTTTGACCTGGGGCCATTTCCAGTGAATGGCGTAGCGCACAAAGAACATGCCGGCCAGCATGCCGCCCAAGTGCGCCGCATGCGCAATATTTCCGTTCGGCGCCAGGACCCCGTAAATAGCAATCACTCCACTTAAGGCCAGCAAGTATTTGGCGCGCAACGGTATAATAAAAAACAGGAGCAGAATTCGGTCAGGAAACAGCAGCGAATAGGCAGCCGTAAGCCCGAACGCGCCGGCGGAAGCGCCAACGACCGGACCAGCTACCTGGCCCGGAATCAACTCCGACAAGCACTGCACCAACCCGCCAAAAACACCGCTGCTGACGTATAGCATCAGAAAGTTCTTCCGCCCCAGGGCTTCCTCGACTTCCTTGCCGAACACGTAGATCACCCACCCATTGATGAGGAGGTGCATGAGGCCGCCATGCATGATCTGGAAAGTGAGCAATTGCCAGACAAAGCCATGCATCAACCCGCCCAGGCTCAGCGCGAAATAGGGGTCGGTTGGAAACTGCGAAAACCGATAGAGAAAGTTCTGCAGCAGAAACGCGACAGCATTGACCACGAGAATCAGCACCGTGGCCGATCGCCGGATCGAATAATTGTCCTGCCGCATGTAATAACGGTCCTCTATCATACAACCAATAATTCAACGTTAGTCGCTCTTCACCCTCTTTTCAAACGGGGTTTTCAACCAACTCTGGGAGGGACCGTTTCATCACTGAGCCCGCCGTCAGACAATCGAAGATTGCCAGGAGCTCCCGCCACAACCAGGGTCCGCAGCCTTGGTCGAAGCTCCTGGATTTGCCGCTGCCCCCCTTCGCCCAGCACCAGCAACGCGGTCGATAGCGCATCCGATTCCGTGGCTGAACCGGTGGTTAAAGCCGCAAGCAGGGCTCTGCTACCAGGCTGCCCTGTCCGGGGATCCAACACGTGACCCAGGGTTTGGTCTCCCTCTGTGAAGTATTTGCCCCATGCTGCCGAAACGGAGAGCGCCTCATCGCTAAGCCTAGCCACGGCCAGCGCCGGGCCGGGAGTTCCTTCGAACGGCGGCCCCTCGATCGCCACTTTCCAGTGGTCGGCGTCCGGCGGATGTCCGATGGCAAAAACCGTGCTCGTGCCGCCGTGCAGCAACGCGCTTTCCACCCCGGAATCCCGCAGCAATTCCGCCGCACGCTCAATGGCATAACCCTTTCCGATCGCCCCCAGGTCAAGCATCACTCCAGGGGTGGTAAACTGAATCGTGCTGTTGGTCGGGTCAAACGTCACCCGGTGCATCCCGACCCGCGCCCGCGCTGCTTCCAACGCGGCGGCATCCGGCCGGCTGCCGCTGCCCTGCATAAATCCCCAGCAGCGGACCAGCGGCGCAATGGTGATATCAAAGGCGCCGCCCGTTTCCTGGTGCAACCGCGCCGCGTGTTGCAGGAGTGCAAAAACCGGGGGACTCACCCGCACTGGCTCGCGCGCCGCCCGGGCGTTGAGATGGGCAATCTCGCTCGAGGACCGAAAGAGGCTGAGCTGATCTTCGAGGCGGGCAATCTCCTCGAGCGCCTCTTCAGCAGCCGCCCGAAGCGCGGATTCGCGCGTGCCGTGCAGCACGATCTCGAACCGCGTCGCCATGGCGTTCCGCGCCAGACAGATCATCCCCATAATATAAAAGGGGCTTCGCGGGAAAATCCCACGAAGCCCTGTAAAACTAGGCCGGCTCGATTACGACAGTTCGAGCGTGCCGTAGGTGATCGGAGCGACTTCCTTGCCCGCCGCGTCGGTGATCTTGCGCGTCTTCTCGTCGAACAGGCAGGTCATCTTGAGCCGATCCGACATTTCCGCCAGAGAAATCACCGTCTGCACCCGGATCGCCAGCTCGATGTTCGCGTTCGGCGCCTTGCCGGAACGGATGCAGTCGAACCAGTTCTTCTCGTGCATGCGGATGTCTTCCGGCTGCAGCCCGGCAAACGTCTCGGGATCGATTTCATCGGCGAATTCTTTCTCAGGCACCAGTTCGATGCGCTCGCCGCTGCTGCCGATGTTCATGGTGGCCTTGTGGCCGTAAATCGCGAAGCCCGGGCTCTTGGCGTTCACGGTACTGCACGTCACCGTGATCATGTAGCCGCTGGGGAATTCGGCCAGCAATTGGACATGTTCCGGCACGTCGCGAATCGGCGTATCCGGGGTGTTCTTGTCCGCCAGCACGTTCTTCGTGGCAATGGAAACCACGCGGGACGGAAACTCCGGATTTCCCGAGGCGAGCATCAGCGGATGCAACCGGTGCGGCACCAGGTCGCCTAGCAGCCCAGAGCAATACGGGTAATATTTGCGCCAGCGATGGAACTGCTCGGCGGTAAACGCCGGGCGTTTCCTCACTGGACCCAGCCAGCGCTCCCAATCGATGTTCTGCGCGGTGGACTCCGGCTCGATCATGTAATTCCACTCGCCACCGACGCTGTTGCGGCAGTAGTAACCTTGACCCCAAACGAGCGTGCCAATCTTGCCACCCTTGATCAATTCGGCGCATTTATGCCAACCGGCCGCCGAGGTGCCTTGAGAACCCACCTGAAAGACTTTGCCGGTCTTCTTCACGGTCTCATAAACCCGGAACGCTTCGTCGAGATAACGAGTCATCGGCTTCTCGCAATAAACATGCTTGCCTGATTCCATCGATTCGATGGAAATCTGGGCGTGCACCGGGTCGTGCGTGGCGCACAACACTGCGTCAATGTCTTTGCGCTCCAGGAGTTTGCGGTAATCGACGTATAAATCCGAATCCTTCAACCCGGCCTTTTCCTTGGCCCAGTCGCGGCGTTTGTTAAAGCAATCGCTCGCCGCAGCCACTACCGTGTTGTTCTCGTTGGCTTTGGCGTGGATGCCCATCAAATGGTCTTTACCGATGCCAAATCCCACCCCGATCACGCCGACCGCGATACGGTTGTTCGCCCCGGTCACATTGGCGGATGGAGCTTGGTTCTGGCCATAAACCGGCGTCCGCAACAGCGGAACGGCAGCCATCGCGGCGGCCGCGGTGGCGGTTTTCTTGATGAAATCACGGCGCGGAAGCCCGGCCGCCGAAGTGTTAGGTTTGTTTTCCATAAAAAATCATGATTCAGATGGCTGTTTCACTGTAATTAACTGACGCAGACTAACCAAAAGATATTCGGGGTCAATACCACAAACAAATTTCAGCTCGCATTCTAAAGCGGCTGCTTCAATGGCACCCGGCACTTGTCCGTTTGCGACTAAAGACAGCAATTCCACGCGGCCAGCAACGCGCTTCGCGTCTGGTTCCAATCAAAAGACCCGAAAATCAGGCCCGGTGTTCAAACCGCGCTGGGCTCGTCGGCTGGCGCAGGTTCCAGGCGATGGAACGTGAGCCAGAAAAGGAAGCCGGCCGCGATACCGCCAAGCTGCCCTGAAAAGGATACCGTGGAGAGGTTTTGAAGGTAATCCAACGCCGACCCGATAACCTGCAAGGCCGTCCAACAGAGAAAAGCCGCCCAGGCAGGCAGTTGCACCCACACGTGCCGTAGCAGCAAGCAGATTCTCGCCCGTGGAAATTTGCAGGTATAGAATGCGATAAGCCCGGCGACGCCGCTGCTGGCGCCAATAGCAGGCACCAACGAGTTCGGTCCTGCCAGGATGTGGGCCAGGTCACCCAAAAGCGCCGACGCACCCAGCAGCAGCGCCATGCGTTTCCAGCCCAGCAACTCCTCCACATCCTCACCAAGCATCAGCAGAAACCAGATATTTCCCAGCAGGTGCATCCAACCGCCATGCACAAAAAATGAGGTAACCAGGGTCAGGCCTCCCATGCGGAGCCACTCGTCAGGGATCAAACCCCAATTCCGGATCGCTTCTGGCAGGTCAAAAAAGGCGCTTAAGCTACAGGCCGAAACGAGCGCGACCAGGATCCAGGTAAACCACGGCAGAATCGAAAGCTGCCGACTCTCGGCTTCCACAGGCAGACCAAACAGCGCCGGGATGGACTTCCAATCGGCATCCGGCGCCTCTCCTTGTTCGATTCGAGCTTGTTCGGCCATACGTTGGACTTCGAGTATGGCTAGGGCTTCGCGCGCCGCTTGAGGCAGCTTTCGCTGCGGATCGGCCGCGGGATCGTCAGGGGCCAGGGGCATCTCCTCGAGTTCCCCGGGATCGAACCAGAAGAACTGGCACGATTTGCACACATCCACCTTCACGGTTTGACCCACCAAGGCGATGGGAACCTCCGCCATCGAGCGGCTGCAACTCGGGCATTTGCGTCCGGGACCAAACGGCCCCTTCCAGGCCGCAATCCAGGCCTGGTTAATGGCCTCGGGATGCAGGGTCTTCCGGAGCACCGTGAGGTTGATCGCGAACCCACCGCACATCGAACATCTCCAAGCGGAGCCATACGGAGTGTCCTGGCGTTTTAGCGATCCCACACAATTTGGGCACTGGAACATATCCGGTCTTTCCTTCGGCTGGCTTCCACGTTAGCAACTGCCCCGCATCCGCCAATTACAATTTGCCTAGCCGATTGCATGGGGAGGGCCTCGGCACGGTAATTATTTTGTTCGAATGCGTCCGCATGAGAGGCTATGGTGCCGTAATAAATGAAGCCTTTCCACCCATGCCTGCTGGCGGTGATGACCGCCGCCGCCATTGCCACCCGCGCCTTCGCCGCCGATTCCACCGACAAGACCAACGCGCCTCCGGCCAAGAAGGAGGAACCGAAGGTCCTGGCGGTCGTTCCCGATGCGGCTACCAAACCCACAATCATCACCAACACCCTGACTATCGCCGGCCAGAGCGTCACCTACATGGCCGAGACCGGCATGCTGCCCTTGCTGAAGAACGATGCCACTTCCCGGGCTTCAGTCTTCTACATCGCCTACACCCGGCAAGGCGAAACCAACCTTGCCCGCCGGCCCCTGACCATTTGCTTCAACGGGGGACCAGGTTCCTCTTCCGTCTGGCTGCACCTGGGCGGGTTGGGCCCGCGCCGAGTGAAGTTGAACGACGACGGCACCATGCCGCCGCCCCCTTTCTCCCTGGTGAACAACGAATACTCGATCCTGCACGCCACCGACCTCCTGTTCATTGACCCGGTCGCGACCGGCTTCAGCCGCCCCACCAAGGACGAAAAGGCGGAACAGTTCTTCGGACAATCGCCCGACGTCGAATCGCTGGGCGATTTCATTCGGCTCTGGGTCACGCGGCATAAACGCTGGCTCTCCCCCAAGTATCTTTGCGGCGAAAGCTACGGCGTCTTCCGCGCCGCCGGATTGGCCGAGCATTTGCATTCGCGCTATGGCCTGTATTTAAACGGCCTGGTGCTGCTCTCCGGCGTGCTCGATTTCGCCACCCTCCGCGAAGGACCCGGCAACGATCTGCCGTCCATCGTCTTCCTCCCCGCCTTCACCGCGACCGCGCATTTCCACAAAAAACTCCCGCCCGATCTCCAGTCGGATTTGTCCAAGGCGCTGGCCGAGTCGCGTCAATTCGCGCACGGTGAGTATGCGCTCGCGCTGCTGCGAGGCGCCGCCCTACCGGCGGCCGAGCGGGCGCAAATTGTCGCCAAACTCGCCCGTCTCACTGGATTGCCGGCTCAATTCATCGAGGACCACAACCTGCAAGTGGACAGCTCCAGTTTTCGCGAGATGCTCCTCCGCGACCAGGGCTTGATCATCGGACGTTACGACGCGCGCGTTACCGGCCGTGACGGGGATAAATCCTCAAATTTCCCGCGTTTTGATCCGTCCTTCGCCGCGACCCTCGGGCCATTTTCCGCCACCATGAACGCCTACCTCCGGGAAGAATTGAAGTTCGAGAATGATCTCCCCTACGAAATTCTCGCCGGGGTGGGTCCCTGGAATTTCGACGCCCGGAACAGCTACCCGAGCGTCGCGGACCGCCTGGGTTCAGCGATGAGCCAGAATCCCTACTTGCGCGTGCTCGTGCTGGGTGGATTGCGCGACCTGGCCTGTCCCATCGATAGCGTCCGGTACAGCCTGGACCATTTCACACTCGACGCCGCGTTGCGCAAGAACCTCACCTTTGAGCAGTATGAATCCGGCCATATGATGTATGTGAACCTGCCGGACCTGAAGAAGCTGCAAGGTGATTTGGAGCGTTTTCTGAAACCTTGAGCCTGCTGGCGCGCCCTTAACTTTGAGTTATCCCCACGCTGGTAAGCACGCGGTGGATGGACTCCAGAAGCAGGCTGGCCGTGTAGGGCTTCGCCAGGACCGCATCTGGCTGACAAGTCGCACGGTCAAAAAACGCCGTGTCAGTCCCCAGGCCGCTGGCGCAGATGACTTTTACTCCCGGATCCACGTTCCGCAACGCCACAATTGTGGCCGCGCCGTCCATCACCGGCATCATCATGTCGGTCAACACCACGGCCACTTCCTTGCGATGCTGCAAATAGAGGGACACGGCCTCGGCCCCATTCTCGGCCGTGATGACCCGATAGCCAAATTGTTGCAGGGTGCGCCGGCAGACATTGCGCACCAGTGCTTCGTCATCCACTACCAGCACCAGTTCCGAGTGGCCCCGAGGTAATTCTTCAACCTTGATCGCCGTTGCGGGAGGCGCCTCCGAAGCGGCGGCCGGGAGGTAGACCTTGAAGGTGGCACCCCGCTCGGGCTCGCTGTACACGGTCATAAAACCGCCGTGCCCCTTTACTATGGCCTGGCTGGTGGGCAACCCCAGGCCGGTGCCCTTCCCTGGATCTTTGGTGGTGAAAAAAGGATCAAAAATCCGGGGCAAAATCGCCGGGGGAATCCCTGAACCAGTGTCCTTGACCGTAATGACCACATAACGGCCCGGTTTGCGTCCGCCGGTCATTTCGGCGTAGTTCTCGTCGATATCCACATCCGAAGCTTCAATGATCAAGTGCCCGCCGTGAGGCATCGCGTCGCGAGCGTTGAGGCAGAGATTCATCAAGACCTGGTGAATCTGGGTGGGATCGGCATTCATAGCGCTGAGCTGCCGGGACAGCCGCAGATCGAGTGTGATCGATTTGGGAAAAGTGGTCTCGACGAGTTTGCGAAACTCCTTGATCAGGTGCATTGGCTGCAAAAGCAAGGCCTGGTTGGCCACCCCGCGCGAAAACGCCAGCACCTGCTTGATCAGGTCTCCACCGCGGCGCGCGCTCGAATCGAGTATCTGCAGGAGCTTCTCCCGCTCCTCGGGCGGCGACGTCTCGCGCAGCAGGGACACCGCCATCAGCACCGGCGCCAGCACGTTGTTCAGATCGTGGGCGATGCCACTGGCCAGCGCGCCGATCGTTTCCATGCGCTGCGCCCGGTAATATTGCGCCTCCAGCTTCTTCCGGTCCGTGATATCCGCCTTGAACGCGATGAAATGTGTAATGTTGCCGGCAGCGTCGTGGCACGGCGTGATGGTCATTTCCTCCTGATAAATGGTGCCGTCCTTGCGCCGGTTGAACAATTCCCCGGCCCAGGTCTTTCCGGCCAGGATGGTCAGCCACATCGCCTGGTAAAAAGCGGCGTCATGTCGCGCGGAACGCAGCACGCGGGGCAGTTGCCCTTTGACTTCTTCCAGGCTATATCCGGTTAGCTTTTCGAACGCCGCGTTGACCCAAAGAATCTTACCGCTCACATCCGTGAGCACCAGGGCGCTGGCGCAAGCTTCCAGGGCCTGGTGCCGCACCCGCGTGTCTTCTTCAGCCCGACGCCGATCCGTCTGGTCCAGGAAAGTTACCAGGTGCAACCGGCCATCCTCCATCGGGGCGCCCCGGCACTCGACGAATCGCCGCGAGCCATCCTTGCAGGTCACATACCCCTCCAGCGGTTCCATGTCGCGCTTCCCTTCCGCCGCAAGCATACGCCGCGACCAGGCCGCCATGATTTCCCGACGATATCCCTCCTCCGGAAACGCCTGCTCCCACCACGCCGCCAAAGTTGGAATCCCAGTGATCCCGTAGCCAAACAGTTGTTCCAACTTCGGACTGACCAGCAAGATTTCGCCTTCGGTCGGGCTCTGCAGCCGCACTAAAGCCATCGCCAGCGGGACGGCCCCGAACCAACCGCGCACATCCTGGTGCCGCGAGGCGGGATCATCGCGAGTCCCGGTTTGCGAGGCCGGGACGGCGTCAGTTCCGCCAGATTTAGGGTGTGTTACCGTGAGATTCATCGCCGAGTCCAGCTAGCACCCGGCCAACATAATGGCATACCGGGACTTGCACTAGCGGCCGGGGCGCCAAATTCCCCGTCGGTGCTTTTCGATAGGTTATCGGGCTTTTACCCGACAAACGGAAAGTGCCAGGACGGAGTTTCCGGGCTAGGAAAAAAGCGGCAGGGCCATCAATAATTCCGTGCCAGACGGCTGTCTTCTTTCGATACGCAGCGTGCCACCCAGCGCGGCCAGGCGTTCTCGCATCCCTACCAATCCCAACGAATCCGACTGGGCAAGCTGATCTTCCGGGATGCCCCGGCCGTCGTCCCGGATTTCCAAATCCAGGCTGGCTCCGCGCCGGGCCAGCAACACGTCCACGTTCGATGCCTGTGCGTGCCGCGCCACATTGGTCAGCGCTTCCTGAAATACCCGGAATAAAACGGTGCTGACTTCCGCTGGAATCGACTCGACTGGACCGAGCAACCGAACTTCGCAGTGAACACCGGTGCGCTGCGCGAAGCGCTTCGCCTCGTAACCCAGGGCGGCGCCCAACCCCAGCTTGTCGAGCACACTGGGCCGCAGCTCGGCGGAGATGCGCTGCACCGCGCCAATGGTCTCATCCACCAGGGCCGAGGCGGCCACCAACCGATCCAGCCACGCGCCGCCCACAGGAGATTCGGCCGTGCCGGAATGGGCCTCAAGCCAGCGGAGGTCGATCTTCAACGCGGTCAGAATCTGGCCGAGTTGATCGTGAATCTCCCGCGAAATCCGCGTTCGTTCCTGTTCCCGGAGGTTTTCGAGGTGGGCGGAGAGCGCCCGCAACTGTCGCTCGCTGACCTTCAACCGCTCGCGCGCATCCCGGTCCATGGTGATATCCCGGAACACCCCCACTTTCCGGAGAGGCTCACTGCGTTCGTCGCCCAGAGTGACGCCAAGATCACGCATCCAGACGTAATGCCCGAGCCGGTGACGGAAGCGATATTCGAGTTGGAACACTCGCTCGGGCGCCTCTTGCGCGGGATTCGGCCGGACCAGGCGGCGGTCGTCGGGGTGAACGCGGTCCAGCCACCATTCCTCTGACGGCTCGATCTCTGCCAGGGAATAGCCGAGCACCAGTTCAGTGGCCCCGTTCCATTCGATAGTCCGGGAGCGCAAATCCTGCTCATAAACCACGTCACCCAAAGCCCGCACCAATAATTCATTCCGGCGCCGCAGCCGTTCCCGGTCGCTCTCGGCCTGTTTGCGGGCGGTGATGTCCACGAGAAAACCCTGCCACAGGACGCCACCCTGCGGATCCCGAGCCGGCATGGAATGGCATTCCACCCAGATTTCGCCCTTGACTGGATGCAGCACCCGAAACTCGGCGTGCCAGGGCGAGAGTCTCTGGGCGGAAAGCCGTATCGTGGACCTGATGGCCGGTCGATCCTCTGGATGGTGCCGTTCAAAGGCAGGAGCGGCATCCTCGATCAGTTTCTCCGGTTCGTAGCCGTAAATGTCCACAATGCCGGGACTGGCGTAGCGGAAACAAAACCCATCATCGGGCCGTTGCCACAGGGAATAAATCGCTCCCGGAAAAACAGCGGCGATACTCACGAGGCGTTCACGCTCGTACCGCAGGGCTCTTTCGGCGTTTTGACGCTGGTTCTGTTCGTCGCGCTCTCGCACCGCCCGGCGCACCGCCGGTCCGAGCCGGGCCAACCGGTGCTTGAAGACGTAATCAGTGGCGCCGTTGTGCAGAGCATCCACCCCCAACTCCTCCCCAATCGCGCCGGACACAAACAGAAATGGCACCCCCGGCCGCAGGCGCCGACAGGTGGCCAGGGCCTGCAACGCGTCGTAACCGGGCAGCGAATAATCCGCCAGCACGATTTCGGGGTCAAAATCCTGAAGTCCTTTAATAAAGCCTGCTTCGGTGTGGGCCTCGTGGGATACGAACGCGATCTCCTGCCGGTGCAACTCGCGCTGAATCAAGTCCAGGTCCACCGCACGATCCTCCAGGAAGAGGATGCGTAGTGGTCGACCGGTGGGGGATGGAATTTGCATGGCTGGCATCAGGGATGTCCCGGCGGAACGGGCAGACTGAAGGAAAAGGTGGCGCCCTGACCAAGTTGACCTTCGGCCCAGACCCGGCCGCCGTGCCGCTCGACGACGCGCTTGACCAGGGCCAAACCCACACCGGTGCCTTCGAACTCGCTCTCCGGGTGAAGCCGCTGAAAGACTTTGAACAGCTTGTCTTTATATCGCATGTCAAAACCGGCGCCATTGTCCTTGATATGAAACGCCTGCTCCTCAGCCGACACGGACGCCGTGATTTCGATGCGCGCCTCAGGTTGCCGGCTGGTGTACTTCACGGCGTTGTCCAGCAGGTTCACCAGCGCTCGTTGCAGTAGTGAGGCGTCGCCCCAGGCCGCCGGCAAATTCTCCCGCACAAACTCGATCCGCCGCTCGGGATGGCGCACGCGCAACTCCCGGATAAGATCGTCGACCATCTGATCCATCGAGATTTGCTGCGGGCGCAAACTCTGGCGCCCCAGCCGCGAAAGCGTTAACAGATCATCGATTAGCACGCGCATACGACCGGCCTCCGTAATGACCACGTCGAGCAAATGCCGTCCGGCGGCATCGATTTGCGCCGCATGCTCCGCCGCCAGGATTCGGCCGTAGGCGTCGATGGCGCGCAAGGGCGCGCGCAAGTCATGCGACACCGAATAACTGAACGCCTCCATTTCCTTGTTGCTCGCTTCCAATTCCCGCGTGCGCTCCGAGACCCGGCGTTCCAGGTCCACGTTGAGGCGGCATAGCTCGTCTTCTGCCTGGCGACGCTCAGTGACATCAATCGCCACGCTGATGACCAGGCGTCGTCCATCGCTTAACCGCCCGAGCGGTGCCGAGCTGAATTCCCAGATGCGCCGGGCTCCCGCGCGAGTGCGAATGTGGAAATCTCCTTCGGTGACCTTTCCCCTCAGGCCATACAAACCCGCGATGTGGGTCTCCAACAACTGTGCTTGTGGCCCATAAGCGAGCCGTGCCCAATCCCGGGTGGTGCCCAGTTCCTCCTGCGAATAACCCGAGATCTCGCACCAGGAGTGGCTCAATTGCAGCACCGTGCCATCCTCGGCGTGTAGCATCGTCGGAAACGGAGAAAAAGTGATCGCTCGCCGCAAGCGACGCTCGCTTTCTTCCAGCGCGGACTGTGCGCGACGTCGCTCGGTCAAATCACGCCCGAACACCAGCGCGCCCCCGCCAACCTTCCCCGGGAGCGGCGCGCCGAATGATTCCACCGGCACTTCCTCGCCGTTAAGCCGGAGCCACACGGTTTCAATCTTGGGAGCGGATTGCCGGCTTTCGTTGATCAGCTTGATACGCTGCGCAATCCCTTCCCGTCCCGCGGGATAAATTCGATCGAGCACGGACTGACCCAGCAATTGCTCAGGAGTATCGGCCCCGTATAGCTGTAAACCGGCCGGATTCACATATTCAAACTTGCCTTCCGCCTGAATGAAGATGGGATCCGGGCACGCTTCCACCAGAGTGCGAAAACGCTCCTCGCTGACTTTCAACGCCTGGGCCACTCTCCTCTCTGCCGTGACATCCTGGCTAATTGCCACCAACCCCGTAATTTGCCCGGCCCGGTCATGCAGCGGTGCGGCGGAGAGGCTCAACTCGATGGTCGTGCCATCCCGATGCCGTGTGCTCGCCCCGATCCCGGCAAAGGTTTCCCCCGCCAGGACCCTAGCCGCGTACCGCTCCAACTCCCGGGCCTGGTCCGGAAATTCAAGAGGCAACTTGGCTTCCAATACCTCCCGGGCCGTCCACCCCAGCATGCGCTCGGCGGCGGGATTCCAACTGCGCACGCGCCGCGAGCTGTCCAGCGTCGCAATCGCGAGCGGCGAGGCTTGAATGATGGCCTGCAGTTTCTCCTCGCTGCTGCGCAGCGATTCCTCGGCCGCTTTCAGATCCGAGATGTCCTTTTGCGCTCCCAACAGCCGCAACGGCCGCCCTGCGGCATCCCATTCAATAATGCGGCCGTGCGACAGGAAATGCTTCCACTCCCCCTGGCGGGTTCTCAGCCGCACCTGGAGGCGGAACTCGCGGCCCAATTCCTGGGCTGTCCCACGGTAATACGCGAGCACCCGGTCCGCGTCTTCAGGGTGAATTCGCTTGCGCAGCGTCTCCAGGGTCTCGTCCCGGAACGCCTCGAGGTCGTAGCCCAACCCGAGCGCGAATAGTTCATCCACAACAAACCGGCCGGAAACGATATCCACTTCGAAGCACCCCTGCCCGCCCGCCTCCAAAGCCAGCCGCAACCGATGTTCCCCCGCCTCCCGCGCCGCAAAGGCCAGGTTGACTCTCCGGTCATATCCCAGCAGCATAACGTAGAGCAGCAGCGCGGTCGCGAGCACGAAACACACCCCCTTAATCTGCTCAATGCCTTGCCGTGTATGCTCATCCAGCGACATGCGGTTGAGGACCCAGCCGGAGAACAGGATATAGGAGACCGCAAAGACCAGGTAGGTGATGACGATCCGCTTCGACCGGCTTTTGATGTGCGGCTTTTTTCCCATGTGGCGCAATTCCAGTTGGCCCGGGTCGGGTTGCCGTGCTTCAATCCACCAGGTGATGCTGGCAGGCGTACCGCGTCAACTCGACATTTGTCGAAAGGGCCAGCTTGTCGGAAATGCGGGCGCGATAAGTGGCGATGGTCTTTTCACTGAGCCCCATTTCCGCCGCGATTTCCTTCAGTGTCCACCCCGTGGCCACCAACCGCAATACCTGCAGTTCCCGGCCCGAAAGCATTTCGTGCGGATCCTGGTCCGACGGACGCCCGATCATCGTGGCCAACCGCTCCGCAAGCGAGGCGGTCACATACTTGCCGCCGGCCAGCACTTTCTTGATCGCGGTCAGCAGCTCGTCGGCTGCGCTCGATTTGGTCACATACCCGGCGGCCCCGAGTTTGAGCGAGCGCACCGCAAACTCCTCTTCCGGATAGGCGCTCAAAATCAGCACGGGCGTTTCCGGCCGCAGGCGCTTGACCTCCTCCAGAACTTCCAATCCGCTGCGGCCCGGCATATTGATATCGAGCAGGACCAAGTCCCACGTGGATGCCATCAGCAAGGCAATGGCCTCCCGCGTGTTGCCGGCTTCGCCGAGCTTCACTTCGCCGAACGCACTTTGAATAATGTCACGAGTGCCCCGGCGCACCAGTTCGTGATCATCTGCGATTAAGACACGAATCATGACTGTACGTTGTGCACGTTGCTCCTGGGAAGCTGCCGAAAAGCGGCAGGCGCCAAGATCTTTGGCCACGCCGCCGGCCGCATTCACACCCCTGAATCCATGAACGCCATTCCGGGCGCCAGTTGGCGCCTCGAACTGCGTTGAAATTCCGCCCGCCGATCAGTAATTAAACATCAGCTTTCCGGTACTGATCTCGACATAACCCGTGCGCTCCAAATACCAGGCGAAATCTTGCCGCCCCATGGCGTCGAAGGCCTTTGTCGCCGGATACGAATACTGTACCCGCGGGTAGCGCGAGGTCCCGCTCCGCCACTTTTTGATTTCCGAATGTCCATCCGCAAACGAAAAACCGCAAGCCCCGTTATGATACGAAGCCGGAATATCCTGCCACGCGCCGGCGCCCGGGTTGTTAATGAAATACCCGTCGTTGATCGAGTCCGCGTGCTCGTCGATCATCAGCCAGGTCTTGGCAGGTTTGGGCACGGTGGCTTGTTTGAGAAATTGGCGATATTGGGTGAAGCCCCAGTTCTGACCAATGGCCGTGGGATCATTGCCGATGCTGAACCGGCCGAAAATGGAGTTCATCGAAAGGCTGCGGTTGCGTTGCTTCCAGCCCGCCGACCGCTGCGGGGCACTGAGGTAATTGTCCGAGGGGCATTTGTAGGCACCCACCGCGCCGCTCGTGTATTTACCCAATACCCCATTGATCACCCAAGCGGTGTTGGTGTTGCTGAGGTCCTCGACCGATCCGCCCGCGCCCCAGGTCATGACGTTGTTCACCCAATTGTCGAATTTCTTTTGATTGATCGCGTCGATGGTCTCCGCCACGCCATAATTGTTGGCCACGCGATCGGTGTAATCACCGGAATACAAATGCCACGCGATGGTGATTTGTTTGGTGTTGTTCAGGCACAGAATGCCCTGCGCCTTGGATTTGGCGTTGCTCAAAGCGGGCAGCAACATTGCCGCCAGGATGGCTATGATCGCAATCACCACCAGCAACTCAATCAAGGTAAACCCGTTGCGGCGGCGAATTACAATAGGTGCGGGGGAGGTCCGGCTGGTTTGACTTTGGCGGATCGTGATTAGATTGGCTAAGATCATGTACTACATGATCGGAGATTTGCCGTGAAAATGCAAGCACCGTAATCGCCCATAAACATCGGCGTTGGGCTTGATCTTCAACTCGTTTTGAGGCTTGCTTGGCCTATGAAACCGCCAGTGGATGAGGCCGCGATCCTCGGAATCGAACGGCCGGACAAATCGCTTTGGACCTACTACCTTCTCTGCCTCCTCGTGGTGCCCCCGCTGTTGCCGATCCTGGTTCTGCCCGCCTGGTTCCGTTACCATACCATGCGCTACAAATTCACGGCCGAGGGTATCTCGATGAGTTGGGGCATTCTGTTCCGCCGGGAAATCATCCTCAATTACGCCCGGATCCAGGACATTCACCTGCGTTCAAACATCGTTGAACGATGGCTCGGATTGGCCCGGATCCTGGTCCAAACGGCCAGCGGCAGCGCCTCGGCCGAAATGACGCTCGAAGGCTTGCGCAATTTCGAGGCGGTGCGGGACTTCTTGTATTCTCGCATGCGCGGGGTGCACGAGTTCCATCACCCACGCCCGGCCACCCCGCTGGCGGCGGATCTCGCCGCCCACCCCGAACAAGGCCATGGCGACACGGCTTCGACCCTCAGTTCTGTGTTGCTCGAAATCCGCGACGAGCTCCGCAACTTGCGTCGCGAACTCGAGTCGAACCGGAAAGAGAAAGGAACGGACCATGTTTGACCGATTGCGTTCGCGTCTGCTGCAATTATTAAAGGTCCCGCCCGAACCGGAACCACCCTTTGGCGATCCACGATCGACCCGCGTGTTTCGCGCGGGCAAAAATTATTTCAAGCTGCGGCTGCTGGGCTGGGCGGCGGGCCAAGCGGTGGTGTTGGTCGGCATCTTTATTGGCATCGGTGTGGTGGCGACGGTCGAGTATCAGGCGACCGAAATCCGGGCGGCCGAACGCAGTGCCGCCGTGAACCACGAAACCCCATCCTCCGCCAACACCCCCAAATCAAGACCTTCCCGGCGGCAACCTCAGTCGCCACTGGACGCGATTGTTGGTGCGGCTGCCAAACTGCCGCCCGGCGCCTTCGCGCTTCTGTGGGCATTGAAGGCGCTGGGGTTGGCGATTTTTGCCGGTCAAGCCGTGGTCTCTTATTTCGTCCTGCGACTCGATTATGAAATGCGCTGGTATATCGTCACCGACCGCAGCTTGCGCATTCGCACCGGGCTTTGGCGGGTCCAGGAAATGACCATGAGCTTTGCCAACTTGCAGCAAGTCGAAGTCTCCCAGGGACCGTTGCAGCGTCTCCTGGGCATCGCCGACGTGCGCGTCAAATCCGCCGGGGGCGGCGGCGACCAACTCCCCCAGCACGGCGGCAAAGTGGACTCCATGCATACCGGTTTCTTCCACGGCGTGGAAAACGCCACCGAAGTGCGGGACCTCATCCTTAGCCGGCTCCGCTTGTTTCGCGAAACCGGATTGGGCGACCCTGATGAGCTTCACGCCACGCCGGGCCTGCCGGTATTCGACCTCGCCCCGCACCACGCTCCCCCCAGTGAGGACGTCCTGGCCGCCGCACGGGAAGTGCTGACCGAGGTCCGCCATCTTCGCACCACCCTCCGGTGCTAGAGGCTAGAGTGGACTGTATTACCAGGCGGCACAGAATTTGAGAACCGGGAGGCTCAGCAGTCCCCTTCGATGTTCGTCGTACCCAAAACGCATCCGACTTGACATCGACCGGGAAATGGATCACGACACTCGGATGAATTATCCGCTTAATCGCCGTCATTTTCTTGCTGTCGCCGCGGCCGCCACCGCTTCCACCCTGCTCCCAGCCTGGCCGGCGACCGCCGCCACCTTTAAGGGGCGCATCCGGAAGGCCATGATCGTCGGCCAGGTGACCGAAGGCGCCTTGCAACCCTTGAAAGAGGCCGGCTTTGCGGGAGTGGAAACGACTCATATCGTGCCCGAAGCCGAGGCCGCCCAGGGACGGGCGGTGGCCGAGAAGCTGGGAATGCGGATTCACTCCGTCCTGAGGGGCTGGATGGAATTCAACAGCGAAGATCCCAAACAGGTCGAAAGCACCCTCGAACAAACACGCCTCGCTCTCCGGGCCGCCAAGGGGTATGGCGCCGACGCCATCCTGCTGGTGCCCTGTCGCATCGGTGGCATGCCCATGCCCGAGCCCTGGGAATTCGACATCGCCTTTGACGAAAAGACCGGGCACGTCGAACGCGTGGCAGCCGGCGACAACTCCCGCTTCGAGGCTTATATCAAGGCGCAGAACCGCGCGACCGACACCTCGCGCGCGGCGGTCGAAAAACTTATCCCCCTGGCGCAGGAGTTAAAAGTGGTGATTGGCCTGGAAAACGTCTGGAACAACTTGTGGGTCAAACCGGCCCTCTTCCGGCAGTTCGTGGGTTCCTTCCAGAGTCCGTGGGTCAAAGCCTATTTCGATATCGGAAATCACGTCAAATACGCCCCGCCCCAGGACTGGATCAAGGCGCTCGGCCCGTTGATCGCCAAATTGCACATCAAGGATTTCAAGCTCAACCCAGACGGCCACGGCGGCAAATTCGTGCACCCGCGCGACGGCAGCATTGACTGGCCAGCCGTACGCCGCGCGCTTGACGACGCGGGTTATGATGGCTGGGCGACGATCGAGGATGGCGGACTGTCCCTCAGCGAATTCAGCCATCGCTTCGACCTCATTGCCGCGGGCGAATAAGCGCGCCGGTCTTTTGGCTGGCTAAGTGCATGGCTTCCGGGCATTCCTGAGTGATGCACAATACCGGTAAGGAATTCGAAGGTATTCTGTCGGCCTATTTTGAGCGGCTCCTCGAGGAGGCGCCGACGTTCGCGGTAATCTACGGCGGGCTTCGCGAAGGAGAAGGGAAATTAGGCCGGGCAGACGCGGAATTTCACCAGCGCCGCGAGCAAGCGCGACAGAAAACGCTGCGCCAGCTCGAGAACCTTTCCCCGCGCGAACTCACTAACGAGCAGCATCTCGATCGGCTGGCGTTGCGCAGCCTGTTGCTGCGGGAAACCGAGGACTTTGCACGGCACCGCTTCGAGCTCGAACCGGGCGCTCCTGAACAGGTGCTTTCCATCCTGTTCCACGAACTGCAGCGGGCGGATGACGAACCAAAACGCGCCGCCGCCAACCTGCGTGGTCTGCTCAAGAAAACCCCTGGATTTCTGGAGGGAGCGGCGTCCGCGTTGAAACGGCCGGAACCGGTCTGGGTTCGGATCATGGAGCAGACCGTCGACGGAGCCAACACGTTGCTCGACGGCGTCGAGAAAGTGCTCGCCTCCGCGGAGGCGCGACCGTCGGACGCCGCTCTCGTGCGTGGAGTGAGAAAGGCGCTTGATCATTATCGCGCTCGCGCGACCACGCTGCCTCCCGCACCCGAAGGCTCGTTTTCACTCGGTGCGGAGGGCCTCCAGCGCCGGGTCCGGGACGAACTAGGCCTGGACTACACTCTCGGTCAGATTGAAGCCCTGGCCATCGCTGAGACCGAACGTATCGGTCGGCTCCTGAAAGCTGAGTGCGCCAAATTTGGCCGCGGCCAGTCGGCGGAAGCCATCATCGCCACCCTGCGCTCGGAATGGCGGCCTGACCGCCCGCTGCTGGAATTGTATCGCACGGAAACCACGCGCATCGCCAAAGCGTTTGCCGCAGCCCGGGCGGTCACTTTCCCGCAGGACGACGAGTTGCAGGTAAAGCCGGTGCCGGATTTCCTGCGACCCATGATCCCCACCGCCGCCTACACGCAGCCCGGCGCTTTCGAACGGCGGCAACGCGGAGTGTTTTGGGTCAACGACTTGAGCCTGATCAAGACCACCGCAGCCGAAAAGCTGGCGGAGCAACAGCAGCACTTCGGCCTGCCGCTGACTTGCGCGCATGAGGCCTATCCCGGGCATCACCTGCAATTTGTCACGGCGAACCGGCATCCGCGCCGGTGGCGCCGGCTGTTTGCGCACGCGGTGTTTTACGAAGGCTGGACGCTTTCGTGCGAGCAAATGATGGTGGACCTGCGCGTGGATCGCGCCGCCTGGCTGCCGGTGCAGCAGCTCCATGACGCGCTCTGGCGCTGCCATCGCATCCTGGTTGATTTGCGGCTGCAAACGGGCCGCTACAGCCACGGCCAGGCCGCGGGACACCTGCAAAAACACCTCGGCTTCACCCGGGCCCGCGCGGAGGCCGATGTGAACTGGTACACCACGCAGCCGGGAATTCCGATGAGTTACTGGCTGGGACGGCTCGAGGTGGCGCGGTTGCACCGGCGCCTGGTGCAAGGTCGGGGTTGGAGCCTGCGTCGATTCAATGACTGGCTCCTGAGCTTCGGCACGTTACCGCAGTCGTGGCTCGAAAAATACGGGCTCGATTAGACCTGAGCCTGGGCCGCGCCCCGATCCGGCGACCCTTTCGACACCGCCATCAAACTTTGCGCTACGTAGGAGGGTATCGCCGGCGTCCTGACCGGTTGAGGCGCCGCGTAGCATCGTATCGCGGGCGTCCTCGCCGGCGCCAACTATTCCTCAGGATTCGCCGCAGCAGCCAGGGCCGCTTTCTTCTTATCCTGCCGTTCCCAGTACCAGGCGATCCAAATCGTGATCTCGTAAAGAAGCTGCAACGGCAGGAACATGATCAATTGGGTGATCACTTCCGGAGTGGTTAGCACCGCGCCCAGGAAGAGGTTCACCACGATCATGTACCGACGGCCTTTTGACAGTAGCGAGTAATTCACCACGCCGATTTTCACCAGCGTCAAGATGATCACTGGCATCTCGAAGCCCAGCCCCATGCCCAGCATGAATTTGCAGACGAAACTGATGTATTCGTCCGCTTTCCATTGCGTAGCGGCAAAGCCCAGCCATTCCGAGTAGCGTTGGGACGCGGCCAGGGCCAGCGGCATGAGCGCAAAATAGCAAAAAGTGACGCCGGTCAAAAACAACCCGACACCAAATCCCAGGCCGCGATAAACATAATGTCGTTCCTTCAGGCGCAGCGCGGGAAAGACGAAGGCAGCCACAAAATAGAAGATGAACGGGGAAGCCATGACCAACCCGCCGTACAGCGCCACCTGGAAAGCGACGAAGAAGCCGCTGGCCGGGCTGAGGTTAACGAGGTCAATGTTGACGTGCCGGGCACGTTCGGAAAGGCTGGGGTCGTCATCCACCCGCCAACCCAGCACCTGGTTGGTCCCGATGCGGATCGGCTCGAGGCGTACAGCTACAAACCGGTTGGTGCCCAACTTGAAGCTCTGCTCCACCTCCGGCGTGAGCGTAAAGACCCCGATCTGGTTGGTGTTGACCAGGACCGTTACGACCTGGTTCGTGCCGGGAAAGGAGATGCTGGCGCGGCTTAGCGGCCACTTGAGGATCTCGACGACGTAATTGCCGCCGATCAGGCAAATCAGCACCGCGACGCTTAACGCCGCAACGCCTTTGATCAACACCCAGCGGAGATCCTCCAGGTGTTCGAGAAATGATTTTACCGGTCCGCCCTCTTCGTCCTCTTCGGTATGTAGGGGCTCCGCTTCGGGTTCTTCAACCATGGGTTAAACCACTCAGCGGATCACGCCTTGCTGCTGGTCGAAGAAGATTGGGGAATTGTGGTCGTCGGAGCCGCTTCCACCTTGGTGCTGGCCACCGTGGATTCCGAGGAGATGCGCTTCTGCGGCGTCGGCGCCGGGGTTTCGTCCATGGCGTGCGACACTTCGTCGGTCACCTCACGGGTCGCTTTCTTAAACTCTTTAATGCCAGTGCCCAGGCCCTTGGCCAACTCGGGAAGGCGCTTGGCCCCGAACAGGATCAACACCACCGCCAGGATCAAAATGATCTCCCAGCCACCGAGCATTCCAGCAAACATGACATTCATAAATCACTAAATAAGTTCAACATAAACTAAACCGGGGCGCGCCCGGAGTAAAGCTCCAAAACACGCCCCGATGGACAAAAACAACAACCGCTTCTCCCACCCTTACTTCGGACTCAGAACCACGAACTCGCCGCGGCGATTCTGTTTCCAGGCCGACTCGTCGTGCCCGACCACTTCTGGACGGGATTCACCGAAGGTAATGGTGTCGAGCCGCGTGGGATCAATCCCCAGCTTGATCAACTCTTCACGCAAGGAAACGGCGCGGCGTTCGCCCAGCGAGAGGTTGTACTGCTCGGTGCCACGTTCATCGCAATGACCTTCAATCAACAGCGCCTTCTCGGCGTTGGCTTTCAGGTAATCGGCCACGGTCTGCAGCTTGGCACGTTCGCCCGTGCGCACCGCCGAGCTGTCAAAAGCAAAATACACCTTGCTGGTTTTCAGGGTTTCGCGGTCCTGCGGCCAGCCATCGTGCTTGCCTACGGGATTTTGAGTCGAACCACTCTTCTCCAAGTCCTTAAGTTGCTCAGATGTGAGACCAGTGCCACCGGTCGCTCCTGGATCCTGAGACAACGGCATCGCCGGGGTCGGCTTGGCGTCCGCAACGGGCGCGCTGCTTCCGGGCGGCAACGGCGTCACATAGCCGGTCTTCTTTTTGCAGCCGGTCACCGCCATGGCGGCAATTAAACTAAATACCAATAGATTGGCGAAACTGTTCAGCTTCATTTTTCGTATCTTTCGTGGAAACGGGCTATTTGGCCCAACTGGGTTGCGAGTTACTATTTCCCGGAATCCGGGACACATCCTTTACTTGTTTTGTCGGCACGTCAAGCAGAGACAGTGACCGTGAACTGCCTTGGCGCCGCGTAAACACCACGGTCCGCGAATTCGGCCCCCAACTGGGATCCTCCCCCGCCACCAACTGCGTCACCTGCCCACCACTCGCCGGGACGACACAAATCTCAAATCCGCCCATCATGGCGGTAAACACAATCCACTTCCCGTCCGGGGACCAGTCCGGTTCGGTGGGATTCAGCACCCCGGACGTCGGGATGCGCTGAATCTCTCCCCCCTCGGCGGAAATCTTGCACAAGGACCGACGCTCGTTGACTTTGGCCGCGAAACAAATCCACTTGCCATCCGGCGACCAGCAGGGACCGCTTTCATCTTCGCGCGACCGCGTCAGGCGTTTGACCTCGCCCCCGGAGGTGCTCCCCACGTACAAGTCCGGCCAACCGTCTTTGCTCAGGATCATGGCCACCCGGCTGCCATCGGGAGATACCGCCGGGCTGAGGCTCGAACCACCGTAGCGCGCGAACGCCGTCCGGGCGCCTGTCAAAAGGTCATGGTGAAAGATCGAAGGGTTGCCCATTTTGTAGGAGGTGTAATACAAGGCGGTTTTGTGCGGCACCCAGGTGGGCGACGTTACGAAGGCGTTGTCCTTGGTCACCTGGGTGGACCCGAAACCGTCAAAATCCGCCACCCAAATTTCCCCATTTTGTCCCGCCAGCGCACGGTAGGCGATCTTCGAGTTGCCGAGCCCCATCCGGCTGAGCGATTGGAGAAAATCATCGACGAAAGTATGCGCCTGGCGGCGCAGCGACGCGCCGGAATAGGCTTTGGCGACCAGGGATTTGTCAGCGACCCGATCCATCGCCCGGCCCTGCAAATTCTCGGTGTTGCTGCCGGTCAACTGGTATTGGGCGGCCTCGGCGTTGGTGAACGCGAAGCCCTGGACGAACAAATCGAACTGGATCACCTGCGCCGCCTCTCCGGTGAAGCCGCTCATCGAGACGAGCAGCGGGCGCGTGCCGCCGGGCATCACATCCTGCGTAATCCGGATTTGCGCGGAAGCCGCCCAGGGCGCCATGCCGGCCAAAATCACCAACAAAAAATTTGACATTTTCTCAGTATAATTCATCCCATTCCTCGTTTTGCTCTGACGTTAAATTCGATGTTAACAATTCGTTGATCTTCGCGCGCCTTGTCCGGCAGCGGTGCGGCCCATTTGACGCGCTCGAGCACCGAGCGCACCGAGCGGTCCACCGCCGCGTTGCCCGAGCTTTCGGTGATGCGCGCGTGGATCACCGTGCCATCCCGCGCGATGGTCACACTGGCCGTCGCCGTCGCTTCTTCATCCGTGACGCCGTCCGGCACCGTCCAGGCCCGCGCATAGACACTCTTTACCGCTTGCAGAAAATTGGCGTAAGGCACCCCGCCACCGCCCGGCCCGGGCATCGTCACTTCCGTGCCCCCGGACAGGCTGGTCAACGAACCCGCCGCGCGACTGAAACGCTCGGCAATTCGGCGGCGGTTGTCGGCATCCGCCTTGGCAAGCAACCGTTCCTCACGCTCGCGGGCTTCGGCCCGCGCCTTGGCCTCGGCTTTGCCATCGTTCTTCCGGACCACCGGCTTCAAATCGATGTCTTTCTTCTTCGACTTCTTGTTCGACATCTCCAGCGAATCGGATTCCACGGGCTTAAGCTTGATCTCCGGCTTTGCCGGTTCCGGTTTAGGCTCCGGCTTCGCGGCTTCCGGCTTGGGCTCCGGTTTGACCTCGGGCTTGGCCGGTTCCGGGGTCGGTTCCGGTGCCACAACCGGCTTTTCAATCGGCTGCTGGGGCGCCGCGGCCGGCAGCGGATGCGCATTGGGACTGCCGCCCCCGCTCAACAGCTCGTCCACGGTCTTGAAGGCCACAAAATCGATGATCGGCGTGTCCACTGGCGGCGGCGGCGGCGATGAAACGAAAGCGACTCCGCTCAGCAACAACAGGAGCGGCAACAGGTGCAGTCCGGCGGAAGCGAGAAAACACTTCTTTTGCAGTCGGCTCACGGGTGCCTCCCTGGTTCGGTGCGCAACGAATAGCGCGTGATGCCGTTGCGCTGACAACGGTCGATCACCGAGTAAAGATCTTTGTTCCGGCCTTGTTCATCCGCCCGGATGTAAACCACCAGGTTGGGATTCCGCTTGAACTCCGCCACCAACTGACCCTCGAGTTGCGGCAAGGTCACCGGACGACGGTCCAGCACAAACTCGCCTTTCGGGCTGATCTCGACCGTGCGGATGTCCTCTTTGGCGATGGGCTTATCCTGGCTCCCGCCCTGGCTCAGCTTGAGATTCAGCCCCTGTTCCAGCAGCGGGGTCGTGATGACGAAAATGATCAACAAAACAAACGCCAGGTCCAGCAGCGGCGTGATGTTAATCTCGCTCAGCGTGACCAGGGCACTGCGTTGTGAAAATCGGCGCATGACTAAAAAAAACTTGGCGCGGCCGGCTACGGAACCTCGACCCGAGGCTTCAGGAGCTACCCGCTCCCGCCCGGGCCGGGCTATTCGCCTTCCTCCATGTATTCCGTCTCCATTTTAGAGATCAGCTCCTGCGCAAAATTGTCCAGCTCGACCGTCAGGACGCGCAAATTATGAACCAACCAATTGTACCCGAACATGGAGGGGATCGCAACGAGCAGGCCGGCCACCGTGGTGATGAGCGCCGCGGAAACACCCGGAGCCATCGCGGCCATCGTCGCGTTCCCTTGCTGTGCGATATGTCCAAAGGTGCTCATCACGCCCCAAACCGTGCCCAGTAAACCCAGAAAGGGGGCGCCGCTGACCGCGATGGCCAGCAGGATCAGTCCGGATTCCAGTTTCAACGATTCCTGTGCCACCATGTTCTCGAGTGAACGTTTCACGTGCTCCATGCCTTTGAGCGAAACGAACCGTTTGCGTTCACCTTCGGGATTCTTCAGCCGGGCGTTTAACTCGAGACTGCCAGCCTGATACACCATGAACATCGGACAACCCTCCGCCTGCACCCGCCGGTCAAAAATGTCCAGCACATGCTTTTGGGTGCGAAATTCCGTCGAGAAAAACGTGTTGAGCTTCTTGGCGCGCCGCATTTGCAGGGCTTTGCCGATCATGACCGACCACGCCACGATGGAGAAGAAGATGAGGAAAACAATAATGACCTTGGCTTCCGTAGTGGCTTCACCCCACACGTAAACCAATTCCGGCTTGCCGCTGGCATTGCCGGCGGCTGCTAACAAAATGGGTACATTCATTCCGACACGATCTCACTATGCATCCGCAAACTTGGTCGTGAGGAATGGAATCGCCCAAGCGGAACTTGTTCAAAAATCAACCGACAACTAAAAATAACAGTCATCTTTTAATCACGCTTCCGGGAAAATGCAAAGCCTTTTTGATGAATTTTATTCACAGCCCCGGAGCTTAGTCCAACGCCACGAAGCGGGCAAACCCGGTGCCATCATCGGGATCCATCGTCCCGCCAAAGGACCACCGGGCGGGTGCCCGGACCAATCATGCCCCCCTTGTGCCCTACCCTGCCCGGTTTCCACGAGTTTTTCGTAAAAAGTTGAAACCAATCGCACTCGTCCCGGGTATTTGAGTCATAACCCGCCACAAACGGGGTGGGTGGATAGTGCCATTTTCACAACCAGGATACCCGTGCCGGCAAGCGGCACCAGCCCGGCGCCGACCGGCGGTGAACCGGGAACCGGGACATTACCGGAATCTATTGACGTCAAGCCTATAGCATTGAGAATCTGATCGAAGCCCATGAGCATGAAAGGACGTTCCAAATTCTGGATCTTCGCGGGAGCCACCTTGGTGGTAATCGTCCTCGGAGCCACCGCATTAGCGAAGAAGCCCAAACCGGTGCCCGCCGACAAAATTGTTACGGCCGAGAATGGGGACGTCGCCCGCTCGGTGGTGGCGCGGGGCAAAATTGAAGCCTTCTCCAAGGTCGATGTAAAATCCAAGGCCAACGGCATCATCAAGGCCCTGCTCGTCGATGTCGGTGATGAGGTCAAGGAAGGACAAGTCCTGGTGGAACTCGACAAGGAAAACCTGCAGGCCCAGGTGCGCGAAGCCCGGGCAACCCACGAAGCGGAACAGGCCAATTTGCAGGTGGCGCTGGCGGCTGAAGCCCGGGCCCGGATCGAAGCCACCAACCCGGCACTCGAGTTTACCCGGCGCGACTACGAACGCGCGCAAGGACTCTTCCGCGAGAAGATTGCCTCGCAGCAACAATTGGACGACGCCAATCGCGCTTACGAAGTGGCACGAAACCAGCAGCAACTGCTCGAGGCCGCCGTGCGCAGTGCCACCGCTTTGATCCAGCAAGCCCAGGCCCGCGTGGCCGCCGCCAAAGCCGCCCTCGACCGCGCGGAGGAAGACCTCAATTACGCCACCATCCGCGCCCCCATCTCGGGCATCGTCCTCACGCGCGATACCGAGATCGGCGACGCCGTTTCGTCCATCCTCAACCTGGGCAGCGCGGCCACCCTGATCATGACCCTGGGGGACTTGAGCAGCGTATATATCAAAGGCGAAGTGGATGAGGCGGACATCGGCAAGGCGGTCAACGGCCAGCGCGTGCGTACCAAAGTGGAGTCGTTCCCCAATGAGTCCTTCGAGGGCACCGTCAAGCGCATCGCCCCCATGGGACGCGAACTCAACAACGTGACCACCTTCGAGGTGCGCGTAACGATCTCCAATCCCCAGGGCAAATTGCGCGTGAAGATGACCGCCAACGCCGAGATCGTCCTCGAAGAGCACAAAAACGTGTTACTGGTTCCAGAAGCCGCCCTGGTGTACGACCAAGAGAAAAAGGTCTCGGTGCAACTCCTCGACCCCAAGGCCGCCACCGGCTGGCGCAAGCAACCCATCAAGGTCGGCATCTCCAACGGGCAGCGCACCGAAGTTGCCGAAGGCCTCAAAGCGGGTGACAAACTGGTTCTCCCATGACGCCGGCCGGAGAAATCCTGTTGCAGACATGGCGCAACCTGTGGGCGCATAAGCTCCGCAGCCTGCTCACCATGTTCGGCATCTCGTGGGGCATCGCTTCGATCGTCTTCATGATCGCCATCGGCGAGGGTTTTAAGGCGGGCTATAAAAACATGCTGTATTCCCTTGGGACCGACCTGGTGATTATGTGGTCGGGCCGCACCTCGCAACAAGCCGGCGGGCAGCGCGCCGGGCGGGATATCCGTTTTAACTACGAGGACGTGCGCGCGATCCAGCAGGAATGCTATCTCGTGAAGCAGGTGACTTGCGAATTGGCCGGGTCCCTGCCTCTCCGCAGCCGCTTCAACGCCGGCGTGTTCTCCACCCACGGCATTACCCCGGTTTACCAGCAGATTCGCTCCATGAAACTCGCCGCCGGCCGCCTCCTCTCAGAAGACGACCTGCTTGAGGCCCGCCCGGTGTGCGTCATTGGCGACCAGGTGAAACGCCAGCTTTTTGCCGGACGCAAGGCCATCGGGGCACAGGTTTTCATCCGCAACGTGCCCTACACCGTGATCGGTGAGATGGTGCGCAAAGACCAGAACAACTCCTATAACGGGTTTGACGGTGACAAAGTACTCGTGCCTTACTCAGCCATGGCCCGGCACTTCCCCGATCCCCGACCCTTCATCGGCCCGGGACGGGTGGACAATATCCTGTTCATGCCAGCCTCGGCCGCCGACCACCTCGCCGCGGTCAAACAGGTGCGGGCGGTGCTGGGACGGCGGCACGGATTTAACCCTGCGGATGAGGGAGCGGTCTGGTGCTGGGACACGGTGCAAACCGCGGAAATGGTGGCGAAAATTTACGACTCCATGGAAGTGTTCCTGGGATTCATGGCGTTTATCACCCTCGGACTGGGCGGTATCGGGGTGATGAATATCATGCTGATTTCGGTGGCGGAACGGACCCGGGAAATCGGCGTCAAACAGGCGGTGGGCGCCACCCCAGGCCGGATTCAGTTCGAGTTCTTCCTGGAATCGATCGTGCTCACTATCTTCAGCGGGCTGGGAGGACTGGTGCTCGCCTGGAGCATCTGCGCTGCCGTTAGCCGACTGCCGTTGCCCACCCTTTTCGCCGGGCTGCCCGTCACGGCCGGCACCGCCCTGCTGGCCTTCGGCACCCTGGTCCTGGTTGGGATCGGTTCCGCCATTTACCCGGCGCGACGCGCCTCTTTACTCACCCCGATTGAAGCGTTGAGGTACGAATGATCCGTCACCTTATCACCGAAGCGCTCAGCGCCCTGAATCATTACCGGCTACGCTCGCTGTTGACCATGCTCAGCATCATCTGGGGCGTGGCTTCGCTGGTGCTGCTGCTCGCCTACGGCCAGGGCTTCGAACGCGCGTTGACCAAGGCCTTCCTCCAAATCGGCAAAGACCTCGTGGTGGTCTTCCCCGGACAAACCAGCATGCAGGCCGGCGGCGAACGATCCGGACGCCGCATCCGTCTCGAATTAAGCGATGTGAAAGCCATCCAGGAAGGGGTGCCCACCGTGGAGGCGGTCTCGCCCGAAGCCCGGCGCTACTATCCGTTCGTCTTCAACGAACGCACGCGCAGCTACAGCGTCTCGGGAGTCTACGCAGCGTTCGGTCGCATTCGCAGCGCGGAGCTGGCCAGCGGAAGGTACTTGTCTGAAGACGATGTGCTCCATCGGCGCCGCGTCGCGGTCATTGGCGAAAATGTGCGCAAGGAACTCTTTGCTGGAATCCCCGCCCTTGGCAGCGAAATCAAGATCAGCGGCATACGGTTTACAGTGATTGGCATCCTCGCCAAAAAGACCCAGATCAGCAATTACAGCACGCCCGACGACATGACCACGTTCATCCCCTTCACCACGCTGGCCAGCCTGTCGGATGTGCGTTACTTGGACGACATCGTGCTATTGCCGGCCAGCAACCTCTTTCGAGACCGGGTCGTGGCGGATGTCCGCAGCGCCCTGGCACGAAACCACAATTTCAACACCCAGGACACCCGCGCCGTGGAAATCATCGAATGGAGCCAGTTCCTGTCGCTCATCACCAATCTGAGCGTGGGATTGCAGATCCTGCTGATGATCATCGGCACGTTCACCTTGAGCATCGGGGCGGTGGGCGTGGTGAATATCATGCTGGTCTCCGTCACGGAACGGACGCGCGAAATCGGCATCCTGAAAGCGCTGGGCGCCCGGCAGCGCCATATTTTGCTCCAAATTCTTTTCGAAGGATTGATCCTGACCCTCACCGGCGGCGCCCTGGGCTTCCTCCTGGCGCTTGCCCTAGTGAACCTCATCGGCTCCCTGCCTTTCCTCGGGGCGATCTTTGAAGACACCTCCGGGCGCGGAGATATCCACCTCACCGTTTCCCTTTCCGCACTGATTATCTCCAGCACCATCCTCTCCGTGGTTGGCGTGATCGCCGGCATGATCCCCGCCATCCGCGCCTCCCGCCTCAACCCTGTGCAAGCCATCCGCAGCGATTGACACGAGCAGTCGAAAGAATAGGTGTTCTGCACCTTTCTGTGTCGCCCCGTGCTCGCTAGCAATGGCGGTCGGCAAAACGTGAGGATCGATCACCTGAGCGGCCACAAACGCTGCCAGCGAACGGTGTCCTGCACCTTTTTGTGGGGTCGTGGGCGACAAAAAGTGAGGACTGATCACCTGAGCGGCCAAGCGAGCGGGGTCAGTCCTGAATGGCCCT
>DBMR01000021.1 GCA_002298785.1 Verrucomicrobia subdivision 3 bacterium UBA693
ATCACCGTTACGGCCTGCGGCGCTTTTAGAGGGGGGATCGCAGTTGCGAACTCAGCTCTTCGACCTGCGCGGGATCTGGGATTCTCTTCAACACAGAGACCATCGGCGATGATCTCCGTTCTGCAAAATTAGCTTTTCCCGAACTCCTTAATCGCTTCGGTAATGCCGATCGCGATCTTGCGTCGATATTCGGCCGATACAATTTTACGTCCTTCAGTCGGATGCGACAGGAATCCCGCTTCGATTAATACCGCCGGCATGGTGGCGTCTCTTAAAACGACAAATCGTGCCCGTCGCAACCCGCGGTCTGTCACTCCCAACGTCCGAACCAACCGCTGCTGCATCTGGAAAGCCAGTTGAATGTTGACGCGGTTATGACGATTCCCGGGGTAGGAGCCCGTGTCGGCTCCTTCGCCCTGAGAATTGGTGGAGGACGCCCCGGCTGGGGTTAAACAGTAGACTTCGCACCCTTGCGCGAGGCTTCGTGAACTTTCCGCGGCATTGAAGTGTATGCTGATGAAAAGATCGGCGCCCTGTTGTCGCGCCAGGGCGGGTCGGTCTGGTAAATCCACATAAGTGTCGTTCCGACGAGTGTAGGTGACGCTGTAGCCGGCACGCCGCAACTGTTTGCCTAATTCCTGAGTCAACAACAAGGTCAGGGCCTTTTCATTATAGCCTAAGGAGCGGTGGCCCGGGTCCTTTCCACCGTGTCCGGCATCCAGGCAGATGGTGCGCACCTTCGACCGGGATTGCGCGTCTGACCGACGCAACAACGGCTGCAAGGTGGTATCGGTGTCGAGGACGGAGATCATGGGGGACCCCTTGAGGACGATTACAGGCAGCAGTAGCCAGAGTTGCAGCCCATCCAAGCGGGCCTCCCGGGAATCGACCCGCAGCGTGAGTTGGGTCCCGGCTTTGCGCAAGCCCAGCAACTCGTCCCGTTTGAGCCAGCCGACCTCGAAACCATTCGCCGCCGCCCAGGTGGAAATCCGGACAAAATCGCGGTTTTGATGCCGGACGACCGCCGGGCCTTCGGGCGCGGTCCATCCCTGAGTCATGCCGGCGGACCAGGCGAGCACGACCAGCAACACCATCGTGATCGCCGATCTCATTGCGGGCAGCATTGCAGTACCGGACTTAAACTCAAGTCCCGACTCCCGGGCGCAGATGCGGCGGCTTCAAGGCCATTGCTTTGCCTCATTGCGACCATTAGAAAGCCTGTTCGGCGGTCGTGATTCGGACAAAAATTTCTCCTTGATTGCTGTTGCCACCCTTGTGCGGATGGCATAGGTTTTTGCCACGCACATTTCTAGGAACTGAATTTATGGATAAGATTGCTGAACTGAGTCTGGAAGGGAAAACCTTTCGGCTGCCGGTCGTAGAAGGCTCCGAACAGGAACGCGCAATTGATATTTCGGCGCTGCGAAACGACACGGGGTACATCACGCTGGACGACGGTTACGCGAACACCGGGTCGTGCCAGAGCAAAGTAACCTTTATCGATGGCGAGAAGGGGATTCTGCGTTACCGCGGGATTCCGATCGAGGAATTGGCGGAAAAGTCCACATTTATCGAGGTCGCCCACCTGATCATTTTCGGCAAGCTGCCGACGAGCGCCGAGTTGCGCCGCTTCTCCGACCTCCTCACCGACAACGAGCTCTTGAATGAGGCTATGAAGCACCATTTTGAGGGCTTTCCCACACATGCGCATCCGATGGCGATTTTGTCCTCGATGATTAATGCCGCGAGTTGCTTTTATCCGGAGTTGCTTGATCCGGACCGCAAGGACACTTTCGTGGTGCAGACGGCGCGATTGCTGTCGCAGGTGCGGACCATCGCTGCGTTCGCCTATCGGAAGTCGCGAGGATTGCCGATCATCTACCCCAAGCCGGAGCTTAAGTATACAGCGAATTTTCTGCACATGATGCATTCGTTGCCTTACCGGGATTATGAGATTAAGCCGGAGGCGGCCCGGGCTTTGGATCTCATTTTCCTGCTGCACGCCGACCATGAGCAGAATTGTTCGACGGCCACGGTTCGGATGGTGGCTTCCAGCCGCGCCAACCTTTTTGCCAGCGCCGCGGCCGGTGTCTGTGCGTTGTGGGGGCCGCTGCACGGGGGCGCAAACCAGGCGGTGCTCGAAATGCTCGAGCGGATTCATGCCGACGGCGACGACGGTTCGAGGTTCATCGCCGCGGCCAAAGACAAGAATAGCGGCAAGCGCCTGATGGGCTTTGGTCACCGGGTCTACAAGAACTACGATCCGCGGGCTAAGATCATTAAGCGAACCTGCGATGAATTGCTCGTGAAGCTCAACGTTTCCGATCCCTTGCTAGACATTGCCAAACACCTGGAAGAGGCCGCTTTGCGGGATTCGTACTTTGTGGAGCGCAAGCTTTATCCGAACGTGGACTTCTACAGTGGCATCATCATGCGAGCGATTGGCATCCCGATTGAAATGTTCACCGTCATTTTCGCCATCGGCCGCATGCCGGGTTGGATTGCCAATTACAAGGAAGTGATGGAAGCTCCCACGCGCATTTATCGTCCGCGGCAAGTTTATACCGGACCGACCTTGAATGCCTACGTGCCATTGAAGGAGCGCAAATAATCGAGTTTTATTAATAGAACCGTCATCTTTCGCCGGGATATCCCCTCCCGGCAGCTTTTTTGTTTATGAATATTCACGAATACCAGGCGAAAGAACTTCTCGCCGCCCGCGGAGTGGTGATTCCACGCGGGAGCGTCTGCGAAACCGCAGAGCATGCTCGCGAAATCGCGGCTTCATTAATTGCCGAAGGGGAGACTCTCATTGCGGTTAAGTCTCAAATTCATGCGGGCGGGCGTGGCAAGGGCACCTTCAAATCAGGGTATAAAGGGGGAGTGAAGCTTTTCAAGACCGCCGAGGAAGTCCATGCGGGAGCGTCGGCGATGCTTGGTAATGTTCTGGTGACCAAACAGACCGGCCCCGAAGGCCGTTTGGTGCGCAAATTGATCGTGGCGGGCGCTCCGGCCATCGAGAAGGAACTGTACCTCGCGGTACTTCTGGATCGCGGCAGCTCGCGTCCGGTCATCATGGCAAGTACAGAAGGCGGCATGGATATCGAGGAAGTCGCCGCACGCACGCCCGAGCGCATATTTAAGGAAACCATCGATCCGGCAGTTGGACTGATGCCCTATCAGGCCCGTAGGATAGCGGTTCAACTTGGCTTGCGCGGGGACCTGATCGCACAGGGGGCCAAGCTGATTACGGGGGTTTACCGGACCTGGGCCGAGACGGATGCCTCGCTGATAGAGATTAATCCTCTGTGCATTATTATAGGGGCGGACGCAAAGCCCAAATTGGTCGCGCTGGATGCCAAGATGTCTCTTGAGGACAACGCGTTGTTCCGGCAACCGACTCTACTCGAACTGCGCGATTTGGGAGAGGAGGCTCCGCTGGAAATCGAGGCCAGCAAGTTTAATCTGAATTACATTAAATTGGATGGCACCATCGCTTGCCTGGTCAACGGTGCAGGTTTGGCCATGGCCACCATGGATATCATTCAGCATTTTGGCGGGCGCCCGGCCAACTTTCTCGATGTTGGTGGCGGCGCCAGCAAGGAGCAGGTTACCGCCGCATTTCGCATCATCCTTCAGGATCCTAACGTGAAGGGCATCCTGGTGAACATTTTCGGAGGCATCATGGACTGTAACGTGATTGCCACAGGCATCGCTTCGGCGGTGAAAGAGACGGGTATGAAATTGCCCCTGGTCGTTCGGCTCGAAGGAAATAACGTTCAGGCCGGCAAACGCACCCTGGCCGAGTCCGGATTGACGATTATCAGCGGAGATTCCATGGCGGATGCCGCCAGGAAGGTCGTGCAAGCCGTGGCCGCCTGAAACTGATTTATCACCAACCATTCCTGACCATGTCCATTTTAGTCACTCCTCAAACTCGCGTTCTTGTCCAGGGCATTACGGGCGCATTTGGCGCGCGCCATACACAATTGAGCCTGGCATACGGCACGCAAATCGTGGCCGGTGTCACCCCGGGAAAAGGGGGGCAGAAATTTGAGGATACAGTACCCATCTTCGACACCGTGGAACAAGCGATGAAGGAGACCGGAGCCACGGCATCCGCCATCTTTGTGCCTCCAGGCTTTGCCGCGGATGCGATTCTGGAAGGAGTCGCAGCAGGTTTGGATCTTGTGGTCTGCATTACTGAAGGCATTCCGGTTAGCGACATGATTAAAGTCAAGCGGGCCATGACGGGCAGCCGCACCCGGCTGATAGGACCGAACTGCCCAGGCATTGTCACTCCAGGCGAAGGCAA
Organism: Verrucomicrobia subdivision 3 bacterium UBA693; assembly: GCA_002298785.1. Classification (GTDB taxonomy): domain Bacteria; phylum Verrucomicrobiota; class Verrucomicrobiia; order Limisphaerales; family UBA8199; genus UBA693. The sequence continues at coordinate 4,316 of DBMR01000021.1, forward strand.
AGATTCTTCCGGAGGTTGCCGCATGGGGATCTCTCCCGGCTATATCCACAAGCAGGGAAACATCGGGGTAGTCTCGCGCAGCGGCACGCTGACTTATGAAGCGGTCTGGCAGTTGACGAGCCTGGGTGTGGGTCAATCCACTTGTGTCGGTATTGGTGGCGACCCGGTGAATGGCACCTCCCACCTCGATGTCATCAAGATGTTCAACGACGATCCTGAGACGCATGGCATTATCATGATTGGCGAAATCGGTGGTTCGGCGGAAGAAGAAGCGGCCGAGTGGATCAAAAGCAACTGCCGCAAGCCGGTGGCGGGATTCATCGCCGGAGCGACGGCGCCGCCGGGACGCCGCATGGGTCACGCCGGAGCGATTGTCAGCGGAGGGAAGGGCACTGCGGCCGCTAAAATCGAAGCCTTTAAGGCTGCCGGGATCGGGGTTGCGGAAACGCCGTCCGAAATGGCGTCCACGCTTCTCAAGATGATGTGAGCCGGCGCCGGTTTCGACGGGGTACCATTGGTTGCGGTAACCACGAAGCCTGTCGTTCCTCCTGGCCTTGACGGCGACGGGTCATGACGCTGATCGATTTTATCCTCAACCTGACAGGGGTGCTGCTCTGGCTGAATTTTCGCGCCGTGAAGTTCGATCCCCTGGTTCGCACGAGCGCCTCCTCGCTAGCCGGGACGCTTAGGCGCGCGGAAGCACCGCGGTACCAACGGTATCATTACCTCGCGGCACTGCTGGGTCTGCTCTTTTTTCGGGGGTGGTTTTATTCGCAAATTGGTCCTGCGGTCGACTGGGTTCCCAGCTTGCGGCTCGGGGCCATTTCTCTGGCGTTTCGCAGCGACTATAAGGAACGGGTACTACTATATACCATTTTCAGTTTTCTGCTGGCGCTGGCGGTCTTCTACCTGTGGTTGTTATGCCTCTCACTGGTGAACGGTCGCGCTAGTGAGACGGATCCACTCCAGAGGCTGGTTCGGCTCCACCTGGGACCAGTAGACGCCTTTCCCTGGGTGGTGCGGCTGTTGCTGCCAGTACTCGCCGCAATCCCGATCTGGCTGTTACTCCAGTGGTTGTTTTCCGGCACGGGTATGATTCCTGCAGGTGCTCCCATGCTCAATCGTGTGGAGCAAGGTGCTATCATCGGTCTGGGATCATATCTGGCCTGGAAATACTTGCTGGGTGGATTGCTAGCTCTTTATCTGCTGAACAGCTACGTGTATCTGGGCCGCCACCATTTTTGGACCTTCGTCACCCTCACCGGACGGAATCTTCTCGCGCCGTTGCGGAAGTTCCCATTGCAGGTCGGGAAGGCTGATTTTTCCCCGGTGGTGGCGATCTGCTTGATATTCGGGTTAGCCGAGTTGCTGCAGATGTTGGTAGTCAGACTTTACCGGTTGGTCGCTTTTTGAGCGAACATTGCCGGGACGCGACCAACGCTGGGTTCGACTCAGCCGTTTTGCATTACCGCTGGGAAATGTACCATCACTTTGGTCCCTTTTCCGGGAAAACTCTGGATGGTCAGATTCCCCCCGTGCAACTCGGTCAGGCGTTTGGCAATCACCAAGCCCAAACCGAGTCCTTGTTGTTCCTGGATGCGGCGTTCGAACTGCATATAGGCGCCAATTTTGGCGAGGTGCTCAGGAGAAAAGCCGCGGCCATTATCCTGGAAAGATAGAAGCGTGCCACCTTCAGCAGGCTCGAGCAGGATCGAAACCTGGGTGTTTGGTGGCGAGAACTTCAAAGCGTTGGAGGTCAGTTCTGCTACGATTTTACGGAGATAATCCTCCGAGATGGGCAGCGGCTTTTCAGAACATTGAAACCGCAAATCTCCGACGCGACCGACTTCCTGAGCTTCGTCCCTGGCTTTGGCTTGGATGATTCCGGCGGGAGCGGCGGTTTGGGACTTTCGCAAACTTCCTGCTTTTTGTGGGTCCGATCCCAGCATTTCAATTTGCGCGTAGATAAGAAAGTTCTCGATTAAACGTTCCAGGCGTCGGCCCGAATCGTAGATCCCTTTACCCATCTCCGCCACTTCCTCGGGAGAGAGGGAGGCGGCATCTTCCGCGAGAATTTCACCGAACGCCAGAATCCCATTGAGCGGGGTGCGCATTTCATGAGGGAGCATCATGCTGATGTTGTCGCGTAGATCGGCCAACATCTTTTCCGCTTCCTCGCGCATGGTCTGCGCCTTTTTCAAACGGGCATCGACCGCTGCATAAAGCGCATCCAGCGTAAACGGCTTGGGCAAGTAGTCATCGGCGCCCAATTCCATGCCGTGCCGCATGCCGGCGTTATCCGCCAGACCGGTCATCAAAATGAAAGGGATGGCGGCGGTTCTGGGTTCAGCTCTGAGTGATGAGAGTGTCAGGTATCCATCAACGTGCTGCATGTTCACGTCGCAGAGCACCAAATCTGGAAGCTGCTCCCTGGCCAATTCGATCCCCTGAGCGCCATCTTCGGCCTCAATCACCGCAAACCCCTTTTGGTCCAAAGCCAAATGCACCATCTCCCGCAGCCATTCCTCGTCGTCGATGACTAGTATTTTCTTCATAAGCCGATAATCGTCAGCCGCAGTAATGGTACGTACCTTGCCCCGGTGTCTCGAAACGACACAGGAACTGCGCATATAGCTGACGAATCGTTGCCAAATTCATCAAGCTCCGGCACTTATCTACCGTTTCCACGCAAATAAGCAGGTGGCTTGCCGACTGGCCACAATTTTAGCTTTTTGCCCACGAAAGCTCCAGCAAAGCAGAGAGTTCTGCCAGCACCCTATCGGCCGGCAAGTTTTCCAAACCTTCAGTGGCGCGCAGAATTCTGAATTTCGAGCTGGGTGGGCGCCACACGGTTTCCTTGGTATGTCCCCAGAGCACCAACCCGGGCAACCCCACAGCCGCCGCGAGATGGGAGATGCCTGAATCATGCCCCAGAAATCCCGTGCAGGGGCGGAGGCGGCGGGCCAGTTCTGGCAGCGGCAGGTTCATTGCCACCCTGGTGCGAGCGGGCGGGAGAGTCGCAGCCAGGCGCTGCAGCCGTTCCCCTTCCGCCTCCCCGCCGACGAGCAACAGGTCCAAATCCGTTTCATTCACCAACTTTTGCAGCAAACCGGCCCAAAGGTGTTCCGGCCAGTTTTTCTGCTCGCTGCCACTACCCGGGTGCATGGCCAGAACCTGGGTAGCAACTTTTCCAGCAGTTTTAAACTCTAGGCGCGGTACCGGGTCCACATCGAAGATCGCGAGCCGCTCCAGCGGCTTCAGATATACCTGGCTGGCGTGCAGATTTTCACGCTCGTCCGGGCGGTGTGGTCCTTGGATGAACTGCGCCTGCGAGCATCGGCCCACATTGGTTCGGAAGATTTGGTCCGGGTCGTACAGGTATGAAATGATCACATCGAACTCGGAGAAATAGTCTTTCAAGTCCGGGGCCAATTCGCCATGACGGGCGAAAAATCCAGCTAAAGCCCGAGCTTCGATCGATTGTGCGCGATCCACAATGCCTCCGGCGACCGCCAGGTCGACGATGTGCGGATAACCGAGCACTTCCAGGAAGGACTTTGGAAACTGGTGGCGCAGGGCGCTGATCGCCGGCAATGTCAGGATAAAATCACCAATCGCGCCGCCGCGAATCACAAGGATTTTTCCACGGAAGCTATCCACGGCAGGACGGGGTGACTAGAACTTGGTGAGCCCCAGTGCGCAGACCAAAAGCGCAAGCCCCAGGTTTGCGCCGCACACCAACTTTAAGCGTGCTGGATTGGCCGTGAGCCAGTTAATCCAATCTCGGAGTCGCCAAGGTGAAATGGTCAGCCAGATACCCGCGATCACAAAAATGTATGCCCAAATCTGAATACAGAGCGCCCAGGAGGTATAAGGCAGGGCGGGGCGCCCTGAATCAACCATGGTCTTGGCGAGAAGCAGTAGCGTGACGGCCAGACCTCTCGCCCCGAGGAAGTCCTGCACAAAAATGCAGCTCCCGATACCCACCCCGGCGAAGCCTACCAACAGGAAGTTTTTGTAGGCGGCGAAATCGGCGATAGATTCTTCGCTGAGGTTGAATAGGAACCAGACAGTTCCCAACAGCATCAGCGTCCATCCCCAGCGCATCGAGCGCGGGAACCTGCGCGCCGCCTCCGTGAATTGCGCCGGGCGCACCAGGCCAAAGACTTGCGGTGCGGCATACAGCAGACCCACTAAAAGGCTAACCGTAGAGAGTTTCAGGTTCATTCTAGTCGCTTGGGCGAGCATGGAATATTCCAGCCGCTGAAGCAAGTTGCGTTATTCCCACCGGCGTCCACTGGCTAGACCAAATTCGCCCACTGACGCTAGTGGCCTAATCCAAAATATCCGGCTCCGCGTAAAGGGTGAATGATCCCGCGCGCTTGACGGCCACCTGCAGTAATTGCCCGCGGTGCCGCTCAGAGCCGTCAAAGACCACAATTCGATTGCACCGGGTGCGGCCCATAAATCGCTCAGGATTGCGCTTGCTTGGGCCTTCCACCAGGATTTCCACTTGTTTGCCCTCGAATGCTTTGAAACGTTTCGCCGCGACCTGGTTTACGACTTCCAGCAAACGCGCATTGCGTTCCTCCTTCACCTCGTCGGGGAGTTGGCCTGGCATTTCGGCGGCCGGAGTGTCGCGCCGTTGGGAATACTTGAAGACATACGCCTGGTCGAACTGTGCCTCCTCGACCAGGGAGAGTGTTTGTTCAAAATCTTCTTCCGTCTCGCTTGGGAACCCGGCGATTAAGTCAGTGCTCAGGCCGATTTCCGGCGTTTGAGCCCGCAGCTTGCCGACGATCTCGAGGAACTTGGTCCGGGTGTATCCCCGGTGCATGAGCTTGAGTACCCGGTCACTACCGCTTTGGACAGGGATGTGCGCGCTCTCGGCCAGTTTTGGCAGCCGGCCATAGGCCGACACAAGGTCGTCTCCGTAACCTTTAGGATGTGGCGAGGTGAACCGGATTCGCTCCAAACCTTCAACCTCGTGGACGGCCTCGAGTAACTGCACGAACGGCGACTTTCCGTCGCTCGGGGCGATCGCACGCCGACCGAAACTGGTGACAATCTGTCCCAGCAACGTCACTTCTTTGACGCCGTTGGCGGCCAATTCCCGGCACTCGGCAACGATATCCGGGATACCGCGGCTTCGTTCCTCGCCCCGGGTGTACGGCACGATGCAGAAGGTGCAGTACTGGTTGCAGCCCTGCATGATGCTCACGAAGGCAGTCACGCTCTTCCGGGCTTTGCCGTGCAGCAAGTGTTCGCGGATGGTGGCTTCACTGCCGGTTTCTGCTTCCGTATCGACCACTTTGCCCCCGCGACCGCTCAGGATTGATTCAAGGTGATCGGCGGTGCGATGGAACTTTTGAGTGCCGATGACCAGGTCCACATCCGGCAGCCGATCGATCAATTCACGTCCGCGACTTTGGGCCATGCAACCGAGGAATCCGAGCACGACGTTAGGCCGATTGCGCCGGAGCTCGACCGCCAAATTGCGCATCTTGTTCAGCGCCTTTTGCTCGGCAAAATCGCGCACGCTGCACGTGTTGAGCAGGACGACGTCGGCGGTGGCCTCGGAGGCGGCGAGCAAATAGCCTTTGGCGAGCAGTTGCGCGGCGACGGCCTCGCTGTCGCGCTCGTTCATTTGGCAGCCGTAAGTCTTTATGTAAACGCTGGGCATCAGGTCTTTAAATCAGCGGCTTAAGGTACCCTAGATCCAAGGGCGCTGCAAAGCTGAAAGCCTGGCACTGGCGGCGCGTCGCCGTTTCCATAAAGAAAAGATTGTTTTGGACGGCCAATAATGGCAGATAAATGCTTCCTCACCCGGAGGTGAGCAAAGGCGTCGCTCCGCGTGAGTCAAATATTCATGAATAAGAAACAGGTTTTGCGATTTGGCTTGCCCAAGGGCAGCTTGCAGGATGCCACCATTGAGAAAATGGCGAAGGCGGGCTTCAATGTCAGCGTTAGCAGCCGGTCCTACATTCCCTACGTCGATGACCCTGAGCTTGAAATTCGACTGATCCGGGCTCAGGAGATCAGCCGCTACGTCGAGCATGGATATTTGGATTGCGGCATTACCGGTTATGACTGGATTCAGGAAAACGGGTCCAAGGTTCATGAAGTTGGGGAATTCCTGTTCAGCAAAGCGACACGCCAGCCGGCGCGGTGGGTACTGGCGGTGCCGGAGAATTCACCGGTTAAGACGGTCAAAGACTTGCAGGGTAAACGGATCGCCACCGAAGTGGTGAACCTGACGCGAAAATACCTGTGGCGAAACAAGGTCAAGGCCGAAGTCGAATTCTCCTGGGGTGCGACCGAAGTAAAAGCCCACGAGTTGGTGGATGCGATCGTGGAGATCACGGAAACCGGCTCGTCGTTACGGGCGAACAAACTGCGCATCGTGGACACGTTACTGACCTCCACGCCGCGGTTGATCGCGAATCAGGCCTCCTGGAAAGACTCGTGGAAGCGGCAGAAGATTGAGACGATGTCGTTGTTATTGCGCGGCGCGCTGGAGGCGGAGGCGAAGGTGGGCCTGAAAATGAACCTCGAGCGCAAGAACCTGGAGCACTTGCTGCAGACTCTGCCGGCGTTGCGCAAGCCCACCATTTCCGCGCTGAGCCAGGAAGGCTGGGTGGCGGTAGAGACCATCATTGACGAGCACGTCGCCCGGGAATTGATACCGGCGCTCAAGCGAGCCGGGGCTGAGGGTATCATTGAATATCCATTGAATAAGGTGGTTTACTGAACGAAACCTGGCGGCGTTTGCTCCGGCGCCGGGAGAATCGCCTGGCGCCCGGGGCTTGCGAGCATGATACGAAACATCATTTTCGATTGGTCCGGCACGCTGGTGGATGACCTTCCCGCGGTGTGGAAGGCCACGAATTACGTGCTGAGCCAGGCGCAACGGCCGGAGTTGACGTTGGAGCAATTCCGAGCCGAATTCTGTCTGCCCTTCACGATTTTTTACGATCGCCACGTTCCGCACGTGGATTTTCCCCAATTGGAGGATTGGTTTCATAGCCGTTTCAGGCAGGTGCAAGACTCGGTGTGCGAGTTGCCGCATGCGCGCCGGTTTCTGGAGTTTTGCCGGGAACGCAAAGTGCGTACGTTCCTTTTGAGCACGGTGCATTGCGATCATTTCGCGGTGCAGGCGGGAGTTACCGGCTTCGCCGAATATCTGGAAAAGCCTTACGTCAACGTGTGGGACAAGCGCAAGAAGATCCACGAGATCCTTCAAGAAAACAATCTGGCGGCCGAGGAGACCATTTTCATCGGCGACATGCAGCATGATATTGAGACCGCCAGGCACGGAGAGGTGCAGTCGGTGGCGGTGCTGACGGGATATAATACGCTGGAGCAACTGCGTGCCGCTCAACCAGACTTGGTGGTGGAGCACCTGGGTGAGTTAGAGCAGATACTCACCCGAAATGAGATGCACCTACAACCCTCCGCGGTTCAAGGCGAGGCAACGCATTCCCCGATTGTCACAGTGGGCGGTTTGATCTTCGATGGGGAAGGACGGGTGCTGATGGTGCGAACCCACAAGTGGTCCGACCTATGGGGCATACCTGGCGGAAAGGTGAAATGGGGCGAGCCTTCCGAATCCGCACTCCACAGGGAGATCCAAGAGGAGACCGGACTGGAGATCCAGGAGATCCGGTTCGTGCTCGTCCAGGATTGCATTCACTCGCGGGAATTTTACCGCGAAGCTCATTTCGTGCTTTTGAATTATACCTGCCGTGTGGCAGGGAGCACCGAGGTGCGTCTGAACGAGGAGGCGCAGGAATACCAGTGGCTGAAACTGTCCGAGGCTTTCGCCTTGCCACTAAATCAACCGACCCGCACCCTCCTGCTGGCGGTGGCGGAGCGCGACGGTCACAGCGTGCCCTCCGCGAAGAATCCTTGAAGTAACATGTCCAGAATCTCAATTGTCGATTTGGAAGTTTTCTACTGCGTGGGCGTCACCGATGAGGAACGAGCCAAGCCGCAGCGCCTGTTGCTGACCGTCGATATCAATTTCGACTTCAGCGTAGCAGCGGTGAGCGACCGGATTGAAAAGACGATCGATTATTTTCAACTGGCCCAGGAGTTGTTGAAACTGGGCGAAGGCCGGAGTTGGAAACTGCTCGAAAAATTGGTGTCCAATATCGCGGACCGCATCATGACTGAACATCGTCCCGCGGCGGTAACGGTGGAAGCCAAGAAATTCGTGGTGCCCCAGGCGAAGTATGTTTCCGTGGCGGTCACGCGGTCACGGCCGCGCTAACCTCAACCGGGAAGGCCGGTGATATAGGTCTGAAGCTGCTGGATGGTGCTGTTCTGCGCGGAAATAATCCAGTTGACCAAATCACCTATCGAAATCACCCCCAGGGTGTGATCTCCCTCGAGCACCGGCAGATGCCGGATACGGTGTTCTGTCATCAAGCGCAGGCATTCTTCCACGGTGTGTGCCGGCGTCACATGCACCACGTGTCCGGAGAGAATTTCTTTCACCGCGGTCTGCTTGGAGGCTTTCCCTTTCAGCGCCACTTTGCGGGTGTAATCGCGCTCGGAGATAATGCCGATCAGGCGCTCATTGGCCGTTACCAACAGCGCGCCCACGTTCTTTTCGGCCATCATTTCAATGGCGTCGAATACCGTCGCTTCGGGGCTGATGGCCCAGACCTTGTTGCCTTTCAACTGCAGGATTTCACTAATGGTTCCGTTTGCGTTCATCGCTTTGCCTCTCGGGGTCGGTAGTGCAACCGCATTCTGTTGCTTCAACTGAACCTAATCGCCATGATTCTAGACACTTAACTTTATCATTTTCACCTCAGACTGGCCATTGAAATCTTTGAGTCCTTTCCTTCAAAATGCTCCCACTCCCCGGGCTGAGCGCCCGCCCATCGACTGGAGCACCCAGGTGCCTTGCTCCAATCGCAGCGTTACCGCGCCATCCGCGGAGGTATAAAATACCGGGACCTTCCGCCGGGCCAGCCGAACTATTAAGGATTGCGAAGCGCGCTCGAACGCGGATTGCAGACCTTCCGAAATGACGATGGCGTCCGGGCGGATCGCATCGAGGAGATCTTCCCCCAAAGGCTCGCCCTGGGCCGGTATGCCAGCGACCACCAGCGAGGCGTGCAGGTCTGGCGTCCTTTCCAGCAGGGCGGTTTGGCCTTCGGTTCCCAGGTCGCCGAGGAGCAATACCTTTGTGCCGCCCAGGCTCGCCTCCAACACCAGGGTGGCGTCGTCGGCACGAGCGAAACGATCTTCGGCCTGCGGGTGCAGGACGCGCCATGGGCCGAGTCGATCATGGCGACTAACGTAGGCCAGGCGTTCCGGCTTGGCGGAGAACTCCTGAATCAAGCGTCGGTAGCCTGGGGAACGAAAGCGCAGGGGGCTGACGGAAATGTGGCGCGCGGCAAACAAGTCTGCCACCCATCCGGCGCCGCCAATGTGATTCTGGTCGCCGTGGGACAAAACCAGGGTGGGAAGCGTATTCACGCCTTGGGCACGCAGGAACGGTTTAGTTACAAACTGGACGGCGTTGCTGGTGCCGGTATCCAGGAGCCAGTCCGAACCGAGACCCTGCGGGCGGTAATAAATGCTGGTGCCGACATCCGTGGCAAGGACCGTTAGCCGTGCGGATTGTCGGTCATGATACCATTCTCCAAACATTACCAAAAGTGCGACGAGGCTCGCGGCAATGGTCCAGGGGCGGAAAGTCGGTCGGGTAAAACCTCCTGCCAAAGCAACGAGCAGAAGCGAGTAAAGGATAGTACAGTCCAGCAATGAGGGTGCGGGCACGTAGCAATAGGCTGCGGGCAGACCGCTGCACCACTGGCTGAAGGTCATCATCGATCGCATCCAGAACCAGGCGCCGTTATTGAAAATGGCCGCAAGCCAGGGACACCAGGGGCCTGAAGCCAGCGCCCCAATATTGGAGGCAAGTGCGGCGGAACTCATCGGAACCACAGCAAGGTTTGCGAGGAGCGTTACGGGGCTGAACAAGTTAAAATAGAGCGCTGTGAGTGGCAGGGAGCCGATCCATGAAGCGAACGAGGTGGCCAGGCACAGGAGCAACCAGCGCGCGCCCTGCCGCGCAAAAGTCTTCCAGCGATGTTCCAACATCGGTGGTAGCAGGGGATCAATAGCCAGCCAACCGTCCACTTTTTGGGTGAAACCCGGCATGAGCAGCGCCAGGGCCAGCACTACAAAGAAGGATAGTTGGAAGCCTGCCATGAATATTTGCCCAGGGTCCCAAGCCAGGATGATCAAGGCGGCGGCGCACAGGGAATTCACCAGATCCGAGGGACGAGCCAGTGCCCAACCCAGAACAATGACGGACATCATGATGGTCGAGCGCACGGCGGAGGCCTGTGCCCCGGTGGCAATCGTATAAAACCATAGCAACGGGAGCACCGCCCAACCGCAGGTCTGCCGCGTCCATCGGAGCAGTCGCAGCACGCTGAGCAATATCCCGCAAATCAGGACCACGTGGAGGCCTGAAATCGCAAATATATGCATCGTTCCGGAGGTCAGGAATGGCTCGTAGGTCTCCGGTGGCACCACGCCTTTTTCGCCCAGGGTCATTCCCCAAAGCAATTGCAGCGGCTCGTCGACTTCGGGCAACCCCAGCGCCAGCGTCCGCCGTGCCCAGCTCAAAAAACGCTCGCTCCACGAGGTGTCAGGGTGCGGCATGAGATCGAGCAGTGACCAATCCTCCGGACCTCCGGCTTTGAGTTGGTAGTAGACGTAATTTCTGCGCAACCACTCGCGATAATTGAATAGGCCTTCGGCGGTCGGGCCGGGAGGGGGCGCCAACACCCCAGTGATTTGGACGTGGCGACCGGGTCCGCAGCCTTCAGGCAAATCACCTGGAGAGGTTACCAGGACGTCGCCCGTGGCGCTTTTCCAAACCCCGTCCTTGCCGGCCAAAGACGATACGCGCGCCCTGACAACCGAGCGATGAGGTTCCGGTCCGGGTTTGGACCGGAACGATTTCATGCTGCGGACGACCGCGGGTTCGAGCAGAGTGGCGCGCACGGCCACGAGCTCTGCTCGCTCGCCCTGGAGCGAGCGAAGGTCGTCTGGGCTCAGCACGGCGGTGCGCCAGGTGAGGGTTGCCGCGCCCGCCAGGACCGCCGCCGCCAGCACGAGATACAGTCGGGCGCGCCGCCAGCACCAGGCGCCCAACGTGGCAACGATGAAACCGGTAAGAGTCCACCCCAACGGCAGTTGCAGGCGGTCGCTCAAAACCAGTCCGGCGAGAAAAGCCACGGTCACAAACGCCAGCGGACGCTGTAACATGTTCCGACGCTACACAGTATTAGGTTCGAGCGCGATCAGGAAATGGTGATTCCGGAGCTGGCCCTGAGGCCGCAGTTCGCGGCGTTGCTTTTACGGCGGCACCGGGTGGCCGTTTGGCGTCAGGAATCGAGCCGGGTTTCTGCCGGCAGGCTGCCGCTGAAAGTGTTGATTTCATTGACTCCGGGACCGGCAAGCTTATCATGCCGATTTGATTCGGATTCCTTTTTACTGAACACGAAATTATGAGCACGATATTTGACATTGAAGCCCGCGAAGTATTGGATTCGCGTGGAAATCCCACGGTGGAAGTGGATGTGATTCTGGCCGGCGGCGCGACGGGCCGGGCGGCGGTGCCTTCGGGCGCCTCAACCGGCGAACATGAAGCGATCGAGTTGCGCGATGGCGACAAGAAACGCTACCTCGGAAAGGGCGTCACCAAGGCGGTGAAGAATGTCCGCGAAAAAATCCTGCCCGCGCTGCAAGGGCTCGACGCCCTCGAGCAATTGTCGGTCGACAAGACGATGATCAAGCTGGACGGCACTGAGACCAAATCCAAGCTGGGTGCGAATGCCATCTTAGCGGTCTCGCTTGCCAACGCCAAGGCGGCGTCGGAAGCGCTGGGCGTTCCGCTGTTCAAGTATCTGGGCGGGCCGAATGCCAAAGTGTTGCCGGTGCCCATGGCCAACGTAATCAACGGTGGTGCCCATTCGGATGCCCCGATTGATTTCCAGGAATTCATGGTTATGCCGCACGGCTTCGCGACCTTCAGCGAAGGTTTGCGGGCGATTACCGAAATCTTTCACGCCCTCAAGGCCGTGCTGAAGAAGCGCGGCTTGAGCACTGCGGTGGGTGACGAAGGCGGTTTTGCTCCCAAGTTGGCGAGCGTGGAAGATGCCGTCGAATCCATCCTTCAAGCCACGAAAGATGCCGGCTACAAAGCCGGGAAGCAGATCTTTTTGGCGTTGGACGTGGCCAGCAGCGAATTCTACAACGGCAACGGCACCTATACGTTCAAAAAGAGCACCGGTAAGACAATCACGGGTGATGAACTCGTGGACTTCTACGTCAAGCTTTGCGGCAAATATCCTATCGTTAGCATCGAGGATGGTTGTGCGGAAGGCGACTGGAAGAACTGGAAGACCCTTACTGATAAACTGGGCAGCAAGGTCCAGTTGGTCGGCGATGATCTATTCGTTACCAATGTTAAGTTCCTTAAGAAAGGTATCGATACCGGCACGGCCAACTCGATCCTGGTGAAAGTGAACCAGATCGGTTCCCTGACCGAGACGCTCGATGCCGTGGAACTGGCTCAGACCAATCGGTATACCGCCGTGCTCAGCCATCGCTCGGGCGAGACGGAAGATTCGACCATCGCGGACATCGCCGTGGCCACGAATTGCGGTCAGATTAAGACCGGTTCGTTGAGTCGTTCGGACCGCCTGGCGAAGTACAACCAACTGCTGCGCATTGAGCAATTGCTCGGCGCGAATGCGGTTTATGCTGGTTTGACTGCTTTGCCGAAAGGCTCGTAATCCAGCTCATAGTGGCAGCTTCGCACGCCGGCGGGCCTTCCCGCCGGCGTTGCTATGTACCCAAGTCGCTGGAGCTTAATCTGTTCGGTCCTGTTCGAGGTTGGGCAGGAAATTGGTTCGGTAAGCCTCGGATCGGAGGCCTCTCCGGGCGTTTCCTAGGCTCTGTTTATGGCTTTACCGGTCTCCACTGGGCTTCATCCGTTTGAGCGTTGAACACATAATATGTTTATTTACAGGGCTTTGTAATTATCAAAAAAATCCGATCCGCGATTTGACAAGTAACCACCTCATACACGAAGGATAGGCATGTTGAAAAAACATGTCGCAGCCCGTAACGCTGGCAAGACTCGCAAGAGCAATGTGCTTTTGACCGTGTCCAGGTCGGCGGAGAAGCGGCACAGCCGGGCTAGCCAAGCCGTAATAGAACCGTCTAAAAGTGATCGGAAGACGCGTAAGACGTCGCACAAAGCATTTCAAAAGTCGCCTGGCACGCGCGTGGCGGTAGCCAAAGTGATCGAAATGCCGGAAGTGATCCCTCCGTTGGCGCCCGCCCCGGTGCCGGCTGAGGAAATCTCTGCTGGATCGACGGTCGGGTCGGCGTTGAGCGCTTATTTCCGTGATGTGGGTTCGGTGCCTTTGCTCACCCGCGAAGAAGAAGTGGAATTGGCCGCCCGGATCCGGCGTGGGGACACGGCGGCGAGGGAGCGTATGATACGCGCCAATTTGCGCCTGGTGGTGAAAATTGCGCGGGACTACGACAACCTCGGCTTGCCGCTGCTTGACCTAATCAGCGAGGGGACTATCGGGCTGATGAAGGCGGTGGAAAAATTTGATCCTGCCAAAGGAGGTAAACTGTCCACCTACGGATCCTGGTGGATCAAACAGCAGATTCGTCGGGCTCTGGCCAACCAGGGGCGGACGATTCGTCTGCCGGTGCATGTGGAAGGGAAGATTTACCGCATGGGACGGGCGGAAGCCAAACTGCGCGAAGAATTGGGACGTGAGGCCACTGATGAAGAGTTGGCACACGAGTTGGGAGTGACTTCCCGGCGGGTGTCCCGGTTGCGCGACGCGGCGATTCGGCCTGGTTCACTGGACGCCCCAGTAGGTGAGGACAAGGATGGTGTCGTGGGCGACCTGGTGAGCGATGAAAAGGCGCGCACTCCATTGGAGGAATACCAGAGCAAGGCGGATCACAGCCTGCTACGAGAGTTGCTTGAGAAACTTCCGGATCGTGAGTCGCAGATTTTGCGTTCGCGTTTTGGCCTGGACGGAGAGAACGAACTGACCCTCGAGGAAATCGGACAGCGATTCGGGGTGACTCGGGAGCGGATTCGCCAATTACAGAACGAGGCTTTCAAAAAGCTGCGAGAGATGATGGAAGACCCGAAAGGGATCGAACTCGCCGCTTGAGGTTTCCCGGCTGCCCTCGGGTCGGTGCTGCAAATAACGGAAACAACGGTGGGCCAGCCGTGTCGCGCCCGACAATAAAAAGGCAGCCTGCGACTCGCGCAGGCTGCGCTCTTAAGACTCTGTGAATTTGACAGAGCTTATTTCTTGCCCTTGGCTGCTTTTTTCTTGGCGGCGGGCTTCTTAGCGGCGGGTTTTTTTGTTGCCATAGGTTTTTTTTGGTTATTCCGGGCGAGCCTCGAAGCAACATGCTTCTGGTTTTGTTTGCTGAACCGTCCGGAAATCTTTGGTGTCCCGCCGCGTGACGCTGCGGGTTTGGTGGTGGTCGCTTCCGACCAGCCGTGGGCCTGGCGCACAGCGATCATGGCACGAAGCACGTCGTTCCAAGTCTGCTGCTTCATCATGACCGCATTGGGGAACATGCACCCATCCCAGCAAATATGCCGGATTTTTCGGGTGATCTCTCCTTTGGAACGCAGCCAGTACCCGGCGTGGCGGGAGATGTCCAGTTTGCCATTGGGATCATTGGGCAGGCAGTGGTGGCCGGTCTTGTCGTGCGTTCCCGAGCCAAAAACCGTGGCATCATTCTGCGCCACATGAAAGTCAATCGTCCAGGGTCCCAGGGCGGCGGTCAACTTCTTGAGCGCCGCGTCCAGCGGGGCGGCATCCGACCAGTTATAGTCCGGGGGCAGAATGGCGTCTTCGGGGGCGTTATAGCCCATGACGTACAGGAGGGTATGAGCCATGTCCGCTTGGAACCCCAGGGTTTTCGGTCGATCCACGCGTTCCAACAAATCGAGCATTTTCTTCCAGCTGTGCATGCCGCCCCAGCAGATTTCGCCCTCGGCGGCGAGGCGTTCGCCGTAGCCTTCGGCCACCTTGCAAGCCTCACGGAAAGTCCGGGCAATCCTGGCCTGATTCTGCCGTGGGTTGAGACTCCAATCCCCCACGCCGCAGGCCGAGTCGATGCGAATAATTCCGTAAGGCCTAATGCCCAGCTTGCGCAGAGTCTTTCCGATGCGGCACGCCTTCTCGACCTGGCGCACAAAATTCTTCCGATCCGCATCCGTGCCCATAGCGGGACCGCCACCCGTGGGCGGCCAGACGGGAGCTACCAGGGAGCCGACCTTAAGGCCATAGCCGGAGATTTTGTCCGCGAGCCGTTTCAGGTCCTCCTCACCAGAGTCTATACTCACATGAGGATCAAACAGGAAGAGGTCTACTCCGTCGAATCGGGTTCCATCGACTTCCGCAGCCGCCGTTAGGCGAAGCATGGTGTCTAAATCGATGGCGGGTTCAGCTCCGGGACTTCCTTTGCCGACCAGCCCGGGCCACATGGCGTTGTGAAGCTTGGGGAAGTTGCTCTCAAGTTTTTGCGCCTGCATAGCCTTTTGCATTCGGGTTGCCGCCACACTAGCAGACACTTACGGAAAATGGCAAATAGTTATTCACAAAAAATTCACATTTTTTCACGCGCCCGTTGCGAGCGATCCCCGCTCCCGGTAGCTTCTCCTCTGAACGATGACGCCCGCGTCCCTTAGCTCCATCCTGTGCTCGCAATGCGGCTTTTGCTGCGACGGGACGATCTTTGCCGACGTGCAGTTCCAGGAGGGAGACCCGGAAGGGCGGTTGCGGCGATTGCTGAACCTGCGGCCGGGCCGCGTGAAGTTTTGCCAGCCCTGCGTCGCGTTGGATGGCAAATTATGCCGGATCTATAAAGATCGCCCGCGCCACTGCCAGAATTTTGAATGCCTGCTCTTTAAGGCGATACTCGCGGATGAATCCAAACTCCCGGCGGCGTTACGTACAGTGCGAACCTCGCAACGATTGGTCGAGCGCATCCGCCGTCGGTTGCGGGAATTGGGCTATCAGGATGAGCACCTGCCGCTCGGTCATCGGTTGCGCCGCCTCGCCCGTCGCCTGGAGCGGGAGGCCTTGAGCTCTGAGGCGGCCGCGATCTACGGCGAATTGACTCTGGATGCGCACCGGTGGAACGGGATTTTGCAGCGGAAGTTCTACCCGGGCTAATTCGCGAGCTTGCCGGTGGCCGCCCACTCGGTACCGCGCCGCAACAGTTGTTGGAACCCGAAGGACTCCATGGCGCGAACGTCGTGGCCCAGCAACAGGGTGAACGATCGTCCCTCACCGACCTTTCGTGTCCACGCCACTGGCTCGTCCGCGCCCGAGCCCTGGCGGTCAGCGGCGGAAAACGCGGTGGCCAAGACCTCATTTCCGGGCTGAACTCCGGTGCGATGCCACAGTTCGTCCGTCGTGAGAAAATTGGTCAGGCCCACGGCAATGGGATGCGTCGGGTTGATGAGTTTTACCGTGAACGCGTGGATGGGGCCGTGTCCGGTATGACCCAAGTTCCAGGAACCCCCAGCGATCTGTTGGTAATCAGGCCAATCATAGAAAGAAGAACTTCCGGAATGCACGGTCACGATCCCTTTTCCCTGGCGGATAAAAGCCAGGAACGCCCCTCGGAGTGGTTCCGGCCAATTTGTCACGACGGCGTTGCCGAAGGTGTTCCAGTTGCTGAGCAGGGCATCGTACTTGGCCAGCATAGAGGCAGTGCACTGTTCCGGGTGTTCGGTCACTTCCACCTCGAATCGCCCCGAGGACTCAAGGATTGACTTAAGTTTGGGTGTGGTTTCCTGCCAGCTATGGTTGTTTTGACCGCTGAAGATCAGCACCTTTA
Organism: Verrucomicrobia subdivision 3 bacterium UBA693; assembly: GCA_002298785.1. GTDB lineage: Bacteria > Verrucomicrobiota > Verrucomicrobiia > Limisphaerales > UBA8199 > UBA693. The sequence goes on from DBMR01000021.1 coordinate 21,254, forward strand.
AGCGCGGACCCGCAGGTTGGGCTGCGGCGATGGCTGGTACGAGCAACAGCAGCCAGCAGCGGAGAAAAAGGCGGCAAAGTGTGCGTGAGGTTTTCATGAAAAGTGGCGGAGAGAGGGGGATTCGAACCCCCGATACGGCTTTTGACCGTATAACGGTTTAGCAAACCGCCGCCTTCAGCCACTCGGCCATCTCTCCACCTACGAACAAAGAAAGTGGCATTTATAATCTTTCGGTCAAGCGGAAACGGCTTCGGCGGCAATGGAAAATTCGCCCGGTCCAGCCGTTTTGAGCAAGGCTGTGCTGCTAATGGTCGAGATTGTCTGCATGCGATAGTTCCCAGGCGAGCTCCGCCAGTGTGCAGCGGGGCCCGGAGGCCCTTTGAAGCATGCTAACAGGTATCAGGTGGCGAGTTTGCCTGGCTTTTCCCGATCAAGACCAGCAGCTTCCAAGAGCACTGGGCACCTTGCCAGATGGCAGGTTTCGGGTTAGGGCTAAAGGGAGGCAACGTTGTGGCAAAGCAGCGATGGTCTAACGACTCTTTGGTCGTGGTCGCGATGGGAGCCGTGTTGACGGCGCCGTTCGCGCTCACGCTCCTGACTATCACCGAGTCCCGCCCACTGGTGGTTGACCTCAAAGCGAACCCCACTCCCTACGGCTACACCTGGAGCCTTTCATTATTTATTCTGCCGGTGGTGGTGCTGGCATTCTGGTTGAGCCGCCGGCGGGAGAATCGAGTGCAGAACCGGGCGTTCTGGTTGACAGCCCTCCTGGTGTCGATCAGTGGCATCCTGCTGGACCTGGTATTTGGTCGGACTTTCTTCACCTTTCCGAATCAGGACGCTGTGCTGGGGGTTTTCTTCCATGGTTACTCCTTCAAGGACGGATGGCAAAAGTCGATACCGATCGAAGAGATCGCTTTTTATATTTTCGGCGCGCTGGCGGTGCTGCTGGTTTATGTGTGGGGAGACGAGTATTGGTTCAGAGCTTATAATGTAGATGACGGTCCTCGCCGCACTACTCGGCGGCGCCAGGTCATATCCTTCCACCCGGCGTCGGCCATATTCGGGGTGCTCGTCTTTTTGGCCGGCTTTCTCTACAAGAAGTTCGGGCCGCAAGCGGATCACAGCGGATTCCCTGGATATTTCCTGTTTTTGACCCTCGTGGCATTGACGCCGAGTCTCCTGTTCTTTCCGATTGCCGCACCGTTCATCAACTGGCGCGCGTTCAGTCTGGGTTTTCTCTTCATTCTATTGGTGAGCCTGTTTTGGGAGGCGGCGCTGGCGGTTCCGTACCAATGGTGGGGTTATCAGCCAGGACAGATGCTGGGGGTTTTCATCAATGGCTTTTGCGGTTTGCCACTGGAGGCGGCGCTTTTATGGCTGGGGGTCACATGGGCTACGGTCATCCTTTACGAGACCATCGCCACGCTGCTGGTGATGGATTGGTCACCTCTGAAACCGGCCGGTGGTCCTGAGCCTTAAGGGCTTCGAGATTTCTTTACGACCCAGCATTGGCCGTGGATTATGGTCGCACGATCAATGAATAAAGAAGCCCATGATGCCCTGCCGCTGGCGTCGGCCACTTCCGGGTCGGCGAACGCGCTTGAGGAATTGCGACGGCAGATAGACCATACGGACCGGGATTTGGTGGCGTTGCTGGCACGACGCAAAGGTCTGGTGATGCAGGTTGCCAATGTCAAAAAGGAACACGGCTTGCCCACTCACCATCCCGCCCGCGAAGAGGACCTGATCTCCACGCGCCGCGCGCAGGCGGTGCAGGCGGGATTGGATCCGGATTATGTCGAAGACCTGTTCCGGACGATGATGCGCAATTCCCGCGTGGGCCAACTCAATACCCTGGGACGACGCAGCGTGCGACCCGGGGCAAAGGTGCTGATTGTGGGGGGCAAGGGAAGCATGGGGAGTTTGTTCGCCCGCTGTTTTACGCAGTCGGATTATGCTGTAAGGATTCTAGATGTGGACGATTGGCCACAGGTGCGGGAACTGACGTCCGGCATCGACCTGGCACTTTTGGCGGTGCCGATCGCACTCACTCCCGCGGTAGCGCTGGAACTTGGGCCGCATCTGCCGAAGGATTGTGTCTTGTGCGACATCACCAGCCTTAAAAGCGAGCCGTTGGCGGCCATGCTGCGCGCGCACGCCGGGCCGGTTGTCGGATTGCACCCGCTTTTTGGTCCCAACACCGTGTCGATGGACAAGCAGATCGTCGTTACCACTCCCGGAAGGGAAAGCGCCGCCTGTCAATGGGTGCTGGACCAGCTATCCGTTTGGGGAAGCCTGGCGGTAGACGCGACTGCCGAGGAACATGATTGGATGATGGGAATTGTGCAGGCGTTGCGGCACTTCGCCACGTTTGCTTTTGGAGAGTATCTCTGCGCCCGAGAAGTGCCCATATCGCGTACTCTCGATGTTTCCAGCCCCATTTATCGACTTGAACTCGGGATGGTAGGCCGACTTTTCGCCCAGGATCCCGCGCTATACGCCGAGATCATCTTCGCGACGCCGGAACGGCGAGCCTTGTTGCGCGATTTCATCGAATCCCTCAACCGCCACCTGGACATGGTGGATCGAGGTGATAAACAGGCCTTCATCGAGCAGTTCAAGAAAGTGGCGGCCTGGTTTGGGCCATTCAGTGAGCAAGCCCTGCGCGAAAGCTCGTTCCTTATCGAGAAGCTCGTGCACCGGTTCTGAGCTCGAGCAAAGTTTCACCGGTCAGCGTGGCGACACACCGTGTGATGGCGGGTGCAAGAAGCTCAAACCATTGGCAGCGGTCGATCGGTCACCGCGCGCACCAAATGGTTCTGCGCCGCACACCCGGGAGCCCAAGGTCAGAGCGGTGAATGAAAACTGTAACTGCCGGAATCGAGATTAAACTCGGCTCGGCCGTTTACCGTTTTTAATGACGAAACAGCTCGTCCGCTTTCAGTGATTTGAGCGGCATTACTGGTGGGAAGGCTAACGGTCGCGGTGGTGCCTGGAGGGACCGTGACTTGCAAAGTGAATTGGCTGCCTCTGGCCTCCCAGGAAGTCGCGATTCGTCCGCGTACCGAGAGGTATTCGCTCCGGGCCCAATTCACCCCACCGCCGGGGCGCGGGGCGATGGTGAAGTGCTTCCATCCCGGTTGCGCTTCATCGGGGTTAAGGCCGGCGACGTTTCGCCAAATCCACTCTCCCACGGCACCAAAAGCCCAATGATTGAAAGAATTCATACCGGCGTCCTGGAAGCCACGGCCTTTGACGTAACCGTCCCACCGTTCCCAAATCGTGGTGGCACCGTTATCGAGCATGTAGAGCCAGGATGGAAAGGTACGATTGGTGAGAATCTGCCAGGCGATATCATCGTAGCCCGCGCGCCCGAGTTCCAGCATGGCTCGGTGGGTGGTTTGGATTCCAGTGGAGAGGTGGTTGTTATATCGACGAATGTTTTGGACGAGTCTTTTGGCTGCAGGTGCGCGCAAATTTTCGGGGAGCAGCCCGAAGTTCAAAGCCAGCGCATAGCCGCCCTGGGTGTCTCCTTGAATCTGACCATCGGGCAAGACAAAGCGTTGATTGAACACCGCCTTAATGCGTTGGAAAAGTTCTTCATATTGGCGGGCGGCGTCTGATCGACCGGCGATTTTGGCCATTCGAGCCACCAACTCGGTTGAGTGAGCAAAAAAGGCGGTGGCGAACAGGTCCTTTGGCACCGAGCCGCCCTGCTTCGGCCAGTCTGCCTGCTTTATCCAATCGCCATTCAGCCAGTCGTTGTAGTCGTTGTTGCGACCTTTGCTCCAGATCAGGTCAGGGTTGAGCTTGTGGATGTAATCCACCCATCGGCGAGCGGCATCGAATTGCTCGCAAATCAGTCGGGTGTCGGCGTAATTCTGATAGGCGCTCCAGGGAACCATGGTGCCGGCATCACCCCAGGCCGGGACGCCGGAAAAGGTCTGGTTGGGATTACCCGGGTGTGGTGCGAAATCCGGAAATCGACCGTCTTCCGCCTGGTCATCGCGGATGTCCCGGGCGAACTTGGTAAAGAACGCGGCCATGTCCATGTTGAACATGGCGGTTTGGGAAAAGGCCTGGATGTCGCCCATCCAGCCAAAGCGCTCGTCGCGCTGGGGACAGTCGTTGGGGGAACTCATCAAGTTGGCGCGCTGGGTCCAAAGGATGTTGCGCATCAGTTGATTCAGAGGCGCGTCGGAGCATTCGAAGCTTCCAGCCGCCGGGGCGGTGGAGTGGAAGACCCGGCCTTGCACCGTGTTTAACTTCGGCGGTTGCGCCAGCCCGGTCAATTCAACATAGCGGAAGCCGTGGTAGGTGAAATGTGGCTCGAACACAAATTCGCCATCCTTCGCCGGGGTATAGCGGTCGATCTGCGGCGCGCCGCGCAGGTTGGCGGTGTAGAGAGTGCCATCGTCGTTCAACATCTCAGCATGACGAATCGTTACTGTCTTTCCCGCCGTCCCGAGAGCGCGTACGCGACACCAACCGACCATGTTTTGGCCGAGATCAAACACGTAAATCCCGGGTTTGGGTTCGGTCAAGGCGCGCGGAGCCAGCTCCTGGACGATTCGGATGGGTTCGTTGCACTGCCAGACCAATCGTGCCGGGCCGATAGGTGTCGCTGCCGCGGAATGCCAGGCGGCGGCGTCAAAGCCGGGCTGATCCCAACCGGGCATTTCCCGGCGGGCGTCCTGAACTTCGCCGTCGTAGATCCCTGCCGAGCGGATGCGTCCGCCTGTCGAACTTTGCCAGGTGCCGTCGGTGACCATGGTCCTATGGGTGCCGTCGGACAATTCGATTTCGAGTTGAAGCAGGAAAGACGGATGCGTGCCGTAGGCAAACCGGCCCACTGCCATGAGCCTGCCCGCGTACCAGCCTTCGCCCAGCATGGCGGCAGCTACATTTTCCCCTTTGTGAATGAGGCGAGTGACGTCGTAGACCTGATATTGAATTCGGTGGCGGTAACTCGTCCATTCTGGTGCCAGCAGCAAATCTCCGACGCGCTGTCCGTTCAGGCGGAGTTCGTAAAGGCCCTGCGCGCTGGCATAAACGGTGGCGCGGCGTACGGCGTTCGGCAGTGCGAACGATTTACGAACCAGGGTCGCTGGTAACGCGCCCGGCGCTGTCCGGCTGTCGCCCGGTGGGATCGTGACCTCCACGCCGTCGGTCAGATTTACTTTGGACCAGGAGCCGGTCTCGATTGAGTCCAGTGCGATGACCCTTGCTCCCTGGCCGATCTTCTTTTCGCCGTCCAGCGGCTGCATTTCCGCCAGCGCGAATGCATAGTTCGTCTGGTCGCGCCGCGCCAACTGCATCACGCTTAACCGCACGAAACGGCTGCTAACGGGCGGGAACCGGTATATTGGGGAGTTCGTCCCTGGATTGGGCTCATCTTGGGACGTGTGATCCAACACCAGCCGCGCGTTGGGAAAGTCCTCCTGGTCTGCAACCTCGATTTTGAATCGCGCGGGGAATAGAAAACCGGGTGTATCCGGCTGCCAATCGTAAGGCCGGGCAGGGGATAAACGCACGCCATCGAAATGTTTGACCTGACCCAGGTCGAGCATCACCCATTTGAGAGTGTTGGAGGTCGAGGCGATCGCGCTGTGGTACCCGTTCAAAGGCCCGTGGGCGGCGGCATTCGTCGCGGTTTCAGGGTCCGCGATCCATTTGGCAAGCCAGTCAGACTGCTGGAGCAATCCCATGGACCAGGTGCCGGGTTCACTCCACGCGCCGGCGTGGCCATCAAGGTCCCAGACTCGCACTTTCCACCACACCTCCTGGCGTGAGGCTAAGAGCTTGCCCGCGTAAACCACCTCCAGAGTCCGGTCCGACTGGACTTTGCCGCTATCCCATAAATCGCCTTTGTCCCGCGCCAGTCTTGCCGGCGTCGTGGCGACCAGGACGCGGTAGGCGGTTTGCTTTTGTCCTCGGCGTCCGGACTCGAGGACCCAACTCAGGCGTGGTTGGGCGACATCCAAACCTACAGGATTGACGCGATACTCACAGCGGAGATGCTCGACCCGCAGGTCAACGGTTGGCTTCGCGGCGTGCGCCTGCCAACTCCCAGGAGAAACAGGGCCGGCCAGCAGCAGAATCAGCGGAAGTAAGAAAGGTCGATTTAGTGGCAACATAACAGGGAGCGCCAAGGTGAGTTTTCCGTTCTCAGCATGGAGATTCCGAAGCGACAAAAGCGTATACACGAAGGTCGGGTCGAATTGAGCCGTGGGCGGAGATGTTCATGCCTGGATTCTGCCTCTGAGTTTTCCGCATGCAAGCGTGTAGAATCGGCTTGAGCGAAGTGCGGTTGGCCGTGCGAAACGGCTAGCTCCCAAAGAGGTACTGGATGAGTTCGATAATGGCGGAACCGCCGGAGGGCACCAGCAGGGCCCCGAGCAACGGATTTTCCCAGAACCCGGCGAAGGCCCCGGTGTTGAGTTGCTGGATTTCCTGCAATAACCGTTCGGCCTGGCTAAACATGTTCTGAGTCTTTTGAGGTTCGGTGACGGCCACGATTTCGCGCAGGCGATCCAGTTTGGTCTTGAGGCTGGACACGGCCAATTCCTGGGCGCGGCGAGCGGCGCGTTGGAGAATGAACACTCCGCCGGAAGCCAGCAAGAGATTGAACATGAAGATCACCACCAGCGGCGCCGACCAGGTCCACAAATCCCACCATTGATTGCGGGAGACGAGCATCAGGAAGAAGATGATGAACGGGAAGTAAATGAGGCGTCCGACGCGTTCGGTCAACTCGGCGATCAAGCGCAAGGTGATCCATTCATCCAGGAGATGGCCCGGGGTGCCTCCGCGTAATGCGGAGAAGTACTCGCGCGTGGCCTTGGGATACCGGCAGGGTGCCTGGCTCAGGTGTTCGATAAACCAGCGACATAGCCGCGCGGCGTCGAGGGTCCAGAAGGTCAGAAAGAGGTAGGCGATAACGGAGCACAAGAGCAGCCCGGTATCCCAAGCCATGATCTGTGGGCCCCGCAAAGGGTTGTGGGGGGGCAGCGCCAACATGCTAAGGCAGAAAGCCAATCCGATGTAAGCCGCGAGGGGCGGGGCGATCCGGCACAGACGATTTTGCCAAAATCCCATTTGTTGGTAGCGTTCCCAGACATGGTCGGCCTGCACCACCGCTTCGGGAACCGGTGTGGTCGGCAGGCAACAGACCAGTTTTCCCGGTGAATCGGCGAAACTAAGCCGATAGTTCCGGACCACCTCGAGCGCCATAACCCGCATGCGGGAGTAGGATTCCACCACGAACGCAACCGCCAGCACCAGCGCCCCAAACCGCAGACACTCGGTTGGCCAGGCGCTCACCCCGGCCGATAAACTGAACGGTTCACCGATAGTTGTGGCATATGTGTCCTTCCAGGCGCTCCATCCCAGAGCGGTGGCGGCCACGGCGAAAGCGACGGCGCTGCCCCAAAAGGTCAGCGACCGGCCGTGCCGGATTCGGTACTTCTGCCAGCCTGCCGCGCGCGCGGCGTGCGCGGCGTCAGCCCGCGATGTCGCGAGTTTTTGAGCCTTGTCATCCTCGGGAACCGCGCTGTGGCGCAGCAGCCAATCCAGGACCTCGTCCGCAATCTGCCGATTGTGCCGCAAGGCGGCGAGGGTGTTGCGGGCGAGAAACGGTCCGGCCTCCGCATCATCCGCCGCCCAGTGGCGGAACCGGTGTTTGCTGGGGGAATTGAGCACGTGCGAGGCTTCCTGCACATGCGAGGGCACCCAACGATTTCGCTGCAAGCAGGCGTTGAGAAAGTCCAGAAACCGTTGCATTAAATCCTGCTCCTTTAGCATCCGAACGGCGGGGTCCGCTGAAATGGTGCTGGGAGCGGAGCCGAGTGGGGCGATCCACAATTCAGTGCTGCCCTGTTGGACCGGCCAATTACCCAACTCCTGCCGCAGCCATTTGGTGAGAGGATCAGCCTGGGCCTCGAGGTGTTGTTGGATGTGGCGAAAGCCTTCCAGGCCTCCGATGTCCTCGTCCCGCAGCCACAGGCTTTCGGCCTCAAATTCGCGCCGTTGCCGGGTTAGTTGTATCCAGGGACGGAAGATCAGACTGGCCAGCGCTACGGCGAAACCACATCCGAGGAGGATGGGCCCCACCACCTGTTTTCGAGGCGTCAATGCACCGCGAGTTCCGAGCGGGTTCGGCTGCAACGTGCCAAAATTGGTAACGCTCATATCTACCGGTCCGAATCGTCCGATTTCAAACCGCCTTGGGGGAACCAGTTCTAATGAGGCCAATCGTTCATCTCCCAAAGCCGCCAGGGTTGCTGCGAATAGAGCCGTCTGGCTACTGTCCCGGAACGGGGAGACCTGCTGCTGGAATTTTGGGTGCAATTCCAGCCCATAACTGCTGATGACCACCAGGTTCCGAGACCATTCCCACTCGCTTTGATGCCACAACCGCGCATCCAGTTCGGTGGTGAAAAACACTGCTCCCGGAAAGCGCGGCCGCAGTGCCTGCAGGATGAGCAACGTGTCATAGACATCGCTGCCGACAATGCCGATGGCCCCGATACGGCCCTGGCTGTGATGTTGGAGGTCATCGTCCAGAGCGGTCAGGCGATCCCCGAGCCGGACCAGGTAATCCAATTGGGCGCGTCCCTCGGGCTTGTTGACCCCCGGCGTCCATCGGTGGAGTTCTTCCAGCGAGGCCGGGCGCTCAGCCCGGGACTGGTCGCGACCGCCGCCGGAAGCGCTCTCCGCTTCGGCAGTCGTGGTCTGACCGTCGAGGCCACGCAGAAAGACAAACGAATGGAGATTCGTTGGCCAGACCGGCTCTCCCTTGCGATATTGGTTGATGTACTCCGCCGGATTGCTATGTCCATTCTGCACCGCCGATAGGTTCGCGGCATAAGTCAGGGACAACATCCGCCCGTAGAACGTGTCCCATTCGGAGATTAATGCGAGATGATTGCCCGGCTTTGACAAGTTGAGTCCGCGCAAGGCCAGTTCATCGAGCACTTCCGCGGCGATCTGGCTGTCGGTGGCACAAAAGCTGGTCACCGATTTGAACCAGCCATTTGTCAACGCCTCCTGGACGGCTACACGTGGAGGGCGTGCGTTGGTGGACTGCACCAGGACCTCATCCATGGCGCTGGCGGTGGGGATGAGTAACCGTGCCTGCTGCAGGACGTTCGTGGGCCAGTTCCAACCTGGGAGGAGTTTGGTGACCGGTTTCCGGCCGAACTCTCCCGGCAGCATGGCCCGCAGGGTGGCCGAGTGTCGGGGGCCAACGATCGCCACTTCCGGGCGGGGGTTGAAATCGTCCAGTGAAACCCTTTGAACCAGCGGTTCGAGCAAGCAAGCCAGCCGGGGCAGGGGGGCATCTTCGAATTGATTTTCATCGAGCCATAAGACCAGCACCGGCCGCTCCGGCGGGCCTGTGTCGGAGTTCGGGTGAAATGTCCGGGGGCGGTACCATTCGTAGATCAACCGGAGGCTGGATTCGGCGGCACGCTCGGCGCTGCCGCACAAGAGGAGGGAAAAGTCGACGGTGTCGAGTTGGGCGGTCGAGGGCCAGGGCAATTCCACCGCGCCAAGATGCTCGGCATCTTCCGGGGCGTAGCCGCGCTGGCCCAGGGCCGCGACGATGGCGAAGCGGCTGCGGACCCGTGCCTCGCGGTCCTCGCTATACGGGCCGCCGCCGATCATGACCGGCAGGATTAACGGCGCGATTTCGCCGCCATGAGCGTCAATTTGGGCTCGCAACCCCGAGAGGTTGGTCGGGGTCGGTGCCAGCGCACTCTCGTTGCGCCGCTTCCAGACGGCGAAGGGATCCTCCCATAAACGAGCGTCAACCGTCTGCACCCCGACCGGCGGGGAAGAAGGCCCGGCGGAACCGATGGGGCGATCGCTGGAGAGTTTGCGGGAGACCAGCAAGGCGCTGCCCGCCAGCGTCAACAGCGCCAGAATCGCGGCCGGGTTTAAGAAACTCCCGACCCCTGACTTTGCTCGGTCGCCTGCCATTTTGAGTTCACCCAGCTCCGCTCCAGGTCCCTCCGCGCGAAGCGCAAAAAGTCCTGCGCCATGAAGCCAACGTTAGGGAACTTTAGGTTAACTTACTCCATGTTGCGCTGGTTGCAAGCGGACGCCCTGCGATTTGCCGATGAAGAGGCCCGGAGCTGTGAGTTTAGTCTGTTGAGATATCATAATCATCTTGCTTGATGCTGGTGTTGTTATAAAGTGCGCCTCATGCACGTTCGCGCCTTTCGAGTATCCAGCGGTTCCCTCGCCACCGGCCTAGTCTCGCTGTTGTTGTTCTTAACCAGCCACGTCCTCGCGGAGGTCGTAATCAGGGAGAGTCCCGAGTGGGTGCCGTTGCAGCCAGGTTTGGAGATCGTGGCCGGTTCGGCCCTGGATTTCACCGGAATCGCCGGCACTGGCGTGCCAGCCGGCAAAGAGGGTCGCGTCATCGCACGACCGGATGGTCAATTTGCATTTGAGGGTTCACCGCGGGTGGCGCGGCGATTCTATGGCGTGAACCTTTGTTTTGGTGCGCAATACCTATCGCACGAGGATTCCGACCGCATCGCGCTCCGCCTCTCGCGCCTGGGCTACAATGCGCTGCGCCTGCACCATTATGAAACCGAGCTGGTTTCCGGACAGGCACGCAGCACCGAACTCAACCCTCAAAAGCTGGACCAGTTGGATTATCTCGTGGCCGCGTTGATCAAACGTGGGATTTATCTCACGACCGACTTATTCGTTTCGCGGCGGATCGCCTGGCGGGAGTTCGGGGTCGATCGGGAAGGATACGTTCCCATGAACACTTTCAAGGTGTGTGTGCCGGTGCACGAGGGGGCCTTTGAGAATTGGAAAGCATTTGCGCGCGCCCTGCTCGAGCATCAGAACCCGTATACCGGGAGGCGATATGCGGAGGAGCCGGCGCTGGCTTGGTTGGCCATGATCAACGAGGGCAACCTCGGCAATTTCGTCAAAGAAATGCACACTTTGCCGGAGTGGAAATCCGCCTGGAACCTCTGGCTGAAAACCCAATATGCGGGCCAGGAAGCTCTCGCCGGTGCCTGGGGCGCGGAACTGAAGCCCGAAGAAATCGCGGGGAAGGGAACTGTCGCGTTGCCCGAGTCCATCTATGCGAGCGGCCCCCGGGTCCGGGACTTCGTGCTCTTCCTCGGGGCCACGGAGAAGCGGACGGTGGAACGGATGAAAGATTTCTTACATCGGGAATTGGGTTGCCGGGCGCTGATCAGCAACGCCAGTTCGTGGACGCGATTTGCGACGGACCAGGCGGCGCGCACGGTCTATGATTATGTCGACGACCATTTCTATGTGGACCATCCGAAATTCCTGGAGCAGGAATGGCGCCTGCCGAGCAGTTGCCCAAACACCAGCCCCATCGCGGATGGCGCGCCGGGAGGCCGGTCGCTGGCCTTCACGCGTTTGTTCGATAAACCGTTTACGGTCACGGAATACAATTACTCCGGCCCGGGCCGATTTCGCGGAGTGGGAGGGATTCTGACCGGGGCGTTGGGCGCCATGCAAGGTTGGTCCGGCATTTGGCGTTTTGCCTATGCGCATGGACGCGAGGCGATGATGAGGTCAGGAGCGATGAACTATTTCGACCTGGCGGGCGATCCGCTGAGCCAGGCGGCTGAGCGCGCCTCCTTGTGCCTGTTTCTCCGGGGCGACCTGCGCACCGCCCCACACAGCGTGGCGGTTTGGATGACCACCAACGAATTGGCACATCCGCCCGCCAAAGTTCCGATGCTGGCCCCGGACTGGCACTGGCTGGCATGGGTCACGCGCGTGGGCACACAAGTGGCCGGGGCAGAAAAGTCCGGACACACGGTGCACGTGCCTCTCGGCTGGCAGACCAACACAGCGGTGGCGCGCCGGGCCGGCGACTTTCAGCAACCGGCTTATAGCCTCAATAAAACTCAATTCATCAGCTTTTTGGGGGCGGGAAAGGTCTTTCCTGCTGAACAGCAACCGGACCCCGCGAAAAAATGGTTCCGCAGCGAAACGGGTGAACTCACGGTCGATGCTCCCCAGGATATCCTGATATTGGACACGGCGCGCACCGCTGGTGGTTACGCTCCGGCGGGGAAGGAGATCGCCGCGAGCGTCAGCGGGGTGCGAATCGGAATTCGTGGAGCAGACGCCACAGTTTGGGTCAGCGCGCTTGACAATCGGACGATCGCTTCCAGTCGGCGGTTACTGGTGACGCATCTGACTGATCTCCAAAATACGGAAATTCGGTATGCGGAACCGGAACGAAAGACGCTGCTAGGCTGGGGGCGGCTTCCCCACCTGGTGCGCTCCGGGTCGGCCAGTTTGTCGATTCCACTTAGAGGGGCCTCGAAGTATCAGGTTTGGGCCCTGGACGTGACCGGCAAGCGCTTGGCGGTTGTGCCGTCCCACGTGGAAGGCAAGGCTTTGTGCTTTCAAGCGGCGGTGGATGGCAATCCAGCGTCTGGCGCGATTATGCTTTACGAAATCGCCACCCGTTGATTGGACGGCAGATGAATCCGCCCGTGCGATGACGAAAAAGTGGCGAAATAGTTGTTGCAACCCCCGGCCCATTTGTTATATTCCGCGCTCCGTTTGACCCGAGAAAGTCAAATCGGGCACAAAATTTTTTACACGAAATGCCGACAATTAATCAGTTGGTCCGTAAAGGCCGAAACAAGCTGAAGCACAAGTCCAAGTCACCTGCTTTGGAGAACTCGCCCTTCCGCCGTGGCGTGTGCATTCAGGTCATGACCCGCACGCCGAAGAAGCCCAATTCCGCGATGCGGAAAGTGGCGAAAGTGCGTCTGACCAACGGGTATGAGGTGATTGCTTACATTCCCGACGAGGGCCACAATCTTCAGGAACACTCAATCGTGCTGGTCCGGGGCGGGCGTGTGAAAGACCTTCCGGGTGTGCGTTATCACATCGTGCGTGGCACGCTCGACGCGGCTGGTGTTGAAAAGCGCCGGGTCAGCCGGTCCAAATACGGGGTCAAGCGCCCGAAGGCGGCTGCCAAACCCGCGGCTTAACCGAATTTCTGTCCATAAACGTTAACAGTCCTCGCTAACATGTCTCGACGTCGTCAAGCCGTAAAACGGCCGGTAACTAAGGATACCAAGTTTAACAGCACTCTGGTTTCACGCCTGGTGAACACCGTGATGCACGGTGGGAAGAAAACCACCGCCCAGAAAATTGTCTACGGGGCGTTCGATGAGATCGCCACGAAGAACCCGGCCAGCAATCCCCTGGACATCCTCCAGCGCGCGGTGGATAACGCCAAGCCCCGGCTGGAAGTGAAGGCCCGCCGCGTTGGCGGTGCCACCTACCAGGTGCCCCTCGAGGTGCCGGTGGATCGCCAGTTCGCCCTGGCGCTGCGTTGGTTGGTCGATTTTGCCGACGCCCGCAAAGGAGTGCCGATGAAGGTCGCCCTGGCTTCCGAGATCCTTGATGCGTATCAGGGTCAAGGCAATGCCATCCGCAAGCGTGACGATGTTCACAAGATGGCTCAGGCCAACAAAGCATTCGCCCACTTCCGCTGGTAGTCAATTTCAGTCAGACGGGCCCCGAACTTGTATTCTTCGGGGCCTTTTTATTGTTACTGCAACCTTCAGCCAATTTTTATCATGCAATCAGCACCGGACAAAACCAAAGCGGCCAACGGCAATCCGAATGCCGCCGATCGCCCCTACCCGATGGACCGCACTCGGAACATCGGCATCGCCGCCCATATTGACGCGGGCAAAACCACGACCACGGAACGAATCCTCTTTTACACGGGATTGATCCACAAAATGGGCGATGTGGACGATGGCAACACTGTCACGGACTGGATGGAGCAGGAGCGGGAACGCGGCATCACCATTACTTCGGCCGCCACCACCTGTTATTGGACCCAGAAGGAAGATGGTACTTATAAGGCCTTTCAGAACATCTCGCACCGGGTGAACATCATCGACACTCCGGGACACGTGGATTTCACGGCTGAAGTCGAACGTTCCATGCGCGTGTTGGACGGCGCGGTGGCGGTCTTCTGCGGAGTGGCCGGGGTGCAGCCGCAATCGGAAACGGTCTGGCGTCAGGCCACCAAATACCGCGTTCCCCGTATCGCTTTTGTCAATAAGATGGACCGCACTGGGGCTGACTTTCAGAACGCGGTCAATGATATGCGCAAAAAGCTCGGTGCCTATGCGTATCCGGTCATGTTGCCTATCGGCAAGGAAGACTATCTGCGGGGCAACATCGACGTCGTGAATCAGAGAGCTATCATTTACGACGAAAATGATGAGTCTGGATTGAAATACCAGGTGACGGAGATTCCGGATGATCTGAAGGAATCTGCCAAGGCGGCGTTGGCTGAACTGGTCGACGCGGTTTCCAACAAGGACGACACCGTGGCCGAACTGGTGATCAACAACCAACCGGTGACCCCGCAGGTACTGAAAGCTGCGATCCGCCGGCTCACCTGCAAAATTGAATTCGTCCCGGTCCTCGCGGGCTCTGCGTTTAAGAAGCGCGGGGTGCAGCCGCTGGTGGATGCCGTGGTGGATTACCTGCCTTCTCCGCTCGACGTCCCACACGCCCAGGGCATCGTCCCGGGGGCTGAGACCGTGGTGGACGTCCCCTCGAACGACCATTCGAAGTTCTGCTCCCTGGCGTTCAAGCTCTGGACCGATCCGTTCGTCGGCAAGCTGGTGTTTTTCCGGGTGTACAGCGGCCAACTCAAAAAGGGTGACACCATTTACAATCCACGCACGCGCAAGCGCGAGCGCGTCAGCCGCGTGATGATGATTCAAGCGGACAAACGCATTGATGTGGAGACGACCTTCGCGGGCGACATCGCCGCGCTGGTGGGGCTGCGCAACATCACCACGGGCGACACCCTCTGCGACGAAGATTTTGACGTGATGCTCGAACCGCCGACATTCCCGGAGCCGGTGATCTCGATGGCTGTCGAGCCCAAGACCAAGGCGGATCGCGAGAAGATGAGCGAGGGTCTGCAGCGCTTGGCTGAAGAAGATCCGACCTTCCGCTGCTTCACCAATGAGGAGACCGGTCAGTTGATCATCGCCGGCATGGGCGAGCTGCACCTGGAAATCATTCGTGACCGCTTGTTCCGCGAATTCAAGGTCACCGCCAACGCCGGTGCACCGCAAATCGCTTATCGCGAAACCTTTACCAAGTCGGCCGAAGGCGTGGGCAAGTTCATCCGCCAATCCGGCGGTCGCGGTCAATACGGCCATGCGGTCGTCACGGTCGAGCCCAACGAGCGGGGCAAAGGCGTGGAAATCGAGAACAAGATCGTCGGCGGTGCGATTCCGAAGGAATACATTCCCGCGGTTATCGACGGCATTGAGGAAGCCATTAAGGGTGGCGTTATCGCCGGCTTCCCGGTGGTGGACGTTAAGGTCAGCGTGGTGGATGGAACCTTCCACGAGGTTGACTCGAGCGAATTGGCGTTCAAGATGGCCGGCATTTTTGCCGTGAAAGAAGCCGCCAAACAAGCGGGCGCCATCTTGTTGGAACCGATCATGAAGGTCGAAGTGACCACGCCTGACGAATATCAGGGCGATCTGCTCGGCGACATAAATCGCCGCCGGGGCAAGATCATCCATATCGACGCGAAAGAAGGCTCTACGATTCTTCAGGCGGAAGTGCCGCTCGCCGAAATGTTCGGTTACGCGACGGCCATTCGGTCGCTCTCCAAAGGGCGCGCCGCTTACTCGATGGAGCCGTTCCGGTTTGAACCGGTGCCGGCGTCGATCGCGGCCACCATTCTTGATTCGGCCAAAGCCAAGCCTGCGGCCAGGTCATAGGTCTCTGAGTTTTAACTCTCCACCCGCGCGGGTTTTTTAATGCCGTGGATGCACCTACTTTCTGACCGAGGAGAGTTCGAGGGCGGCAGCGGCGGTCACCAGGCTGATACCACCCAGTTCCAGGATCCAGTTCATTCGCATGGACTCAAGGTGGGTGCCCAGGAATTGGTCGATATGATGAAACGTAACCGCGCGTACGACGATGAAGGTGAGCGTGACCATGAGACCGCTCAACAATAGGGTATGGTCCGCCCAGAAGGCTTTGAAGCGTAACGCCAGCCACACCGCCAATCCGCCGGCGCCGCCGAGCAGGCAAAAGACAAAGATTTCCTGAACACCTCTCCGGTGGCCGTACCAACCTTCGTTCCGGGCGGCCAACCGTCCGATATCTGTGAACAAGGTCTGCAGGTCCAGTTGCTTGTTCACACACAAAAAGCCCATTAATAGCGCCACCAACGTCCAGACGGTCCTGGTTCTCATTCCGCTGCCAGGGACCGGTCGGTTTTCGCCACGCACAGCGGCTGCTGCCGCCATCAGGGTGCAGGCGGCGTAGGCGCAGACGGTGAACCATCCCATGAAGTCAGGGTCGCCGATTTGCGGCCGCCATTGCAGTTGGGAGAAGAAGTTCACCATTTCAAGGTGGCTGTAGCGGTCAGTTCGTCAAGCGAGTAAACCCAGGCCGGCAGGGAATCTGGAATGCCTGTCGTGGCCAGCGGAATGACCCGCGGGAGACAGTCGGAACCGGGAGGCAATTGACGGATTGAGCGGGGCCAGGTCTATGCCTTCAGCGCCGCAAGCTCTTCTTCGAAATCGACGATTTCCTTGATCTGAACCAGGAACCAACGATCGATCTTGGTCAGGGCGAAGATCTGTTCGATGTCAAATCCGGCCCGCAGCGCGTGGCGGATGAAGAAGATCCGTTCGGCGTTGGGAACGCTGAGTTTTTGGGTAATTAGATCGCGGGGCAGGATATCGCGATCCCCAAAGACCTTTTCACCAAAGCGCCAAGTCTTGCCGTCGCCGCCGAGGCCGGAGCGCCCGATCTCCAGCGAGCGCAGCGCTTTTTGCAGCGATTCCTTGAAGGTCCGGCCGATGGCCATGGCTTCGCCCACGCTCTTCATCTGCGTGTTGAGCGTCGGGTCGGTCTGCGGAAATTTTTCAAAGGCGAACCGCGGGATCTTGGTGACCACGTAATCGATGGTCGGTTCAAAGCTGGCAGGCGTTTCGCGGGTGATGTCGTTGCGGATCTCGTCCAGGAGATAGCCAACCGCCAGTTTGGCCGCGATCTTGGCGATGGGGAATCCGGTTGCCTTGGAAGCCAGCGCGGAGGAGCGCGATACCCGTGGATTCATCTCGATGATGACCATGCGGCCGTTCTCGGGATTTACGGCGAACTGAATGTTGGAACCGCCGGTTTCCACACCCACAGCGCGAATCACCGCGAACGAGGCGTCGCGCATGATTTGGTACTCCTTGTCCGTGAGCGTCTGGATCGGCGCGACGGTGATGGAATCGCCAGTGTGCACCCCCATGGGGTCGAAGTTCTCGATGGAGCAAATGATGACGCAATTGTCCTTGCGATCCCGCATGACCTCCATCTCGAATTCCTTCCAGCCGAGAAGGGATTCCTCGACCAGGATTTCCGAAACGGGTGAGAGTTCCAGACCGCGTTTCGAGATTTCCTCGAACTCTTCGCGGTTATAGCCGATGCCGCCGCCGGTGCCGCCCAGGGTGAAAGCCGGGCGAATGATGAGGGGAAAGCGCCCGATCCTTTCCGCGATCTGGCGGGCTTCATCCAGCGTGTGCGCGACGCCGCTGATCGGGACATCCAGTCCGATCTGGAGCATGAGATCTTTGAACACCTGGCGGTCTTCGCCACGTTCAATCGCTTGCGCATTGGCCCCGATCATCTCCAGACCGTACTTTTCAAGCACGCCTTTGCGGTAAAGGGCCATCGCGGTATTCAGCGCCGTTTGGCCGCCCAGGGTCGGGAGCAGCACCAGCTTGCCCTCCGCGCCCATCCGCTTCATCTCGTCCAATTCGCGGACAATGATCTTCTCCACGCACTCCGGGGTGATCGGTTCGATATAGGTGCGGTCAGCGAATTCCGGATCGGTCATGATCGTGGCCGGATTGGAATTGACCAGCACGACGCGGTAACCTTCCTCGCGCAGCGCTTTGCACGCCTGGGTGCCGGAATAGTCGAATTCGCAGGCCTGGCCAATGATAATTGGCCCGGCTCCGATGATCAGGACAGAGTGGATGTCGGTGCGTTTTGGCATCTTACAAAATCCCGGTGATGAAATACTTTTGGGGCGGGGAAGTCGATTCTTTTTTACGGCCCCACCGACGTCCAATCAGCAGAATTCCCCGGTATAAGGGTGAAAAAAATAGAAATCAGCGCCACCATCGGGGAAACCCGTGGTGCCGCTCGAATTGGTCCCAACCTCCCGAGCGCCAAGGGAGGTCAGGGCTTGAAAGCAGCTTCCAATCGATAGCTCAGCGTGCCCAGGTAGCGTTTGCGGGGTTTATTCCGGGCCCGTTGGCGTTCGCGGGCGGCGATCAGGTGCTTTAAACACCGGGACGCGCTTTCCGCGGGTGCGCCGCATTCTGTGCACCGCCGGTCCCGCTGTTTGCGCAACTGATACTTGCGCTGCCGCGAGACCGCCAGGTTGGTGAATTCGTCTTTGATTGGAATTCTCATCCCCGTTACCCCTGGTTTGGTTTAGACCAACTTGGTGTGGCCAGGCATGGGCACGGGCGGAACAGTGACCGGCGCTTCCCAGTTGGGAGTTTGGGGAACGAGATTCTCCGTCGAGTTGAGAGCTTGTTCCCAGGTGACTTCCAGCCCGGTATAAGCCGCCATGCGGCCCATGATCGCCAGGAGGGTGCTGTGCGCCATGCGCACACCGTCATTGATCGGTTTGCCCGCGCGAATAGAGGCAAACAATTCGTTGTGCTCCTGCTGATACATGTCGGAGGCTTTTTCCTCGCGATACCGCCAGGCGTTCTTCCCTTTGATAACAAAAGGTCCGCTGAACGCGCGCACGATGTGGGCGGCGCCGTCCGAGCCCATGAAATAATCCGAGTTGTCGTTGGCGCAATTCATCTGCTGACGGCTGAAGTGGAAGCCCTTCACCCCGTCGGCGTATTCGTAAACCACCGAGAAATGATCGAAAATGTTGCCAAATTCGGGGCCAGTGCGGACCTGGCGTCCGCCATGAGCCACGCACTTGATCGGCGGGACGTCTTTCATCACCCACGCCATTTTATCGATGCTGTGCACGGCTTGTTCGGCGATGTGATCGCCCGAGAGCCAGGAGTAATAATACCAGTTTTTGACCTGGTATTGCAGGTCCGTCCAGGCGGGATTTCGCGGGAAAGGCGACCAAACGTAACCAGTATTGTAGGTGGTGTAGAGAGCTCTGACCTCGCCGATTGCACCATTATGCACGCGATCCATGATGGCGCGCACACCCGCGTTGTAGCGGTAGCAGAAGCCGGCGACCAGGCTGAGTTTCTTCTGCCTGGCCATTTCCACGGCTTCCAGCACGGTGCGAACGCCCGGGGCGTCGGTGGCCATGGGTTTCTCACAGAAAACGTGCTTGCCGGCGGCGATGGCGGCTTTGAGGTGTTGCGGGCGAAAACCCGGAGGGGTGGCCAGCAAGACCACGTCCACGCCGCTATCGATCACTTTTTGATACGCATCCAAACCGACGAAGCATTTGTCGGGAGTGACCTTCACTTTGCCGGGGGCGGCAGTCTGAAGTTCCCGCAAGCTGCCCTGCAGGCGATCTTCAAACACATCACCCATGGCGGTCAAAATGACATTCGGATCCGCATTGAGCGCTTCATGCGCCGCTCCGGACCCGCGACCACCACAACCAACCAGGCCGATTTTCAAGGTGTCCGAATTCGTGTCGGCAAAAAGGTTTCCAGGCAGAATGGCCGGGGCCGCCAGAATTCCGCCGACCAGGGCGGAGTTTTTCAGAAATTGACGGCGTGATAGATTCGTCGAGTTTGTATCAGGTTGTTTCATATTAGATCAAGGGCGACAACAGAACAGCGATCCCCGAGAGGGGACCGCGGTCCAACAAGGTGCTATACAATCATGTAAAGGTCGTTTGAGCTGGTAAAGCGTAAACGATATGCCGGGTATCAATGCCCATTGGCCGTGCCCGGATTACACCAGAGCCGGTTCTTATTGACGTCCGTGGCTTCGCGTTTCCAATCGGCATATTTAATCATCTGCACCGTGCCGCTAAAGCCCAGGACGATCCCGCCGATCTTGCCGTGGCGCCGGCCCAGGCCGAAGTCCTGGTTCGGGTCGGGGTAACTTGAGGCGTCGTTGTAATTGTTCACGCCGAGCACTGGGCTGATATCGTCAGGTTCCCACATCATAAACGCATCCTGGCGGAAGGCCGCTTGTTGGTAGGTATTGCCTTGTGGCGCGAGGGCGCCATATCCGCAAACCGAGCCATTCATTACGTAGGTGGACAATTTGTTGGCGCGCCCCTTGTAATTCACATTATTGGTCGCGTCCAAAGGACAACGATAAACACCCCGGTTTTTGACGTATTGCCAAAGCAGCCCGCCTTCGTAGGCCAGTTGGGGATTCACATTGTACGGCGCCACATCCAGGTTCGGCGGGGTGCCGCTGGTCTTGGGGTCGTAGAGCCAGCCCGGCAGCCAGGGCGGATTCCAGTTGGGGAAGGGCAGGCGGTCGCGGTTGTCGCCGCAGTACATGTGCGCGGCCACACCGATTTGGCGGTTATTGTTGACGCACTGGGTGCGCTGCGCTTTTTCTTTGGCGCTCGACAGGGCGGGCAACAGCATCGCAGCGAGAATCGCAATGATGGCGATGACCACGAGGAGTTCGATCAGCGTGAAGGCTCGGAATGGGGAGGGGGTGATCCCGTGTGGGTGTGTGGGCTCGGTTCTTTTCATGTTTTTGCAGGGCCTAACGAAGTTGAGCATTCTTTTCGAGCGAGCCATCAGCCCACCAGTTCAGTTGCCGTTTCGATTAAGCACTATTCTGCGATAAATTAACCTTGGCCTCGTCCGTTACGCCATCCCCTTTTTGGGGGACGGACCCTCCCTATTTTGTGGTATGGTGTAAAGTCACATTGTGGTACATAATAACTCAATGACCGTGAGCGGTCCCCGGCGAGTGCCTGGGCCCGTGGGGTTTAGATTATCACGGTCGAGGGGTTGGTGTACTGCACCAGGCGCCCGGGGTGATGCCCGGGCGCCATTTCCTCGCGCCGCGTCAGCGGCCGAGATACTTCAAAGTGGCTTCCGTCCGGCTATGGACATGGAGCTTGTCGTAAATGCTGCGCACGTGGGTCCGCACGGTTTCAAAGCTGATATTCAATAAGTCCGCGATTTCCTTGTAGGAATGGCCTTTGGCGAGCAGCGCGAGCACTTGCTCCTCGCGTTCGGTCAATCCTTCGAGTTGAGGCGGGGGCTTGGCGACCGTGCCGTTTTGGTCCATCTGGTGAAAGAATTGGACGACCCGGCGCGCGATCTGGCGAGACATTGGGGCGCCGCCGCTGGTGCATTCTTCAATGGCTTCGAGCAGTTTTTCGCGAGACGTGCGTTTGAGCAGGTAACCCGTGGCCCCAGCCATCAGGGACTTGAAAATCTGTTCGTTGTCGTCGTAAACCGTGAGCATGAGCACCGGCAGACGTGGTACCAAAACTTTGAGCCGACGTACGCAGTCAGTACCCAACATTCCGGGCATGTTGATGTCCATCAACACCACATCGGGGCAATTGCCGGGAATGCCCTGGAGCGCCGCGGCGCCGTCTGGATAGGTGGCCTGGCAACGGAAGCCGGGCGCGCTGTTAATCATCGCGGCGAGATTCGCCCGGACCCCATCATCATCTTCCACCAGGGCAACTTGGATCGGTTTGTTCAATCGACGGGTACTCATATCAAAGCGGCCACGCTATCGACTATACCACATTGGGGTTACCTGGTTTTACGACCTGACGCAACTCCGTCAACGGAACCACGAATCGGACGCGGGTGCCGCGGCCGACGATGGAGGTGATTTCGGCGGTTCCACCGCATTCGGCAATTCGGGAGCGCATGTTGCGCAAGCCGTTGCCACGGTTGGAGCCGGGGACCGGTTCGGAAGGTACGAAGCCTTGCCCGGAGTCTTCGATTTCAAGCTCCATGGACTCAGCGGTCAGGCGCAGCCGGAGCCAGGCCTCCGGGGCCCCGGAGTGTTTGAGGATATTGTTGAACGACTCCTTGACTGCGAGGAACACGTTATGGCGCAAATCCGCGCTCAACGGGATCAGTGGAAGGACGGTGGGCACTTCCACCCAACAGCGGGCGGATGACAACTCGAAGCATTCATCCGCAAATCGGCACAGGTATTCGGCAAATTGCGGGAGGTTGTCGTTCTTGGGATTGGTCGCCCAGACAATTTCGTCCAGCGCCTGCACCGCTGCGCGTGCCTGGAGCCGGATGCGTTCGAGTTGATGTTGGGCGGGCGGAGGCAGACCTGGTTCGCCCCGGGTGAGTTCGGTCAACTGTGCCACCTGGGTGAGGGTGCTGCCGATGTCGTCGTGCATGTCTTTGGAGATGCGCAGGCGCTCCCGCTCGATGGCGTGCTGGGTCCTAAGGGCTTCGAGTTGCCGTTGATACTGGCGCTTTTCGGCGTAACGCAGAAAGCCGGCAAAGCCGCCGATCAGGGCCACGCCGAGCAGCAACTTGAACCAGGCCGTTTCCCAAACGAAGGGGCGGGCCACGATTGCCAGCGACGGTCCGTCCTCAGTCCAGACCCCTTCGCTGTTGCAGGCCTTTACCTGGAAACGGAAGTCCCCAGCCGGTAGCCGGTAATAGGCGGTGCGACGCGTGCCCGCTTCCACCCAATCCTGGTCAAAGCCCTCCATGCGATAGCGGAAACGGACCGCTTCCGGTGCCGAAAAATCGATGCCGGTGTATTGGATTTCGATCTCGCGCTGGCCCGCCCTCAGCTCCAGCAAGTCGTTTTGCCCGGCCAGTTTCAAAGGTGCTGCTGCCCCGCTGAGCCGGGCGTTTTCGATCCAAACCCGGGGCAGTTCTACATGGGTCTCCGGCAAACGGGGGTCAATGAATACCAGGCCGCGGACGGTTGAAATGCAGATCAACCCCTCCCGAGTGCGCAAGCCGGCAGGCGTAAAACCACCCGTACATTCTTCGGCGAGCATGCCGTCGTTTGCACCAAAAGTGAGCGGGTGTAGATAAGGGCGCTGTCCTTCCGCCACTTCCTCCAAATCCTTCTTCCCCACGCGCAGGATGCCGCGGCTGCATCCCAGCCATAAGTAACCCAACCCATCTTCGACGATCTGGAGCACGGTTTTGGCGTTCAGCCCGTGTTGACTCGAGTAGGTGAATACCTTGCCGGCTTCCCAGCGGCTGAGTCCGCCCCCCGCCGTCCCGATCCACAGCACACCGCGAGCGTCGCGATATAAGGTGCGCACGCTTTTGCTGAGCAGACCGTTGGTGATCGTAAAGACCTTTTCGCTTCCGGGCGGAATCCAGATCAGCCCGCCGGCCGTGGATCCCACCCACAGGCTGCCATCGGGTTGGGTAGCCAGGGCGGTCACGCTTCCCCGAGCGATGGAGAAGTTAATCGTCCGCGCGGATTGGTTAAGGATATGGACCAGTTGCCCAAGTTGGGTGCCGGCCCAGATGCCACCCCGGGGATCTTCACACAGCGCCGTGACCCAGCTTGATTGAATCCAACTTTCATTCGTGTAGCACGCGGAGATTTTGTCCCGTTGCACTTGCAGCAGCGAGCGCGCGCCCCCCAGCCACACACTGCCGTCTGAAGCCGCCAGCACCGATTCGACCGACGCGTAGAAATCCATGATCGGGCTGACTGAATAATGCTCGAATGCTGACGGCGTGCCGCGGAACACCCCATTGCCCAGGGTGCCCACCCAGATGCTGCCATCGGCAGTTTGGCTGACGGATCGGGTGAACTCATTGGTTAATCCCTCTGCGGAGGCCACACAGAAAAGGCGGCGTCGACGCACTTGATTCAAACCGCCGGTCCTCGTGCCGACCCAGAGTTCGCCTGATGGTGACGGATACAGCGAGCGAATATCGTTGGCGGTCAGGCCGTCCGCTTTTCGCAACGCCTCGAATCGTTCACCCTGCAGGCAGTACAATCCATCGTCCAGTGAACCGGCCCAAATGTGTCCGTCCTGGTCCTCCGCCAGGCAAGTAATATAGGCGTAGGGCACGCCGTCGGCCTGAGTGAACACGCGCCAGGATTCGCCATCGAGTCGCAGCAGTTGGCCATTCCCGATGCCGGCCCAGAGCCTGCCTTGCCGATCCTCGGTCAGACAATACGCCAACACCTTGGGCACCCCGGTTGGTCCCTCACGATAGCTTAGTTTGCCGTCGCGATACTCGTACAGCCCATCATAACTTGTCGCGATCCACATGCCGCCCGAGCGGTCTTTCAAGAGCGCTCGGATCGGTAACCGCTCCAAAATGCCGCACCCGGGAAGTTTTACAAATTCGCCCCGCGCCCAAAAGGTCAGGCCGGATCCGGTGCCGATCCACAACAAGCCCGAGACATCCTCCGCGAGGCAAGTGATCGTGTTTCCGGCCTGGATCTGCGAGGGGAGAGGGAAGGTCTCCATGTGGCCTTTGGCAAATCGGCTGAGTCCGCCACCGCGGGTGCCGATCCAGAGAGAACCTTCCCCGTCTTCGAGCAGGGTCTGAATTTCGACGCTTTGCAGCCCTTCTTCCAGCCCGAACGTGGTGAAGCGCAATCCGTCGAATCGGGCCAAGCCGTCCTGGGTCCCGAGCCATAAATATCCATCGCGCGTGCGGGTAATGGCGTTGATGGTGTTTTGCGGCAGGCCGGCCCGGGTGCCCCAGGAGCGCACGACCAGGGTCGAACCCAGCGGAGAATTGGTGACCTGTGCCGGGACGCTGGCGACGAGAAGCAGTCCGGCCAACCCGAATATCAGGCTGAAGCATCGCTTCGTTGTTCTTTTAAGAACCGGTTCCATCCGAATCACGGGTTAATCAAGGCGTCCTTCAGTGGGGCTGCTGGTCCGGTTGCGTTCGCCGCGCTTGAGGCGGCGCAGCGTCTCGTTTTCAGCGCGGTCTGAATAGTATTTGTCCAGCGGGTAGCAGCCCGAGATCAGGCCATTGCGCGGTGCGCTCGTGCAATCGCTGAAAGTGCGGCAAATCTTTTTTGATGCCAGGGCGCCGGTGCGAAGGCAGTCGGTGAAAATTTCCGGATAGGACAAAATCATACGGCCCACGCCGATGGAATCGACCCAGCCATTGGCCAGCACCGCCTGCGCGACATGGGGCAGATAATCCTGCAGATAAGTATAAGCCGTTCCCACCAGAACGAGGTTGCGAGGTGCCTGGGCTTTCAGCCAACGCACGGCCTGAATCTGCCGAACTACGCCGATGAGCGGATCTTCTGGGGGCTGGTAGCCGTCGGAAGGAGGATACGCCGCGGGGCGTTGAATATGGGGATTGTAATAGGGCGAACCTGCAGTGAGGTTCACCAGGTTTATGCCCAGGCTGGAACAAAGCTCCAGAAAGCGGGCGGGCTCGGTCAGGTCATATTCCAGCGGATTTTTGGGGTTCACGCCAAACGCATAAATGTAGGGGAAGCAACCGGAGAAATCCTCCGGCACACCTGGCCCCGGCTTGCCGGGAGAGGAGAGGTTTGAATCCGGGCGGAAGGGAACAAAATCGAAAGCGCTCAGGCGCACTGCAAGGGCGATGGGATTGCCGGAGGCACGAATGCCAGCGACGATTTCCCGGAGCAAACGAGTGCGATTCTCGAATGAACCGCCATATGGGCCCGGTCGGGTATGGGCACTGAGGAACTCGTGCAGCAGGTAACTATGGCAATGCTTGATATCCACGAAATCGGCTCCCACCCGGTGCGCGATCATCGCTGCCGACACATAGGCCTCCACCAAATCTCCGAGTTCCAAGTCCGTCCAGACTTGTGCATCGCTGGTGACTTGGAATTTGGCATCCAGCAGCGGGTGGCGGTAGGCGACGCGTGGTTCCAGTTTGAACTTATCGCGCGGCTTGCAGAAGCGGCCCGAGTGAGTGAGTTGGAAACCAATCACCAGGTCGGCATCCGTCCCGTGCTTCTCCCGATGCGCCCGCCTCGCGGTGTGCAGCAGGGAAGCTAGGTCGGCTTGTGTGCTCGGCGCAATCATCAGTTGATTGGGATTGGCCCGGCCATCGGGACGCACCGCCATTGCTTCACCGCCAAAAATGAGTTTTGCGCCGCTCTCGCCGAAGTGCCGCCATCGGCGCAACACGGACTCGGTCACCCCGCCGCCAGGAGTGCCATCCCACCCTTCCATAGGATGCACGGCGCAGCGGTTGCCGATGCGCTTCCCGTTGATCTCCAGGTTGTCGATCGGTCGCGCCAGCGGGGAAGTATCGCCGCGCAGAATCGAGTCATCGCAGGGCAAGTCCAGGCCGAGCGTTTCGACATGCCGGCGGAAATCAGCGACCGTCTTCAGTGCGGGGATACGCACCAACCTGGCAGCGTCAGTCATAGGCTACTGCACTGTGCGAAGCCACGTCCGCAAAGGCGAGCCAATTCTCCAACCGCCGCTCGTGGTGTCTCCAACCGCCGCTCGTGGTGTCTCCAACCGCCGCTCGTGGTGTCAATCAGGGTGTCGGACGCGGGCTCTTATCGCACAGCGTCAGGACTTCGCGCACCAGGATTTCCTCGGTGCGTTCTCCCAGGCTGGTCCGGGTAATGTAGGCGTAGCGTTTGAAACTGTCGAAATCCTCCCGGGTCAGTATGTAGCCGTAAGCGTCGTTGGTCAGGCCAAACAGCAGGTTGTGTTTGCCGTGCATTTTTCGCTTGAGATAATAACCGACATTGGGAAGCGCTTCGCCGGGGATGGTTACAATTTGGGCGTTGCCCAGGTTTATCAGGTTTAGCTGTGTTTGCACCGCGTTCTCCGGTGAACCTTGCGGGCGGGGAATGGCTTTCATCAACTCGCGCATATCCGGTGAGTCTACCGGGAGCGTGAGCGTTTGAGCGGCGCAGTAGAGTCCTGGGGAGCTGGAGGCCGGGGCGTCTTTCACAATGCGGACAGCCTCGGAAGCGAGCAGTCGGCCGATGCGTTGGCATTCCTCCCAACTGCCGGCTTCACCGCCGTTGGCCAGGCGAGTGTCCGCAGTGACCATGCCGCCCTGGGCGCTGTTCATGAAAATGCCCACGCCAGCCCCTAACTGCTCCAATTCTTCATAAAGCGGTCCGACGAGGTCCGGGCTCAAAATCCCGCGACGGTTGCCCAGTACTTCGGGATGAATGGCATAATTCACCAGCGTCGCGAACGGCTTTCCTTCTGCATTCAGCATTTGCAGAACGTGGCAGCGCGGGTCGTAAAGTTGTTCCGCGTAATAATTATAGGCAATTTTGCCATGGGCTTCGCCCGTGGCGATTTTGAGTTGAGCAGGCCTCAAGCCGGCATAGGCCTCTTTGATGGCTTCGGCGGTTCGGCGGCAGACGAGTTCCAGGTATTTCGGGTCGGCGCTCGTTCGTCCCTGGCTGTCAGGGAAACCGTAAGTATCCGGCGCGCTATGCGTATGGGTGGCTCCGATCAGGATGTGGCCCCCGGGAATTTCCGGCACGGCCGCGCGCACGCGGTCACCCAGCAGGCCGGGGAAACCTAAAAAATCGGTGCTGACGATGGCGACCACATTGGTGTCCTGCGCCATGACCAAAGCCCGGACGGTCAAATCACCCTTATGTTGCGTGACCGGTTCCGCTTTCCCTATGCCCCCGATCACCGGTAGCAACGGTTCGGGAGTGACATTTTTCACCGCAATCGCCGCGCGAAATTGGGCGGGAGCACTCCCGAGACTGGTTGCGAAAACCAGGAGGATTAGGCTGGTCTGAAGTAGGTTCATGGGGGCTAATTTATACCTTAAGCCTCGGGAGAGGCAAGGCATGGAACGCGGGAAGCGCCGCTGGCGGGATCCCTCCGCAGCTTGACTCCCGGGCTGCTTTTTCATCCAATGCCCCGCATGATTTCCGTTCCAATTCGCCGGGTCTGCCGGCAGTTTTTGCTGATTGCCTGGCTTGGCTTTGGGCTTTGCAGCCCCGCGTTTGCCGCGGACCCGGTGGCCCCGTCTGTCGAGGCTCGACTGGCCCAACTCGAAACCCGGGTGGGTACTTCCGGCTTTAACTCCGGTGACAACGCCTGGCTGCTGGTCAGCTCCGCTTTGGTGCTGATGATGACGGCTCCGGGCCTGATCCTGTTTTACGGTGGGTTGGTGCGCCAAAAGAACGTCCTCGGCACCATGATGCACAGTCTCATTCTCATGGGGGTGGTCTCGCTGATGTGGGTGTTGTTCGGCTACAGTATGGCATTTGGGGACGGAAACGCCTTCGTCGGTAATCCGTTTCAGCATTTCCTTCTGCGCGGCGTAGGCAGTGAACCCAACCCAAGTTACGCCCCGACAGTGCCTGCAGAGACCTTTATGCTTTTTCAAATGATGTTCGCGATTATCACGCCCGCCTTGATCAGCGGGGCAGTGGCCGAGCGCATGAAGTTCAGTTCCTACCTGCTTTTTACCGTGCTTTGGGTGACGCTCGTTTACTTTCCGCTCGCGCACATGGTGTGGGGCAAAGGTGGTTATTTCAACTGGGCTCTCGGAGGGAAGTCGCCCCTGCTCGATTTTGCCGGCGGGACCGTGGTGCATATCAGTTCCGGGGTTTCAGCCCTGGTTTGTGCCCTGGTGTTGGGGCATCGATTGGGATTTCCGCGCGAGCCAATGCCTCCGCACAACGTGGTGCTAAGCCTGATCGGCACCGGCCTGCTGTGGGTGGGTTGGTTCGGCTTTAATGCCGGCAGCGCGGTCAACGCCGGGGTGTTGGCCACGAGCGCTTTTGCCGCCACGCATTTTTCCGCCTCCGCCGCGGCGGTGAGTTGGGCGTTCTGCGAGTGGCTCCAGAAAGGCAAGCCGAGCGTGCTGGGAGCCGCCTCGGGGATGGTCGCTGGGTTGGCGACGATTACCCCGGCTTCCGGCTTCGTTTCCATTCCTGCCGCGTTGCTGATTGGCCTCACCGCGGGCGCGGTTTGTTACTTCGCCGTGACCCGACTTAAAGCTCGGTTTGCGTACGACGATTCCCTGGACGTCTTCGGAGTTCACGGCATGGGCAGCACCCTCGGCATGCTGATGCTGGGATTCCTGGCCAATATTCAGGTCAATCCCGCTCTGGCTTCATGCGACCTTGGGGGGCAAACGGTCTCGTTGGCCGGGGGCATGGGCCAGTTCTTGTATCAACTCAAAGGTGTAATCTTTACTATGGTTTACGCCGGCGGGGTTAGCTGGGTCCTGCTCAAGCTCGTGGATTCGTGGGTAGGACTGAGAATTTCCGAGGAAGAGGAAACTCTAGGACTCGATCTTTCACAACACGGCGAAAGTGCCTATAATGATTAACGGCTAGCAGGTGAAAGCTCCCTGCGGACCAGTTCGGCACCGCCAAATTTCCGGTTTATGAAGAAAGTTGAAGCGATCGTCAAACCATTCAAACTGAACGAGGTCAAAGACGCCTTGCACGAAATTGGCTTGCAGGGCATGACCGTCACCGAGGTCAAGGGATTCGGGCGCCAAAAGGGGCATACGGAAATCTACCGTGGAAGTGAATACACCGTTGATTTCCTGCCCAAGATCAAAATTGAGATGATCATCCGAGACACGGATGTCGAACCCGCGATTCAGGCCATTACCAGGTCGGCGCGAACGGGGAAGATTGGTGATGGAAAGGTCTTTGTTTACCCGGTCGAAGAGGCGGTTCGCATTCGCACCGACGAGCGAGGTGAAAAAGCGGTGTAGACCGGCGACATAGCCAGGCGCATCCATCGAAGTAAGCGCACCGAAACCGACGGGCCAATCTCTTGAGCACTATGAGCAAACCAGAGCCAATATTGGTAGCGCGTGGCAAATCGGATCTGTTTCTACTTCCGTGGATGGCCAATCGCCATGGATTGATCGCCGGTGCTACCGGCACAGGCAAAACGGTAACCTTGCAGGTTTTGGCCGAGAGCTTCAGTGCCATGGGAGTGCCGGTCTTCATGGCGGATGTAAAAGGGGATTTGGCCGGGATTTCCCAAACCGGCGGCACCTCTCCAAAAATCCTGGAGCGGGCGCGGCAGCTTCGGCTGGAAGATTACACCCCCGGTGCCTTCCCGGTGACCTTCTGGGACGTCTACGGCGCACAGGGCCACCCCGTCAGGGCCACGATCTCGGAGATGGGTCCGCTCATGCTGGCCCGCCTGCTGCAATTGAATGAGGTCCAGGCCGGGGTGCTCAACATCATTTTCCGCGCCGCGGATGAGAGCGGACTGCTGCTGTTGGACTTGAAGGATTTGCGGGCGATGTGCCAGTTCGTAGGGGAGCGTGCCTCTGAGTTTTCGGTGAAATATGGCAACATCTCCGCCGCCAGCATTGGAGCGGTACAACGAGGATTGCTGCAACTCGAATCGCAAGGCGCCGACAAATTTTTTACGGAACCGGTTTTGAATTTTGACGACTTGATGCAGTCCGACGCTCAGGGCAGGGGAGTGGTTAACATCCTGGCGGCGGATCGCCTAATGCAGGCGCCCAAGGTCTATGCCACGGTGTTGTTGTGGATGTTGTCGGAGTTATTCGAGCGCCTGCCCGAGGCGGGAGATCTTCCCAAGCCTAAACTGGTGTTCTTTTTCGATGAGGCGCATTTGCTTTTCTCGGACATTCCCGCCGCCCTGTTGGAGAAGATCGAGCAAGTGGTTCGCTTGGTTCGATCCAAAGGAGTCGGCGTCTATTTCGTCAGCCAAAACCCGAGAGATATTCCGGATAATGTGCTCGGCCAGCTTGGGAACCGAGTCCAGCATGCGTTGCGAGCCTACACTCCCAGGGATCAGAAGGACGTGCAGGCGGCGGCGGACAGCTTTCGCACGAATCCTAAGATCGACACGGTAAAGACCTTGATGGAGTTGGGGGTAGGCGAGGCTTTGGTGTCATTTTTGGATGAGCAAGGCCAGCCCGGGATGGTGGAGCGGGCTTGGATCGTGCCGCCGCGCAGTCAAGTGGGTCCAATCACCGTTGAACAACGAAAGTCGCTGATGTCCAGCTCCCTGGTGGCGGGAGTTTACGATGAGGTGGTGGACCGGGAATCGGCCTATGAACGACTGACCGCGGCGCATGCTACCGCACCGCAGACCTCGGGCCCTGCGGTGGTGCCCGAGAAGCCGGGCTTTTTTGAAACGCTGTTCGGAGGAGGAGGAGTTTCAGCGCCCCGAAGCCGAGGCCGTCAACCCGAGAGCCTGGCAACAACCATGGCCAAGAGTGCGGTGCGCTCCATCGGTAGCACGGTCGGGCGCGAATTGATCCGGGGAGTGCTGGGCAGCATTTTAGGCGGACGCCGTCGATAGCGGCGCGGATCCCACTCTGATCGCCTTCAACCGGTCGCGAAGGGAGCCGCTACGGTTGGGGGTTATCTGGCTCTATTTGAAGGCGCTGGTAACTGCGACTCCGTCAAGCTTTTGAGTCGGCGCCAGGCCTAAAAGCCACAAGGCGGTAGCTGCGGTGTCGCAAGTGCTGATGGGGGCGGCAATTTCAAAGTGCTTTTTCACGCCCTGTCCCCACGCGATCCAGGGAATCTGGACGTCCTCCATTGTCCCGGCTCCGTGGCCTTTCCCATGGCCGCCGTGGTCCGCCGTGATCATCACCACGCTTCGTTTCGCGATGCCGGCTTTGCGGATCGCGTTCATCAAGATGTCGAGGGCGGCGTCGGTGTCAGCGAACGCCTTGATTTGCTCGGAAGAGCCCCAACCGCGATCATGTCCAACAACGTCGGGATCGGGAAAATGGATAAAGCAAAGGCCCGGTTTATGGGCGAGAATATAGTCGGCAGCGTGCTTCGCCACGATTTGGGCGGCCACACATGCCTCCGCCTTCTTCAGGGGACCACCATTATCGCTTTTGATCACCATCACTGAATTGTTGTGATCGTAATTGAACTCATCCACCGTTCCGGGAATGAGCAAATGCCGGAACTTCTCTTTGCCCACAAACATGGCAGTTGAGATTCCGGCCTGCTTTACCGTCTGAAATATCGTGGGGATTTTCACTATCCCATTGGAGGGCACCCAGCCGTTCCAGGTCATCCGGTGCGTTTCCGGCACTACGCCGGTTAGCATCGAGGTATGCGACGGTAAAGTCAGCGAGGGCTTTATGGTTTGGGCCGTCCACGACACGGCGCCGGCTTTTGCGAGTTTCTGGAGCACCGGCATCCGGGCCTGCTGGATTACGGACGGTTTGCCGCCGTCAATGCTAATGATAAAAACGTGGTCGGTAGGCGGCTGTGCGCCAGAGGCTGTCACCGCCAGGCTGCAAAAGCAGACTGATAACA
The DNA here is from genome assembly GCA_002298785.1 of Verrucomicrobia subdivision 3 bacterium UBA693. GTDB lineage: Bacteria > Verrucomicrobiota > Verrucomicrobiia > Limisphaerales > UBA8199 > UBA693. The sequence continues at coordinate 53,471 of DBMR01000021.1, forward strand.
GGATCCATGAAATAAATCTGATCATTCGTATCGGGTTTCCCGCCGGCAAAGGCCCGGCGAAGCCGCGCTACGATGGACCATCGCTGGCTCCTCTTCCAGAGGTAATTTTGAAAACTGCCGGGTGGTCAGTTTTTGGTTATCGCTGGCTGGTGAAGGTGTAGCGTCCTCCGGGAACCTCGATAACCAGTTGGTTCTTCTCGGTGTGCACCACGTGCAGCGTGGGGTTCTGAGCCAGCGGTTTGCCATTGGCCAGCAGCCCAGTGGGGGCGATGGTCGGCACGGTGACTTCTGCTATCGTGTTGGGCGGTACGGCGACTCTCAGTTCAAAGCGATTCCCGGTTTGGCGCCATTCGCTTTCGATTCGGCCGCGGGGAGAATCGTAGCGCGCTCGCACCCAGTCCAACGGTTTGGCGGGCGCCTCGAGGCGCAGTGTCATCGAAGGCGGTCGCGGTTGAATGGCGAAGCGTTGCCAACCCGGTTCCAGCGGCTTCAACCCGGCGAGCGTCCCAAACATCCACTCGCAGACCGCCCCAAAGGAATAGTGCGCGAAGGAATTCATGGACGCATTTTGTTCCCCGCCAAATCCCTTCTCGCGGGTGAAGCTATTCCAGCGTTCCCAGATGGTGGTGGCGCCGTTTTCCACCTCGAACCCCCAAGACGGGAATTTGCGGCTTTGGAGCAGGCTCACGGCCAGGTCGTGACCATCCGCCGCGGAGAGCACAGGCAGTAGGGGCCGCGTGCCCAGAAAGCCGGTGGTAATACCCGAGTTCTTCGCGTCTGCCTTGCTGGTGATCTTGCGCGCGAGCAACTTGGACGCCGCCGACCGGAGGTGGTCGGGGAGCAAGTCCATCCACAGAGCCAGGGCGTAAGCGGTCTGCGTGTCAACGGCGAGCGAACCATCCGCTTTCACATACTTGGCATTGAAGGCGGTTTGGATTTTTTGACGCAGGGCCCGGTAACTTGCCGCCTCCTGGTTTTTGCCGATGGCCGTCGCCATTTCCGCCATCAAGCTCGTGGAATATGCGAAATACGCGGTATCGATGTAATCAAGGGGTGTGACTTCACCCATGGAGAGCCAATCTCCCCAGTTGTTTCCGTGAACGATTCCCAGGTTGTCCTTGCTGGTGGCTTTGCGCCACTCGATGAACTTAACCATGGGAGCCCAGCAGCGCTCGATAATGCGGGTGTCGCCATAAGCCTGGTAAATCGCATACGGACAAATAATCCCGGCGTCACACCAGGCCGTGCCGAAATCCCACCCATGCTGAAACGGGTAGGGAGCGTAGCCGGGAAAGGTGCCGCTGGGCCGCTGGGATTCCATCAGTTCCCGCAGCCATTTGGTGTAAAACGCGGCCACATCAGCATTGTAAGTGGCAGCACGTACGTAAATCTGGGCATCCCCAGTCCAGCCAAAGCGCTCGTCTCGCTGAGGACAATCCGTGGGTAGATCCAGGAAATTCGCCCGTTGTGTCCAGACGATGTTCTTGAAGAGCCGGTTCACCATGGGATCCGAGCAGGTGAAATCACTCGCTAACGGAGTGTCCGAATGCAGCACCAACCCAGTGATCGCGTCTTTCTCCGGTTTTCCCGGATATCCGGTCAGTTCGACGTACTGGAAACCGTGAAAGGTAAAGCGCGGCACGTAGGTTTCACCTTGCGGGTCGCCCTTCAAGACATAGTGATCAATCGCCCGCGCCTTGCGCAGGTTTTCCGTCATCAGCCGTCCGTCCGGATGTAGCATCTCCCCGTAGCGCAATTGAATCACAGTGCCGGCGGGTCCCTTGACCTTTAACCGGGCAACGCCGGCAAAGTTTTGCCCGAGATTAAAGATATATGCGCCGTTGGTCGTAGTCGTGATCTCGTGCGTGGGAATTTCCTCGATGACCCGCACTGGCAAACCCGGGAAGGACTGAAGCTGAGGTGGTCGGTGAAAACCAAGGTCTACCTCGCGACCTTCCACCTTGGTGTTTGGTCCGCTGGCGGGATTGACATGCTCATAGAAAGTGGCTTTGACACTTCCGTTGTCCTGGGCGCGAATAGCGGATTCCCATCCTTGGTCCGAAAAGCCAGGCATGGTCCAACCCGAGGTCTCCCGCCGGGCATCGTAGTACTCGCCCATCAGAAAGTCCGCTTCGCGGATGGGGCCTTCTCCAGTGGTTTTCCAGGAAGCGTCGGTGGAAATCACCTGGCGCCGGCCGTCGGTGTATTCGATTTCCATCTGTGCCATGATGGACGGTGTCTTGCCGTAGGTGTATCGACCGATTTTCTCGGTCCCGATCCCGGTCAGTAATCCGAACCCGATGTAACCAGAGTACCAGCCGTCAGCCACCCAGGCTGCCAGCGCGTTGCCACCGGCACGCACCTGCGCGGTCACGTCGTACGCCCGGTAATAGGCGCGTTGCCGGTAATCGGTCCAACCGGGCGCGAAGAAGGCGTCCCCGACTCGCTGGCCGTTCAGGTGCAATTCGTAGATCCCCAGCGCGGTCGCGTAGATTGTCGCCGAGCGCACGCCTTTGTCGGCCTGGAACTCCTTGCGATATTGTCTTGCTCCGGGCAGATAGAGACTTCCCGGATCCTTGTGCAAATTCGAGGTGTCCCGGTAGCTGATATACTCTGCCTGCCAGTCTGCTGGTTGCAGCAGGCCCATGCGCCAGACCGCCGTCGTACTCCAACGCGACACCTTCCCTTGCGCATCCCAAACCCGCACCCGCCAATAGCAGCGCTGGCGTGATGTGAGCACTTTGCCTTCATAAACGATCTGGGAGGTTACACCGCTGTCGACTTTGCCGGTGTCCCACATATCGGCTTTACCGCTCCGCAACAGCTTCGCGTCCGACCCAACCTGAATCTGAAAACCGGTTTGGCGCTGCGCCGGGGCGTCCGAGGCGACGAGCCATTCCAATCGTGGTTTCGATTCACCGAGCGCGAGCGGGTTCTCCAGGTATTCGCAACGCAGCCGGGTGGGCTTCAGACCTGCGGCGTCAGCCACGCCAGCAGTGGCCAGAAAGATAGCCAGGCAAGGTAATGAGAATAACCGCAGGGCTTTCGACGCCGTAAAACCGGACGGCTGGCAGACAATGGTGGATATGGTTTCAGTTTTCATGCTGGTTCGAGTATTTGACGTGTCCCTTCCTGCCTCGATGTGGCCCACGCAGGCTTCCCCGCCGATCAGTTCGTTTCCGCGCTTTGAGCTGGAGCAACAATAACTTCAAGGTCCCGGGCCCGCAGCTTTTCAATCAGGTCAATTGGAGTGGCGGCGTCGGTCACAATGGTGTCGATGGCTTCCAGTCCGCATAACGGCAGCACGGAGCGCCGCCCAAATTTCGTGTGGTCCAGGCAAAAGATCACGCGGCTGGCGGCTTGGATCATGGCTCGCTGGATATCAATCAGTAAACCGTGGGAATTGGTGAACCCTTCCTCGGTTACCCCGCCGGCGCTCATGATCGCCGTGTCCGCGTGCATCTTCGAAAATGCCTCCACTGCCAGCGGCCCGACCAGCACTCCCAGGCGGGGATAAATCACTCCGCCCGAAACCACCACCTCGAGTCGGTTGGCAGAGGCGAACAGGTTGGCCACCGGCAGGGAGTTGGTCACGATTTGCGGACGCTTATTCTCAATATACCTCGCCACGTGATAAACAGTCGTGCCGGCGTCCAGAATCACACTGGTGTTTGGGGCCACTAGCGCGGCGGCGGTTTTGCCAATCGCCTCTTTCTCCGACAACTGATGCGTGTCTCGAGCGGCGAAAGTGAATTCATCCGAACGCGGCACTACCACGCGGGCACCCCCATGCGTCCTTTGAAAACTTCCAGAAACTTCCAAGACCGAGATGTCCCGTCTTATGGTGGATACTGAGGCCCCCACTTGCCGCGAAATCTCCTCAAGTGATGCGAATTCAACCTGTTGCAGATATTCCGCGATTCGATGCTGGCGCTCTTCGGGCTGCATGACGTTGAAGATCATGAAAGAAATTGGAATATTTTGCAATATTTATTTTGACAATCTTTCGATTTCTAGCAAAACTGCGCCCAGTTATGGTAGGCACAAACGCTTTGCCGCATCGAGCGGTCATCGAACATTTGGTGCGCCAAGCCGTTTATCAACGGTTGGGTCAGCCCCTGCCCAAAGCAGCCGCAGGTGCAAATCCACTCGTGGTGAATGTGAGTGCGCGGCACTGCCATTTGACGCAACAGGCAGTGGAGGCGCTTTTTGGTCCGGGCCATCAACTGACGGTTCATAAATGGCTCTACCAGGATGGGCAGTTCGCCGCCAAGGAAACGCTCACGCTGATTGGCCCGCGAAGCCGGGTGATTTCCAACCTGCGCATCCTTGGTCCTTGCCGCAACCTCAATCAGGTAGAGCTTTCCTACACGGATGGCATCGCGTTGGGCTTTGATCTACCGCTCCGAATTTCTGGTGACATAAAGGGCACGTTGGGCGGCATGCTGATGGGGCCGGCGGGCTTTTTCGAGATGTCTGAAGGTGTGATTCGCGCGCTGCGGCATGTGCACATGTCCCCGGCGGATGCCAGCTTTTTCGGGGTGAAAGCAGGCGAGGCGATGAAATTGAAGATCGGCGGGCCATGCGGGATTGTGCTGGATCGGATGCTGGTCCGCGTGGATCCGAGCTTCAAACTCGAAGTCCACATTGATACGGACGAGGGCAATGCCTGCAACCTGCAACCCGACACACCGTGCGAGCTGGTGAAATGACTTTGGCCATCTGACCGGGGAAGGGGCGGCTGGCCTGTTTTTCTTGGGAAGAGCAGGGCGGTGACCCCGAGGGACAACGGAAACGAGCAATTTAACAACGACAAACATTATGAGCGAAGCATTAGGAATGATAGAAACAAAAGGATACGTCGGCAGCGTGGAAGCCAGCGATGCCATGGTGAAAGCCGCCAACGTAACATTGGTCAAGACGATACCCATTGGTGGTGGGCTGATCACCGTTCTCTGCAAGGGGGACGTGGGCAGCGTCAAAGCCGCGGTCGACGCCGGGGCGCGGGCGGCTTCCAAAGTGGGGGAACTCGTTAGTTCCCACATCCTGGCGCGGCCGCATGAAGATTTATTGAAATCCTTCCTGGGTGAGCCGGCCAACAAGGCCAAGTAAGCCGTCCCTAAACTCCGTATCAAGGAATCTTTATGAGTCAACAAGCTATTGGAATGATCGAGTGCAAAGGGCTGTGCCCGCTGTTGGAAGCGTGCGATGCCGCCCTTAAATCCGCCAACGTGACGCTGGTGGGTTGGGAAAAGATTGGCAGCGGATATGTGACCGGTTTCTTCCGTGGCGACGTCGCCGCGGTCAAAGCCGCGACTGACGCCGGCGCCGCGGCCGCTTCGCAGGTTGGCCAGGTGGTGAGCGTGCAAGTCATCCCCCGCCCGCACGAAGGTCTGTCTGCCCTGGGCAAGTGGCTGCAATAACCGCTTTGCCGGACTGATCTGAACGCGCCGCCCGAGCCATGAAAGTGCTCATCGCCAATCTCGGCTCCACTTCCCTGAAGTGGCGGCTGTTCGATTTCTCGAACGGCCAGGAGCAAATGCTGCACAAAGGCGGATTCGAGCGCGTGGCGGACTATCCTCAGGCCATCAATGATTGTCTGGGGCAATTGACGGCGGCGGGAGTGATTAAGACCGGGGCCGAACTGGCTGCGGTCGGCTTCAAAACGATCATGGCGCGCGGTTACAACGGGTGCGTGCGGCTTGATGAAGCGGTCGTCAGCGCCATGGAGGCCTTCAGCGATATTGCTCCGGCTCACAATCCTCCCTACATCACCGGCATCCGCCTGTTCGCTCAGCAGATGCCGGAGGTGCCCCTGGTGGGGCTTTTTGAGACGGCGTTTTACCAGTGGATTTCGCCGGCGGCATCGCGCTATGCCGTGCCGGAGGACTGGCATGCCGCCGGGGTGCGCCGCTGGGGCTTTCACGGAGCCAGCCACAAGTTCATTGCCGAGCGCTCCGCCGAATTGTTGGGGCGTCAGGACGTGGCGGAACGCGCCCGCCGACTTTATGTGAACCAGGGCGCCGCGCCGGTTGCGGCCCCCAGTCTGCGGGTTATTTCGTGCCATCTCGGCGGCAGTTCGTCGGTTACCGGGATTCGCGACGGCGTGGCCCTCGGAACGAGCATGGGGTTGAGTCCGCAATCCGGTTTGCCCCAGAACAACCGCGTTGGCGACCTCGATTCCTTTGCTTTGCCTTACATTACGCGCGCACTGGGTTTGAGTTTGGATGAAGCGGAAAAAATCTTGTGCCAGGATTCCGGTCTAAAGGCGCTGTCGGGGGGCTTCAATGACATCCGCGACATCGAAGCGCAGGCCCGGCAGGGGAATGCCAAAGCCCAGCTCGCTTTAGATGTCCTCGTGCAGCAAGCGCGGCACTGGATCGGCGCGTTCCTGCTGGAATTGGACGGCGCGGACGCCCTGGTGTTCACCGCCGGGATTGGCGAGAACAACTCCACGGTGCGGGAAGCCGTTTGTCGCAATTTGTCCGGGCTGGGATTGAAACTGGACCCGGAAAAGAACCGGTCGGTCAAAGCGGTGGAAGCCGTGATCAGCGCACCGGATTCGCGCGTGAAAATCATGGTGGTGCCGGCCAATGAAGAACTGGTGGTCGCCCGCGAAGTTAAACGATTTTTGGAAAACGCGGCGAGGTGAGTCCTCGTGGCGTCAGATTTGTCGAGAATTAACAATACAAGCAACAGGATCGAATTATGGCTCATCAAGCAATTGGAATGATTGAAACGCGCGGCCTGGTCGCGCTGGTGGAAGGCACGGACGCCATGCTGAAGGCGGCGAACGTGGAACTGGCGGGACCGATGACCCAGGTGGGTAACGCGCTGGTAACCGCGGTAGTAGTTGGCGACGTGGCGGCGGTGAAAGCCGCTACCGACGCCGGGGCCCAGGCGATCAAAGCCATCAAAGGCGAAGTGGTCAGTGTTCACGTGATTGCTCGTCCGCACGCGGATGTCGAGGCGGTGCTGCCGAAGAAACCGGCGGTGAAATAATCGTTCGGGGACGACGGGCACGGGCACGCGCATTTGGCGCGGACTCCGCGCCCTGCAAGAAAAGGCAACCTATGTTCCTGGCCAGAGTAGAAGGCGCGGTCGTCGCCACTAAGAAGGACCCCTCCATGAGCGGTCGGAAGCTGCTGCTGCTGCGGCCGCAATTGGTGGACGATAAGGATCCCGGTAAATTCCGGCCCGGCGCCAATACGATTGTGGCGGTGGACAGTGTGGGAGCCGGCGTGGGCGAGTTGGTGCTTTTTTGCCAGGGCAGTTCGGCCCGTCTCGCCCCCAATCTGAAGGACGCGCCCGTCGATGCCGTCATTATCGGCATCGTGGATACGGTGGATGTCCTCGGGAAAGAAATCTACAACGCCAAGACCTGAACCGCTGAATTTGCATGAGCGCAGTCAATGAAACTCTGATACGTGATGTGGTGGCGGAAGTGTTGGCCCGTTTGGGCCAGGCACCCGCCCACAAAAGCCCGGCTCCGGCCGCGCCGGCGGCAGCACCTGCCTGCGGGTGTGATCGCCCGCAAGCCGGTGGTCGTTATGGCGTGTTCCAGGACGCGAACGCGGCGTGCGCCGCCGCCCATGAAGGCTTTCGCCAACTCCGCAAACAGGGGGTGGAAGCCCGGGCCAAAGTCGTTGAAATCGTTAAGACCCTGGCTGATGCCAACGCCACCGAGTGGGGCCGCATCGAGTTGGAGGAGACGAAGATCGGCCGTCTCGATCACAAGATCGAGAAGTTGAAAATCATCAAACTGGTGCCGGGGGTGGAATGGCTCAATCCTTACGCCCGCAGCGGCGATCACGGCATCACGCTGGAAGAGTATACGCCTTTTGGGGTGGTGGCAGCGATTACGCCTTCCACGCACTCCATCCCCACCTTGAGTGGCAACATCGTCAACATCGTGGCGGCGGGCAACGCGGTGGTTTTCAATGCGCATCCCAGCGCCGCAAAATGTGCTGCGCTGGCCGTGGCAGAGTACAATCGTGCCATCGAGCGGGAGACAGGGATTACCAACCTGGTGACGATTGTGGAGCAGCCCACCCTGGATTCGTTCAAGGCGATCTGTTCGCACGAAGCGGTGCGGTTGCTGTGCGTAACGGGTGGCCCGGCGGTGGTCAAAGCCGCCATGCAAACGGGCAAACGCGCGATTTGTGCCGGGCCCGGGAATCCGCCGGTGTTGGTGGACGATACGGCCTGCATGAAACGCGCCGCTCAGGCGATCATCCAGGGCGGGGCGTATGATAACAATCTGCTCTGCATCGGCGAAAAAGAGGTCTTTGTACTCGAGACTGTGGCGGATGAACTGATGGCGCAAATGGAACAGCGCGGTGCGGTTCGGCTTAATGGGAACCAGCTCGAACGCCTGACCAAAGCGGTGTTCACTTTCAAGGAAGGGCACGGAGGCGGATGCCCGGAACCGGTGCTGAACAAGGCTTTTATTGGCAAAGACGCCCCGGTGCTGGCCCAGGCCGCCGGAGTCAACGTGCCCGCAGGCACCCAGCTCCTGTTCGCAGAGACAGATAAGGATCACCTCTTCGTGAAGGAAGAGCAGATGATGCCTTTTCTCCCGATCGTGCGTGTGAAATCGGTCGAGGAAGGGATTCAAGCCTCCTATGTCGCCGAGCACGAATACAAGCACACGTCCATCATCCATTCTCACGATGTGGAGCACATGACCGCGATGGCGCGGGCGCTGGATACCACCTTGTTCGTCAAGAATGGGCCGTGTATGGCCGGACTGGGATTGGGCGGCGAAGGTTACCTGAGCTTTTCCATTGCGACTCCGACCGGTGAAGGGATCACCAATCCGCGGACGTTCACGCGGGTGCGTCGTTGCGTGATGGTGGATAACCTGAGGATTTACTAACGCATGCTCTTGGCCCGTGTGGAAGGCAGCCTGATCGCCACTCGAAAGCATCCGAGTTATACGGGGTGGCGATTGTTGATCTGCCAACCGATCAACCAGTCGGGTGAGCCGGAAGGGGTGCCGCAGGTTGCGATTGATCCGCACGGCGCTGGCATGCACCAACGGGTCGTGATTTCGTCCGACGGCCTGGCCGCCCGCAAAGCGGTGGGCGACGATCGCAGTCCGGCGCGGTGGATCATCCTCGGGATCGTGGATGCCGGAGTGGACGAGCTTTAGCGGTTTGGACGGGCGTGAAGACGCGCGCGTGGACTGAACAGACGAAAGATTTAATGAGATTGGGACATGTCATCGGTCGGGTGACCTTGAGCGCGGCGGTGCCTTCGGTAACTGGCGGGCGCTGGCTGATTGTCTCGCCTTTCTCCCGGGCGGACTATGCGCTCGGCCAGGACGTCGCGCCAACCGTGAGCAAAGAGCCCAGCCTGGTGATTTATGACGATTTGGGGGCTGGAGTGGGACAGACGGTTGGTTTTGTCGAAGGCCGCGAGGCGGCGCAACCCTTCAACCCTCCGATACCGATCGACGCTGTCAACGCGGCCCTGGTCGACAAGACTTTTTATCATCCATTTGAAACATGAAATCTGTGCTTAGTCTGAGAGATGTGGAAGCCATGGCGCAAGCCGGCAAAGACGTGCGTGCCCTTACGGCGGACGCTTTGCTGACCCCATCGGCGCGCGACTTCGTTCGCGATTTGGGTACCGGGGGAAGCAGCCCCCTGAATGCACGCCCTTCCGCCGTAGTCGCTGCCAGCGCGCCTGTTACTGTCACTGCTAAAAGTACGCCCGCCGAACTGGAGGCGTTTTTCTCCTCGCCGGCGATGCAGCGATTGAAAGAACAAATCTGCGACATCGGCCGGCGGATGTGGCAACGCGCCTACGTGGACGGCAATGGTGGCAACATCGCCATTCGCGTCGCTGACGACCTGGCGCTCTGCACCCCGACCCTGGTTTCCAAAGGATTTATGAAGCCGGAGGACATGTGCCTGGTGGACCTTGAAGGCAATCAACTGGCCGGAGTCAAAAAGCGCACGAGCGAGATTTTGATGCACCTGCAGATCATGAAGCGCCAGCCGCGGGCGAAAGCGACCGTGCATTGTCATCCGCCTTACAGCACCGGCTTTGCGGTCGCGGGGGTGGAACCGCCGACCTGCATGATCCCGGAATTTGAAGTGTTCGCTTCGGTGGCCATCGCACCATACCGCACCCCCGGGACCCCGGAGATGGGCAAGCTCGTGGCCGACCTGGTGGACAAGCACAACACCATTTTGATGGCCAATCACGGCGTGGTTTCCTGGAGCCATAACGATGTCGAAGACGCTTATTTCAAGATGGAGATTTTGGAAGCGTATTGCCGCACCGTGCTGGTGGCTTCGCAGCTTGGCAAACCGGTGCAGACCATGACGGCTACCCAGTTGAAGGACTTGCTGAAGATCAAGCAGAACCTTGGCATTCCGGATCCGCGATACGGCCTGAAGGAATGCGAGCTTTGTGACAACAATGAATGGCGTCCGGGTGTCACCTGCGCCGCACCAGCTGGGAATGTGACGGGTGATGGAGGTGCTCCCAATCCCCAGGCAGAAGCCCTGGTCCAGGCGATCACGGAACAAATCCTGAAGGGACTGCGCGCCTAAAGTTGTATTCGGATCCTCGCAGATCATGAAAGTCACCATTATTGGCGGCGGCGGTCGGGTCGGTTCCTGTGCCGCATTTGCTTTGCAGTGCGCGGGGCTCGTCCCCGAAATCGCCATTCTGGATGCGAACCGGGATTTAGCGGAGGGTGAAGCTCTCGATTTGGTGCATGGCAGCGCGTTCGCCGGCGACCAGCGCATTTACGCCTCGGATTACGCGCGCGCCGCTGATTCGGACCTGTTCCTCATCACCGCGGGGTTGCGCCGCAAACCGGATGAATCCCGTTTGGATTTGATCAACCGCAACGTGACCTTGTTCGTTCAGATTTTGGATAGCATCAAGGCGGCTGGTTTGCGGCCGGGAGCCCACATCTTTGTGGTGTCCAACCCGGTGGATATCCTGACCCAATTGGCCGTTGCGCGGCTTGGTTTGCCGTGGAACCAGGTTTACGGCCTCGGCACGATGCTCGATAGCTCCCGGTTCAGTTCGTTGATCGCGGCCGAGTTGAAGCTGCCCGCTTCCCAGGTCAAAGCCCTCATTTTGGGTGAACACGGCGATTCCATGGTACCGATCTGGTCCAGCGCGGCCATCAACGGGCTGCCGCTGGCGGGTTTGCCTGAGTGTGGGCCAGCCTTCCAGGGGACGATCTTTGAGCGCACCAAAGGCAGCGGCGCCGAAGTTATCAAACGCAAGGGGGGCGCGGGTTGGGCGGTGGCAATCGCCATTCGCGACGTGATCCATTCCGTGTTGTTGGACAAGAAGCAATTGCTGCCCGTCTCCTCCCTGGTCAATGGCGCTTACGAGATCCAAAACACGTGCCTGAGCGTTCCGACCATCATGTCGCGCAAAGGTGTGGAGAGCCACGTTGAACTCAAGCTGTGGCCGCGCGAGTTGATGGGGCTCCAGCAATCTGCCCGGGCGCTCCAGGACACCCTGCGCAAAGTCAAAGCCTAGGCGTTAATCACGCACATGAAATCCCTGGATCAAAAACTCGCGGAGCTTAAAGCCAATCCTGCTTCCCGGGCCTTCATCATCGCGGATGCGAAGGACGCGGACATGGCGTTTGGAGTGCGTGCCCCAGGACCTCGCACCTACTTGTCCGGACGCGGCGAGCGAGGGGCGCGATTTTCTCCGGAGATCTGGTCTCGCGACGAATTTGGGTATCGCAACCTGCCGGAATTTCTCGACATCATTCGCGAGGTGGTCCACCAGGGATTGGTCGACATCATGCTGATGTCGGCGTACGTAAACGACCAGGTCACCATCAAGGAAGGGTTGTTTCGGAATTCTCATGTCACTCCGGCAGCGCGGGCGAATGACACTACCGACGTTTGGGCGGTGCGCCATGGTTGCTACACGCGCGAGCCGGCTCAGCCGTTCCGCAGCGCTTCCATCGATCAAATCCAATGCGGCAAGGTGGAATGCGATCGTACGCAGGACGATTTCCCGGGTGCCAACCTGGGCCTGTATTCAGTCACTTTCGTCAATGAGTTGGAGCAGGACCGTGAGACGTTGCTGGCCTATAAAGCCTTTCGCGAGGAGGCCGAGCAAAAGAATTTTCGGCACTTCCTCGAGGTATTTGATCCAAACGTGAATAGCGGGATTCCCCCGGAGAAGCTGGGAGAATTCATTAACGACAATATTATCCGGACCCTCGCCGGGGTGCCGGCGTCAGGCCGCCCGTTCTTTCTCAAAATTGTTTATCACGGACCGCGGGCCATGGAGGAATTGGCGCAATACGACCCCAACGTGGTGGTGGGGGTATTGGGCGGCAGTGCCGGCACCACTTACGATGCCTTCAAGCTGATTCACGACGCGCAAAAATACGGCGCGCGCGTCGCGCTTTACGGGCGCAAGATCAACAACGCGGAGCATCAGTTGGCTTTCATCGAAATGCTGCGGTTGATTACGGACGGTCGGATCTCGCCGGAAGAGGCGGTGCGGGCTTATCATGGGGTGCTGCAAGCCCGAAAACTGAAGCCGCGTTTGCCTCTGGAAAAGGATTTGGAGCTGACGGACCAGGCGATGAGCTACGGCGGGGGCGGGGCGGCTCGCTCATCGGTCAGCATCCGGGGCAATCCTCTCGCCAATCCGACATCCACTCCAAGCACCGCCACTTCGACGCCGACGAGTGTTGTGGATTGGCCCAAGCTTTCGAACGGCGCCCCGGATTTTGAAAAGATGACTTCCGCCCACCGGCGCGCTTTTGATCAGGACCGGCTCAACCGTAAGTTTGGTTGAGCCCGTCCCGGGCGTTTCTTTCCGGTGATGGATCAGTAGCGATCCGGGTCAGTCACCGTCAGCGTGGCTTCATATTTTCCGACGAAGGTCAGCTTGATCTTGGCCCCGTTGTCGGTCCGTTCGCCCGACATGTCCGCCATTTCAGAGGCGTCGGAGGTTACGGCTTTGAGCGGCACCGCCAGCAAAGGTTCCGCACTCTTTCCATAAACGACGAGTTCGAGCGCGCCCTCGCCATTCTTGCGGGCGCCCAGCGTGCTGCAGGTTACTTCATGCTCTTCGCCTCCGGCGGAGACTTTCAGGGACCGCATTTTGGCCCCTTGAACCAGCTCGTCACCCTTCAAGAAAGTCAGCTTGCTCATCCACAGTTGGCCGATTGCCTTGGTGTTCTTGTCCAGCTTCGCGAAGGTGTCCGCGTTTAACTTCCCTTCCGGGAGCAGCATGCCGCCGTATTCGCCGTCTTTCACGACGACGGGGCGCTTCACATCGGGATCGGACGGTATGGGGGTGTTGAGCATTTCTTTGAGATTACCGCTCGCGACCAGCGCGTATTTCAAGGCCTCCTCGCGCGGCGCCTTCTCCTGGGCCAGGGCCGGGAGGGTCAGGAAGCCTGCGGATACAATCGCGCCAACCAATAGTGTCTTCATATTTTTGATGCCAATTAGATTGCTGATTTGAGTTAGTCTTGTTCAGGAATTCCGGTGCGGCAACTGCAAAATCGCATGGATTTCGGAATTCATGACACAATTCCCGGGTTGACGCCTTGGCGCTTTGCGGGAAACTTTAACGCTTCTGATGTCAGACATAACACCAAAGCCAGAGGCCGGGTTTAGCACCCGGGCAGTGCATCGTGGTCGGGGTTACTCCGGGACCACCGGCGCCGTCATGCCGCCGGTATTTATGACGTCCACCTTTGCCTCGGGTAATCCCGATGGGTTCGACTACACCCGATCCGGCAATCCGAATTTTCGGCTGGTGGAGGAGGCGGTGGCGGCGCTGGAGGGAACGCGGCATGCCACTTGTTTCGCCAGCGGAGTTTCGGCCATCACCGCCGTGCTCTCGACTTTGTCGAGCGGCGACCTGGTTCTGGCGGAAGAGAATGTCTATGGCTGCACTTACCGGATGATCGACAAGGTCTTCGCGAAGTTCGGGATGCGGGTGAAGTATCTCGATCTTTCGCAACCCTCGAACTGGGAGCAGATTCGAATTTGCCGGCCCGCCCTGGTGTGGCTGGAAAGTCCCACGAACCCGTTGCTGAAGGTAATCGACATCTTCGGCATCAGTCGTGTGGCGGCGGAGCAGGGGATACCGGTGGTGGTGGACAACACCTTCGCCTCGCCCTATTTGCAGCGGCCGGTGAGCCTCGGGGCGACGCTCTCGCTGGCGTCGACCACCAAATACATCAACGGCCATAGCGATTGTCTGGGTGGCATTGTAGCCACAAACGACCCGGCTTGGCGCGACAAGATGATCTTTGCTCAAAAGGCGTTGGGACTGCAACCCTCCCCGTTTGATGCCTGGCTGACCACTCGTGGCCAGCGCACTCTGGCTTTGCGGATGGAACGGCACTGCGCCAATGCGTTGGAGCTGGCGCGTTGGCTGGAGTCACGCTCGGGCGTGCGCATGGTGCGCTACCCATTCCTACCCAGCCATCCGCAGTATGAGTTGGCGCGCCGCCAAATGTCCGGCGGTTCCGGCATCGTCATCGCCGAACTGGATTGTCCGGCCGAGACTGCGCTCGATTTTTGTCGCAAACTGAAATACTTCACCTTGGCCGAAAGCCTCGGAGGCGTCGAAAGCCTGATTTGTCATCCACCGACGATGACCCATGCTTCCGTTCCGGCCGAGGTTCGTCGCCAGGTCGGAATTGGTGATGGGCTGATCCGGTTTTCGGTAGGGATTGAGGATGTCCGGGATTTGGTGGAGGATGTGGACTCCACTTTGCGTGGGGTGTTGGGATGAGTCACCGTGATTTGCTGCAATCACCGGTTTGGAGCGACCTGGAGTTGGGCCAGGCTATTCCTCCCGGTCGACACGCGATTTCTGTGGCGTTGCCATGTTGGCGCCACGTGGTCGGATACGAGGAGAACGATCCGGCGGTCGTCTCGAAACTCACCGGCGGCTACCCGCGATTTGTAATCCATCGCGGGGTCCAGGAATTGGCGGGTGCAGCCGGTGTGGATGGGCACTGCCTGCCGTTTCCATCCGAGGGCACCGCGCGCCAATGTGCGGCCTTCATACATAAAGCCACTGGGGAATCGACCACTATTCACGCGCATGCGGGTGTCTTTGTGGTGGCCACATCGGAAGCCGGCCGGCCGGCGTTGAAGGCGTTTTGGCAGCATACCGGGATGATAATCTCCACCCGCCAGGCAGAGGCCGCACTGGCAGGGCAGGCGCCGCCGCCGAACCTCGAGGTTCGACGGTCTTTGCGAGAGCAACTGGCCGGATTTTACGATTGCGATCCCGGCGACGTGTTTCTGACTCCCACAGGGATGGCCGCGCAGTTTGAGGCCTTGCAAGCGGTCCAGTCCCGCACGCCGGGGCTGCCAACCGTGCAGCTCGGTTTTCCATACGTCGATACGCTCAAGCTCCAGCAGAAACTCGGGGCCGGTGGGTTGTTGCTGCATAATCTCGACACGATCACTAATGACTTGGAGCAATTGCTGACGGAACGGAAGGTGGCCGGTTGCTTCGGCGAAATTCCCGGCAATCCGCTATTGGGTTCCGCGGACTTGGGTTTGATTGGACCGATTCTCCGACGGCACGGCGTTCCCCTGGTGGCGGATGATGTGGTCGCCACTCCTTTCAATGTGGACTTGAGCGGTTTTGCCGATCTGATCGCCACCAGCCTCACCAAGTTTATCGCGGGGTCGGGCGAAGTCATGGGCGGCGCACTGATCTGCAATCCGCGTTCGCCGTTTTACCGGGAATTAAAGGGCCGTATTCAGGCGCAGCACGAGGATTTGCTTTGGGATGGAGACGCCGAAGTGATCAACGAGCAGGCCCGGGATTTTCCGGCTCGCATGGCGCGGCACAATCGCGGCGGGCTGTGGATTGCCGAGCAACTGCGGCAACACCCCGCGGTCGAGCGCGTCTGGTATCCCAAATGGGAGTTCACGGAAGCCTATGAACGCGTGCGGCGGCCCCAGGGCGGCTGGGGGGCGCTGATTACCTTCCTGCCCCGCGCCGCGGATGCACGGGCCGCCGCTATTTTCGATCGCCTGGAGGTCTGTAAGGGCCCAAGCCTGGGCACCGTATTCAGCCTGGCGTGTCCTTTTACGCTGCTGGCGCACTATTCCGAATTGGACTGGGCTGAGGCCTGCGGAGTGTCCCGTTTCCTGATCCGAGTCTCGATCGGGCTGGAGGAACCGGCGGAACTTTGGCGGCGATTCGAGCGGGCCCTGGCCAGTGTCGGCTGAACCACTGGGGCCAGGATTACGGTTTCGCTTTTTCGCGCTTCGATTACCCTGTGGCGCATGGAAGCAGTTCCAGGGAACCCTTTGACGCCGGGCAGCGACACTACGGCGGGAGCGGCGAAATTTCCCGGCCCGCGCAGCGCTGCCATGATTCAGGAATTGGGCCGGTATGTCATCGCCGACCTGCACCCGTTTGTAGTGGATATCGAGCGGTCGGAAGGAATGTACCTCGCCAGCGTGGATGGCGATCGCATTTTTGACTGGGCTGGGTATTACGCCTCGAAGTTGATTGGCCATAATCACCCTGGACTCTCCGAGCCGGACTATCTCCGTCGTTTGGCTTGCGCCGCCAACAACAAGCTGCCGAACCCGGACTTTCTGACACCGGAATGCCTGGAGTATTACCGCACCATCCATCGACTGGCGCCGCGGTGCATGCAAAATCCGATGCTCGAGGTTTATTCGGTGAATTCCGGCGCCGAAGCGGTCGAGAACATGATGAAGTATCTCATCAACCTGTTCCATCTTCGGCGGCACGAGCAAATGCACCCGGGTGTCCCACGGCGGTTTCTTTACTTTGATCAGGCTTTTCACGGGCGAACGATTTTCGCGCTGAACGTCACTCAGACCCTCGATCCCGTGGCGACGAAGGATTTTCACGGCTTCCTGCCCGGCAACATCCAGGTGCCGTTTCCCTCCTGGGATGGCGCCGCGTCCGCCGAGGTGAACCGCGCCCGCACTGAGGATGCATTGCGGACCGTGGCCGGATTGCTAGAGCGATTCCGTGGTGAGGTGGTGGGCATTGTGGTCGAACCGATCCAGGGTGCGGGCGGGCATCGCGTGGCCGAGCCGGAGTTTTTCCAGGGGCTCAGCCGTTTGGCGCACGAGCATCAAGTGTTCCTGGGCTTTGATGAAGTCCAGACTGCCGGCGGGCCTACCGGTGATTGGTTTATGGTCGATCAATTGGATTTGCCTTATCCGCCCCAAGCCGTGGCCACGGCCAAGAAATTTGGCGCGGGGGTGGTTTACATGCTCCACCCCATGGAAGACAAAGGGGTGCTGGATTCCACTTGGGGAGGGTGCCTGGCGGACATGGTGCGTTTTGTTCAGGAGGTCAAGATCATTGAGCGCGAGCAACTCATCCCCGCTGCCCGGGTGAAAGGCCGTCGGTTGGCCGAAGGACTGGGGCGGTTCGCTAACCAATACCCCGGCCTGATGCATAACGTGCGCGGCCTGGGTCTCTATCAGGGATTTTCGATGCGCACCCCGGAATTGAGGTCGCAATTGGTGGACTTGGCCCTGGAGACAGAGTCCTTGTTGCTTTTGCCGGCCGGCGCCATGAGCATCCGTGCCCGGCCGAACCTTAGTGTGACGGAGGCGGAAGTGGAGCTTTTCCTGCAGAAATTGGAGCGCTGCTTTAATCGGCTGCCGAACTGATGCCAGGGGCCTTTGGTTTGACCTGTGCCGGAGGTTTTGTTAGAACATGACCGCGTTGCGCAACACCCGATAAATGCCATGACCAAAACAAAAACTCCAAAATACCGGCGCGTCCTATTGAAACTTAGCGGCGAAGCCCTGGGGGGCGAGGCGGGGGTGGGAATTTGCGGTGAGGCGGTGCAGCGCATGGCCAACCAGATCCTGGAAGTCAGGGAACTGGGAGTGCAGGTTGTGGTGGTGGTGGGTGGAGGAAACATCTTTCGCGGGCTTACCGGCAGCGAGCGCGGCATCGAGCGCGCGACGGGCGATTACATGGGCATGTTGGCCACCATTATCAACGCGCTGGCCTTGCAGGACGCGCTGGAAAAGCTAGGTGTGGCCACCCGGGTTCAAAGCGCCATCAGCATGGCCCAGGTGGCGGAACCTTTCATCCGCCGCCGCGCCGTCCGGCATCTCGAAAAAGGCCGCGTCGTGATCTTTGGCGGAGGCACCGGCAATCCGTATTTCTCCACGGATACCGCGGCTGCCCTGCGTGCGAATGAAATCGGGGCGGAAGTGATTCTCAAAGCGACCAAAGTCGACGGAATTTACGACTGCGACCCCAAGAAGAATCCGGATGCCAAGCGGTTCGCCCAGATCACCTATATCGACGCGCTGCAACGGCAGCTCAAGGTAATGGACTCGACGGCCTTTTCGCTATGCCTGGACAACAAGATGCCGATCATTGTCTTTGATCTCTTTCGCGAGCACAACCTGAAGCGGGTAGTGTTGGGTGAAAAAGTAGGCACCTTGGTGACCATTTGATTAGGCCTTGGTGGCGCCTTGGATTTTCACGCAAAGGCGGTGTAAAAACCTGTTGACGTGGCATAGCGAGACTTGTAGATTGCGCCTCCCTTTCGGGTCCAGAGTAGCTCAATGGTAGAGCACGCGGCTGTTAACCGTGGGGTTGTAGGTTCGAGCCCTACCTCTGGAGCCAATTCGTTTCAAATCCGAACTTTTTCCGCTTCATAGTCTACGCCTTCTGGTGCAATCCCTTACGAAAACTTACTCCTCCAGACCAGCAGCAAAAAGTTCGAGCCCTGTCCGAGGTGCTCTCCCATACGACTCAAACCCGAACCTCATGGTTCAGCTCTATTGAGACTCGCATATTATA